>NZ_JAPEMT010000004.1 GCF_026342435.1 Streptomyces sp. NBC_00237 | reverse complement strand
GAACCCGCCCCTGACTCGCAACAAGCGGGCCAGGGGGTGCGGTTCGATCGACCCGGCGGCCGTCGCCAGATGCGACGGCACCATCTGAGGGAGACGTACGCCTTCAGGCGGTTAGCCAGGTCGTTTCACCGAGCCCCTAGGAGCCCGCCTTGTTCGACCGCCTTCTCGACATCCTGTCCCAGGGGCGCACCCTCCGTGCCCTCGTCGACTTCTTGACGATCGTCGTCCGCCTCATCCCGGCCCTGTTCGCCGTGATCGCCTTCATCCCCGCGTTCGTCGTGTTCCCGTTCGTCGCCGCCGGTCCGCGCCGGCACATCCTCGACCTCGTGGACCGCCTCACGCACTGGACGCTGGGCAAGCACATCTAAGCCCGCTCGCTGCTGACGCCCCGCGCCTCAACCGGCGCGGGGCAATGCCGCCCACCGCCCGGCCTCCCTGACCGTCTTCGCTACGGGATCATGTGAGTGTGGCGTGGGGCCTGGGAGTTGTTCATGGGCCGCCCCAACCGGGCGATCAGGGACGCGATCACCCAGCGGCGTGCGGACGCGATCGATCTCAAGCTCGCGGGCGTCGACTGGCTGACGATCGCCCGCAAGCTCGCCGCCGACCCGTCGATCAACAGTGACGGGGTGGCGTACCCGCAGGGGTACGGCATCGACAAGTACAAGCGCGGCCAGGAACCTCCCACCGACAAACGGCTGATCGAGCTGGCGTGCAAGGACGTCTCCAAGGCGCTCCTGGAGCGCACCACCGTCCTCGACGGGAACAGCGACGAGCTGCGTCAGCTCATGGTGGAGCGACTGGAGCGACTGTTCTTTACGGTCTACCGTGCGGCGATCCGTTCCGGGGACTACCAGGCCGTGGACCGTGCGGTGCGGATCATCGAGCGCAGCAGCCGTCTGTTGGGCCTCGACCGGCCCGTCCGTGCGGACCTGTCCGGTCCTGACGGTGGTGCGGTGCAGGTCGAGACGGCGGGCCTGGCCGAGCTGGAGCGCCTGATCGCGCTCGCGGGAACCGCAGAGGGCGGGGATGCCGAGGGCTGACGAGGCTGCGGTCCTCGCCCTGTGCCGGTCGCTTCCCGCGCCCCAACGCCGCGAGATCGCCGCAGCCTCCACCCCCGAACTCCGCGCCCAGCTCGTCCGTATCGAACGCGAGCTGGCGATGGACCGCTCCCCCGGGGCGATGGCTTCGGTCCTCACCGAGGGCCGGGAGATGCAGGCCCCGCACCTGGCGAAGATCGACGCCGCGTTCGAGCGGGTCGCCGCCGGAAAGCCCACGAAGCTCCTGCTGACCATGCCTCCGCGGCACGGCAAGAGCCGTCGTGCCGCCCGGTGGGCGCCGCTCTGGTATCTGCGGCGGCGTCCGGAGCACCGGGTGATGATCGCCTCGTACTCCTCCGACCTGGCCGACGACCACGGCCGGTGGATCCGCGACGCGATCCTCAACTACAGCCCCCAGCTCGGCATCAGCCTGCGCCCCGGCTCCTCCGCCGCGAACCGCTTCGACCTCGCCGGAACGGAGGGCGGGGCCGTCATGGCCAGTGTCGGCGGCGGCCTCACCGGCAAGGGTGCGCACCTGGCGGTGGTGGACGACCCGATCAAGGACGCCGCCGAAGCGTCCTCGCCCACCATGCGTAAACGGCTGGGGGAGTGGTGGCAGGCGGTCCCGCTGACCCGCATCGAGCCGGGCGGGTCGGTCATCCTCATCCAAACCCGATGGGACGAGGACGACCTCGCCGGTCGCGTCCTAGCGGACGAAGGCGATCGATGGACGGTCATCGAGCCTGCCCGCGCTCGCCCTCGCCGACGAGGATGCGCTCGGCCGTGCCGCCGAAGCGCCCCTGTGGCCAGAGCGGTACGACCACGACGCGCTCGCCAGATCCGGCGAACGGTCGGCGAACGCGTGTGGTGGCCGCTTTACATGCAGCAGCTGCGCCCGCAGGACGGCGGCGTGTGGGATGGCCGTGGATCACCAACAACCGCATCAGCGCAGCCCAGTTCCGGGGCATCGACCTCACCCGCATCGTCGTCGCCGTCGACCCGGCGGGCGGGGAGTCCGCCGTGGGCGACGAGACGGGCATCGTGGCCGCCGCGACCGGCCGGGACGGGCACCTGTACGTCCTGGATGACCGCTCCGGGAACCGGGGCGCGGACGCGTGGGGGCGGGAAGCGTGCCTCCTCGCGATCGAGCTGCGGGCGGACGCGATCGTGGTCGAGTCGAACTACGGCGGCGATATGTCCAAGCAGATCCTCCACCAGGCGTGGCAGGAGCTGCACCGCGAGAAGCGCACGGAGAACATGCTGATGCCCGCCGTCCTGCCCGTCACCGCGAAGCACGGCAAACGGTTGCGCGCCGAGCCGATTGCCCAGCTCTACGAGCAGGGCCGTGTGCACCACGTCGGGGAGTGGCCGGTCCTGGAGCAGCAGATGGTGACCTGGGTTGCCGGGATGGACAGCCCGGACCGGATGGATGCGGCTGTGCACGCCATGACGCAGCTCGCCGACCCGCAGCACAGCGGCTTCACCGCGTCCGCCTACCGCGACGGGCGCCTCTCGGGACGACGCTAGAAGAAACGCTTCTGCTCAGCCCCGGGGTGGCGCGGTCAGTACCAGGTTTCGCCGGTTGCTTCTTCGACGGAGGGGAAGATCCGGAAAGCGTCTGCGGGTGCCGAGACGACGAGCCGCTTGTGCACCAGTGGGAAGAGGGGGCCCGCGAGCCAGGGCCGCTCTGTCCCGGCGTTGAGGAGCAGGTCGAGGACGTTGGCGTTCAGGCACAAGAGGCGCGACATGTCGACGACGACGGGCAGGCCGGCCATCGCCCCGGCCTCTAGGGCCATGGCCAGCAGGTCCTGGTCCTTCGCGGTCCCCATGTCGTGCTCGACCTGGATGACGAAGTGGTTCGCCCGCTCCGTAACAACGACAGCAGGCTGGGCAAAGCCCGCATTGAATCCCATGAGCACATCATCCCACTGGATTCGGACAGCACGGACCGTGCGCAGCCAGCAAGACTGCCTCGTCAGCAACCGGTCGGGGGTCTCATGCGCCGAAGTGCGGGCGGAGGTCTTCCGGCCGCCGCCGGACTCGGGACGGCGGCGGCCGGGCGCGGGGCCCCTCCCCAAGGGCGGCCTCGCGCGGGTTGCCCTCACAGCGGTGTGGCGGAAGGACTGCGGGAGCAGCCCCTTGTCGCACCCGGAGGGCGGCAGCTGGAATCCACAGATCGGAGAGTGGTCCCAGCAGGTCTCGGCGGGAGATTCACGGCTCGGGGGGCTGGGAGCCATCGTTCTGTACCTGTTCAGGCTAGGAGGCGGAGACGGTGAGCGGTAGGTGGCCCGGCGAATGTCAGCCGTTCGGGGAGCTGGTGGCGCTGCGGCTGGTGAGGGAGTAGTTCCGCACACCTAACCTGGTAAGCGGCGTGGGGCTGTCGATGGGACGTCCTTCGTGGGTCTGCACGCTTTCCTTACTGATGCCTGGTCGTGGCTGAACTACAAGCCCTCTATGGCTTCTGCGCTCGACCGGCGGCCCCACCGGGTGTTGTCTCCGGAGGCGTACGCCTCCTGGGTTCCTGACGATGCGGTCCGGCGGCTGGCCGCGTACAAGCTGCTCGCGGCCTACGACTCGAACCAGGCGGGCGAACTCGCGACCCTCACCGGCAACGAGGCTGCGTCCGAGCGGCGTGAGTTCGGTGATCCGGCAACGTTCGTGGATACGGCGTTGGCGCATCTGCTGGGGAAGTCGCAGCAGATCACGGTCCCCGGTGCTGAACACGCCGGCGACGAAGACGCACCGCCGGAGGCAGTGGCGGCGGCCGACGCCCAAGAGCGGCTGCGGAGCTGGGCAGAGGCGGAGCTGCTGCCGTTGCGGATGCAGACCGCTGAGCGGAAAGCTGTGCTGCTGGGTGACGGGGTGTACCTGCTGGCGTGGGACCCGGTGAAGGGGCGGGTGCGGCTGAAGACGTACGACCCCGGGTTCTACTTCCCTGTCCTCGATGACGACGCCGATCCGGGCGACTACCCGAACCGGGTGCATCTGGCCTGGGAGATACCCGAGGACCCCAGGCGGGGCGTGAAGGCCAGGGTGCGGCGGATCACGTACGAGCTGGGTCCGCTCGATGTTGCCCTCCGGGTCGTGCAGGACAAGGACGGCCGTAGCCGTCGGGTCGCGGTGGAGACCAGCGAGGGCATCATGCTCTCCCCCGGTGACGTCTACCGGCCGGAGACCAACCGCATCGAGCGCACCTATCCGTGGACACCGGATCAGGTTTCGGCGACCACCTGCTACCTCACCGATGCCGAGTGGGACGTGGACGACCTGCGTCACGGGCAGTCCCTTGATGATCTGCCGCTGGAGAAGGCCCGGTTCCGCACCCGGGTTGACGGTGAAGTTCTTCACCGCTTGGACGTGCGTCTGGACTTCATCCCCGTCGTCCACATCAGCAACACCGTCGCGGACGGGGAGCACTTCGGGCAGTCGTCGCTGGCGAAGGTCATGCAGGCCCTTGATGAGCTGGCGGAGACCGACACCGACTCGGCGCGCGCCTCCGCGACCACCGGGGCGCCGATCATCGGACTTGCCGGGGCGCGCGCGGAGGTCGACCGGGTCACCGGCCGCCCGAAGCCACTGTCCGTGGAGCCGGGCACTGTGTTCCAGCTGGCCGACGGGGGCCGTATGGATGTCCTCGACACCTCGGGGCAGCTCGCTGAGCTGCGGGCGCGGGTAGAGGAGATCCGAGACAGGGCTGCCGTCAACGCCCGTCTGCCTGCGGTGAGCTTGGGGACGGTGGACCCGTCGAAGGTGCCCAGCGGGTACGCGCTTCAGCTGTCGCTCGGCCCTCTGGACTCCCTGGTGGACACACTGCGTCTGGCACGGGCCCACAAGTACAGCCTGCTGTTGAAGATGGTGCAGCGCATCCATCAGGCCGGGCAGGCCCCGGGCTGGCCTGTCGGCGGGTGCTTTCCGGCGCGCCTCGTGTTCGGCCCGCATACCCCGACGGACCGCACGGCCGTCCTGGACGAGGTCGTGAAGGGCGTCACCGCAGGGGTGTTCTCCCTGGAGACCGGCATCCGGATGTTGCAGGATGCGGGCTATCCCATCGAAGACGCGAGGGGAGAGGCCCAGCGCATCGTGCGCCTGCGTGGGGCCGAGTCTCGTGACACGCCCGCTGGAGGCGTCGCTACAAAGTCCGGCACCCGATCCGTCAGGGACGTGGAGGTCACCGAAGAGGCACGTACGGCGGAGGTCAGCCCTTCTGCCTCCTCGTCGTCTTGATGTCTTCCAGCTGGTCGTCGATGGAGCGGTACAGGTCGCTCTCGTCACGGGTGAGGCAGTTCCCACCGCCCCACTGGGACACGTCGGTGCCAAGGTCGATGCAGGCGGTGATCGCGCAGCACCCGCCGACGTCGTTGTACTCGGGGCCGAGGAGTTTCCCTTGCTTCTCTGTCCGTCCGGCGGCCAGCCGTGTACCGCCTTCGCCGAAGAGGACGGTTTCATCCCCGGAGGGCTCTGCGCGGATGCAGGAACCGATGCACTCGGACCGCGCAGGGCAAGGGTGCCAACCGATCACGGGGAAGGTTCAGGCCCGGTTCGGGGTGAAGTCCTGAGCCAGCACTTCAGAAGTAGAATGGTGCCCGTAACCGCTCTCCTGCGCGTGGCCGGATGCCGCGGTGAAACTTCCCATAATGGCAGCTGCGGCCAGCGCGATAGCCGCCACGGTCCTCTGCAGATTCATCAAGTTCCCCCGTGGATCGGATGAGCACGTCCTGCAGATCTTGGCAGCAATCCCGACGGCTGACAACGGCTGTCGGGTACGGCGAGCACCGTCGAAACATCCCTGGCCGTACACGCTGCGATTACCTCGCACGCATAGGAGACCGGGAAGCCCCACAAAGGGGTCGAGATGGCATTGAAGCAGCACATCCGGCACCCCGAGCCCGCCTGAGCCTTCCTGCTCCACCCCGTAGGGCGCATGCCCCCTCTGGGTTCGGATGAAGTGGTTGGCGGGTCCTCCGCACATTCAGGTGGCGACGTTTCAGGACCGGTGTTCAAGTGCTGGAGCAGCCGCAGCCTTGGCGTCCGTAGACTCACTCGTGGCGCGGGGCCATCGTGGGAGCAGCACTCTTTTGATGACCCGCAGCCTGCCCGCCCCGCACACCGTGCTCGGCTACCGCCGTGACGGGCGCCCCATCTTCCCGGTCCTCGGTGCTTCGCCTGAGGACGAGTCCAACGACGAGCACACCGTCACGCTCACCCAGGCGAAGCTGAACACCCTCCTCGCCCGCGAGAAGGACCAGGGCGGCCGGGCCGCACTGCGCACCCTGGCCGACAAGCTCGGCTTCCCCAGCACCACCGACCTGACCGAGTACGTGACCGGGCAGCGGCAGGCCGAGCAGGAGCAGCTGACCGAATCCCAGCGGCGCGAGCAACTTCTTGTGGAACGGGAGAAGACTGCCGTCGCCCGGGAGGCGCAGGCCCTGTCTCGGGAGAGGGATGCAGCCCGTCGTGCTCTGCTCGCCGGCGTCGGTGCGCTGGGCCGTGACCTCGACGACGCGGTGGCGCTCCTGCGGGTATCTGACGACGCCGACGAGACAGCGGTGGGTGAGGCGGTAGCGGACCTGAAGTCCCGTCGCCCGGAGCTGTTCGGCCCGGCACAGCCCGGTTCTCCCGTCCTCCCGGCGGCCCCTGGTGGTGCCCCTGCTTCGGTGCCGCCTGCGCGTCCGGGTGCGGTGGACCGCAAGCCGGGTGCGGCCGGTGTGGAGATGGCCCGCCGCCGGGGCCTGCTTCCCGCCAACGACTGATCTGACCAACGCTTTTGGGGACCACGCCCCGCCTCTTCTCGTGGACGACGCCACCGCCCGGTGAGTGTGTGCAGCTTCAAGCACCACCAGGAGACGCGGCGTGATCCAGCCGTACACGACCTCCGTGACGGTGACCGCTGACCGGGACTGGCTCGCCTCCCGGCACGGCACCGACAGCACGGAGACCATCACCCTTGATCTGAACAAGTTCACCAAGGGCACCCACTACGTCGAGCCGTCGCCGGGCAACATCCACGGCTTCGTTCGCTCCGGTGTCCCGGTCGGCCGCATCACTACGTCGGGCCTGTACGGGGTCTACGACCCGGCGGCCACCGACGGGCGCGCTGTGCTCGCCGGTCTGGTATACGCCGAGGCCGCGTACACGCCGGGCACGACGAAGGTCCCGGCTGCCCTGTTCTGGCACGGCACGGCCAAGGTCCAGAAGATCCCCGGCGGCATCGACCCGTCGAAGATCGTCGCCAATCCGGCAGGTGCGCAGATCCGCTTCCTGGCGGTGGGCGCGTGAGCATCGCCGACCTCCTGAAGAACGTGTCCGTCGCCGACCTGACGGCGTACGCGCGGGCCGTGCCCACCCCGGCCGACTTCCTCCTGACCAAGTCGGTGTTCGCGGAGACCCGCGTCAAGGACGTGAAGTGGCGGGTGCGGCAGTCGAAGCGGCGCGTGAACACGGCGTCCTACCGTGCCTACGACACGAGCGTGCCGTTCGCGAAGCGCCAGGTCGAGACCACCCAGACCGAGGGCACCCTCCCGGCCCTGGGCCAGAAGCTCCTGGTCGGCGAGATGGAGCAGCTGCTCCTCGACGCGTCGCGGGGTGCGGACGACGACCGGCTGGTGGAACTCCTCTACGACGACACCGAACGGCACGTCGAGGCGATCCGCTCCCGCCTCGAACTCGCCGCCGGAGACGTCCTGGCGGATGGCAAGTTCTCCCTCCAGGGGGAGAACGGTCTGACCGTCGAGGTCGACTACGGGGTGCCGTCGGCGAACATGCCGACCGCGCCGAAGCCGTGGTCGGCCGTGGACGCGGACCCGATCGCGGACGAACTGCGGTGGATCGAGTACCTCGACTCCATCGGCGCACCGGCCCCCGAACAGGTCCTCACCAGCCGCAAGGCGTACTCGCACCTGGCGTCGAACTCGGCGTACCGGGCGGCATATTACGGCACCCCGGTGGGCGGTCAGACGCCGACGGCGACGCTGAACCCGGAGCAGGTGAACTCGGTGCGCGGTACGTACGGTCTGCCGCCGGTGACCCTGTACAAGGCGCAGGTGTGGCAGGACGACGTGTCCAAGCGGGTCCTGCCCGAGGACCGGTGGATCATGCTGCCCCCGGACCGGGCGAAGTGGGGTCAGACCCAGTACGGCACCACCGCCGAGTCCCTGGCCCTCTCCCGGGGGACGAACCCGCAGATCGAGCGGCAGGAAGCCCCGGGCATCGTCATCACCCGTGATGTACAGGACGACCCGGTGCAGGTATGGACGAAGGGCGCCGCCGCGGCGATGCCGGTCCTGTACTCCCCGGACTGCCACATCACCGCGACCGTCCTGTGAGCGCCGCCGTCCGCGCACTCGGCACCCTAGCCTGCGCTGTGCACGTCCTGGAGCCGGTCGAGCGCGTCCCCGTGGTGCTCCTGCCGGGCACGGAAGTGAAGGACCCGGCGGTCGCCGAGCAGATCACCAACCCGCGTTGCTGGGAGTCGGGCGTACCGCCCGCCCCGAAGGCAGCCCCCAGTACGTCCGCCCGGAAGGCGAAGACCGCCTAGGACCGACCCCCGCACGGCGGGGAGCAACCGACACCGGATGCTCCCCGCCGTCACCCTTCCCACCTCATCTGGAACCCCTTGTGAACAGCGACGTACAGAGCTGGCTTGTCTCCCAGCTCGGCCCCGATACCGACCTCACCGACCTCGCTCACCGATACGACCGGCTGCACTCCGCCCGCGCGGTCGCCCTGGAGGTGCTGCACGAGCGGATCGCAGCCCTACTCGCCGAACCGCTGAAGGTCACCGTCAACGGGGTCGTCACGATCGACAACTCCGCCAACGTGACCGCCCTCGAACGACGTGCCACCCAGCTCCTCAGCGAACCGGCTCCCGATGACGTGCCGTCCGGCGGCCACGACCTGGTGGCGGCCATCCAGCTGTGCGCGAGGCCCCGCCGATGACCTTGCCCGCCCATCACCCGCAGAGCTGGCAGAACACCTACCCGACCCCGCCACCGGTCTTCCCTGTCGGCCGGACGCTGGGGTGGCTGGCCGCCTACGCGGGGGCGCTCGTGGGCGCGAATGCCCTGACTGCTTCGTACGGGATGATCCCGGTCGGGTTCGGGCAGACGGCGACCGCCGGAACGGTCCTCGCCGGGGTCGCGCTCATGGTCCGCAACACCCTTCAGGACCTCTTGGGGCGTCGCGGTGTCATGACAGCGGTCCTCATCGGCTCTCTGCTGTCCGCCCTGGTCGCCCCACCTGCCCTGGCGTTCGCGAGCGCGGCGTCCGTGCTCGTCGCCGAGAGCGCGGACATGAGCCTGTACACCCCGCTGCGGCGACGCGGCTGGGTGCGGGCAGTGGTCCCCGCTACCCTCCTCGGCGCATTCCTCGACACCCTCGTGTTCCTCACGATTGCCGGGTTCCCCGTCTGGGCCGCTGTGCCGGGGCAGATGACCGGCAAGGCGTGGGCTGTCGCCGTTCCCGTGCTGCTGGTGCTGCTCTGCCGCAGCGTGGGCCCGCGTGCGGGTCGGGTGCGCCGCCTGGCACGGAACTGGGTGTCACGCTCATGAGCGCAGGCGCCTGGTGCTGTACCTGAGCACCCCTTCCAGCCCGGCCGTCCGGGAGGCGATGGCCGCCGGCCTCCTGGGGTGGATGAACACTCCCCGGCAGGGCAACCGGCTCCCGCCCGGGGTGGTGTGGGCTGCCGACAACGGGCGCTTCGGGAAGGGCTGGCCCGGCTACGACAAGTGGCTGGGCTGGCTGGAGCGGCATGCGGACCGCGCCCAGTGGTGTCTGTTCGCGGTCGCCCCGGACGTTCCCATGGACGCTGAAGCCACCCTGGCCGAGTCGCTGCCGTGGCTGCCTCGCATCCGTGCGCTCGGTTACCCCGCCGCGTTCGCCGCGCAGGACGGTGCCGAGGATACGCCACTGCCCAGGGACGACTTCGATGTGCTGTTCTTGGCGGGCAGCACCACATGGAAGCTCGGCCAGGCAGCCGCCACACTCGTCGCGGAGGCGGTCCGCCGGGGGAAGAAGGTCCACATGGGCCGGGTCAACTCCGGGCGCCGCTTCCAGTACGCGCAGGGGCTGGGCTGCGCTTCCAGCGACGGGACGTTCATCGCGTTCGCCCCCAAAACCAACCTGTCCAGGTGTCTTCGCTGGGCCGACCGCAGCTCCGTGGCACCGTGAAATCGTCGGGCTGAGTCACTGCTCGGCGTCGCGACTGTCCGGAGGGGCGACCTGCTGCCAGTCCTCGTAGGGCTTCGTCACGAACAGTCCCCGTACGACGCTTCGGGTGAGGACGACGGCGCCCTCGCCATACTCCGGCAGCTCAGCGACGGCTTCGGCTGCCGAGTCGTAGGAGAACTGCTTGCCCTTTGCGTTCTGGATGACCCACTCTCTGTCATCGCTCACGCCGACTCCAGTAGGCACCGACATCAGCACCACACCTCCTTGATTGGAGCTTTTCGCATTTTTTATCTCAAAAGCCCCACGGGAGATCCACTGTACTGCACCACGAACAGAGGGAAAACGCACCATGCCCCGCCCCTCAGATGACCGAGGGGCGGGGCATATCCAGCAGCACCAAGAAGCAGCCAGCAGCTCAGTTGATTGGATGTTGCACACGCTACGGCACCCAAGGCAACGCCTCTGCTGACCAAAGGGAAGATTTCCCCTGTGGATTGATCCAGCACCCCATTTCCGGTCGATTCCGCGGACTCGGCACCGACTCTTTCTTGCCCGCCGTTAATGCTCGTTCGGTCTAGGGCGGTCAAGTCCATGCAGCCGAGGCGGGATTTCGCTGTCGCCGCTCTGCGGCACATGCTCTTGGCGGAAACGGGAGGCACGGGAGCTTCCTCACGAGCTGTTTCGGACGGTGGGTCCCTGCGGCAGGCCGTCTGGCGCTGTCCCCGATTCGCAGGCACTGGTCATTCTTGCCTTTGCCACATCCTGGGGGTCAGCGCCCAACCGCGCAGCGATGTCGATCAAAGGAGGAGTCTCGCCAGTACGCTTGAGGTCGCACAGTAGGTAGACCAAGAACAGGGCGCACTCTGGGTCTCCCAAGGCAATCCCCTGATGGCAGTACGCCTCAGCCTCGGGATACTGCTCCAGGTCGGTGGCTACGTAGGCACAGCGCAGTGCCGCATCGGTGTCTCCCGCAACCAACGCTGCCTGGTAATAGCGCAGTGCTTCGGGCAGGCGGTGTTCTTCTTCGAGCCAGGCTGCGTAGCGATAGGACGCATCTTCGTCATCTGCTTCGAGGGCAATATGGAATGCGGCTTCCACCACGCGCGGGGATCTATCTCCGGCGCTGAGGTGGCGTGCGTATCCGGTGCGCGCTCCGGACAAGCCGAGCCTGATTGCTTCCTGCCACTGGCTAGCGGCCGCGGTGTGTTCTCCCGTCTCATCGAGGAGTTCGGCCAGGACTGCGGTGAGTTCGTGTTGGCCGTCAGACACTGCGATACGCAGCCAGCGGAGTGCCTCAGCCAGGTGCTCCTGTCTCCAGAACAATCGGCCGAGGTTGCCCGCGGCCAGTCTGTCGCCTTCTAGGTAGGCGCGAGTGAGGAGCTGCACGGCTTCATCGACGCGGCCGGGGATCTCTTCGAGCAGCAGAGCCAGGTCGTTGAGGGTCTTGGGGTCGCCGTCTTCGACCGCTTTGCGGTACCAGTACTCCGCCTCGACCCGATCATCACGCTCATCGGCCAGCAGGTTCGCAAGGTGCCGGGCCAGATAGAGACGGCCTGCAGCCAGCCGCTTCCTGAGGAGGGTTTCCGCCTCGTCCACGCGTCCGCTGAAGCGCAGGAGGACGGAGAGATGCTCGTCGGCGTTCCAATCCTCGCCCTGGTCGAGGGAGGCCCGCAACAGCCTTTCCGCCTCCTCTGGTCGTTCTTCCCACTCCATCAAAGCGGCTGCATACTCCACTCCTGCACCCAGCACACCGAGGGCCATCGCCTCCAGGTACAGCTCTCTGGCCTCCTCTCGGCGGCCTTCGCACGCAAGCTGCTCGGCACGTCGCCACGCCTCGTAACTACTCACCGATCACTCATTCCCGTGTGCTGTCGAAACGACTGTTCAGAACCTTCCACCGCCGCCACGTCGGTTGGGATTCTCCGGGATGTTTCTTCTACCACCATGCCTATCCCCCTTTTCGTGTTTGCCCTTTGTCCTCTGACCCTCGCCTCGGTGCCCCTTCCTGTTCGCCTGGTTCAGGGGCTTCTTGGCCTTTCTGGCCCCCTTCCCTGCCTTGCTGGCAAGTGTGGCGACCCTGATGACCACGATGATGGCGCACCAAGGGCATTGGCCACCGAGGTCGGTCTGATTCACAGGCTCATGGCGGACATAGTCGTAGCGGTTGGCGCTGCCGCCGGGGACGGGGTCGGTCTGGAGGAAGCGGCCGAGTGTGGGTTGGTAGAGGCGGGCTCCCATGAGGAGTTGGCCGGCGGGGGTGCGGCTAGAGCGTTGTTTGCTGCCGAGGTACCCGTAGGTGGTGCTGCCCTGGTCGGGGTGGGGGATGCCGAAGGGGTCGTAGCCGGTGACCAGGGCTGTGCTGGTGTTGTCGATCGTGGTGACGATGTCGTCGTGGAGGTCGGCGAACTGCCATTCCACGCTGTCGCCGGTGGCGGTGGCCAGGAGGTCGCCGTTGAGGCCGGTGACGTGGCGTGTGCGGCTGCTCCCGCCCTTGGTCTCGGTCCAGGAGGGTGTGTCCTCATCGTCGCCGAAGTGGACGAGGCGGGCGTCCGTCGGCAGCCAGCCGGCGCTGATGCTGGTTTCCTCGGAAGAGGAGTGGCGGCGGCCTGACGGATCGATGTCCCAGGTCGTCCGCAAGCCCTGAGCCGTCTGCTGACGGACGAGGTCGTTGGTGTAGTAGGCCGTCTGCTCGTTGGCGGGGCTGACGGTGGTGCGACCGAAGGCGTCGAAGACGGTGCCGTCGGCGAGACGATCCGCGCTGTCGTAGGCGTGGCGCTGGATGTCAGCGGTGCCAGGGGCGGCGGCGCAGGTGTCGTCGTCGGAGCGGGCGGTGGTCTTCTCCGTGCGGTTGGTGTTGCGGTCCAGGGTGTACTGCTGGCGGGTGCAGGTCCCGTCGTGGGCGCGGTCGTCGTGAGTGAGGCGGCCGTTACGGTCGTAGCCGTAGGCGAGGGCGCTGTTGTGCGCGGTTCGGCGGGTCCATTCACCGTGCGGGTTGCTGGTCTGGCTGTCGGAGACGATCGTGAGGGCGTCTTCGCCGTTGCCCCGCTGCGTGGTGCGGCTGGTGGTGTCGCCGGTGGGGTCGATGTGGTCGGTGAGGGTGAAGTCGCCGGGGAGTTTCTGTTCGGTCAAGGTGCCGTCCACGTCGTAGCGGCCTGTAATGCGGCCAGTAGTGCTGTCGGTGACAGCGGTGGCCAGACCCCGGGGCTCCTCGGTGTGGTCGTAGGTGTAGGTGCGACTGCCGCTGTCATCGGTGACCGAGGACGGACGGTCGAGCTGGTCGTACTGGGTGCGGGTGATCGCACCGTGGGCGTCGGTGTAACTGAGGGTGCGGCCAAGAGAGTCGTACGCGGTGCGCAGTGCTCCGCCGGTGGTGAATCGCTGGACGGTTCTGCGGCCGGTGGCCGGGTCGTACTCAGTGAGCACGTCGCGCACCTTCTCGCCGACGCCGACGGGAATGACGGTGCGGACGGGCCGTCCGGCGGTGTCGTAGGTGCGGATGACGGTGCGGGTGGCACCGTTCGCGGTTTCGACGGTCTTGGCGCTCTGGCCTTCGCGGGCGTACTCGATGGTGGTGGTTGGGAGTTCGCGCATGGTGCCCGCGTCGGCGGGGGTCGCGGCACGGACCCGGCAGGTGAGGGCGGCCCACTCGGGGCGTCCCGCGCAGTCTCCGGTGCCGGTGGCCTTCCAGTATTCGGTGAGGGTGGTGCCGGCGTCGTTGCCGTTGGAGGCGGGCTGGGTGGTCTTGGTAATGCGCCCCTGGTCGTCGTAGGCGTTGGTGGTGGTCAGGGCGAGTCCACTGGGGTCACTCACGGTGGTGGTCGGCAGGCCCTTGGACCAGTCGTAGGCGGTGGTCGTGGTCCGCAGGTCCAGGGCCATTCCGGGGTGGTCGGGGAGTTCACCGGCGGTCGTCTCGGTGGTGACCAGGTCCTTGGCCTTGGCCCTGCCGCCGGTGGGGCGCCCCTGGTCGAATTCGCGGTGCACCCAGGTCCGGGCCGCCACTGCGGTCCCGGCGGTGGCCAAGGTGTTCCCACCGTTCGTGAGATCAGTTTCGGGGACGGTGGTGCGCAGCGGCTGACGGCTGTCGGTCTCCCTGAGTCCGTCGTCGCTGTAGGTGGACCCGGTGGACAGGAGCTGGGCGCGCTCGTCCGGCGCAGTGTCGGTGAGTCCGAGGGTGCGGAGGGTCTCTTCCGTGACCTCGTCGTTCTCGCCCTGGCCGAGGGCCAGGGTCCGGTTGGCGGCGGTGAGCTGCTGGACGATGTTGCCGTACTCGTCGTACTGCGTGGTGGTGATGCCCCCCTTGGGGTCGGCGGTGTTGACCTGTCGGCCGGAGGCGTTGATGTAGGTGAGGGCGGCGCGGCGGTAACCGTCCTTGCCCAGGTTGGTGCCATCGCTGGTGGCAGGCACGCTGTCAGCGGGGAAGAGAGCGGCCGCGTCCGTGGGGGCGTCGCTCTGGCCCCACTGGCTGACGTCCTTGTTGCCCATGGGGTGCGGGGCGTTGTCACCGGTGAGGGGGACGCCATAGACGAGGGTGGTCTGGGCGGTGCCGTTGGTCTCGTTCTGGGTGCCGGGGGTGAGGGTGGCGCGGCGGACGGCCTGGAGTGCGCCGTCGTCGCTGTCCGGGGCGTTGGCCACGCGTCCGTAGACCATGGTCCAGGGCTGGTCGCTGCCGCTCTGGTGGGTGGTGACGTGTCCGGCCTGGTCGTAGGTGTAGCGAGTGGTGACGGCGGGGGTGATGCGGGGGTCCCACTGCGCGGTGAGGCGCTGCTTGTCGTCGTAGGCGTACGCGGAGATCGTGCTCGCCGTCGCTGTCCTGGTGCCCGGGTCGGTGGCCCACAGGCGCAGTTCGCGCACCTGCCCGGTAACGTCGCCGGGTTTGCCTGCGGTTGCGGTGGTGGCGGTGGCGTAGACGTACTCGATCAGGCGGCATCCGGCGGTGGCCGGAGCGGTCTCGCACGTGGCCTGGGGTACGGCAGTGGTGGGCGCGATGAGGTACTTCGGCCGTACCAGGGCCTTGCCGCCGACGGCCGTCTTCTCGTAGGTCTGGCGAGTAGTGGAGTTGGATGAGGGAAGGTAGCTTGAGGCAAGCTGCCACGTGGCCCCATCGCCTGTCACGTCGGTGAAGGTGGTGACGGTGCCGTCGGTGTCGGTCAGGGTGAAGTTGCTGTTCAGGGAACCGGTGAGGGTGTAGTCCTCGGCCCCGGGTTCCGGGGTCCACTTGCCGCCGGGTGCGGCGTTGAACCCGATGCCGGCGACTCCGTCCTCGTCGGCGAAGTTGACCTCGACGGAGGTCGCGGAGGTCTTGCGCACCGCGGTGAAGTCCGACTCGCTGATGTCCGAAACCGTCCCGGGCAGCCAGCCGGGGCCGAAGACCGGGGCGTAGCCCTGGTGCTGCGTGTCTGCACTGGTACGACGCGAGCCGAGGGTGCGGGTGACGTTCAGCTCCCAGGCCGAGGCGTCGGTCTCGGAGAGGGTGTAGTTGCCGGTGAGCATGTTGACCGAGCCCGCGCCGACGGCTTCACTCGGAGCCTGGCCCGCGTCCTTGTCCAGCGTCACTTCGTTCGCCGGGGAGATACGGGTCCGTCCCTCGGAGGTGAAGTAGGCCCGCACCTCGACGGTGCTGTTGTCCTTGAGAGTGGCCGACAGGTTCCAGTTCAGGGCCGGGGGCCTGCCGCCGGGCGCGGCCAGCGGCCAGGACTGAACCGGGCCTCCCCCGGCGGTGAGGGCGACGTCCCCGACGGGCACGTCTTGCCAGTCGTCCGTCGCACCGCGTCGCCACTGATAGCGCACGCCGGTGTCCTGCTCCGAACCCCGGGAGGCCAGCACCGTGCGGCGGGCCGACCGGGCGCCCTGCGACGGCGAGAGCAGGGCTGCGCCCTTACCGGCCAGGAACGGGTAGGAGACGATGGTGGATTCGAGGCCGGATGCGTTGCGGGTCTTGGCTTGCAGGGTGTGTTCGCCGGGCTTCACCGACACTGCCAGCGGCACCGTCGGCTTCCACGCGGTCTCTCGCCAGGGCTGTCCGTCGATACGCCAGATGACCGTGCGCGTGAAGGCACTCACCGGGACGGCGTTGATGGTGCCGGTGAGGTTGCCCTTGCCGTCCTCCGTGCCGCCCCAGGTGTTCTGGGGGAAGTCGGTGGAGGACAGGTTGGGCGGGCCGGGCGGGGTGGTCAGGACGGAGTACACCTGCTGCCAGGGGCTGCACCAGCCGGACCATGCGTGCCCGTCCCATACCCGAACGCGGATCGAATAGCGGCCGCGCTCCTTCATATGGTCGGCGGGGACCCGCCAGCTCTGACTGCGCCCGGAGGTGCCCCGGGACTGGCCGGAGACGATCGGCTGTTTGCCTCCGTACTCCCACACCTCCCACTGGGCAGTGAGGTTTCCCCCGTCCGCGTCGTGCGGTGTCACCGAGAGGGTGGGTGTGGTGGTCGGAATGAAAGTGCCCACCGAGTCGGTGCGTGAAGGGGTGATGGAGGGAGTGGCGGGAGTGTTGGGGACGGTGTTGTACGTGACGGCGAGGACCGGGGGGCGGGGGCCTTCGGCGGAGGAGACGCGCTTCCAGCCGTAGGGGTCGTTCTCGTTGGCGGCCTGGATGCCGAGGTAGTGGCGGACGTTGTCCTTCCACCCCGCGAATTGCCGCATCAGGGTGGTGACGTCTGAACTGATCCAGCCCGGGCCACATGGAGAGGGCCCGCGGGTCTCGGGCGAGGAGTGGAACTTGCTGATCCAGCGCGGCTGGTTCGTCCACCGGGCACCGGAACCTGCCGGGGCGGTCCACCACACGTCCCAGCTACGGTCCTGGCAGGACCAGGAGTGGTGGTTGAACAGGCTCAGCTTCGCCGACAGGATCTGACGGCCTTTCACCTTGCCGGTGTCGAAGCCCAGATAGGAGCGGGCGACCTGGCCGGAGCCGTTGTTGCCCCACTTCAGTTCCTCGGCACGGGACTGGTCCGTGGTGTAACCCTGCTGCACGAACGCATCGAAGGCGGGCCCGAAGCTGATCGCCGGGTCAAGGGTGAGGGGATACTTCGTGTCGGCGTCGGCCAGGAATGCGGTGCTCACGTCGTAACTCAGCTCGACACCGTCGCCCGTGGGCTTCGCCTGGGAGTCGACTTCCTCGACGTCTTCGGGGTCGCCGGACCGCTTGTCGAACTCGTTGTCCCACAAAGTCGCCTCGCCCATCGTGGCGAGCACCCGGCCGGCCCCGTCGACAAGCTCGTGGCCGTCCGGGCCCTCCGTCAGCTTCCCTCCGCGCGCCCTCAGCGGCACGTCGAGTTTCTCCAACTCCCGCACGGCCTTGCGGTTGTGGGCGATGAAGGTTTCCTCAACGCCGGTGCGAGAGACCTCCAGCACGAGATCCAGGCCCGGACGGACCGAGGGGTAGACCGCGCGGTCCCCGGTCACGACGGGCTTGGGCAGCCTGCCCTCCCAGCCGAGCGCGAGTCGCCGGGAGCCTTCACCCAGCGAGACGAGTTCCTGCCCCTCGCCTGGGCCCGCCAGCCGCATGTCCAAGGGGTGAGCGGCGGGGTGCAGGGAGCCGTCAGCTCCTTCGACGAGGCGGGTGTCGATGTCCTGCCACTGACCCTTGGCACGGAAGCGCAGCGGACCCGCCGACTGCTCGACCGAGCGGGTCCCGTCGGGGTTGGCCCATACCGTGGCGAACTCGGTTCGCTGCGAGAGCACTTCGATACGGCGGTTCTGCAACCGGGCCGTCAGCGCCGCCGACGCCTCATCGGGTGCCTCCGCAGGCCCCTGGCTCTTACCCGCGAGAGGGGCTGCCGTCATGGCTGCCTGCGCCGGGCCGAGCAGGGGTACTGCTCCCGCGTCCGTCATGATGGCGCACTCCCCGGCCAGCGTCACGGCAAGACTCAGTGCTGTACGCGCCGACCACCGCACCCACGCAGGCGAACGCAGAGATCGCCGTTCTTCTTGGGGAGCCCACTCCATGACGGTTCCTCACATGATGTTACGAAGCACTCTCGAACATCACCTAGAGTCACCATTGCCAAAGTGAATAAATCCTTAAGCCCAAAAATGTGCACATATGCAGCAACATCACGTGGCATTCACTCTGGAAGAGGCTGCCTGCCCCGCGGAAGCCGAAAGCACGGACGGCCCGACCCACACGAAGAGCGAGCACCCTCCTCCCAGCAACAGGATTCCGGCTTCTTGGCACACCTACGCTCAAAATCATGAGCACGAATAAGGACCCCCGCCAGGTACGGGTCGCCGCGAGCCAACGCGACGGTGCGGTCATCGAAGTCGACGGTCACAACGTCGCATCAGCGGTCGAGGCGTACCGGATCACACAGACGGTGGACGAGGGCCCCGAGCTGACCCTCTATGTCCAGTCCGGGTGGAAGGGCTTGGAGTTCGACGGCCTGGCCGATGTGGTCGTGGAGCCTGCGGGCGTGCGGCAGGTCGTGATCGGGTTCCTGGACTCGGTGGATGCCGCGAAGCTCGATGCGGCGGTCCTTGACCGCGACGATCTCGACGGCGCTCCTGGTGAGCTGACGCGCGGCCTGCTGGCGCAGCTGAGGGACTGGGCGGTCGAGGGTGCTGCTTGATCAGCAGGGCATTGCCCGGTTCGCGCAGCGGCACCTGATGCCGGACACCGTGCGGGTCACGCGGGAAGCCGACGGCGAGGTCCTGGACCCGGAGTCGGGTGCCCTCGTCCCCGTCGACCGGCTGGTGGTGCACTCCGGGCAGGCGGGTTTGTACGGGCACCAAGAGCGCATCCGCAGCCGTGGTGGAGCGGAGGGGGCGTGGGTGCATGAGGTGCGCCCGGGATACCGGATGCTGCTTCCCCTCTCGGCCCCCGAACTCTGCGAAGGGGACGAGGTACGGGTGGTCGAGGCGCGGGACGTGCAGGCGGTCGGTCGTACGTACCGGGTGACGGCGCTGCCCGAGGTGTCGTCGTTCCCTGTGCTGCGGACGGTATGGCTGGAGGAACACAACCGGGAGGCCACAGCATGAACGGCGGATCGTTCACTTCTCCTGGTGCCCTCGCGGCGGCTCTGGAGCGTGGCGCGCAGCGGTCGGTGGTCGCTGCGGAAACGGTGATGCAGTACAGCGCGCAGTCCCTCGTGCAGCAGGTCCAGCAAAACGCCTCTGGGCATCCCGGCCCCCGTGTGATCACTGGCCGCTACCGGGCATCCTGGCGCTCCGAAGTCCACCGTGCGGGCCCAGTCGTTGTGGCTGAGGTCGGCTCTGCCGCCCCGCAGGCGCGCAGGCTGGAGTTCGGGTTCGTCGGCGTCGACTCCCTCGGTCGGCACTACGCGCAGCGCCCGTTCCCGCACCTGGGACCGGCAGTCGAGCAGGCCGGGCCTGCGCTGGCGCGCACCCTTGGCCAGGCTGTGGAGGTGGTGCTGTGAGTCTGACCGGCGACCTGGAAGAGGCCCTGGCCGAGGTGCTGGCCGGGCACGAACGCGGGATGCTCGCCCGCGCCGTGGTGATTGCGGAACTCCTCGATGGCGACGGAGACCGGTCATTGAATGTCCTGGCTACCCCTGGGGTTCCGGAGTGGGATGCGCTGGGGCTGTGCCGGTACGGCGTGCTGTCCATCGAAGGCCCTGCCGCCGCCCAGTTCGTTGAGGACGAAGAGTGATCGACCGCTCCCCCATGAACCGGGCCGTGCAGGAGTTGTTGGCCAAGGTGACCGGCAAGCCGTGCGGACTCGGAGCCCTGCCCCTGGCCGGCGGGAAACCTGCCCCGCTCCCGTACACGGTGCTCTACCCGCTCGGCGGGTCGGTCAGCGGCGCACCTCTCGCCGACCTGGGCGAGGACGCCGTCTTCGTGTATCAGGTGACGGCGGTCGGCGCGCGCACCGATCAGGCGGAGTGGCTTGCCGACAAGGTGCGCCGGGCGATCCTCGGACGTACCTCAACCGGTGCATGGGCCAACGGCCTTGGCGTACCCGGTGTAGATGTGTGGGCGCGAGACCTGGACGCCGACGCCGGTACGGACGACACGGGAGCTTCGGACGGGGTAGTGACCAGCAGCCAGCGGTACCGGATATCTGCCACCAGCACCCCGGAAGCGTCGTCTTGACGAACGTAGTGTCGGAGAAGAGAGCAACGCTCCAGCCCGCCTGACCCAACTGGTAGAGGCGCGCGGTACCGGCCCCCGATGGGGAGATCCGCAAACAATCCGCAGAGTTCCCGGTTCGATCCCGGGGGTGGGCACCGATAGCTAACAGGTGGCAGCAACCATCGGGGTTTCAAATTCTCCACCACTCCCTCACGACACCTTGCCGACCATACGTACAACCGTGTCAATGATCACATTCGATACAGGTTGATGGAGGTAAACGTCACGATTTGTGAGCGTTGCTTGATGGTCAGCTCGACGTAAAAGCTCGACGGGCGTCATTGCACTGGCCATCCAGTTCGGAGAGAGGTCAAGAACTTGAGCCCTACGCATCGAATGAGGCTTTTCCGAAGAGTGGCTGTTGGTGCTGCTCTGGCTCTGCTCTTAGGGGTAAGTCCGGCCCATGCGGACGGTGCACCTATTGCGGTGGACCCTAATGCGGCACCATCTACGCGCCCAGCCGCAGGGCCAGAACTCCGCGCCACAGCCGCCGCCAGCCGTCCAGTTTCAGGGAAAAACCCCCAAGCTGGCCCCTTGTTCGCTCAGGCGGGCGGAGTCTGGAACGTCAACAACACGAACGCAGTCTTGCGCAACACGGTGACTGACGCAGACGGCAACAAGAGCAACTTGTCTTTCGAGGTATTCACTACCGATGCCCAGGGAAACGCGAAAGATCGAGTTAAGCTCACCGACGCCAATTCCTATGGGATCCTGGTTTCGCCGTTCGTGGATTCTGGGAAGGTTGCAGAAGTAACTGTCCCCTATGGCAAGCTGAAGCCTGGGGTCACATACACCTTCCACACTTCCGGCTACAACGGAAGCCTGTATGAGACCACTTGGTCACCTTGGGCAAAGTTCCGCATCCGTAACCGAGCGGTGGACATCACGCTTCCCGAACCGGACAAGAACGCTCCATCGGTCAACCTGGAGAGCTATCAGGAGCCCCAGGAAGCGAAGCGAAGTGTGCCTGCCTCAGCAGGCGCGAGTGCTCGTGGCGGGGCAAACGAGAACTGTGCCGACGTGGACAGCAACACTGTCGACTGTGTCGAGGTTGGTGAGCCCGGCAGTTTGACGGCAGAGCAGCTTTCCGCGGTGAAGAATCGTCTCGGCGGCGTGCGCGCAGATGCTGACCTCGTGAAGTGGTGCAGCGGTTCCAGTGTCGGGTATGACTGGATCAAGCGCACTGAGGCGTGTCTACTGAAAGCGCAGCCTATCAAGGCCATCAGGTATGACACGGTGAATGGGCAACGCGTCCTGGTCGGGACCGCCACATTCGCCTCGGTGATCCAGATCAAGCTGGACCCGCAGTCCACCTCGTTCCTTCAGGAGTGGACAGTTTCGCCCATCAGCTTCGTAGCCGGCCCCGGTGGGGCAGCCGGGTGGGGGCCGGTGACATTGAGCCCCGTCTTCTCTTGTGCACCGCAGTGCTCTACCAGTTCACCTACTTGGCGAGGCTTCCCTACATGGGACGCCAAGGGGTCAGATCTTCATGTCGCTACCGCCGTAATCAGCAACACGGCGTCGGGCACAAGCTCAAGCAACATCACTAACGTCACCATGACATGGAAGTACAAGGCCACCATGGGTGATGCTGGCGCGGTCCACGTCGAGGGCGACATGGGTACCTCGGCACCGGACGTGAACGTTCGCTGCGACAAGGTGCTGGACCCGGTGAAACCCGGGTGCGTGTTCGACGAGTACAGGCCGACCTGGGTGATGAACTTCAAGAAGACCCCGGCTGCCATTGCCCACGCCTGGCTGATCCAGTCGAAGTTGCCCACTCACCCCGGCAGCAAAAAGTCCGGCAAGCCAATGTTCTTCCTGCCGAAAACCAACAACCTTCACAATCGGGACCCGCAGAAGAACCGCGACGTGATCTGTCCTACGGGATGGGCTGCCAAGTACGGAAACCCGAACACCACTGCCCTCCCAGATTTCGCTGAGAAGGACGTGGCCTCCTGTGACGAATTTGCCTATGCCGCCTCGTACAACAGTGGCGGAATGCCGAAGGCATTGGGCGGACTGAATGAGGTTTCCAGCGGCAACCAGTGCGCACAGACCTACGCGACTCGCGTCAAGGCGGGCGAGTGGCATCTGTATGACGAGGAGCGACAGGCTGCACCCACGTGGACGGAGGTCTGCGGGCGCTCCAGCATGTCGAGCTGGATCAACACCACTTCGATGGCGGGCTTCTCCGGAACCTTCTCCGCTGCGGGCAAGTATCACCTGCTTGACTCGGATGAGTACTGGGTTCGCTTCCCTGAGATGGAACACTGCGACGCCAGCAAGGCGACCGTGACGTGCACCGTACCGAAGGTGTAGGGCCCATGTGACAGTGGGCGGTGCATCAGAAGGAATAACTCTGCTGCACCGCCCACTGTGCTTCGGGTCAGAGATCGCCGAGGTAGCGCATACCGTCCTTGAAGCCATCGCGGCTGTCGATCCATTTCAATCCGCCCTGGTAGATGACGGGTTGGTTGCCGAGATCCTCGCTGCCATCCGGCTGGCGAAGACACCGACGCTGTTCCAACGCCGAGGCCAGCTCTTCCAGCCACTCTTCCAAGGGCCAGCCCACACTATGGACGGGCATAGGCTCATTCGCTTGGTCAACTGCCCACGTACCCAAGTTTCCATACGTTGGCTCACCCTGGCGGGCGTCGACATAGAGGCCGTACCAGCCATCGGCAGGATTGCACGCAATAGGAATCATTCCTGGCTCACGTTCCCAATCCTGCACGTGCAGGTTGTAGAACCGTTGAATCTCGTCCAGTCGCAGCCAGGTCTTGCTTGTCGGCAGCCAACCCGCCACGTCCCAATTGTCTACCGAGTCGGCATCCCCCGGGTGAGACCCCCAGGCTCCGTCGTGCAGCTGGTACCAAGTTCGCAACGTAGGTGGAAGACTCGCACCGAGGGTGTTCTCAATGGCAGTCAGATGCTCTTCAGAGGCGGGTGGGCGCAGCAGAACGGCAGATTCTGGAGCGTACTCGTGCAGCCACAACTCGATCCGGTCCCATGCTGCGGTCACGCTTTGTATGTGGTCACTCATGTTCGCCACCGTACTGCCACCCTCGCTGAGGCTGTGGAGTAATCCAGTAAAGATCGCGGTTGAAGGAGCAGCCTGTACGCCGATTGTCCAGATGCTTGTGGTGCCCAGCAGCTACTGAGCTTGAAAGCGTGATGTCGTGCGGTACTGACGGTTCTTCATCAGGGGCGGCAGCGTTCAGATCGTGAGCCTCGTCCGCACAGGGCCGCACAGTGGCTGGTTAATCACCGTGCCGTGGCATCGCACTCCGCCCGGCACCGGGGAGTCGCAGCCCTTTCCCAGCCTGATGCCGCACCAGACCACAGTCAGGTCTCGCTGCCGACAGTAGGGTGATCGTCGTGCAGTGATTCATGCCCGGAGCCCTCTCCTTGGCCTGTCCAGCACCCTTACCGCGAAGGCCCCGCGCGGACGCCCTTCTCCCTTGAGGTGGGCCGGTTCCCCGACACGACGTCGAGGGACGGGGCCACCTTCGACCGTAGGCCGCCGTCCCGGAATCGGACGGATGACCTTGCAGGTCAAGAAGTATTCGAGGCGCGGTGTCACCCGCGTCCTGTGGCTCAAGACGGTGGTCAATGAGGGTCACGTGCCGACCCGACCGGAGCTGACCGCCGGCACGGATCTGACGAACGCGATCGCGGCGATCGACGGCTGGTCCCTGTCGAACCAGGCGATCGAGACCCCCGACCTCGGCAGCACCTTCGAGTCGAAGATCCCTGGCACTGACCAGGCCGACGACTCCAGCCTCGGCTTCTACGAGGACAAGGTCTCGGACGAGATCGAGCAGCTGCTGAAGAAGGACGACACCGGCTGGATCGTCTTCCTCCGCAAGGGCGACGTCCCGGCATCGAAGTCGATGGACATCTTCCCGGTACGCATCGGTTCCCGGTCGCCGAACTACTCGACCGACAACGAGGCAGCCAAGTTCACCGTGAACTTCTCGATCACGGAGAAGCCGACGCAGGACGCGGAGATTCCCGCACTGCCGAAGTCGCCGTCGCAGTAGCCCGGCCCCGAACCGCCCGGCCGGGCGGACGCGAACAGCGCCCCCTCTCTCGCCACGCGGCGCGCAGCGCACGCCCGGCCGGGCTCCCCTTACTTTCCCCTCTCGCCTGTGTGGAGCCTTGAATGCCCAGCACCACCCACCCTGTCCCGACCCCGCCGGCCTCCGCCGTCTCACGTGATTCTCACTGGGCTGCGAAGCTGGCCCGCCTGCGGGCCCGGCAGCTCCCGGAGCAGGTCCTCCAGCTGTGTGACGACCTGGCGGCTAAGAAGCGTCTGGACCAGGCGAAGGTGAACGCCGCCCGCCTTCGCATTGCGTCCGCCGAGGCGGACTCCCCCGAACTGGCCTCGGAGATTGAGGCGGCGGAGGGGGAGCTGCGGGAGGCACAGGAGGCGTTCGATGCGGTGTCGCTGACGCTGACGTTCAAGGCGCTGCCGCGCCCGGTCCTGGACGGGCTGATCAAGCGGTTCCCGCCGACGGAGGAGCAGGCGGAGGAGGGCGACACGTGGAATCCGGAGACGTTCCCCGCCTCTCTGGTGGCCGCCGCGCACATAGAGCGCGACGACACCGGTCAGGTCGTTGAGGGGTTGTCGGAGGAAGACGCCCAGGGCCTCCTGGACTCGTGGTCGGTGTCGGAGTCCAACGCCCTGTTCGCTGCCGCGTGGCAGGCCCAGCAGATCACGCGGGCGAGCACCGCGGAGCTGGGAAAAGACTGATCGCGGACGCGCAGCTCCGGGCGGAGCTGGAGCTGTGCGACCGCTTCCGCATCCCGCACAGCCTTTTCCTCGGCGCTGGTGACGGCCGGTGGTCGGAGACGGACCGGGCAAAGGCCCTCGCCTTCGAGGCGTACCGGCGGAGCGTGTGCGACCAGTGCGGGACGCGGGCAGCGGAGTGGGATGAGGAGCACGGTGGCGACCGGTACGCGTATGTCACGACCACCGTGCGGTGTGTGGGCTGTGAGCTGATCACCGCCGAGCAGGACCAGGTCCCCGAGGGGGCTGATGGGTACGGCGTGCGGATCGGCTTGGTGCCGCGCACGCAGCGGGAACAGCAGAAACGTTCCGCCTGAATATGCCGAGGGGTCGGCCGGAGATAGGGGTGCGGGGAGTAAGGGCACCGCCCGGTGTCGAGCTACACGCTCAGCGTGCAGATGCGCGCGGACGCGTCGCACCTCCTGTCGTCGGTACGGCAGGCGTCCCGTGCTGTCCGCGACTTCGGCCGGGACGTCACCTCCCTCAATCGCAGACTCGGCCAGATCGACACCGGTGCCCGCACCGCCGGGGCCGGGCTGCGTGGCCTGGGCCGGGATGCCGACGGTGCCCGTGCGGGGCTGCGCCGGATTGGCTCCGACGGCCACGCCTCGATGCGGCAGCTCCGCCACGGGCTGCTCTCGGCCCGGCAGGAGATGCACCACTTGCGCGGCCTGGTTGTCGGTGGCGGCATCGTTGCCGGGCTGGCGGAGATCGCCAAGGAGGGCAACGAGTACCAGCGCGCCATCAACAAGTGGGGCGCGGTCACCGGGGCGTCCGGGCAGGAGATGGTGCAGGCGGCGGCGAAGGCCCGCCAGCTCGGCGCCGACCTGAACATCCCCGGCACGTCCGCGTCGAAGGCCGCAGACGCCATGCTGGAGTTGGCCAAGGCGGGCCAGACGTCCACGTCGTCGATCGCGAACGCCCGCGCGGCCATGCAGTTGGCGGCGGCCGATAACCTTTCGGCTGCCGACGCCTCCCGCTACCTGGGCGACGTGATGGACCAGTTCGGTCTGTCGTCGAACAATGCCGGACGCGCCGCCGACGTCCTCGCGGCCGGGGCGAACGCCGCCTCTGGTGGGCTCCAGGACATCTACTACGCGATGTCGTACACCGGGCCGGTTGCCGCCCAGCTCGGCATCTCGCTGGAGGACACCGCTGCGGCGGTGGCGATGCTCGCCCGGTCCGGCATCCTCGGGTCCAAGGCAGGAACGTCCCTGCGCGGGATGCTGACCAACCTGGCGAAGCCCACCAAGCTGATGAAGCGGGGCCTCGCCGAGCTCGGGATCGAGGCGTGGGACGCGCAGGGCAACTTCAAGGGCCTGCGCACGGTGATCGACGGGTTCGAGAAGGCCCAGCACCGGATGTCCCAGAAGGATTTCCTCGGCAACCTCGCGATGGTCGTCGGGAAACCGGCCCTGGCCGGTGCGGCAGCCCTGGCCCATCAGGGTGCCGAGTCGTACGACCAGATGCACACGGCGATCGCCCGTACTGGTGCGGCAGGTGAGATCGCCGCCTCGCAGACCAAGGGGCTCGCGGGTGCAGTCACCCAGCTGAAGACCACGGCGAAGAACACGGGCCAGGTCCTCTTTACGGCTGCCGCGCCCGCGATGGAGAAGGTCACCCGGCTCCTCACCGCCGGCATGAGTGCTGCGACGCCGCCCCTGGCGAAGGCTCTCGACTACGTCCAGGACCTGTGGACGCTGGCGAGCCCCGGGGTGTCGAAGGCGGTGGCGTCCGGGTTCGACGACATTGCCGACTCCTTCGACGGGCTGGGCGGTTCCGCGAAGGACATTGCGTTCGACGTCGTCGCCGCCGGGGTGAACGTCCTGGCCAACGCAGGCCGGGCCGCGTTGGAGATCCTGCGGAACATCGGCTCCGTCGTCTCCCCCGTGGTCCAGGAACTCGGGAAGCTGGGCGACGAGGGTGCGGCCGGGTCCACGGCCCTCGACATGGTCGTCACCGCCCTCAATCTAGTGTCCTCGGCGGCGGCCACCGTGTCCGGGGTCCTGGTGCCGGTGGGTCAGACCGTGGCGTGGCTGGTGCGCGGGTTCAGTGCCCTGCCGGGCCCGGTCCAGACGGCAATCATGGCAATGCTTCTTGCCCGCCGGGTCACCCCGATCCTGACGCAGCAAGCGCGCACCGTCGCCGGGCCGCTCACGGGGGCGTACCGGGCCTTCGGGCAGGAGATGCGCGTCCAGCAGTCCTTGGCCGCCGCGTCCGGGCAGTCGGTCGGCCGGGTCGGGCAGGCGTTGGCCGTCCTCCAGACCCGGATCCCCATCGTGGGGCAGATGACGGCGGCGTTCAGGGCTGCGAACGGTCCCGTCACCGGGCTTGCCCGCGCGATGGGAACCGGGCTCGGCGGCGCGGCACGCGGGCTGATGGGTGCGCTCGGTGGCCCGTGGGGTGTCGCGATCGCCGCTGCGGGTGTGGGGCTGTCGCTGTTGGCGTCCCACCAGCAGAAGGCGGCTCAGGCGGCGGCAGAACACCAGTCGCGAATCAACTCCCTGTCCCAGGCGCTGCGGGATTCCAACGGTGCGGTCAACGAGAGCGTTCGCGCGGTGGCCGCTCAGTCGATCATGGACACCAAGGTCCTCGACGGTAAGGACCGTCTGGTCGACGTTATGTCGAAGGCGGGCATCACCGTCCGGGATCTCACCACCGCCTACCTCGGGCAGGACGGCGGACTGAAGACGCTGGAGCAGCGCCTGGACGCGACGGCCACCGCGAACGAGAAGTGGTCCTACAGCATGGCTGGTGCGGCCAAGGGCTACAAGGACCCGGGCATCGCTGCGCTGCGCGCCAAGAAGGCACTCGGCGAGGTCTCGGGCGAGATGTCGCAGGCCGTGAAGGACGCCAAGGACCTTGCCGAGGCCACCGGCTCGGGGGGCAAGTCGGCGGCGGATGCGGTGGGTCCGTTCGGGAAGTTCTCCGACGCGATGCGGACCCTGTCCGACAGCACCGCCGACGCCGACACCCGGGCCCGTGCCCTGCACGACGCGCTGACCGTCCTGGCCGGAGGGTCGGTGAACCTGTCGGCGGCCGAAGCCCGGCTGAACCGGTCGGTGTCCGATGCGGCGGAGTCGTTGAAGGGCGGGGTGCAGCACGCCGACGGGTACGGCAAGTCTCTTCTCAACATGGATGGTTCGCTGTCCACGGTCACCCGCAACGGACAGAAGCTGTACGACCTCCTTCAGGGGTTGTCGACGAACTCGGCGGACGCCGCTCTGGTCGCCTACCAGTACGCGGAGGCGAACGGGAAGACCCTCCCGGAGGCTCTGAGTGCCGCCCAGGCCCAGATGCAGACGGCCCGCGACGCAGCGATATCCACCGCTCAGGGCTACGGCGTGGGCGCGGAGGCAGCAGGGCGGCTGGCGGATGCGGCCGGGCTGATCCCCGAGCAGGTGTCGATCCTTCTCCAGACCGCTGGCATGGACGAGTCCGTGGCCGAACTCATGGCGGTACAGCAGACGTTGAAGGCGACCCCGGACAAGAAGACCGTCACCATCGCCACCCTCAGCAACGAGGCCCGCGAGGACCTGGACAAGCTCGGGTTCAAGGTGCAGGACCTCAAGGACCGGCGGGTGCAGATCACCGCCCCCACCGACCTTGCCCGCTCTGAACTGGATGCGCTGATCGCGAGGATCAGCCAGACCCCGGGGGCGAAGCACGTCACCGTCACCTCGTCGACGGCGGCGACGATCGCCAGCCTGGAAGCCGTGCGGCAGAAGATCGCCAACGTGCCCGGCGGGAAAACCGTCACGGTGAGCGCACCCACGGAGGCGGCGCGGGACCAGCTCACCCAGCTCGGCTTCAAGATCACGGCCATTCCGGGCAGCAAGAACGTCGCGGTGACCGTGCCGACCGGGACACCGGTCAGCAACGCCAACACCATCCAGAACGCGATCGACAACATCCGCAGCAAGTCCGTCAGCATCTCGATCTTCAAGAACGAGTACCTGACGCAGAACCGGCAGCCGGGCCCGTGGAAGGACGGTTACGTCTTCCCCAAGGCGGACGGCGGGATCGTCACGTACGCCGACGGCGGTGTCCGCACCGAGAACCACGTCGCGCAGATCGCGCGGGGCGGTGACTGGCGGGTGTGGGCGGAGGACGAGACGCACGGGGAGGCTTACATCCCTTTCGCCTCGTCGAAGCGTGCCCGCTCCAAGACGATCCTCGACCAGGTCGCCGCACGGTTCGGCGGACAAGTCACCTACAACGCCAACGGCGGCCTCTCCGACTGGTCTTACCAGCCGGTCGGCGGGGCCGGGATCTCCGTCTCCGACGTGGTGTCGAAGTCGCAGCGCAAGGACAAGAAGGGCAACGAGCACTTCGACCTGGGCATGTTCGAACGCAACCTCCGCAAGTCAGCCTCCATAGCGGAAAGTTGGCGCAAGGACCTCGCGACAGTCGCCCAGCGTGCCGGTACGGACGTGGCGAAGGCGCTGGAGGACATGGGCGAGGACGGCATCGCCCTCACCCGGAAGATGGCGCGCGGCTCCACCCGGTACGTGCAGGACATGGCGGCGCAGCTCACCAAGCTCTCCGGCACCGCGAAGGCGTCGCTGGGTGACTACACCGGCCAGCTGAAGATCGCGGTGAAGAACACCACCGCCTTCCAGAACAACCTGACCGCCCTGTCCGCGCAGGGATACGGGTCACTCGCCTCCCGCCTCGCCGAGCAGGGCGACGCGAACGCCGAAGCCCTAGCCGCGCAGGCAGTGAAGGACCCCAAGAAGGCCAAGCAAGCCGACGACGCCTCGAAGGCCGCGTCGAAGGTACTGGAGGACAGCCAGCTCACCGACCTCCTGAAGATCATCGGGGTGTTGGCAAAGGACCGGGGCATCCACCAGGTCGCCGACCTGACCGGGCTGGACGAAGACCGGCTGATCGAGGTCGCGAACCAGTCGACGGGCCACCTGCGGAAGTCGGGCCCCAAAGCGGACCGGTTCCTGTCGGACCTGGTGAAGGCAAACGCGGGCCGAGCGTACGCGGATGGCGGGCTGTGGGAGCCGGGCGTGTACGCGTCGCAGCCGAACGGGCTGATCAAGTTCGCCGAACGCTCTACCGGCGGCGAAGCCTATTTGCCGATGGGGCAGGCCAAGCGCGGCCGGTCCACAGCTGTGCTCTCCCAGGTCGCCGACAAGTTCGGGTACGGGCTCACCCCGAAGACCCTGGTGGGCGCGACGGACGGGCGGACCCGTGTCGTCATCGTGAACCAGGCCCCCGCGATCGGCACTCAGACCATCAACGTCACCCGCAGCAACGCGACCCCGGACGGCATCGCGTCCGCGGTGGCGTACCAGATGCGGCGGGCTAAGCGCGGAGGCGTCCTTCGATGAGCGAACTCGAAGACTGGCAGTTGGAGTTCGGCGGCATTCGCCTCGGGCACAACACCCGCATCCCGGTCGCGGAGGTCGAAGGGCTCGGTCTGGCGGACATGCGCGGTGACACCGTTCCGCAACCCGGGGCGGACGGGGTATGGCCTGCGGCTGACTGGTACGGCACCCGCACGCTGCGGATCGACTGCGGCATCAAGACCCCCGGCGACCCTGCGGCGGGCGGACGTCTCCTCGGCGCCCTCCAGCGGGCGGCGGACACCGCCGCTGTACGGACGACTGGCGGGGCGGTGATGCCGCTGCGCATCAAGTGGCCCGGCGCCCCGCTGCGGGTGTTGTTCGGGCGGATGCGGAAGCTCGACCCGGTGTGGGCGGAAGCAGCCCACGGGTGGATACCCCTGGATGTCGAGTTCCTGGTCACCGACCCCCGGTTCTATGCCGACAACGAGCAGCAGGCGACGTTGCGGTTGGCGTGGCTGTCCGGCGGCGGGTTCACCGCCCCCGTGAAGGCGCCCATCCGGGTCACCGACGGTGTGGACCCGGACGACCGGCCGGGCTGGGTGTTCAACCGTGGTGACACCGACTCCCACCCGGTGCTCACCGTGCACGGGCCCTGCGCAAGCCCGACGATCCGGCATGTCGGGTCGGGCCGGACGCTGAGTCTGCCGTCGCTGAACCTCGCCGCCGGGGAGCGCGTGGAACTCGACACGCGGCCGGACCGCATGACGGTGCTCCGCGAGAACGCGGGCTCCGCCGCCGGCGCCCTCACGTCGGCTTCCCGGATGGACGAATTCGTGCTGCCGCCGGGCCGCTCCGAGATCCGGTGGGCTGCCACCGACCCCACCTCTTCCGCCCGCCTCACCGTGCGCTGGCGTGACGCCCACGTGGCCCTCTACGACAAGGAACCTCCTCGATGACGCTCGCCCAGGCCCCGCTGCTCGTGAACGGCGCCACCCACTCCGCCCAGACGTTCCGGGCGATGATCAAGGACCTCTCCAGGGGGGCGGAAGGCATCACCGAGGCCGCCGACCTGAAGGTAACCCCGCTGCCGAACCCGGGGGCAGGGGTACAGGTCGCGGACGGGTCCGCCGTCATCCGGGGCAAGTCGTCGGCCTGGCAAGGCTCGTACACGGCGTACAACATCGGCACGGCGTCGGTGCCGATCGCCCCGACCGGCGCCACACCGCGTTCGGACCTGATCGTGCTGCGCATCATCGACCCGGAGTACGAGGGCAACCTCGACCCGGCACGCGATCAGCTGACCATCTTCCACGTGGTGCCCAATGTGGCCTCCACGGCCACCACTGTGCCGTCCGGGATGACGGGGGTGGCGCTGGCACGGGTGGACCTCCCCGCGAACACGAGCACCATCACTGCGGGCATGATCCGCGACGTCCGTACGGTCGCGAACCCGCGCCGCGAGCGCATCCTCTACACGGCGTACCCGACGAAGCTGACGAAGGCGTGGAAGGACGACGAGAAGTGGTACGACTGGCCCGCTGAGGCCCGGTGGATGATCCCTGTCCCTGCGTGGGCGACAAAGATGATCTGCACGGTCACTCTGGCCGGGCTGCGCCTGGATCTCGGGAACGTCTTCGGTTCCCTCGCTGCGGTCCTCGGTACACAGCAGGGCCAGAACGTGGTGGTCGATGACGACCAGGGCAAGGGGGTGCGCCGTCAGTCGTTCGTCCTGGCCGAGACGCTGACCCTGCCTGCCGCCTACCGGGGCACCCGGCAGCCGCTGTTCCTGCGGGCCATGCTCGCCAAGGGGTCCACCGGTGATCTGAGTGTCGATGTCGCCAGCACGCTGATCACGGATGTTGAGTTCACCGAGGGTCCGGTGTGAGCTACCGCTACCTCACCCAGCACGCCCTGACCGGACAGTGGCTCTCCCACCACCTGCCGCTGACCGATGTGGAGTTCGGCCCGGACCTGAACGGGCCCGGCTCGTTCAAGGGGTCGCTGAAGCCGCACCTGCTGGGCCAGTTCCCGGAGCTCACCGAACCGGGCACAACCCTGCTGTACGCGGAGCGGGATGGCCTGCTGCGGTGGGGTGGCCTCATCTGGCAGGCCGAGCCGGAAGACGGGGAGCGGAAGATCGAGGCCGCGGGCTGGACCTCGTACTTCGAGAAGCGGCACGACCTTGACGGGGAACTCGGTGGGCGCGGTCCGTACGTGAACACCGACCCGTGCAAGATCTTCCGCGACGTCGTGGCGTACGCCCAGGCTGTTCCGGACGGGAACCTCGGCATCACCGTGGACAACACGGTGTCGAAGGCGATGGCGGGCACCCCGAAGGAGCCGTGGCGCTCCCTGTGGTGGGAGACGCCCAAGCTCGGCGATCACCTTGACGACCTGGTGAAGGGCCCGGACTCCCCCGACTACACCTGTGATGTGTGGTGGGACGCCGACCACAACCCGGTGCGCCGTATCCGGCTCGGCTACCCGCGCCTTGGGGCCCGGCGCACCGACATCGCCTTCGCGACCGGGGTCAACATCGTCACCGCGCCGCCGGTCACCTACAGCGCCGACGAGTACGCCCAAGTGGTCATCGCCACGGGCAGCGGTGAAGGGCGAGCCCAGCAGCGGTCCATCGACGCGGTCCGCAACAACCGGCTCCGCCTGGAGCACCACCTCGAACTCCCCGAAGTACGGGGCAAAGACGTCCTCGCCCAGCGCGCCAAGACCGAACGCGGGTGGCGGCAGAGCCTCGGCCACGTCGAGGAGATCACCGTCCGCGACCACCCGTCCGCACCGATCGGCTCCTGGCAGATCGGCGACGACGTACGGGTCACCGTCCGCAACGAGTCCACCGACTGGGCGGGGTGGTGCCGCATCAGCGGGTGGACGATCCGCCCGGACACCGACGCCGGCGAGACGGCAACGCTCCAGCTCGACCGTGCGGACGCCTTCCACTACGGCTCGGCCTGACCTCTATCCGCCTGACCTCTCAAGGAACCCTTGTGCCCACAGATATCGGTGCCCGGCTGGTGCGCCTGGAGAAGCTGCTGCGTGCCTCGGTGCGCGCCCCGAAGCTGGCGAACGCATCCGTGGAGGGCGGCAGCATCGAGGTGTACGACGACGACGGGTCGTTGCGTGTAGTGGTCGGGCAGCAGCCGGACGGCACCAGCGGAGTGATCGCGGTGAACGGGCCGCCCCCGCCGCAGCCGAGCCCGCCGCTGGTGGTGTCGCGGCTCGGCGGCGCGGGCGCCACATGGGACGGCACGTTCGTGGGCGGGGCGAGGCTACCGATGGATTTCGCCCGCATCGAGGTGCACGCCTCCCCCACCGCGAGCTTCGAGCCGGGGCCGGGGACGCTGGTGTCGACGTGGGAGTCCCCACGCGGCGGTACCTGCCTCATCCCCACCGAGCAGCCACTGTTCGTACGGCTCGTCGCGCGCAACACGTCCGGGGCCGGGTCAGTGCCGTCCGACGTTGCGGGACCGGTGGAGGCGTCGAAGGTGGTGGCGCAGGAGGTCCTGGACGGGATTGTCACCGAGACGAAGCTCGCCGAGGGTGCGGTGACGGCGGCGAAGGTCGCGCTGGCCGCGATCGACAAGAACGCGCTCGCGGCGGGTGCGATCACGGCGGAGAAGATCGGCCAGCTGGCGGTGGAGGCAGGGAAGATCGCCGCCGGGGCTGTGGACCTGTCCACGTTGGGCGGTGCCCTCTCGGACAGTGCCGTGCAGCGGTACACGGATGCCATGGGCGACGCTGCCGCGTGGCAGATTGTCCAGACCGGCCCCGGGGCCTCCTGGGCGCACCGGTCCGGGGTGACGGATGCGCCGACGGGGCAGACGGTGGGGCAGGCTAACGGGCACATAAGGGTGCGTGGCAACACTCTCGTTCCGTACGACCCGGGAACCCTCTATCGAGTCAGTGCCCGTATCCGGGCTACGGCACAGCCCACAGCGGGCCCGGACAACGTGTACGTCGGTATCCTGGGTGTAGGGGCGGACAAGACCACGCTGGTGAACCGGCAGGGGGCGAACTCGGCGTCCGGCCACTACTACGTGGGCGCATCCGGGCGGACGATCGCGGCGGCGGACGGCTGGGTGACGATCGTCGGCTACCTCAAGGACCGTGTTCCCGGCGGCGCTATGGGGTCGGCCGGACCGAACCCGGACGCCCGGGCCCCGGGCATGGTGCACCAAGAAGTCAGGTTCATCAGCCCCTACCTGTGGTTGAACTTCGGCTCCGCCGAGACGCCGGGCGCACCGTCGGTCATGCAGGTCGACCTGGTGACGGTGGAGGCGTTGCGGACCGGTGTCGTCGACGGCACGAACCTGGTGTCGGGGGCGGTGACGACGGCGGCTCTGGCTGCTGATGCCGTGACGGCGGGGAAGATCGCTGCGGGAGCGGTGTCGGCGCGGGAGATCACCGTGAACACAATCACGGCCGCTCAGATCGCTGTGGGTGGTATCACGGCCAGTTCGCTCGCCGCCGGGTCGGTGACGGCCGGGGCGATTGCTGCCGGATCCGTGCACACTGCCCACCTGGTGGCGGGTGCGGTGCAGGCTGGTTCTTTGGCCGTGGATTCGGTGTCTGCGGGGAAGATCGCCGCCGAGACGGTGACCGGCCGGGAGCTGAAGGCCCTGTCGGTGTCGACGGACAAGCTCGCGGCGAACGCTGTAACGGCGGGGAAGATCAGCGCGGGGGCGATCCAGACGGCGCACCTGGCCGTAGGGTCGGTGACCCCGGAGCAACTGGCTGTGGGGCAGGGCACGAACCTCATCCCGGACGCCGGGTTCGAGGGGGCGGGCACAGCGAACAGCCTGGCCGCCGCCGGGGCCGCCTGGTCTTTCGCCCCCGGTAATCGGACCGGTGTGGGCGTCCGAGTGGACGCGACCGCCGACACCCCGGCGTACTTCACGCTGCCGTTGGCGACGGCCCCGATCCTGGCCGCCTCTCAACTGTTCCTGGGAGTGGACGTCCTCACGTCACAGGACCTGGTCGCCCAGGCGGTGAAGATCCTCGCCCGGTGGGAGGACAGCGCGGGCAACATCCTCGGATACGGGGTCGCGGAGACCACCGAGTACGTGCCGGGCGAGTGGCGGCGCATCACCGGGCAGGTAGCAGCCCCACAGGGCACCACCCGGGTGGTGCTGTGCCTGGAGGTGTCGGCGGGCACACGGGGTTGGTGTGTCTTCGACAACTCGGAGTGCCACACCATCTTCGGTGACGCCACCGGCGGGGCGCGGGCGGAGATTGGCCCGCGCGGGATGCGGCTGTTCGACGACGACGGCGACGAGGTCGTCTCGCTCCTGTCGGGGCAGCCGAACGCGCTGACGTTCCGCGACGGCGCATCCCGTGTCGCGGCGATCGGGTCGACGGGCGATGCGTCGTTCCAGAACCTGAACGTCGCCGGGACGCTCAGCATCGGCGGAGACGACCTCAGCTCTCTCTACAACGGGCCCCGCGGGATGATCGCGGTCGACTGGATGGCCACCCCGGTACAGACAGCTGCGGGCACCGAGATGGGGTACGTCGAGCTGGCTTTCGACGCCTCCCCGGATCGCATGTACCGGATCGAGTTCAACGGGTCCGCCGAGTGCACGGCTGCGGGCGGTTCGCTGGTGCTGCGGTTGCGGTCGGGGTACGAGGGTGCCCCGCTGGTGTCGTCGCCGCAGATTCAAGAGGCGCGGTTTCCGCTGGTGCAGACGGCCCGCAGGCAGGTGGAATTGCGGTTGGTCAGCCATTGCAGCCCGGAGAACTACATCCGGCCGGGCCGGAACCGGCTGCTGCTTACGTTCACGTCCGACAGCGGCGCACCGGCCGGGCAGCAGGTCACCCTGGCCGGGGCCTCCGGCCGTCTGGGGCACCTGACGGTGGAAGACGTCGGGGAGCGGATTCCAGAGACTGGGGCGTACAACACGGGTGGTGCGGTGGTGCCGGACTCCCCGGTGAAGATGACCCGCACCTACAAGGCCGCCTGGTCCGGGAGTTACGCGAACCGGGCTGGGTTCAACGCCTACCACGGCAACGCCCTGGCCGCTGGCTTCTTCTCCGCGAACAACGGTGTGCAGGCCGCGTTGACTGGGTTCGCCGGGAACATCGCCGCTGATCTGGCGGGGGCGAAGGTCCTCAAGGTGGAGGTCTACCTGTACGCGAATCACTGGTACTTCGCATCCGGTGGCACCGCCGTCGTCAAGACCCACACCCACGGAGCCCGTCCCACGAAGTTCGCCACCCAGGGCGCGGCCAAGACGGTCGGCAACTGGGCGCGCTCCAGCGGGAAGTGGGTCGACATCACGTCGATCTTCGACCCGAAGACGTTCCGGGGGATCTCCCTGGACCCCAACACCACCAACAAGACGTTCTACGGCAAGTTCGACGGTGTGGGCTCCGCCCGCCCGCCGCAGCTGCGCGTCTCCTACGTCAAGTAACCCAAGAGAGCAGAGCACCTGATGGCCGCCGTGTACGCGGATCTCGTTTCCAACTCCAACTTCACTAACGGCACCACGGGTTGGTGGGCGGGCGATCCCGCCATGGTCACCCTCGCAGCCCCCGGAACCGGGGCGGAGGCCACCGCGACCACGGAGGCGGTGAACCTGTGGGATGCCCCGTTCGGGCAGGACGGCATCGTGCTGCGGAAGGGCTGCACGTACACGTTCTCGTTCACCGCACGGGCCAGCCAGCCGGGCACCGCACTGCGAGCCCAGGTCGGCCTGGGTACGGACCCGTGGACGGTCACTCTGGACAAGAGGGTGACCTTGTCTGCGGTCGACAAGCACTTCTACTACTCGTTCGTCTCCGAACTCGACACCGAGAAGGGGCAGGTGAGCTTCCAGATCGGGCAGGGCACCAGCGTCACCGTGCACCTGACCGAGGTCCGTCTGACCTGCTCCACGCCGAGGGAGGGGTTCTTCGTTGACGCGGACTCGAACGCGGCGAAGTGGGTGCGTGACTATCCGAAGGACCCGCGCGTCGACAAGATCACCCGTGGGCTGGTGCGGCGGCCGACGGCGAAGTGGTTCGGCGACTGGAACAAGGACGTGCAGGCTGACGTGGACACCTACGTGTCCGCTGCTGCGGCGGCCGGGCTGCTGCCGATCCTCGCCGTCTACAACGTGTTCAACCGGGACAACGGTGGGGAGAGCCACGGCGGCGCGAAGTCCGCTGAGCTGTACCGCACGTGGGTTGATGCCGTGGCGGCCGGCATCGGAGACCGTCCCGCGCTAGTGATCGTCGAACCTGACGCGCTTGCCCAGATCCAGGGACTGCGGGACGACACGGCGCGGGCTGAACGGCTAGGGCTGATCAAGTACGCCGCGGAGGCGTTGGGGAAGCTGCCGCACGTGCGGGCCTACCTCGACGGCGGGAATGCCACGTGGATCAAGCCGCAGGAGATGTCCGCCCGGCTGGCCGCTGCCGGAGTGGCCGCGACGAAGGGCTTCGCGGTGGGGGTGTCGAACTTCGACGCGACCGACATCTCGGCGACGTACGGGACGCAGGTTTCCCAGGCGCTGGCAGGGCTGGGCGTGCCAGGGGTGCGGTTCGTGATCGACACGTCCCGCAACGGGAACGGTGCGATGGACGGAGCCGGGCAGCACGTCGACTACTGCAACCCGGGCGGGCGGCGTCTCGGGGTGCCGAGCAGCATCGGGGTAGGCGGGGCCGAGTACCTGCTGTGGATCAAGGTGCCGGGCGACTCCGATGGCATGTGCGGCACAGCCCCGGACGTGCCTGCGGGAACGTTCTCTCCGTTCCTCGCGGAACAGCTGATCGACGGCCGATAGGGGGTAACACGGACAACCAAATCAACCCGTCCCTTTATCAGGAATCCCCTAGCCCTGCATTCCCTTTTACTGAATCATGGCGTGCCGAAAATTTAGATACCGCAGATGTCGGCATACACCAGACGTCACTGACATCAGCTCATAGAATTCGCAGGTGCCTTGCACTCGGCGCCCTCTCTCGCCATTTGTCCTTGGCTTGTCCAAGGCTTGAGCTGAGAGGATCACCATGCGCAAGCACATCAAGGAGCTGCCCCGAAAGCTTGGGCGCCGCAATCTCGCTCTGATCGTTGTAGCGGCAGTCGTCTCTACGCTGATCGGCAAGCTCGCGGACGTCCTGCTGTAGCTGGCGACCACGGTGGTCTCAACACCGTGGTCGCCAGCCGTACGGTGCCCGCTCCCGGAAGCCCTGCTCCAGCCTGAGCCGGAGCAGGGCTTTCTACCGGGATTGAAGGCAGCTCTGTTGGCGGTCAGAGATGCATAAATTGATGAGAAGTTGATGCTGAACTTCACATCTGTTGTTGGCGGGTGACTCCCAATCTACTAGACGGGACACCCCCCCGGGGGGGGAACCCTTCAAGTTATAAGGGTCAAAGCTAGTATTGATTTCGATGTTGGGGTGGGCTAGCACACCTAAACGTTCAGGTGTGGTCCCCGCCCCCGTAGGCTGACGTGCAGGCGTGGGGCTGTTGGAGGACTGCGGTGTCCGTGCCGCCAAGCGCCGAACCCACCCTGTGGGAGCTGCACCGCGCCGTCTCACAACTGCGCGAGGACCTGCGCGGTGACCTCGCCCAGCTCGCCGCCCGCCTGGACCAGGTGGTCACGCAGGACGTCTACCGGGCCGACCAGCGGGCAACCGAGCAACGCATCGGACAGGTCGAGGCTGGGCTCGCCGGCCTGCGGAGCGAGCACGACCAGATCACCGAGCGCGGCGAGGGGCAGCGGCGCGAGGACCAAGCCGCGGCTGCGGCAACACGTCGTCTGGTGATCAGCTCGTTCGTCGCGCCGCTGCTGCTGATGGCGTTGCAGCTGTGGCTGCTCTCGGCGGGCACCGCGAAGTAGGGACCACCAGCAAGCACCACGGGACGACTCGGGCGCGGGGAGATTCGAGTACCAAGGTGGCGACACCACTAACTGCTGACCGTCTGGTCGCAGCACTACAGGCCGAAGGCGTCCGCGTGATCGAGCGGCCCGGCTGGCAAACCCACAACCGCAACGCGAAGGGTCCATGGGGGCCGACGCACGGGGTGATGATCCACCACACCGTCACGTCTGGAACGAACAGCACGGTCAGCATCTGCGAGAACGGGTACTCGGACCTGCCGGGCCCTCTGTGCCATGGGGTTATCGCGAAGGACGGCACGGTCTACCTGATCGGCCACGGCCGGGCGAATCATGCGGGCAAGGGCGACAGCGCGGTCCTCCAGGCGGTCATCGCCGAGAAGCCGCTGCCCCGCGCGGCGAGGGCCGACAAAGACGGCAATCCGCACTTTTACGGTTGGGAATGCGAAAACCTCGGCGACGGCCGTGACCCGTGGACGGCGGCCCAGCTGGAGGCCATCGAGCGTGTCTCGACGGCCCTGTGCCGGGCGCACGGCTGGGGTGCGGCGAGCGTCATCGGTCACCTGGAGTGGCAGCCGGGGAAGGTCGATCCGAAGGGCTTCGCCATGAGCGGGCTCCGTCAGCACGTCGCCGCCCGGCTCAAGGGCAAGCCGGGTGCTTCCGGTTCTTCGACGTACACGGTGCGCGGCGGCGACACCCTCTCCGGAATCGGTGAGCGGCTCGGCGTGAACTGGCAGGCCCTCGCCCGCGAGAACAACATCGTCAAGCCATTCACCATCCACCCGGGCCAGACCCTCAAGATTCCCGCGAAGTAGGAGACACCCTCATGTCCGACGCCAACCAGAGAACCCTTCGTACCGGCCTTCAGACCCTCCTGGGTGTCGCGGCTGCACTGCCGCTGATCATCGACGCGTCCGGGATTCCGCAGTCCACTGCCGGTGTGGCGGTGGCAGTGGCGGTCGCGGCAGGCATCACCCGAGTGATGGCCTTGCCGGTCGTCCACCAGCTGCTCCCGGAGTGGCTCTACCGCAGCGAGTCCGCGCCTGAGCCCTCTGTCCGTCATGCAGAACCGGCAGAACCAGCAGACATCACTACGCTCCAGGGCTAATACCACCGGGGAACGTTCCCCGCTCCTGCCGCCTTGCGGCCGGTGGGCCGAGTGGAACGTTCCACTCGGGGCCGACCGGTGCGGCAGCTGTGGCCAGTGCTCACCACCGACTCACGTGAGGCGGTGGTGAGCACTGCCCTGCGCTCAACCAGTGGTGGGTGGGCTCTGGGGCCGGGCCTCCGTGGGCTAAAGGATGTTCCATCGCAAGTGATGATCGCCAGAACGGTCTGCTGCGATCCTGCTCCGAATTTCCGCCGCCTTTGCGGGCTCATGGGTGGCTTTGCGGGCGTTTGTGGTGATCATGCGAAGTTCCCTCAGGTCGCGAAGTACCCGGTACCCCGCCCACTGCCGGATGTCCCAGCCGTAGGCGTCAGCGAAACTGGCGTAGTGGGCAGTGTCGTAGCCGAAGCGGCGGCAATGCACTTCGACGGTAACGAGATCCCATTCCGGATGTCCGATGGTGGCGCTGTCCCAGTCGCAGAGGACTGCTCGATCTCCGTCGTGGAGTGCGTTGCCGTGCTGGGGGTCGCCCTGGAGAACTGAACGGGGCATCTCGAAGCGGACTTCGGCGAGTTGGCGGTCGAGGGTGTCGACGCGCTTGTGTAGGTAGTCCAAGTCATCTTGCGGCAGGGTGGTGGTCGCGTTCAGGGAGCGGCGGATCGCTGTGCAGACGTCGAGGTGAGGAAGCTGGACGGGTGGGTTTCCGAGGCTGTGCAGGGTGCTGAGGGGTTTCGCGAGGGCTTGCGCGGCGACGGGGTGGCTGGGCTGGTGCAGGTACGTCCACAGGGTGGCCGACTGTTCACCGAGAGAAACTGGTTGAAGGTCGGGGCGGTGTAGGGGGACGGTGGGGAAGCCGAGTTCCATGAGCCACTGCACGAAGCGCACGGTGCGGGTGACGGTGGTTGCCGGGGTTCCCTTTCTGGCGATCTTCACCACGACGGGGTCGTGTGCGAGTCGCAGGACGGCGTTTGTCTGTCCTCTCAGGAGGACGGCCCCGGTGGCGTCGAGACCTGCTGCTTCACAGGTGCGGGTCAACAGGTCGGTCATCTCGTGTTCGGTGTAGCCGCCGTGGATCGGTGCTGTCATAGGGACAGGCTGCGGGATGTCGAGCAGGTGTGTCACTGGCTTCCGCGGGGCAGGGCCAGGATCTCCTGGAGTTCAATGCCTGCTCGGACGGTGCGCATCTGCTGTGGTGCGGCGTTCAGGACGTCTTGGGCTCTGGCCCCGAGGATCTGTGTGCGGTGGTCGGCGGGTACGTCGAGGTAGGCGCGGCCGGCGAGGGTGAAGGCTTCGCTGAGGTGATGATCCCTGGCGAGGCAGAGTGCGCGCTCGATGTTCAGCAGTGCGGGGTCGATGCTGCCTTGCTGGGCGGCGTAGAGGCTGAGGGCGCGATTCTGGATCTTTTCCGCCTCGCGGGTGTGGTTGAGGTAGGTGAGGATGCCGCTGAGGTAGAGCAGGAAACGGCGTTCGGGGAAGGCCCATGCGTCTGTCGCCTGTGTGGGGGCGGCGGATGCGAAGGCGTCCTCGGCGAGATGCATGATGCGCAAGGCGCCCTCTGTGTCGCCGTTTCGGGCGCGGGCGCGGGCCTCGGCCGCTGCGGCGAAGGCAAGGGTGGATGCGCCGCTTCCTTGTTCTTGGAGGAGGGTGCGGGCTTCTGCCGCCAGTCGGACGGCTTCGTCGAGGGGCCCGTAGTAGTACGGGAGCATGGCGGCTTGAACCCGGACTCGCGCCCTCATGTCAAGGTTCCGGCTGTCGTCCGCGGCAGTCAGCGCGGTGGCGTACCAGTCGCTGGCCTGGCGGAGGCTGCCGAGTTTCATCAGGGCGTCGGCGACGAGGGTCGCGAGGACTGACGTCATCTCGGAGAGCCGCAGTTGGGTTGCGGCGGGCTGCCGCTCGGAGGCGAGCAGTTGTACTTCTCGGAGGTCTTCCAGCAGTGCCATGAGCATTTCGCGCGGGGGGCGGCTTATGTACTGGTGGCGGTGGAGGAGGAGTCGTTCGTCAAGGAGGTCGAGTTGACGGGAACTGACGCTTCCGGCGGCAAGGGTCCTGTCGACGCGGCGTCGGAACATGTCGATCCAGTCGTCTTCGCGGTGGAAGACGGGCGCAGGAGAAGTGCCGAACTGCTGGGCCCGCTCGTCGCTTGGGCCACGGTAGGGGCCAGCCGTCTCAGCGCCCGGGACTCCGGACGTATACCGGTGCGGTGTGGACTCCGCCGGAGGCAGAAGAGGGCCAGTGCCTCCATAGGGCGCAGGTGCGTGATGCATTTCCACAGCGTGGGTTCGAGCCGGGGATTCTGGGGTGTCGAGGAGTTGCCGCGCGGTGCAGCCGGGGAACATGCGGGCGAGAACGAGCGGTGCTGGCTGTGCGGGGAGCGTCTGGATGTTCCCGGATGTCCATCGGCGGTAGGTCTGCTCCGAGACGGTGGCGGATCGGAGGGTCTGGTCGCCGGAGTCTCGGGCCATTTCCCGCGCGGTGCGCTCGTAGGCGTGCTTGAACATCTTGTAGGTCGTGCCCGTGGCCGTGGTGAGTGACCAGAGCAGTGTCTTCCCCGCCATGGCGACAGGTTCCTTTCGGCCTGCTCGGCAGGTGGCTGCGAGCTCAAACAGGACGCTTCCGTCGCGTTCATGAATACCTCAAGCGGCTTGTTGTGCAGGCCAGTTGTGGCGAGATGGCGCGAAGGTGTCATCCCAGTGGTATCCCCGCGGCACTACCAGGTGGTCTCTGCGGTGTTCACCGCCTGCGTCGGGTCGGTTGAGGGCGTCTTCCATACTGCGAGCTTCTCGGGGATAGGCACGGAGTTCTCACCCGCTCGGGGACTCTGACCACCTGGATCAGTGCCCGACCGGTTGCGCTGGAGCCCCCGTCACGCACTCCACCCGAGCACCTGTGTGTCTGCGGCACGCGGATGAGATGCGGGTGGCACCCGTCGTGCGATGGCGGTGATACCTGCGGAAGCAGCACGCTGTCGAACCTTCCGAACGTCACATGCCGCCCGTAACAGCGCCTGCCGTCAGGAACTCTCATGTTGACCGAAGTAACCAGATTCGACACCGCGTTCGACCCTGATGCACCTGGGCCGCTGGGCGCGAAGCACCAGTTGGACCAGCAGACGGAGCTGGTGGACAAGCAGGCCGGGTCGGGCAGCGTCTTTGCCAGTGTCCGGAGAGCGGTGCCGGTTGCCCTACGCGGCCATCTCGCGCCGTATGCCGTCAAGGGCCGTCCCTGCTGCGTCCCGTACGTCGGGAAGGTGGTCGGCGGCCGTGCGGATGATGCGTTGCAGTTGGTGCGGGAGGCGTTGGCGGACTGCTTCGGTGAGGGCTGCTGTGAGGGAGTCTTCGGCTCCGGTGTGGTCCCCGCCGAGGAGTCGTACGCGGGCGCAGGTGATGCGGGCGATCACGGCCCACTGCGCGCCGGTTCCCACGTGGTCCGGTGTCTGGTCGACGAGCCTTATGGCGATGTCCTGCCGTCCGGTCGAGACGAGGCCGCGGAGTCGGATCTCGTGGAGGGCGAACGGGTTGAACAGCGACGTGTGCTCGGCCCGCTCCAGGAGCCGGTCCGTCTCGCGCACCACCGTGTCGAACAGGTTCTGGTCGTGGAGGGCGCCGGCGGCGCGGGCGAGAAGAGGCAGGGCGGCGGCGCGGGCGGTGTCGTCCGGGGCGAGGGTGACGGCCTGTTGCAGGCGGTGGACTGCGGCCCCGGTCAGGTGGGCTTTGCGGAGTTCGTTGCCGTGCATCCGCAGGATTTGGGAGGTGAAGGCGGGGTCGTCGAAGTAGTGGGCGATCTGGAGGCTCTTGCCGGTCCAGCTCGCTGCGGTGGGCAGGCGTTCCTCGGGCAGTACGTTGCCGAGGGCGACGCCGAGTCCGACGCGTGCTTCGGCGAGGAGGCGCAGGACGTCGCGTTCGGTGTGTCCGTCTTCGACGCGGGCTTCCAGGCGGGCCACCAGCGGCCACAGTTCGGCGACGGCTTCGGAGGCGTGGCCGGACTGACGGGCGATCTCGGCGAGGCGGACGGTGGACTGCCCGAACTGGAGCATCGCCCGGTGGTCGGTGTCGGCGGGGTCGGTGATGCCAAGGACGTGCGGGGGAATCCGCAGTCTTTCTGCAACGTGGCGGCGGGCGGTGGTGTCGTTCAGGGCGCGTTTGCCCAGCTCCATGGCCGAGACCATCGTCTTGTCGTAGCCGAGCAGGGTGCCAAGTTCGGTCTGGTTGATGCCGTGCACAGCCCGGTAGAACCGCAGGATGGGCCCGAGTTCACGGGCCGCGAGGAGCAGTTGAGCCTGGGGTGTTGCCCAGTGCCACAGGGCGTGGCGGGCCGACGGCCCCCTCGCTTCCTGGCGGTCGCTCATAGGTCGCTACTCCTGAGTCTGGTACCAGGTGGCGATGGACTGCTTGTAGCCGTCGGGCATGCGCAGTGCGGAGACTTCGCCCGCGGTGAAGAGGCCGATCTGCTTATGTTCGTGGCTCAGGACGGGTGCGGTGTCGGGGGTGAGGACGGTGCACCCGTAGGTGACGATCACGACGCGGCGGTCCGGGTTCGTTTCCGGGAGCGGCTGGTAGATCCAGACGTCCAGCAGGGGCCCGGCTTTGACCACCCACCCGGATTCTTCGCTGACCTCGCGGACCACCGTCTCCTCCGGGGAGAGGTCGGTGGGTTCCAGGCGTCCGCCGGGCAGCTCCCACTCTTCGCGTTCGTTCTTCAGCAGCAGCACCCGGCCATGTGCGTCCAGGGCGACACCCTTGACGGAGACGGGCCAGGTGGGAGGCGTGTAGGCCATCGCGGTCCCTCACGGTCACAGCGGTTGGGGAGTCTTCGGAACGTAGCACGCAAGCGGCAACAGGCGTGCGTTGTGGGCGATTTGGCCGAGTCGACAATCTGTCGCTTTACCCCCGGCCGACACCGTTCCAGGTTGGTGTTCCAACCCACGCCAAGGAGTCACGTGATGCGCCGTCTTCCCCCGCAGCAGACGCAAGCAGCTCTGGCCCACCACTGCGTCAACGCTTCCCTTCCCGGCGCGACAGACCGCATCACTGCGGGGCTGCGCGACAGCGGTCTCGTGGTGCTGACGGGGGTCGCTTCGCGTACCGATGTCCTGGCGCTGGCCGCCCGGATCATGACGGTCGCCGCGCATCGCGACTCCGACTCCGACGGCCTCACCACCCTGCGCGACACCCGCCGACATGCGGGGCGTGCCGGGTTCGCGGGGCTCGGGAACGGTGGCCTGGAACCGCACACCGAACGCTCCGGTATCCCGGTTCCGCCCCGGCTGATGCTGCTGGTCTGCGGGCAGGCCGCCGAAAGCGGCGGCGACAGCATTCTCGTTGACGGGCGTGCTGTGCACGCCGACCTCCTCACGCGCTCCCCCACGTCGGTCCGGGTGCTCAGCCAGCGGTGCACCGCCTACTTCGGCGGTGGTGACGGGCATCCGTCTCAGGTCTTCACCGTCTACGACGACCATCGGGTGGCCGTACGGCTGCGGCTGGACGGACTGGCCCGGTTCAGCCCGATCGTGCAACCTCACCTCCCGGTGCTCCGTACCGCGCTCCAGCGCCAGCAGGTGCGGTTGCCGCTCCTGCCGGGGCAGGGGTACGTGCTGGACAACAGCCGGTGGCTCCACGCACGGACGGCGTTCACCGGGGACCGGGTGTGCTGGCGGGCACTGGGCCAGCCCCGGTTCGTCCTCCCTGAAGGGTTCGTTCCGGACGCGGCGGCCCGACGTGCGGTCCCGGTGGGCGGGAGCGGGCAGTGGTGAGTGCACCGGCGACCACGCTCGCCTCGACCTTCATACCGCTCAGACGAGACGTACGAGACGGCTTCGCCGTGGCCTTTGCCCCCGAGGAGTCTCGCGTCGGGCAGATGCGGCGGATCACGACCGCAAAACTGCGTCACTGGAGGCTCGACGATTTGGTCGATGTTGCCACGCTGGTCGTGTCGGAGCTGGTCACCAATGCCATCCGGCACGGGAAGGCGCAGCACCCTGTCGAACTGCGGGTGTCGTACTCCGCCGACAAGCTGCATGTCCAGGTGACCGACGGCTCCTCGACTCCGGCACGGCTGCGCCCCGTGAGTGACGACGATGAAAGCGGTCGGGGTCTGTATCTGGTTGATGGCCTTGCGGACGACTGGGGTGTCAGCGAGTGCGGCACGCGGACATGGTGTTCCTTCCAGCTCCCCGCGGGGAGGTCGTGATGGTGGCCGTCACCGACGTAGCCGCGCACTCGCCGCTGGGTCAGCGGTTCGCGACCGACGACGCGACGCTGGACACGCTCCTGACGTCGCTGCGCCGTTCCGTCAGGAGCGAGCCGATCGGCGACCACGTCTACGACGCGTTGAACGCCGTACTCGATGAGGACGTACACCTCTCCCCGGCCGACGTCGATTCGCTTGCCGAGGAGTTCCGGCAGGCCGCTGTGCTGCTCGCCCGGGTCGTGCGGCACAGCGGACTCCCCTTCCCGACTGACGAGATGCGTCGGCTGTTCGCGGTGAGCGACGAACTGCCTTCCCCCTCGCATGCTCGCGGTCATGTCGTCCGCCTGGCCACCACTCTCCTGGACGTTCTGGACCTGGTGGTTGACGACACCGGGACGCCTCTCCCCTACACGCTGCCGCCGAACGGAATCCGACGATGAACACGACACCCCACCGGCCCGACATCGCCCGTGACCTCCAGGAGCGAGCGGACGCCTCCCGCGCCTTCCGGGAACGGTTCGCACGGGGTCAACTCAGCGACGAGGAAACCCGGTTAGGTATCCATCGGACCCGGGCGAATGCGGGGGTGCTGCGGCGTCTGCTCGGCGGTCACGGGTGGCTCGGCCGTTCCCTCGTCGGCGCGGCCGGTGCGAAGGCGGCCTGGAGACTGGCCCTGCACGCCGATCATGACCCTGAACTTCAACGGCTGGCCCTGCGCCTGCTGACGGAGGCCGTGAGGCGGCAGGAAGCGCCGATTCAGCAGTGGGCTCACCTGCACGACCGCTGTCTCGTGGGCGCCGGACACCTCCAGTTGTATGGGACGCAGCACCGCCTGGACGCGGGCGGTCAGCTGGTGCGGCTGCCGGTGAGTGTGCCGGAGGAGTTGGATTCCCGGCGGGCCACTGTGGGCCTGCCGCCCGCCGCCGTCGCGTACGACGCACTGCGCCGCCGGTACGTCCCCGTCCCGAACGGCACCCCAGGCGGGGACGATCCGCCGGGCGACGAAGAGCCGGTGCTCTTGGGGCAACTGGTCGGGAGCGCGGCATGAGCCAGCTCATCGACGGCGGGGCTCCCGGGCTCCCGGCAGTTCCGTCCGCGACGCCCGTGCTGGCCGCTCGTGAGGTCGACGTCCTGAGCCTGGCCGCCTTGGGTCTGACGAACCGTGCCATCGCCCGGCGGCTCGGCATGACCATGCACACGGTCAAGGTGCACCTGCGCCGGGTCCGGGACCGGGTCGGTGCCCGGCCCCGCCCGGCGGTGGTCGGCGTCTCCTACCGGCTCGGGCTGCTGCCGCTGCCGCCACTGCCGGACGGTGAGCGCCCGGTCCTGCCCGCCCAGAAGCTCCGCATCATGAGCATCCTGGCCGCTGGCGGTGACATCTACGACGCCGCCAAGGCCCTGGGGATCTCCGCCTCAACGGCCCGCACATACGCGTACAGGACGCTCCAGAACCTGGGTACGCACGACCGGACGCACGCGGTGCACCTGCTGTACGCGTGGCGCTTCCTCCCCGTCGACGGACACCCGCCGCACTCCGCCACCCGCCCTCGCAGCCCGTCCCTCCCTGCGACAGCGGCCACACCACAGTTTTGGGGCTGTCCACCTGACCGCCTCGGGTGCCGTCCTTCCGACGGCACCACCGCAGAAATGGCCTCTTGGCCATCGAAAACGAAGGAGAGAACGGCACATGAACACGGACAACGACGCGTTTGACCTCGACATCAGCGTCCTGGAATCCGGCGACGGAGCTGCCGCGCTGATCAACCTCACCGACGACAACTGCGGCAGCACCTGCTCCAGCCCCTGCGCGACGAACGTCGCCTGACCTATCCGCCCGTCCTCTCAATCCCCGAGGAGATCCCGATGGACGGCACAACCTCCCGAACCACCCGCCCGGCGCCCGACGACGCCTTCGATCTGGACATCAGCGTCCTGGAGTCCGGTGACGGCTCCGCGAGCTTGATCAACCTGACCGACGACGGATGCAAGCCGAGCTGCAAGGGGTCCTGCGCCACGAACGTGGCCTGACCCGCACGCATCACCTGGTGCTGGCCGAGCGGATCTGCTCCGCCCGGCCAGCACCAGCACCCGAATCGGAAGCAGGAGGGCTCAAGAGCATGAGGCGCGACGTGTTGTACCAGAGCGCAGGTCCCGCGCTCGTCCGTGCGGCCCGCTATGCCCGTCTGCCGCTGCCGCCTCTGCCGGAGGTATCCGACGGCTCTCCGGCTGAAGTACAGCGGTGGCATGAGTGGTTGCGGGCGGTGTGGGCGCACAAGGAGGTCGCCGAGCTGGTGGAGCAGTCCAGTCCGGGCTTCGCCCGGCACCTGGACACCCTGTGCGCCGAGTCGGCGCGGGACGCGCGGCAGGTCCGCCGCACGTTGGTGTCGCTGATGCGATACGTGCAGCGGATCACGGGGCGGGCGACACCGAACGGGGTGGCCGCCGGCGTTGCCCCCGCCACGTTCGGTACACGTACTCAGGTGCGTTGGGGGGCGTGGCACCGCGCTGTGGCCGTGGTGGATGACGTGTGGGTCACCGGTCTCGTTCGCCGTCTTGAGGACGATCCGGCTCTGTTGCTCGGCCTTCCTGTAGTGGCGAACATGGCGGCCTTCGTCCGGGGGCGCCGGTTGGTCGTTCCCTATCCGCCCTCGAACCTCCCGGGCTGTCGTCCGCCTGCTGAGGTGTCCTTGCGGTACACCTCCGCGGTTCGGGCTGCGGTGGAGGAGGCCCAGTCGCCGATCGTGTTCGAGGTTCTCGCGCAGAAGATGCGCGCCGAGTTCGACCAGGTTCCTGTGGAGCGTTTTCAGGGTTTGCTGGCGAACCTTGTGCGCAGCGGAGTGCTCGTGACGGCGCTCCATGCTCCGTCCACCACGCTCGACCCGCTCGGTCACCTCCTCCAGACCGTCGCATCCGCAGAAGCTCAGGAACTCGGCGGCGTTGCAGCGCAGTTCGAGGAGGCTCGGGCGATGTGGAGGGGGGTGCGGCAGCACAACCAGGCCCTCGCCGCGTCCGACGGGCGGCGTCTGCGGGGTGCGCTCCACCACAGGATGGTGCGGCGAGGCGCCGAGCGGCCTTTGGCGGTGAACCTGCGTCTGGACAGTTCGGTGGTTCTGCCCCAACAGGTTCTCCGCGAGGCCGAGTCGGCGGCGACCGTGCTGGCCCGGCTGTCGCCGGCGCCCTTTGGTACGCCGGGCTGGAAGGCGTACCACGTGCGCTTCTTCGAGAAGTACGGCATCGGTTCATTGGTCCCACTGCGCGACGTCGTCGACCCGGATGTAGGGCTGGGCTTTCCTCCCGGCTATCTGGACAGTGAGGTCGAGCCGCGCGAACCCCTGACGAAGCGGGAACAGCTCCTGCTGGCCCTCGCCCAGACCGCTGTCCTGACAGGTGGGCAGGAAGTCGTCCTGGATGACCGGCAGGTGGCTGAGATCGGCGGCGATCGGGACGAGATGCGGGTGCCGCCGCATATGGAAGTCGTCTTCGAGATCGGGGCAGATTCGGAAGTCGCTTTGGACCAGGGGGACTTCGTGCTCTCCGCCGTGCATCCGACGCGGGGCATCGGCACGACGAGTGGTCGCTTCCTCGACCTCCTGGAGGGCGGCGACCGTGCCCGTGCCGCAACGGTTCTGGGGAACCTGCCGACGAACACCCCGGGGGCGCTGCCGGTGCAGCTGTCCTTCCCGCCACTCAACCGCAATCACGCCACGGTCGCCCGGGTACCGCAGGTGTTGTCCTGCGTGGTCAGCGTCGCCGAGTACCGGCCCGACGGGGCGGAGTCGATCAGCCTGGATGATCTGGCGGTGGGCTGTGACCGCAGCCGCCTGTACGTGGTGTCGTTGTCCCGCAGGCGGGTGGTCGAGCCGCACGTGCTGCACGCGCTCGATCTTCGGGCGCACACTCCGCCGCTCGTACGGTTCCTTGCCGAGATCAGCCGGGCCCAGTCGGCGGTGGTGACGGACTTCGCGTGGGGGGCCGCTGCGGCGCTGCCGTACCTGCCGCGGGTGCGGTACGGGCGTGCGGTGCTCTCCCGGGCTCGGTGGCTGCTGCACACCCAGGACGTTCCCGGCCCGTCGGCGTCATGGGCGCAGTGGCATACGGCGGTGGAGGAGTGGCGGGGTCTCCGGCGTGTGCCTTCGGCGGTGTCGCTGACGGAGGGAGACCAGTGCCTGCCGCTGGATCTTTCGCAGAGTGCCCACCGTGCGATCCTGCGCGCCCACCTCGCGTCATCCCCGACCGCCGTCCTGACCGAATCCGCCGTGCGCGGGAGCGGCTGGTTCGGTGGGCGTGCTCACGAAGTCGTCGTTCCCCTTTCCGCGACCCGGGTCCCAGCCTGGCCGGTGGTGCCGCCGGTGGCCGAGGAGCGGATGCTCTCCCGTGATCATGGGCACCTGCCCGGTTCGTCCCCGTGGCTGCTCGTCCAGCTCTACGGGCATCCGGAGCGGCAGGCTGAAATTCTGGGCCACCACCTGCCGGATCTGCTGGCCAGGTGGGAGAGCGCACCGGCCTGGTGGTTTCTGCGCTACCAGGACCCGCGCCCGCACCTTCGGCTGCGTCTCGCCGTCCCCCAGGACACCGACGTCGGGGTGGCAGTCACACGGGTCAGCGAGTGGGTAGCCCGACTACGGGGTGCCGGTCTCGTCAGTGATCTGAAGTTCGCCACCACCTATCCGGAGACCGGTCGGTGGGGGCGCGGTCCTCTGATGGCCGCTGCGGAAGAGGTCTTCGCCGCCGATTCCCGGGTCCTGGCCGTGCAGTTCACGCACCCGCACGGGCGTACTCCGCGGGCGCTCACCGCCGCGAACTTCTGCGCGATTGCCGCCGCGTTCACAGGGAGCCTGGCCGAGGGCATGGAGTGGCTGATCAAGTACGGAAAGGTCGCCGGGCCCCGGGCGTTGAACCGTGCCGAAGTCGACGAGGTTGCACGGCTGGCCAGTCCGGGAACGGGCCGGGCCGTGCTGGAGGCGCTGCCCGGCGGGGCCGCCCTCGTGCACGCGTGGGACGAGCGTGCCCGCGTGCTGGCCGCGTATCGGGCCTTGGTGGACGGGGACGACAGTCTTCGGTCGGAGGCCGTGCTCGGTTCCCTTCTGCACGCCCACCACATCCGGGCCGCCGGGATCAACAAGGACGACGAACGCACCTGTATGCGGCTCGCTCGCGCTGCCGCCCGCGCATCGGAGGCCAGGCAGCGATGACGACACAGACCACCGACCTTCGCCAAGAGGCCCGCGCAGCGGCCGATGTTCTCGCCGACCGCCTCGCGTCGCCCACCGAGGTGCGTCACCTCCCGCTGTCCCAGGGGTGGTGGCCCCAGTCGCTGGCGCACGGTGCGCTCGGCGTGGCCCTGCTGCACATCGAGCGGGCCCGCAGCGGTGACGGCACCTGGCAGCGTGCCCACGACTGGCTCGCCTGTGCCGCAGCGGAGCAGGCGGTGGGCGGCGACGACAGCCACCTCTACTACGGGGTCCCCGCGCTCGCCTTCGTCGTGCACCTGGCCGCCGAGGACCGTCCCGGGCAGTACGGACGTGCCCTCGCCACGCTCGACAAACACGTACGTGCGCTGGTCCGCAGCCGGCTGGAGAAGGCGCACGCCCGGATGGATGCGGGACGGTGGCCTGCGCTCGCGGAGTTCGACACCATCCGCGGGCTGACCGGTCTCGGTGCTCTGCTGCTGCGGCGAGAGGAGCACGCCGACCTGGCACGTGACGTCCTCGCCTACCTGGTGCGGCTCACGGAGCCGGTGCGCCACGGAGGGGAAAGCCTGCCGGGGTGGTGGAGCGACCTGGCGCCATCCGGGAAGCCGTCCCCGGCAGAGTTCCCGGGCGGCCACGCCAACAACGGGGTCGCGCACGGCATCAGCGGGCCGCTCGCCCTCCTGTCCCTGGCCGCACTGCGGGGCATCACCGTCCCCGGGCAGATGGAGGCGATCGGCCGGATCTGCTCCTGGCTCGACCGGTGGCAGCAACACCCGTCGACGGGAGTGTGGTGGCCGCACTGGATCACCCGGGCACAGCTGGGGAACGAGCTCCCAGGGGCTGGACCTGCACGCCCTTCCTGGTGCTACGGGACGGCCGGGTTCGCACGCACCCAGCAGCTTGCCGCGCTGGCCACCGACGACCTTGCCCGGCAGCGCAACGCCGAACAAGCCTTGCTCCAGGCCATGACGCACCCTGCCCAGCGCCATCAGACCGCAGACCTGTCGTTGTGCCACGGGTTCGCCGGGCTCGCCTACCTCACGCAACGCTCAGCCGAGGACGCCGTCACCGCCGGGCTTCAGGAATGCCTGCCGGAGCTGATCTCGCCGATCACCGCGCATCCGCCCACGGTTCTCGCCGACCAGTTGCTTGCCACACCCGGCGGAGGGGACATCGGGCTCCTCGAAGGGGCGGCCGGCATAGCCCTCGCGCTCCACAGCTACCAGGCCCAACGCCCCGCCGTTTCCGGCTGGGACGCCTGCCTGCTCATCCACTGACGACACGGAGAAGGGGCCCCGTGACCACCACCGCCTGGCCACAGCGCGTCATCGAGTTCACTCACTGGGAGAACGCCGAGGACATCGCTGCGGCTCACCTGCTGCCCGCCTTCACGGACTTGGGTCTCACCCAGTGGTCCTTCGTCCGCAAACACCCCACGTGGCGGCTGCGCTTCCAGCCCACCGACAGCGAAACCGTGCACGGTCTGGACGTCACACTTCACCGCCTGGCCGGCGCGGGAGACCTGCGTACCTGGACCACGGGCATCTACGAGCCGGAAACACACGCCTTCGGCGGCCCGGCCGGAACGGAGATCGGGCACGCCTTCTTCCACGACGACAGTCTCCTCGTCCTTCAGGACCGGACACGTGCGAAGGCCGGACGCCTCGGGCGCCGTGAGCTCGCGCTCCTGCTGCCCAGCGTGGCCATGCGCGCGGCCGGGCTTGACTGGTACGAGCAGGGCGACGTGTGGGCGAAGGTCGCCGCCGAACGTCTCCCCGCCCCGGGCTCGCTGCCGGAGAGCACGCGGACGGCTGCACATCGGCTGATGACGGTCGACTGCGGCCCGGCGACCGGATTGGTGGCGGGCGGCCGACTCGCCTACCTGGCCGAGTGGATAGCCGCTTGCGAGCGGCTCGGCCAGGGCCTCGCCCACCTCAACCAGCAAGGTGAGCTGGGGCGAGGGATACGGGCTGTCCTGGCCCATCACGTGATCTTCCACTGGAACCGCCTGGGCCTCGTACGTGAGGACCAGAACACCCTGTCCACTCTCGCGAAAGAAGCAGTCATGGGAATGAGTGAGCACACCGCGTCCACCCCGAAGTCGGGGGCCGAGAACACTACGGTCGGCGACGTGAACGGCACCACCGTGGATGAGACGGCCGCCGACCGGCTGCGCACCAAGTTGGTCGACGAGCTGGTGACGGAGGGGAACGTGCACAGCCCTCAGATCGAACAGGCCATGCGGACCGTTCCGCGCCACCTCTTCGTACCGGACGCCCCGCTGGAAGCGGCGTACTCCAACGCCCCGGTGAACACCAAACTCGATGAGACCGGCGCCCCGATCAGCTGTGCGTCCCAGCCCGACATCGTCGGCATGATGCTCGAACAGCTCGACGTCCAACCCGGCCAGAACGTACTGGAGTTGGGTGCGGGCACCGGCTTCAACGCCGCGCTCCTCGGCCACCTGGTCGGCGAGAAGGGACGTGTCACGACCATCGACGTCGACGAGGACATCGTGGCCGGTGCCCGCGCCGGACTCGCCGCCGCCGGCATCACGAACGTGACCGTCATCCTCGGCGACGGAGCTGTCGGCCACCTCAAGAACGCACCGTATGACCGCATCGAAGCGACCGTCGGTGCGCACGCCATCCCCGGGGCCTGGCTCGACCAACTCGCCCCCGGCGGAAGGCTGCTCACCCCGATCCGGCTGCGCGGAAGCGTCTCCCGCTCCATCGCCTTCGAACGGCAGCAGGGTGCGTGGCGCAGCGTCGGCAGCGCGATGAACACCTTCATGCCGCTGCGACGGGGCATCGCCGACGATCCGCGGGTGTTCGTGCCGCTGGTGGCAGACGGCTCGGTGCAGCTGGTCACCAACGGCGATCAGAAGGCCGACGCCGAGGCGCTCGCCGACGTCCTGCACCAGCCCCGCACAGAGACGTGGACGGGGGTGAACTTCCGGGGTCCGGAGTCCGCCGAGTGGCTGGAGCTCTGGCTGACCTGCACCATGCCGAACGGACTCAGCCGGATGCCCGCCCAGCCTGCGGCCCTCCGGGACAGTCTCCTCAGCAACCCCTACCCGAGCTCGACGGCCGTCTTCGAAGGCGGCACCCTGACCTACCTCACCCGCCGCAAGGCAACGGCGACAGCCTCCGACGGGGCCACACTCCACGAGTTCGGTGTCATCGGCCACGGCCCCGGAGCCACCGATCTCACGGAGCGTGTGGTGGAGGAGGTCAGGTGGTGGGACCGTGAGTTCCGCGGGCGCGAGGTCGTCTTCGAAATCCAGGCCCTCACCACCGAACTGCCCGCCGCTCGGCCGGGCCGGTTCGCCCTCGACAACGGCCTCAACCGGCTCGTGATCGAGTGGCAGTGACATGGACGCTGACGGGATAGCCCAGCGTTTCCCGCTGGTCGCACGTCCACGCCCGGTGTGTGCCACGCTCGCGGCACGCATCCGGGAAGTCAGCACACTGGCTGAGGCCGCCCGCCACGACGGCGGCCTCAGCTCCGGTGCCGCGGCACTGAACCGGGCAGCTCTCATCGCCAGCGACTGCGGGCTGCCCGGCCTCGCCCGTGACCTGTGCTGGACCCACGCCGACCTCTACCTCAACGCCCCACCGCTCACCGGACAGACAGCGCGGTACGCCCTCGAACCCCTCGTCAACCTCGCCCGCCTCCTCATCCGGGACGGGCAGGGCCTGAAGGGATACCAGCTGCTGACCGGGTTGTACGAGGCCGTACGGAACCGGCAAATCGCGACCATCGCGTCCCGCTCTGTGTCCTTCGAGGCCCTGACCGCCACGGCGGACGAGCACCGGCAGGTCTGCGAATGGCTGTGGACCGTCCTGCTGGGCGACGGGACACGGGCCCTGGTCAAGGATCGGCTGTGGAGCGAAGCCCGAGCCCATGCCACCGAGTGCAGAGGGATCGGCAAGAGGCTGCTCGACGGGCGTCAGGTCGTCGTTGTCAGCGCCTGCCTTGGTGGGTATCCCGATCGGGCACTTCGCGTTCTGCGCCAAACCCACCTGGGCGAGGAGTGGGAGGGTCCAGTGAATGCCTGCCTGACCACGCTGTGCCTCGCTCTGGCTGAAGAGCCTACCGCGGCCGCCGAAGCGGCGATGGTGGAGCAGTACCTAGCCCTGGATGGAGAGCCCGAACTCGCCGTTTTCCGGGCCCGCGTCGGGCTGACCGTCCTCGCGCTCGCACCGAACGCGGGCGCGCATGTCGTTGCTCGCCTCGTCAACGATGCGACAACCGCGCAGGACGGCTACGTCGCCCGAGACGTTCTGGCTACCAAGTCGTACTCCCCGGTCGTGACTGACCGGGAGCGCAGGGGGCTGACCTCTGTTGTGGTCTCGGCAGGTCTCGACCTAGGACACCTGCCAACCGCGCTGGCAGACCTTCTTGACGCGGCGGTGTGCACAGCTGCGACGGCGATCCAACACCACCTCGCACTGCGGCGCCTGGTGGGCGGTTGAACGTCAAGGGTAGAACTGCCCCCGGAGTGCCGTCAGGCAGCGGTGTTCGGTCCAGCACCTTTACGGATGCATCAGCCGTTCCGAACCACCGGCAGCATGTCATCGCTCCGGAACAGCAGCTTCTGCTCTCATAGGCCGCCGCGATGCACCTTTGGTTAACACTTCTCGGGTACCAACCAGACCCTGCGCCACCGCGCCGGCGCGCGTCCGAGTTAACGGATCACGCGGCACGGCGCGGCGGAGTCGAGCGAGCGATGTATCTCCCGCGGTTCGGTAGTCATTGCGCTGTTCGGTTACCGCGGGAAGCTCTTGCGGCAGGGGTCACCACAGGTGAAGCGGAGTGGCCGAGTCAGCTCTGTGCAGGTTGCAGGCTCGCGTGGCGTCGTTTGGATCCGAGGGTCTGCACGCCCAGGACGCCGGTTGCAAGGATGGCGAAGATGGCACCGGTCCACATGGCGGGGGCTGAGCTGCTGTCGCCCGTCCCGCTGATGGCAGCTCCGCCGATGGCGCTGCCGGCTACGACGCCCAGGGTGATGACGGACGTGTGCACGGTGTTGACCAGGTTTCCGGCTCCGGATACTTCGACGACCCGGAAGACGAGTGCGGGGTTCATCGTGACGCCGACGAGGCCGACCAGGAGCACACCGGGCAGAGCGGCCCACGGCAGGTGGGCGAAGGCCGCGAGAAGCACCAGCGAAGCGGCCAGGACGAGATGGCCGATGCGCAGCAGGGTGACCGCGTGGCGGTCTGCATAGCGGCCTACCAGGTTGTTGCCGATGACGGTGCACAGGCCGTAGCCGAAGAGGATCGCAGTGGTCGCGTTGGAGGAGAAACCTGCGTCTTGTTCCAGCAGCGGGGTGAAGTAGGAGAAGGCGCCGTAGGTCGCGCCGATGGTGAGCAGGCTGACGAGGAAGCGGCTCCACAGGCGGGGTGAGCGGAGTTGCTGGAGTTCGTCGGCGGTGGTCTGTGCGGAGGCCGCAGGCAGGACGGGAAGGGTGCGAAGGTCAAGCAGGACGATGAGCAGGCCGGCGGCGCCGAGGATGACGAAGCTCGTCTGCCAGTTCCATGCGGTGGCGATGGCGTGGCTGATGGGCAGGCCGAGGACGGCGCCGAGCATGAGTCCGTTGAGCACGATGGAGATCGAGGACGCAATGCGGTCGGGGGTGGGGGCGAGCCTGGCGGCCATGGTCAGGGTGAGGCCGAACACGGCGCCGCCGAGAGTTCCGGTGAGCAGTCGCAGGGCTGCGATCCACCAGTAGTTGTGAATCAGAGGGACGGCCGCTTCGAGTACCGCGTAGGTGGTGACGACGCCCAGGAGCGCGGCCTTGGGCGGAACCTTACGCAGAACCCACGCGATGAGCGGGCCGCCGAGGGCCATGCCGAAGGAGTAGATCGAGATGAAGGCACCGATCGCGGCGGTCGAAGCACCGAGGCTACGGGCCATGTCGGGCAGCATGCCCATCGTCTGCAGCTCGCTCATCGCGACGAGGAGCAGCGTAAGCATGAGCCAGTAGAGAGGTCGTTTGTTCACGGGAGAAGCTCTTTCTGTATTTCAGAATCCAAAATTTGGGCAAGCGGAACCACGCAAGTGCCGCACACAGTCGCTCACGCCAGCAGAGAACGGAGTCCGTCGAGCGCGATCCGATGCAGCGTCTCAGGAGTGATTCCGCTCTGCGCCGTCACACGGAGGCCCGCGATGAGGGTGTTGATCAGGAGTGCACCTTCACCGGCATCAGGGCCTTCGGGGACACTCCCGTCGATGCGACCTGCCCGGATGGCACCTTCGAGCAGGTCGAGACGCTTCCGCAGGTCTCGGTCGAGAATGCGCGCGATACGTTCGTCGCGCGCCCTCAAGTCGGGATTCATCAGCGCGTGCACACCCATACAGCCGGCGGCGCGCCCTTCGCTGCGAGCCACTCGCTCCTCATCGACGATGGCACCGATCAGCTTCTGGATCCGTTCGGCACCCGTAAGGGAAGTGTCCGTAAGGATCGACGCCTGACGTCCGCACATGGTGGCCGCGTAGTGTTCCAGGGCCTGCACGAACAGCTCATCTTTGGACGTAAAGGCGTTGTACAGGCTGCTGCGCCGCAGACCGGCGGCTTCACACAGCTGCTCGGTCGACGTGTCGGCATAGCCGTGGACGCGGAACTGCGCGGCAGCCGCCTCAAGGACCGCATTCTCGTCAAAGGCGCGTGGTCTGGCCATATGAGAACACTATCAGATTCTGGATTCCACAATCCACAACCATGAGTAGCAACTCCCATCAATCGCCCAGAGCAAGCTGCAGAGTTCCCACGGGCCCGGACCAACTCTCCTTCATGGGGGCGGCGTTCCCACCGAAGCCCGCCCAGGCACCGCCCCTCGCGTATCGGACATGAGGCCGTGTCCCCTTGGCAGTCGGCGTGGAAGGAGAGGCCGCCCCGAAGGAGGACCACGGTGATGAACTCAGCGAGCTGGGATGCTGGGAGCGCCCACGCGCCCTGCCCGCAGGGCGGCGATCAGCAGGAGTACCCCGGTAACCGCTGAGGTCGCAATGAGTTGCGGACGGGTCTCCGGGGTGACGGCCATGAGGAGCAGGGCACCGGCCAGGGCTGCCACGGCAAGCCACGACAGGTACGGATGCCACCACATGGCCACTCGCAGATTGACCCGCGGTGTGACGGCCTCCAGCTTGCCGCGCAGGACGAGTTGTGAGCCCGCGATGGCCAGCCACACGATCAGCATCGTCGCGCCGATTGTCTTTAGCAGGAAGGGAAAGACGGTCTGTGGCCACCAGTAGATGAGCAGGACCGCCAGGAACCCGAGCCCGGTAGAGCTCAGCACCGCGGCCCTTGGAACACCTTGGGTGGAACGGGAGGCCAGCCAGGCGGGACCCTGTTGACGCACGCCGAGGGACTGGGCCATGCGGGAAGCCGCGTACACATTCGCATTGAGAGCGGAGAACAGCGCGACAAGGACTACGACGTCCATCAGGCCAGCTGCGGCGGGCACACCCAGGCGATCCAACACCGCGACAAAAGGGCTGCGGACGACGGATGCCGCGTCCCACGGCAGGAGCGTGATCACGACGGTGATGCTGCCGACGAAGAACACCAGAACGCGCCACACCGTCGCACGAACGGCGCGGGCTACGGCAGACGGCGGGTCGCTGGTCTCGGCGGCGGCGATCGTGACGACTTCCATGCCGCCGAACGATGACAGGACCAAAATGAAGCCTGTGACTACTGCCCACCAACCATGCGGCAGGAATCCGCCGTGCCCGGTCAAGTTGGTGAGCCCGGGAACGTCGGTGTGCGGCAATGCTCCGCTCACCGCGAGGGCTCCGAGAACGAGAAAGGCCAAGATCGCCGCGACCTTGATGCCCGCGAACCAGAACTCGAATTCTCCGAACAGCCCCACCGCGGCGAGATTCAGTCCGGTGAACAAGGACATCACCATGAGGGCCATTGCCCACTGGGGAATCGAGGGGATCCAGGCGTGCAGGGTAGCCGCCGCCGCAGTCGCCTCGGCAGCGATGGCCACACAGAGGGTCCACCAGTGCAGCCACCCCACCGTGAAGCCGGCCCACGGTCCGAAAGCCTTCTGGGCGTAGGTGGAGAACGACCCCTGGTCGGGTGTGACCGCCGCTAGTTCGCCGAGCATGCGCATGACCAGGATCGTGACGCCGCCCGCGAGGAGGTAGGACAGGACGATGGCCGGTCCGGCATGAGCAATTCCCATGCCGGAGCCAACAAACAGACCGGAGCCGATCGCTCCGCCCAACCCCAACATGGTCAGGTGCCGGGTACGCAACACCGTTGAACCGCTATGCGCCGGTGCGGGCGTCATGAGCATTTTCTGTGTCTCCGCGAGTGAGGCCGGACGGTCGGTGATCGACGGCAAAATGAACGTCAACGCCCTACTGGCTGCGGCTGGATGTCCTCGGAGCTGCTGGGCCGACTCGTCGCCGCTGCCGCTTCGACGGATGGGGTCGTCTCCGGGTGACGTGGCTTGCTCCAGCGTTTCATTGCCGGGTTTTCCACCCCGGTGTGCAGCAGCCAGGCGAAGCCCAGGCTGACAGCCAGGTACAGCAGGATGACGGCGGCTCCTGCCGCCGAGCTGAAGGACGTGTCGAAACCGATCAGCTTGCGGACTTCAGTGAGCACCACGCCGTGCACCATGTAGAACGCGAACGACACCTCCCCCAGCCACAGCATCACGCGCCCGCGGAAGAGCGAGCTGTCACCGCGCAGATCCCGTACGGCCATGGTCGGGATGAGCAGGGCCAGCGGGATCACCACGGTGGCGTTGAGGCCATAGAGCCACGGCACCTGGAAGGAGAGCACGTACCCGGTCACCAGGAGCAGCACGACCGGTACCAGGGGGATCCGTATCCAGCGGCCGCTGAGCACCATGCGGGCCAGCAGGATGCCGAGGACGAATTCCAGTGTCCGTACCGGCGGCAGCATGTAGACGGCCCAGTACTGCACCTCGGACACGGGGAAGCCGGTAGGCATCGTGCCGCCGGGCAGCAGACCGTACCCGAGCGCGGGTACGACGATCACGGCCGCGACCACACCGGCGGCCCAGACCCACAGGCGGGCCGGGGAGATCTTTTTGATCCAGCGGTACAGCAACGGGAAGCAGAGGTAGAAGAACAGCTCGCAACCGAGCGACCAGCTGGGCGGGTTGACGCTGATGTAGGTGTCGGCCCGGGGGACCCACGGGTGCACCATGAACAGGTTGGGCAGCCACTGGCGCCAGGTGGTCGTGGCGGCAGCGAACAGGATCATGGCTGCCGCAAAGGTCACCGCGTGGTTCGGAAAGAGCTTGGCGACACGGCGGCGTATGAACCGTCGGGGCGTGTCGTGGGGACGGGCCGAGTAGGTGAGGACGAAGCCGCTCAGGATGAAGAAGAAGGAAACCCCCACCCAGCCGGCCTTGCTGACGACCTGTGCGTACGTCTCCGCCGCGTCACCGCTGAACGGGTTGATGGGTTCCGGTCCCATCAGCGAGGAGTGGAAGAAGAAGACGAGCACGGCGGCGACGAAGCGCATCCCCGTCAGTGAGGGCAGTCTGGTGAAGGACGAGGGTCTGTCCGGACTGGGAGCGGAAGTGGACACGGGCATGGGGCAAGCCTTCGGGGACGTGGTGGTGGATGGGGGGAGCGTGGCGGCCGGAGCCGTGCCCGGACGTGCGGACGTCCGGGCACGGCTGCGCGAGTATGCGTTTCGGCCGTCGGTCGAGACGTGGCGTCAGATGTTTGTTCCGCCGTCCACGGCGAACGCGGCCCCGGTGATGAAGCCTGCTTCGGGGCCCGCCAGGTAGGCGGCCATCGACGCTATGTCCTGCGGGCTTCCGTACCGGCCGACCGCCGTCAGCCCCTTCTGGAACTCGGCGGCCGGGCCGTCGGCCGGGTTCATGTCGGTGTCGATCGGGCCGGGGTTGATCTGATTCACCGTGATGCCGCGGGCCCCGAGGTCGCGGGCCAGCCCCTTGGTGAAGCCGGTCATCGCGGCCTTGCTCAGGCTGTAAAGGGTCATTCCCGGGCCGGGCACGCGATCGGCGAGGCAGCTGCCGATGGTGATGATCCTGCCGCCGGGGCTCATGTGGCGGGCGGCGGCCTGTGACGCGACGACGGTAGCCCGGATGTTCACATCCAGCGTTCGTTCGACGAGTTCGAGGGGCTGCTCCTCGAACGGGCCGGGGTTGACCGCCATGAAACCTGCGTTGTTCACCAGGATGTCGATCCGGCCGAGGGCCCCGACCGTCGTGTCCACCGCGCCGGACACTGCGGCGCTGTCGGCGGCATCGGCCTGGACGGCGTAGCCCATGCGCCCGAAGGATTCGATGTCCTTGACCACGCCCTGCGCCAGATCACGGTTGTGTACGTAGGTGACCGCGACGTCGGCGCCGTTCTCGGCGAGTCGGCGGGCTATGGCGGCGCCGATACCACGGCTGCCACCGGTGACGAGGGCTGTCTTGCCCCGCAGATCAGACATGCGTCAGTTCCTGTCCAGAGTGTCGAGAGAAGATGGATGGGGCGCGCTCATGCGACGGACGCCTGGAACGAGCCGTAGCGCGCACCGACTTCGACTGCCTTGGGGTTGTCGCTCGGGTCGAAGTGCGGGATGGGGGTGCCCGCGACGGCCGGCTTCCCGGCTTCCAGGAAGAACCGTTCAAATCCGCCGGGTGCGAAGATCACCAGCTGCCGCGCGGTGTGCACACCGCTGTTGCGGAACCGGTGGTAGGTGCCGCGCGGAATGAAGACGAAGTCACCGGCTTTCACCTCGTAGGTGCGGTCGTTGGCAAAGATCTCCAGCTGCCCGTCGAGCAGGTAGAACGCCTCGTCCTCATGGGTGTGGTTGTGCAGTGGCGGACCACCGCCGGGCGGCACGGAGGCTTCGAGCAGGGCGAGCTGTCCGTTGGACTGCTCCTTGTCGAGGAGCACGGAATAGGCGTCGCCGTTCAGCCAGACGCTTTCCCCGCCGCCTGCGGGCACGTGGAGGACCTCGCGCGGGACGGCACGGTCGTCAGCCTGGGACGCGTGGTGCGGGTCGGACGGATCGTGGGGAGTGGGCGTGTTGTGGGGGAATGACATGGCACTGCTCCTCTGATGCGGTGGGCGGGGTTCGCAGGGGCTTAGAAGAAGGGGCTGTTGGAAGCGCCGCCCAGAAGGACCTCGCCGGTGAGCCGGAGGATCGAGTCTTGGGCCACCGCGTGCTGGTTCATGGTGTTGGCATCGCGCAGCCAGCGATCCAGCGGTGACTTCTTGCGGTAGACCGAGGCCCCGCCGACCAGGTCGTAGAGGGTGTGCACGATGCGTCGCCCGGTCCGGAAGGCGTGATAGCGGGCGAGAGCAGTCGCCACGCGGCCGTCAGTGGTCATTTCGTCGCCGCGCTCCAGCGCCGTCCACTGGGCCTCCAGGCTGGTGTACACACCGGCGCGGGCGGCGGCCAGCTCCATCTCGGCCTGCGCGAGCACGGTCTGCACCCGCGGGTCCGAGGCCCAGGGGATACCGGTCTCCCGGTCAGTCCTTACTGCGGCCAGGTCCCGAACGTGGTCCAGGGCCGCACGCGCCATGCCGAGCGGTACACCGGCCATCTTGCGCAGGATCGCGTCCGGCGCGTCGTGCAGGGGGCCGGTTCGCCGGGGCGTGCTGAAGGAGAAGGTCTGCTCCTCGGGTACGAACAGATCGGTCACCGAATAGTCCCGGCTGCCGCTGCCCGCGAGGCCGGTGGTGAACCAGGTGTCGTGGATCTCGTACTGCTCGGGGCGAGCGATCATCACGCGCCAGTGCCGGTCGGCACCGGTGACGGGGTCGGGCTCGTGTTCTCCGTCGTGGTAGACGTAGCATCCGGCGGCCAGCCAGTCGCAGTGCGTCAGACCGCTGCCGAAGCGCCAGTTGCCGCTGACCCGGTAGCCACCAGGGACGCGCTCGGCCCGGCCCTGAGGGTGGATCCAGCCCGAGTTGGCCATGTCGAGCCGCGGGTACATCTCGCGTGCGACAGATTCCTCCAGGTACCCCGAGTAGATACCGGAGTCCATGCCGATCATCGAGCACCAGGCCGCGGAGGGGTCACCGGTCGCGATGGTCTCGATCAACTGGGTCTGCTGCATGGAGTTCAGCTCGGGACCGCCCCATGCCGTGGGCATCGCGGCCCGGAACACCCCGATGCCGCGAAGGAGTTCAACGACGTGCGGCGGCAGGTGACGCTGCTCCTCGATCTCGGCAGCGTGCTCGCGCAGTTGGGGCACGGCCTGGCGGGCCCGCTCCAGGACCTCTTCGGCGGTGTTCGGGACGGTGGCTTCAGCGGTGGGCGCCACCGGGGCGTCGGCGAGGGTCATCTGACCGTTCCTTTTCTGGGTGGTACGTGGGAGAGGAGAGGAAGCAGGGGGTACGGTCACGCGTACCGGCCGGGCGCGATGACGCCCGCAGGGTCGATCAGCTGCTTGAGCCGACGGGCGAATGCCCTGTTCGTGGCGTCGGGGGTGAGCTCGTCGACCCACTCCTGGTGCTCCGAGTCGAGGCGGTAGGAAACGAACCCGGCTTCGGAGAACAGCTCGTAGGCGAGGTCGAGGGCGCGGTGGGCACGCTCGGTCTGCTCGCTGGTCCGCTCGAACTTGACGGAGACCACCAGGTCGATCACATCGGCGTCGAGCGCGTTGATGGTCGACCCGGCGCGTATCCCGGTCTCCTCATGGATACGGGTGAGAAGTTGCTGGGTCCGCGCGATGGCGTCGCCAGTGAAGGGCACCAGCGGCAGGAAGAACAGCCAGCCGCCGCCCTCCGCATCCACCCGGTCGGCGCTCTGCCCGACTGCGGACTTGAGCATGTGCTCGTTGTGGGAAGGGTCACCCCGAAAGGCGTGCTCGACGGCGCGGGCGACGGCATCGTCCGCTGACGGAGCCTCCTGGTCGCTGCGGGTGACGCGGGTGAACAGGCCGCTCCTGTCCGCTTCCTGGGTGAGAGCGCCGAGCAGCGCGGCGGCAGACGTGGGCGTTCCCTCCACGCACAGGTGCGCCAGATACTCGCCGGGGCGTCCGCCGTAGGACTGCGTGGAGACCACGTCGTACACCTTCAGGACACCGGACACGAGTCCCTGCGCGACCCATCGGCGCATCTCATCGATGGCCGCGGCCAAGTACTCCTGACCGAATGCGAGCCGCAGTACGTACTGGGCTTCGGGGCGAGGCAGCAGACGCACAACGGCGGCTGTGACGACACCGAGGTTCGACTGGGTGAACAGATGCAGTGCCGAAGGGCCCAGCCCGTACCGGTTCACCGCTGTCGTACGGTGCTCCTCCGGCCACCAGCCGACGCGCACCAACTCGCCGTCGGGAAGAACGACTTCGAGACCGACGAGGTCTTCGGTGCGCTGGCGGCGGAGCCCCACGCCACGGTCGACCGTGTTTCCGAGCACACTGGTGTGCTGGGACGAGGCGGTCACGTTGAGCATGCGGGGGGTGCCGTCGAGCAGTTTCGCCAACTGCGCCTGTGTGACGCCCGGTTCGACGACTGCCCAGCCCGCGGTGAGGTCGATCCGGCGTATCTGGTCGAGACCGGCCAGGTCCAAGGTGACTGCACCGTCGGCGGCCGGCTCCCGGGAGCCGAGGCCCCAGTTGCGTCCGGTGCTCACTACGTGCAGCCCCGCCTTGGTGTCGCAGTCAGCGAACGTCCGCACGATGTCCTGCACTTCGGCGGTCGATGTTGGTCGAATCACTCCGTACACGTCCCGCGGCCGGAACATGCTGACGTTGGGCGCGGTGGGCAGGGGCAGGGGAACGTCCAGACCGTTGGTCGCGACGCGCGAGCCGTTGAGGGTGGTGACGGCGGCGTCGAGCGCGGCCCGAAGTCCTTGGTGTGAGGGGGCCGTGACGTTGGTGGTGACGGCAGACATGAGCGCACCTCGTATGGGTTGTTGTGATGTGGCAGTAGCGGTGTGTCAGTTACCTACGTGGCTGACGAGCTGGCCCTGGTGGAAGAGCAGGGGCGAGGGTGCGGAGGTGTGGACGGCAGCGTGGACGACATCGCCGAGGAAGAGAGTGTGGTCGCCGCCGGGATAGGTGGCGGCGAGGCCACAGGTGATGGTGGCGAGAGCGCCGGGCAGCACGTCGTACGAGCCGTCCGGCCCGAGGCCGTCGCGCCCGGAGGTCGGCGTCGGCCGGAGATGCCGGGCCAGAGCCCGGCCGGTGGGCTTGGCCGGGGTGGCGAACAAGCGAGCCAACTCGGCCTGTTCGGAGGAGAAGAGGTTGACGGTGTAGCACCGGTCAGCCTCAAGCACCGCGTGGACGCGTGAGGTGGTGCCGATACTGACGAGGATCTGCGGCGGCGCCAGGGAAACGGACATCAGTCCGTTGATGGTGGTGGCGATGGCCTGCTCCCCGCGTCCGGCGCTCAGGAGAGCGACTCCGGTGGGGAAGTGGCGCATGGTGGCGCGCAGTGCTTGGCCTGGATCCTGTGTCGGCGGTGCGATCGGTGTGACAGGCGTGGTGGTGCTGGTGAGTGTGGGCATGCCCGTACTCGCCCCCCGCGAGGTATTGGGTGAATGTCTTCTGATGCGTGCTTCTGCACGGTCCCGGGCCGGCTTGAGCCTCGACACCCTGATGAACGGCGCTTGAAAGCTGAACGCTGTGTTGACCATAACAGGTCTTCAGTTGTCACTTTATGTGATCAGCCCACGGATGCCGCGAGGCCGCGCGACGGGTGGCGGCGAGCTTGAGGAACGCCAACAACAAGCCATCGGCAACGTAAGTTGTCGCTATGGGATGCACCCGGTAGACGCCTTTGCCCGTGCGATTCGATGGCGAAGAGGGCCATCGCTGTTCACATCCAAACCAACAGCCGGGTCAGACGCTTGATTTCATCAAGTCTTTACGATTACCCCCGCCGGGCTGTGACAACATCCAGTCATGCACCGAAAGGTACGGACCAGCTAGGCGTCAAGAGATCATTGTCACCATGGGTAACGCACCGGGGTCTGTTATCTTCAAGCACAGCGTTCAGCTTTCTAGCGCCGTTCACGCAATCGTGCGTCGGCCCAAGCCTGGCGCGGGACGGTGCAGAACACGTCTCACATGACATTCACCGAACACCTCGCGGGGGGCGAGTACGGGCATGCCCACACTCATCAGCAAGACCACATCAGACAGACCGGTCTCAATGGCGGCAGAATCACCGCTCTTGTCACACAAAGCGCGCCTGCCATACGGCGGACGGGGGGACATTGCCTCCTCCACCACGATCGACGTCCGGCACGTCACCGACAACGACATTCCGGAGTGGACTCGCACCTGGAGCACCGGTTACCTGCGGACGCCGGGCGAAGACACGGCTGACCACATACGCGAAGCCTTGATCGGCGCGCGGGCCATCGGGGCCTTCGAAGCGGACCGTTGCGTCGGTACGTATCGCAGCACGACTCAGGAGCTCACGGTGCCGGGTGGTGCCACACTGCCAGCCTGCACCTTGTCGAAGGTGACGGTGGCGGGTACGCATCGGCGCCGCGGATTGCTCCGGCGGATGCTGGATATGGATATGCGTGAGGCTGGTGGTCGCGGGGAGGCCGTCGCGATTCTCGACGCGGCCGAGTACGCCATCTACGGACGGTTCGGTTTCGGCCCGGCGGCTTCCATGGCGTGGTTCACAATCGACGTGCACCGTGCGCATGTCGACCGCCGTCAGATGGACGACACTGTCGGGGTCGAACTGGTCACCGCGGCCGAGTACCGCAAGTTGGCCTCCGATGTATACGAAAGATTCCGCACGACACAGCCGGGGGCGCTGCGCCGTGACGATGCCTGGTGGGACCAGGCAACGGGGCTGCGGACCAGCCTGGGATCCCACTGGGTCGAGCCCTATTTCGCCGTATACACCAGCGCCTCCACGGGTGAGGTCGACGGGTTCGTCTGCTTCACGGCGGAGGAGGCATGGCAGGCGATGCAGCCTCATAGTCCTCTGCTGGTGAAGGACTTGATCGCGCTCAATCCGGCGGCTGAGCGGGCCCTGACCCGTTACGTGGTCAAAGTGGACTGGGTCAGCACCGTCCACCTGCCGTGCAGGGCTCCCGACACCCTTGCGCCACGGTGGCTCGGCGATCCGCGCGCGGCCAGGGTCACCGCACTGAGTGACTATCTCTGGCTGCGGATTCTCGATGTTCCGCGAGCACTATCGGCCCGCACCTACGCTGTCGACGGATCTCTGGTCCTGAAGATCAAGGATGCCGACGGTTACGGCGAGGGGACGTGGCTGCTCGATGGCGGCCCCCAGGGGGCGACTTGCGTTCCCACCACACGCCCTGCGGACATCGTTTTGGGTGTCGACGCCCTGGCGGCGTTGTACCTGGGGGACGACTCATTCACTCGCCTCGCCGCGCTCACGAGCATCGAGGAGGAACGGGCAGGGGCGTTGGCAGTTGCGGACGCCATGTTCCGTACGGCCCGTCGGCCTTGGTCACCGCGCGCGGCCACCCATCCAGAGGCCCGGCCCTGCTGATCTCTCGTCTTGAGCGTGCGAAGTTCTTGGGGAGGACAGGCGTCAGTCTGTTCTCCCCAAGAACTCAATAACGCTCAGCCCTTGGGAGCCTTCAACCCCAATGACCGGATGAGATCAAGCATCTCACTGCGGTAGAGCCCTTCGGGATCACGCGTCTGCTGCTTCAAATGGCCGAAGACCTCAAGGGCCACCAAGCCATACATCCGCCCCCACAGCCTCAGCGCGACAGACAGCGCACCGGGCGGCAGGTGCGGAAATTCGGCACGCGACGGCGCAACAAGCGACGCGTGGAAGTCAGGCCAGCCCACCTCCGCACTGTGCATCTCATCGGGGATGCTGTCCCAGGCTCCGGCCACCAGGCCGAGAACCGTCATACAGCTGCGTCGCTCTGCCTCAGCGATCCGACTGTTCTCGGGCCGGTCGCAGCCGGGGAGCGGATCGCCATAGATGAGCCGGAAACCGGCGGGGTTGTTGATTGCCCACCTGCGAAAAGTCTCGCCAACCACGAGGATGCGGCCTGCCGGGTCCGAGGACGGCACCTTGTCACGGGCCGCCTCCTGCGAGTCAGCAAGCTCGTTGTACGTGTCGGCAATCAACACACCAATGAGGTCATCCCGTGTGTCGAAATAGTTGTAGAGGGCGCCCGCCGTCATACCCATCTCGCGCGCGATGCCTCGTAGGGAAATCGCGGTGACGCCGCCAGTGGCGAGATGCCGGAGGGCGATCGCCTTGATGTCGCGCACGGTTTCCGCCCTCAGACGATCCCTACGGCTTAGCGGTTGTGCTGCTTCTGTCATCGTCCCTCGGCCCATCTCGACATCTTACAACGATCAGTGACTATGCCGTGCATACATTTTGAACACCGTTCAACTATAGAGGGATGGCTGCACCCGATTCGGCCCTACCCGTAGCAGCAGGGCGCAGGCGTACATTGACCGGCCCTGTCGCGTCTGCCGCGATAGGGGGCACATCCCGATGGGGCCCTCTCCGCGCTCATCAGAGGTCTCGACAGGTAGCCCCGTCGCGTCGGGGTCACCGCCGAGGTTGCGGCGCACGAAAAAGGCGAAGGCCCCCGTGCATCGGCTTCGAGCGCGACGGGGGCCTTGTTACACCTCTTGGAAAGTGCTCATTCAGCCTAACAGTGCGTAACGGGGGGGCCTCGCGCCCAGAACCGGCACCCGCCACCAGTATTCTACTATGAAAAGTGGGGTTGCCCAGGAAGAGAGTCGTCATGGCGAAGCCATTGCTTCTGGGGCGCAAGGAGATTGCGTCCATCTACAACATCGCGCCGACGGGGGTCAGTGACAACTGGGTGCCGCACGGCATCATCGCGTACGAGGATGCCGCGATTGTGTCCGGGAAGCCGTTCTGGCCGGGGGGCTTCGTGGTGTCCCTGGCGCTGCCGCCCGGCAAGCACGGTCGGCAGTTGGACGTGGGGAAGCTGGAGGCGCTGGAGGCGGAGCAGGGGGCAGGGGTTCGGCCGATGAAGAAGGGGGAGCTGCCGCCGCTCGTGGGGGCGCATGAGTACTCCACTCTGTTCGGGGTGACTCAGGCACATGTATCGATGGCCTTGAAGCGGCTTCCCGCGTGCGATTACCACCTGTCCGGGTCGCGGGTGTGGCTGTTGACGACCGTGCTGGATGCGGCCGAGGAGACGATGGCCGGTTCACGGCGCGGAGCGTGGCAGCTGAAGGAAGAGGTGGCGGAGGCGTTGCGGTCGGGGACGTACGACGGGCCGGGGTCGGCCTTCATGAAGCGCGGACTGGCGGCGAAGAAGTAGCCCCTCTCGCCGCAGCCGAGGGCCTGGAGGGGCGCACCTCCGGGGTCTCGGCCGCATTGTGGTGCAGTTGACCCCACCACCATTGATAGTAGAATTACAAACAGGAGAGAGGGGGTGCAAGAAGCACCTCTCCTCGTATCGCAAAATAGGCCCCAACGTTAAATGAGAGGGGGGACCATGGTTCCCGTACAGCTTGAGCTGTCCGTCGCTCCCCTGCGACACCCGGACTCGCAATGCGCGGGGCTGAGCATCCAGGAACGCTTCGAGGCGTTTCACCAGCTCAACCCATGGATTCTGGGGAAGCTGGAGGCGCTGACCGCCGACTGCGTGAAGAGCGGGTTGAAGCGCGTGGGCATCGGGATGCTGTTCGAGGTGCTGCGCTGGCAGTACGGGCGGGCCACTTCCGGTGACCCGTGGCGACTGAACAACGACTACCGGTCCAGGTACGTGCGTTTGCTGCTGGAACTGCATCCGGAGTGGTCTGCGCTGTTCGAGACCCGGGGCCTGCGCGCCGCCTGAAATAGGCCGCAACATATCTGTTTGTTTGACCTCTTGGAGAGAAGCATGTCTACCCCCACTGTTCCGAAGCTCCGGACCCGGCAGCCCACGGGCACGGTGCCGTGGCCGAAGGTGTTGATCGAGGGCGAGGAGAAGGCGGGCAAGTCCTTCGTCGCCGCCGAGTTCACCGGCTCGAAGCACACCGGCCAGGCGTACTGGCTGGAGCTCGGCGAGGACACCGCCGACGAGTACGCCGCCGTACCGGGTGCGGACTACCTGCTGGTCGTCCACAACGGCACCTACCGCGACATCCTCAGCCAGATCGAGGCCGTGCACGCCGAGGCGAAGCGGGCCGCTGCCGCCGGGGAACCACCGGTGGTCCTGGTCATCGACTCGGTGTCGCTGCTGTGGCGGATGCTCGTGAACTGGACCAACGGACGCGCCCGCCGCTCCAACTCGGGCCAGTACAAGCTGAACAAGGACCCCGACGCCGAGATCAAGCCGTCGATGAATCTGTGGAACGACGCCACCGAGCGGTGGAACCGGGTGATGTATCTGGTGCGCACCATGCCGGGGATCGTGGTGATGCTGGCGCGCGGCAAGGAGATATCGGCCGTCGACGGGAACGGTGACCCGATCCCGAAGACGAAGGACTGGCGGGTCGAGGGCCAGAAGTCGTTGGCGTTCGACGCGACGGCGTGGGTGCGGCTGCGGCGCAACGAGGACCCGCAGATCGTGGCCGCCCGGTCGCTGAAGTTCCGGGTGCCCCGTGAGGAGCCGATGGAGGTGCCGGACTTCACGGTGGAGCGGCTGGTGTTCGGGCTGATGGGCTGCGCCTCCCACGCGGCGCCGGAAGCGACCCCGGAGCTGACCGGGGATCTGGCGGAGGCGTGGCTGCCGAAGGTCGACGAGGCGGCGAAGTCGGGGGTGGACGGCCTCAAGAAGCTGTGGTTCGAGGTCGAGTCCGCGAAGGAGCTGACCCGGGGCGAGGTGATCGTCGTGCGGGCCGCCATCGAGAAGAAGGCCGCCGCGCTGAAGAAGCCCGAGGTGCTGACCGACCCGACGGGCGAGCCCGACGAGGACAACGAGGCGGCCCGGCTACGTGCCGCCGCGAAGGGCCTTGAGTTCGACGACGGCGCCGAGCCGCCGTTCGACGACGAGTTCGCCGCCGCCTGACCGGCCCCCTCCCTCTTTCTGCTTCTCGCCGGGGCCCGCTGCCATCGGGCCGGGCCCCGGCCTGCCCTCTTGGAGAACGCTGTGACCACCCTGACCACCACCAGAGCCCCGATTTCGATCTGGGACGCCGCCCATGCCGTTGACGCCCGCCGGCCGCGCTCGCTCCAGGCCGAACTGGGAGCGTCCGACACGATCTGCTCGCGTCGGGCCGGATACATCGTGGCCGGTGCCGAGCGCACCCATGTCGGGGACAAGAAGGCGGCCATCTTGGGGACGTACATCCACAAGGGGCTGCTGGAGGATGCACGCCGCGAGTACGGATGGCTGGTCGAGCGGTCGGTGACCGACGGGGTGGTCCGCGGGCACATCGACGTGGTGCAGCTCGATGCGGCGACCGCCGCCCGCCTCCCGAAGCGTCACCGCCCAGTGGAAGCCGCCGAGGTGGTGACGGTGGAGGACGTGAAGACGAAGTCGTCACGGGTGTGGGACCGGGTGGTGCGGTACGGGCCGACGGCGGCGGAGATGCGCCAGGTCCTGCTGTACGCGGATCTGCTGCGGACGGTGGGGTTCGCTGATGTGCCCGGCCAGCGGTACCTGCACCGGCTCGGCCCCGTCGACGTGCAGCGGATCCGCTTCCGGTTCGTATGCCGTGACACGGGCGAGGAGGAGATCCAGGAGTTCCCCTTCGACGAGTGGCTGGCGGTACAGGCCCGTTGGTGGGTGGACAGGGTGATGGAAGCCGAGTCGCCGGAGGAGCTGCGCCGGGACCATGACGGTCCGGGGCTGTCGCCGGTGTGCGACAACTGCCCCTTCCGTGACGCCTGCTGGGAGGGGTCGGCCCCGGGAGCTCCGGCGCAGACGGTCCTCGTGCACGACGACGCCGACCGGGCGAAGGCATTGGCGGACTATGTGCGCGCCCACGAGAAGTTCCGGGAGTCGAAGCGGGTCAAGGAGCTGGCGCGGGCGATGCTGGATGACTCGCCGGAGGGGAACTACGGGGCGAACCATCTGGGCTGGGGCGGGGGTAACGACAAGGAGGAAACGGACGTCCAGGCCCTCGTGGAGAAGTTCGAGGATGCCGACCTGGTGGTGCCGATGGTTCCGGACAAGGAGGCGATGGTGTCGATCCTGCGCCGGGCGGGGATCGTCGTGCCCCGGCGGAAGGTGGCGGGGCAGAAGACGGCCCGGTCCATCAAGGTCTCCCGCGCCAAGAAGCCCTGACAGCCCTTCTGCGGGCCCCGCACGTACCGTGCGGGGTCTTGCCCTTCTTGATCATCTGAACGCCCTGTACGGCCTTGGAGGCCCTTCCTGTGACGATTCTGCGCCGCCACCTCAGCACTGGGTTCACCGTGCTCCCGACGTCGACCCTGGAGGATGCGAGGTTGTCCTTCCGGGCGCGGGGCATTCTCGCGTTCCTGGTCGCGAAGCCCGATACGTGGGCAGTGCGCACGGACACGATCGCGAAAGCGGGCAAGGAGGGCCGCGACGCGGTGCGCAAGGCGGTCCAGGAGCTGAAGCAGTTCGGGTACTACCGGGTGGTGACCGAGCAGTTGGGGGACGGGACGTGGCACCGGGTGACGGAGGTGTACGACACGGCCCAGGAGTGGGCGGCCGAGGAGTACGACCGGCTGGAGGCGGGACGGCTCACGCGGAAGATGGCGCGACGGTGGGAGCGTGACGACACGGTCACGGAAACCGAAGACGGGTTTTCAGGCGTCGGTGAACCAGTCGTCGGTGAACCAGCCGTCGGCGGATCAGGCTTTATAGGTAGTAACCAGAGCCAATATCCAAAGGGAAAGACTCCCCCTACCCCCACGGCTGTCGCTGCTGGAGGCTCGGGCGAGCCTGGCCGGGAGGCTGATGCGGAGGCAGTTGGGGGGTCATCGACTGCGGGTGCCGACAGGGCGGCGGGGGTGGGTCCTGCTGCCGCTTCAGGGGGCGTTGTGGGGCCTGCTGGGTGCGTGGTGCACCCCCTGGGGGCGGGGAAGTCGTGCCGGGCGTGTGGGACGAGTCCCCGGGCGATGCGGGAGGCGGAGAAACAGGCAGAGAGGGAGCGGTTCAAGGACGCCGCCCAGGAGGCGAACGAGCGGGTTCTCGCTGAGGTGCGGGCAAGGCCGGGGGGTGACGACCTGTCGGTGCGGGCGCGGGAGCTGCTGGAGGAAATGCGCGGCGCCCGGAAGAGGGCGGGTACCGGCGGATCGGGGATTGAACACGATGGCTAAATAGGCCGCAACACATAGATATGATCATGCCGAACCGGCCCACTTGGCCCCCTAAGGGCTAGATAGTAGGATTTAACCAAGGCGGGAGGGGCCTGCCACCACACCTCTTGGAGCTCAGCATGACCACCAGCCAGCCAGCCGATCACCCTCATAACCCCGCTCAGACCTCCCGCACGAAGGAGCACGCGAGCCTCACTGAACTGCGCCTCTTCGACGCCCTGACCAGCGGAACGGGCTGCACCGTCCGCGTCATCGCGGGCCGCGTGACCGTGCTCGCCGATCACGGCCGCCACCAGATAAGGGCCCAGCGCCTGACAGATGGGCAGTGGGGTCTGATCTCCTCCACCACCGTCCCCCACGCATGGGCGGTTCCGGCGGTCACCCCGATCCTGCAGCCCGTCGAGGAGCCGATGACGAACCTCCTCCTGGAGGTGCACGCACGGCTCATCACCGCCATGGCCGACGGGAACACCCTCCTTCGCCGTGGCGACAAAATCGGCCGGAAGAGGCACGCAGAGAACGACTTCGAGGCCGTCGTCTTCGACCACAGAAGCAATCTCCAGGAACGCTAAATAGGTCCCAACATCAGAAAGGATTCATTGTGAACGCAGTGACCGCCGTGGCAGCCCTGCGGGCCGCCTACGGGCCCGACGAGGAGCAGGGCGCCGCCGTATATGGCGACGTGCTCGACGCGCTGGCCGCCGCAGATCTCCACCCGTACATCGAGACGCGCGGCGGCCTGGCCGTGTGCGCTCTCGCCGAGGACGGCACCGTGGTCGTCGTCGCCTCCAACGGGGCCCTGCCGTGGAGCCGTTCCCCGTTGCCCGGCTGGCACGTGTCCCACGTTCCGGAGGACGAGGTGCGTCCGCCGTGGCGTTGCCTCGTCCTGGACACGCTGCTCGCGGACGTGTGCTGCGAGCCGCCCGGCACGCTCGACCTGACGTTGGTCACCGAAGCCGTGCGCGCACACGTCGCCTGCTGCCCATACGCGCAGAGGGCGAGGACCTGGTGAACCTCAACGACGAAGACCAGCAGATGGCTGTGCGGGACTTCTTCACCCCGCCCCGGCTGCTGGAGTTCATCAACCTGCGAGACATGGGCGACGCCACCTTCTTCCACCCGGCCACCACGGCGGCGGTGCGACTGGAAGGCGAGCCCGACGCCGGCTGCATGGCGCGCTTCACACCGGGCCCCGACAGCTTCCACTACTCGATCGACGCGGCGGGCGGACGCCGGTACGGAAACCTGACCTGGCCGGAGGTCGACAGGCGCATCCGCGAACGCCTCACACCGGTGCGGTACGGGGCGCTGCACCAGGCGGTGACCGCGCAGGAGTCGCACGACCACGCCTACGTGGCCTGCCCGCTGCCATACCGGACACCGCAGCTGTGGGGGGACCTGTTCTACCGGCAGTGGTCTGCCCACCGGGCCACGCTCGCGCTGCGCGCCTCGGCCGCCCTGGACGCGATCCTGCCCGCCGCCGCCCACCGCCCCGTTCTCTTCTGACCCTCCCCCCTTTCCTCTTTCTGGAGTTCTGCTGTGATCGCCGCGACCAAGTCCGCCGCCTGGATGAGTGACGCCCCCTGCACGGGCGTCCGCGGGTACATCCCCGACACCTCTCTGCTGCGCCAGCCCGAGAAGCTGGGACAGGCCGCCGCACCGCTGATGCGCCGGTGCGCGGAGCTGTGCCCGGTCCTCGCCGAGTGTTACGACCGCGTCCGCCCAGCGGAGAGCCGGTTCGACGGTGTGTGCGCCGCCCGCCTGTGGGTGGACGGGCGTGTGGTGGCCACCACCGACGGGGCCCCCAGCCTGGTCAAGCTGCCGTCGCGGGCGGGGATGTGCGGCTCCAGTTCTGGAGTGGCGGGGCACGAGCGGCAGGGCGAGCCGTTGTGCGCACGCTGCCAGGAGACCGCGCAGCGAGCCGCCGTACGCAAGGCGGGGGCGGCGAGCATCCGCACTCGCAAGCAGCGCCGCAAGCCGCTGGCGGCGGCGTCATGACGGACCCGAGGACCGCGCTGATCGCGGCGCTGCACGACGAGCTGCCGGGGTTGTCGTGGGGGCACTGCGTCCATCTGGCGGACGCGGTGGCCGCACGTCTCGCCGGCGACGGGATCACGCTGGTCGCGATTGCGGAGCAGCCACCCCCATAGGGGCTCTGACCTGCACGAACGTGGTTGACACCCCCTCCCTGAGTAGTAGAATTTAAATAGAGGGAGAGAGGGGGAAACGGTCCCCCGCTCCGCAACGGAAGGACACCTCGTGGGAAGCCTCGACTTCACAGAGACCGGCTCGGGACCGGACTTGAAGACCGCTTTCAACAGCGCCGTGTCGGAAGCCGCATACGAGAACGGCCACGGCGGTTACACCGGGTCCCTCGCCGAGAAGGACGAGGTGACCCTCATCGACTCCACCGTCCGCACGCAGCCGGAAGCCGAACAGCTCGTCGCACAGCTGCTGCGCGACAACGACCCGCGCATCAGCGACAAGTGGGGGCCCGCCGGAGCCCTGGAGTACATGACCGACGGCGACGGCCGCAGCTGGCTGTTCTTCGGCTACGCCTCCTACTGACGCCACCGGGGCGCACCGGACAGCCCGTGCGCCCCGCCCCCTGTAAGGAGCACCGTGGGAACCACCAAGTTCTTCACCGTCGGAACCGGCCCCGACCTGCAATCCGCCTTCACCGACGCCCATGACCTCGCCGTGCGGCGCAGATGGCGTCGCGCCCCGGGCCGCCTCGCCACCAAGGCCGAGGCCGTCCTCATCGAACCCAAGGTCTACACGTACAAGGCCGCCTTGCGGCGTGCCGAGGAACTGCTGAACGCCTTCGACCCCCGCATCTGGGACAAGTGGGGGCCCGCCGGAGCCCTGGAGTACACGGGCGAGGACGACGAGCGCAGCTGGCTGTTCTTCGGCTACGCCCCCAACTGACCCCCGCCGAAGCCCGCACCGCAGGCCGGTACGGGCCCGGCACTCACACCTCTTGGAAATCCGGAAGGACAGGCATACCCATGCCGCACAAACGCCTGCCGCTGCTCGCAGTCGGCGACGTCATCACCGAACTCGACCTGAACTCAGCGCAGATCAGACACGCCACCACCGCCATGGAGCAGATCGTCCGCACCGCCTACCGGCGGCGCCGGGGCCGCAAACTGCGGCTGCACTACGAGGAGTTCGCCGACCAGGTACCCGAGTGCCACTGGGTGCTCCTCTTCGAGGCGTGTGCACTGATCCACCTCGGCCGACACCGTCAGGCGAGCACGCTCTTGACCGCCCAGCGGCACATCGAAGCAGCACGCCACCGCACCCCTTCCGCAACCTTCAGCAAGGACAACTGAGCATGTTCCGCAAGAAGTTCACCCTGAACGCCCGCCAGGAGCAGCACCTTGTGACCCGCCTCATCGGCCGTGCGGTTGCCGCGCAGGACGGGGACCATCTCGCCGTCATCGAGAACACGGGCCAGCTGTTCTTCCTGTGGCGGGCCACCGCGCCCGATGCCCGATCCCACGTCCTGCTGTCCTCGGCCTGGCAGGCCCGCACCGCCGGTTGGCACATGATGCGCGACCAGCGGGAACGGTTCGCCGCCGAGCTGAGCAACTACGCAGCCCAGTGGGTATACGAGAACTCCGGCACCGAGGAGGGGTTCGCCTCGACCCCCTACGCCTCCACCCTGGCCGACGCGCTGGCCCGCGACTACGACGACATCACCGTGTCGTGGGCGACCGCCATCACCCTGGCCGCCTGGGGCCTGCGCACTTCCAGGGGCTCCCTGTGAAGAGCGGCATGTCCGTGTGGCTGCGGCAGGAGAACGGCGGCCACCTGAGAGACGCGGCGGGATCTCCCATTCGCTTCGAGATCGGCGAGGTCGACACGACACCGTCCGGCACCTGGTACCTGCTGTCCACACCGCACACGACCGCACAGGACATCTTCGGCGGCTGGCACACCGGCCAGCGCCTCACCCTCACGGAAGGACCCGTTTCATGACCATCACGATCACCCACACCCGCGCGGAGGGCACCCTCGTCGAGGGCACCGACAAGGGCGACGGCACGGGCGACATCCTCAAGGACCGCTCCTACGGCCGCCGTGGCGGTTCGGGCTTCAAGTGGTCGAGGATGCTGGGCTGCTGGTACCTGCCGCACAGCCGCGACCACCGGGCCGACACCTACAGCATCAACCTGCTGTCCACCCGACTGCGGGACAAGGGCTTCGAGGTAACCGTCACCATCGACGAGGAACAGCGGCGCACCTTCGCCGAGGCGGAAGCCGATCGCGAGGAGAAGGCGGAGGCCCGCGCGGAACGCTTCGCCGACTACGCAGGCAACGCGGCCTCCCGCTCGGCGTCGCTCTCCGACAGCGCCCACCGCATGGGCGACGCGATCCCGTTCGGGCAGCCCATATTGGTCGGGCACCACTCGGAGGGGCGGGACCGCCGCTACCGGGAGCGCATGGACACCACGATGCGCAAGAGCTTCGCCGAGAGCGACCGTGCTTCCCACTGGGCCGGGCGTGAGCAGGCGGCGGCCAGCTACAAAGCGTTCCGCAACAATCCTCCCCGCACGCTGCGCCGGATCGCCAAGCTCGAAGCGCAGCTGCGGCGGGTGGAGAAGTGGCAGGCGGGCAAGTCCGCCGGCGGGTTCTACCGGGACATCGAGAACCCGGACACGGTGGCGGAGTTGGCCCGCGAGCACCTGGAGGTGACGGAGGAGATCGCGCACTGGCAGGACGTGATCAAGAAGGCGGAGGCCGAGGGGTTCAAGGTGTGGTCGAAGCCCGATTTCGCCAAGGGGGACTTCGTGCGGTGCCGGGGCCGCTGGTACGAGGTGATGCGGGTGAACGCGAAGTCCGTTTCGGTGCCGCACGTCTTCACCGGGCAGCGTCTGGTCACGGCCGCTGACATGGTTCGCGACCTCACGACGACGTTGCCGTACGACGACCTGTCGGGCAGGCGGTCGGCTGAGGAGATGGCGCAGATCCTGGCTGACGCGGCCCAGTAGGGGCAGGGTCTGCGGATTCCGGAGGGGCACCCCACCCCTCATTCATAGTAGAAACCAAATTCGGGGAGGGGGGTGCCCCTCCCTCCCCGCACCCGAGGAGAACCACCGGCATGAACAGCACCCCGATCGCGCAGCGCGCCAGCGCGCCGAGCCGCTACCTCGAAGGGCTCGCCCCGACCCCGCGCAACATCATCAGCGCCGTGCGCGCCTTCGCCCGCATCGACGAGATCGGCTGGGCGGCGCGCGGCGGGTACCCCGGCAGCGATGTCCTGTGGGAGGTCACGTGCATGGTCGACGGCTGGCAGGGGCTGCGCTTCTACTCCCACTTGCGCCGCAACAAGCCGATCAAGCGGCATCAGGGTTGCGCTGCAGCGGCTGACCACCCGCGCGCGCTCGCCGCTCTGGGCGCGTACGCCACGGGTGTGTGCACGTGCCGCGCCGCCCACCCCACCACGGTCCCGGACGTCGTGGCGGCCTTCGATGCCATCGACCGCACGTGGCGCCTCGGCACTCCGGCCGCGCTGGAACGAGCACTGGGGCGGCTCCTGGACCCGTGCCCGGCGATCGCCGTGCGAGCCCAGGCGGTCACCGACTTCGCTTCCCTCTCTCACTGACCCCGAGGACCTTCACCATGGCGCACAACAGCTCGCACGCACGGGACAGGCTGCCCCGGCTCGGGGTGTGGCGGGTCATCTTCCAGGACCCGAAGGAGGGCCGCGGTTCGTGGACATACGCGATACCGGCTCGCGCCGCCCGCACCGAAGCCCTGGCGCGTAAGGCGGCGAGAGCCCTGCACGCACAGGCGCGCGCCCGGTCAGCTGACCGGGCCCAGTGGTCGGGGCTGACGATCGGGGAGGTCGCGCTCATACCGGCCATCGCCTCGGCGGACAGGGCTGCGGCGTGGGCTGCGCTGGTCGACTGCGGGGCGCTGTGCCCGGTGACCGGGTGGCGGTCGGCCCACCAGGCACGCCAGATCCGGGACGAGGGGTGGCGCGAGGAGGTGCGCACCCCTCACGAGCGGCACCGGGAGCAGGCGACGGCCTGCGGGGTCTCACTCGCGGAGATCCTTGGGGGCCTGGCGGGCACCGATGCCGGGTGGGACGTGAAGCCGTACCGGGACACTGCCGGGCGGGTGGACTGGGATGCGGTGCGCGCCGACATCCGGCATGGCGCGATGAGCACCCTGAGACAAACTCCGTACGGGCTGCTATGGATCAACCACGGCTGAGGGTACCGAAGTTGAGGGGTTGACCCTCCCCCCGTTGGTAGTAGAATTTAAATAGAAGGTGAGGGGGTCCTCACCAAGACCACTGGAGACACACATGCTCGGCACGATCACCCCGGCCAACGACATCACCTTCGACCTCGTGGCCATCGACGTCGCGGTGAACCTCAGCGGGTTCGCCACCCACACCGTCACAATGCCAACCGCCGACGACAGCACAGTGCTGCTCGTTGCCCTCCCCAACGGGCACGTCTCCTACGTGACGCTCATGACGGGCCGCTACGCGGTGGGTGATGCCGAGGGCACCTACTACCGGTCGCACACCGCCCCCACCAACGACGCCGAAGACCTGTGGGAGCTGGTGCACGTCCTCGACCTCCTCGAAGCCCGCGCCTGACCTCCCGCGCGTGCAGGGGGCGGGGTGTTCCCACCCCCTGCACCAGACAGTTCTCCACCGCCCCCGGCCACGACGGCCGGGGGCGGCCTCGCACCCGCACCCCGCAAGGAAATCCGTCATGCAGCTCGACCTGTTCGCCGCCCTCCAGGACGACGACACCCCCACGCCGACCCCGCCCCCCGCTCCAGCCCTGGCCCCGGCAACGTTCCGCCGCTCGGCTGCTACGCCGCACACCGAACCGCGCACCACAGTCAGCCCTGCGGCGCAGACCACGCATACCGCCGCACCACGCGCCCTACCAACGGGCAAGGTCAACGACCCGGCCCAGTACGCCTTCAACCTGGGTGAGGCCGTCGCGAACACCTGGCACAAGAACCACGGCGGAACCCGCATCGAGATACCGATCGGCATCGTCGCCTCGCTCGCGCTGATCGGGCAGAAGGACAAGAAGGGCCCCGACCTCAAGGCGCAGATCCTCGCCCAGAACGACCAGGAGCTGTGGGCGATGTACCGGGAGATCTGGGCGACGAACTGGAGGCACCGCCCCGACCTGGTGGAGCGCGCCCGCATCCTCCACGAATGGGCGAACGAGGAAAAGCAGACCCGGCACGAGCTCTACGTGGTGCGCGCCGTCACCAAGACCGTCCTCGACAAGGGGCTGCTCGATCTCACCGGGCACGCGGACCCCTACCTGCGAGCACGGGCCGACGTGCTCTCGCCGACGCTGACCATGATGCGCTCGACCGGCGCCACGAAGGGGCTCGGCGAGTACCACACCCCGCCGCCCGTCGCTGAGGCGATGGCGATCGCCACCCTCTCCACGCTCAGCGCCGACAGCATCATGGACGGGAAGAAGCTCGCGCCGGGGCAGAGCTTCCTGGACCCGGCGGCCGGCACCGGCGGCATGATGCGCGCCGCCGCCCAGAACATCCGCGAACAGGGCCTGGACCCAGCCGCCTTCAGGTGGGCGATGGTCGACATCGATCCGATCGCCGCCGCGTGCGCAGCGGTGAACGCGATGGTGTGGGCGCTCGGCCCCCGGGTGACGGTGGCCTGCGCGGACTCGCTCGCCAACCCGCGCGCCGTCGAGGACGCCCACGAGGAAGCCCGTGCCGCGTTCGAGCACCGTGACCGGATTCTCGGGCAGTTGCAGATGGTCGCAGCGGTCCGCCGGGCCCAGCAGTTCCTGGAGAAGACTGTGGGTGTGGCCGCGTGAGCCTGGACGTGGTGAGTTACGGCGGCGGGGTGCAGAGCACCGCCCTGATGGTCCTTGCTGCCCGCGGGGAACTTCCCTACAAGACGTTCCTGTTCGCCAACGTCGGCGAGGACAGCGAGGACCCGGAGACCCTGGAGTACGTGCGCCAGGTGGCCGTCCCGTACGCGAAAGCCCATGGCCTGGACCTGCATCTCCTGGACCGCACCCTGCGCAGCGGGGAGACGGAAACGCTGTGGGGTCGCATGACTCGGAAGGGGTCGCGGGCCCTGCCGATCCCGATCCGTATGTCGAACGGGGCCCCGGGAACTCGTGGCTGCACCCGGGATTTCAAGATCCAGGTAACGGGACGGTGGCTGCGCGAGCACGGGGCGAGCGCGGTGAGTCCGGCGACGGTCGCGGTCGGGATCTCCCTGGACGAGATCAGCCGGGCGAGCAACCGGCGCACCGAAGCGTACGAGCGCGTCGTGTATCCGCTGCTGGATCTGGGGATGCGCCGGACGGACTGCCAGCGGGTCATCGCGGACGCCGGTCTGCCGATGCCGCCGAAGTCGGCGTGCTGGTTCTGCCCGCTGAAACCGCTGGGGAGCTGGCGGGAGATGCGCCGCGACCGGCCTGCCCTGTTCTTCAGGGCGTGCGCGCTGGAGGAGGCGTTGAACGAGACCCGGGCATGGGACGGCAAGGGGGCGGACCCGGTGTTCCTCACCCGTACCGGCCGCCCGCTGATCCGGGCGGTCGAGGCGGCGCAGGAGGCGCTGCCATTCGATGTCGGATGCGATTCCGGCTGGTGCATGACGTAGCCCCCCTCTCTGACCTGCATGAATGAGTTGACCCTCCCCCTATTAGTAGTAGAATTTAAATACGAGCTGGGGGGAAACCACAGCACCCACACCAAGGAGAGACCCGTGCCCGACACCGTCACCGCCCTTCGCGTCGCCCTCGACGGCAAGGTCACCGAGTACGAGCTCGGAGATACCCGCCGCGACCAGGCCAAGGTCATCGCCCGCGCCCTCCTCGACACCCCCCAGGTCGTCGTCGAACTCGACAGCCCCGGCCGCACCAGCATCGTCGTCTTCGCCGGACTCCACCGCGCTCAGCGCCTGCCCAACCTGTACGCGGCAGTCATTCAGACCGAAATGGCCTTCGACTGCGAACTCGTCCACGGGCCGGTCGTCTTCGCCGGAATCACCGCCGACGGACACCTCACTTCCCTGCCCGCCGAGGTAGACGCCCTGATCCGCCACACCCTGCGCCCCGACCACCTCGCCGGCATCCCCGTGCTCGTCCACCTCCCCCTCTGACCACCCCGTCCAGGGCGGAACACCACCGCCCTGGGCCCCGCACATCACCCGCCTCACACCTCTTGGAGAACCACCCGTGAACACCGCCCCCATCACCGGCCTGCCCCTCATCGACTTCTACGTCCTCACCGACCAGGTCGCCCAGGCCCTCGGCGACAGCTGGGACAAGGACGACACCACCGCCGACGCCGATGACCAGGAGACCGTGCGCTTCGCCCACACCGACGGCCGCACCATCGACATCCGCCGCCAGTTCCGGGGCCAGGGCTTCCAGACGTTCAGCACCAACCCCGACGCCCCCCGTTACCACGCCTCCGGGTACTTCGACGGCGCCACCCCGCCCCTCGACACGGTCATGCACACCCTGGAAATCCACCTCTTCCCCGCCTTCTACGGCCACCGCCTCCCCCTCACCCAGGGCGGGGCCCGCATCCTCCCTCAGCCGGTGGCCGCCGACACCCCGGCGCCGCCCGCCGAGCCCGCCGCCCCGGCGGCGCCGGTCTCCGAGTCCGCACCGGTCACCGCTCCTGCGGCCGAGCCCGCCCCCGTGAAGGCTCCGGCGAAGAAGCCCGCCGTACGCAAAGCCGCGCCGAAGAAGTCCGCACCGGCCGCACCCCGCAAGAAGGCCGCCGCCCGCACCACGACCGCCAAACCGACCACGAAGGCGAAGGCCCCGGCCAGGGGCAAGGCGAAGGACCCCGCACCCGCCGCCTGACCCCAGCCCACATTCACCGGTGCGGGCAGGCCCCGCCTGCCCGCACCCCACCACCAGGGAAAACCACCATGACCAGCACCGCCCCGGCCCTCGACACCACCGTCTCGGTCCCCGGCTTCACCGGCCACTTCACCTGGGTCGACCCGTACGACCTGGTCGTCGACCCCTACAACCACCGACGCCACCGCGAGGAAGGAAAGGAGGACGGCACCGAACCCGACCCGGACCTGATCGCCTCCGTCGAGGAAGTCGGCGTCCAGAGCCTTCTGCTGCTGCGCCCGCAGACCGGCGACAACGAGGGCCGCCTCGGCATCGTCTTCGGACAGCGCCGCAACAAGGCAGCGATCATCGCCGCCGACAAGGCCAAGACGGAGGGACGTCCCTACCGGCTGGTCCCCGCACTGATCCGCGAAGACCTCACCGGCGTCGACGACCAGGCCCTGGCCCTGTCGGTCCTGGAGAACAAGCACCGCGAGGACGCCCACGCCCGCGACTACATCGACGCAGCCCGGCAGCTCGCCCTCATGGACCTCCCGCCGGCCGTGAGGGACAAGCACGCCCGCACCATCGGCATCTCCCCCGCCGAGATGGCCGCAGCCGACAAGGCATCCCAGCTCACCGATGCCCGTCTCGCCGCAGGCGTCAACGCCGACTTCGATCTCCTGGAGCTGGCCGACTTCCAGGAAGTGGAGACCGTCGCCGAGGCCCACCGCAAGCTGTCCCTCGCCAAGCGCCGCGACCTCGCCGAGAACTCCACCGGAGGGAATTGGGCGCACACGATGGCGGAGATGCGCGAGAAGAAGGCCGAGGCGGCCCGCCGGGTGAAGCTCCTCGCCGAACTCACCGCCTCCGGCATCACCCTCCTGGAATGGAAGTGGAGCTGGCGCGACACCCCCGCCCGGCCCCTCGAAGACCTTTTCTCCCAGCTCGGCACACCTCTCACCGCCGAGCTTCACGCCCGGTGCCCTGGTCACGCAGCAGCACTGCACCCCCGCGACGCCGACGTGACGTGGTTGTGCGCCGACTTCAAGAAGCACCAGCACGAACTTCCCGGCGCCGACTCCGCCACCGACGCCAAGACCAAGGAACTTGCGAAGGAAGCCCGCCGCAAAGTCATCCGCTACAACAAGGCATGGCGCTCGGCCCGGGAGGTCCGCCAGGAGTTCATCACCTCCCTGTGCGACCAGCCCGGTGACGCCCCCAACGACATGTGGGTACTGATCCTCAAAGTCATCACCGGCACCTCGCACGAGTACTCCCGGTACCTCACCCGCCACCGCACCGACCTGATGGCCACGTTCCTCAAGATCGAAGACCCCAACCACGACCGCACTCAGTGGAACCGCGTCGGCCAGCCCTTCAAGGACCTCATCAACCGCACCGGCAAGGTCCGCCGTTGGCGGCTGCTGTTCGCCCAGGTCGCAGCGATGTACGAGCACGAGCAGATGTCCGACCGGCACTGGGACACCCCCAGCAGCCAGACGGCCGACTGGCTCGACTTCCTCAAGACCCACGGCTATGCCCTCAGCGAGATCGAGGCCGAAATCCTCTCCACCCGTCGGGAGAAGGAGGAGAACGCCCGCAAGGGAGCGGCCAAGGGCACCACGAAGAAGACGGCAGACGCCGACGCCGCCTGACCGTCGCCTCACCAACAGGGCGGCCCCGCACACGGCGCCGGGCCGCCCCTCACACCACCACCGGAGAACAGCGCCATGCACCAGCCCACCCGGACAGACATCCTCAACGTCCTCACCGCACACAACCACCCCATGCAACGGTTCGACCTCGCCCTTCGCGCCCTGTGGACCACTGGCTACGACGAGCAGACCCACCGCCACATCCGCGACATCAACACCAGCGACGTCTCCGCCACGACCCGTCTCATCGACACCATGCGCGCCGAAGGAACCCTGGTCCTGAACACCGCCAACACCTGGCGCACCCTCCTGGGGAAGAAGTTCAGCACCGACTCCCTGCACCACCGCAGCGGCTACTACTGGTACGCCACCCCAGAGCAGCACCCCCTGTGGGGAGGCGAGCAGGAGGAGACTCGCGCCCGCATCGACGGCATCCGCGCGCGGCTGGACGCAGCAGCCCTGCCCACCTTGTTCACCGACACCTGCACCTGGGACGTCGCTGGCAACGAGGTGGACGGCAGCAGCCCGAAGGCTGTACGGACGCACCACAGCATCGTCACCGCAGAAGGTCTTGTCGTCGCGGAAGTCGACTGCAACCACGACCCCGAGGAGTGCATGGACCAGGCGCAGGCCGACAAGGACCGAAGGCTCGGAGCCGCCGCAGCCGCACTCATCACTGAAGCCGCTTCCGACCTCGCCTTCCTCCTCAGCCTCGTGGACGGCCCTACGCAGGCAGGTGCCAAGTGACCACCGACCACCACGGCTCAGGAACCTGGCTGCGCCCGGAATTCGTCGGACGCGAGGACGAGCTGATCCACCTCAGCAGCGCCGCCAAGCTCGTCGGCGTCACCCGCTCAGCAGTCTCCAACTGGGCCGCCCGCCATAAAGACTTCCCGAAGGTGGCGCTGCTGACCGGCCCCCGACTGAAGCCGGTGAAGTTCATCCCGCGCACGGAGTTCCTCGTCTTCGCGGTCATGCAGCTCGGCACACCGCGTCAGTACGGGCCGCCGGCGGGGCAGCCGCGAACGCCGCCGAGGCCGCGCGCGGAGATACGAGCGGCCCAGATAGAGCACCACCAGCAGCAGGTGGAGCGGCTGACGGCGCTGCGGGCGGTGCAGGCCAAGCGGGTCGCCCACACCACGAAGAAGCTGAAGGCGGCCAAGGCCAGGCTGGAAGAGGCAAAAGCGGGACTGGCAGCCGAGGTTGAGGCTGTGCAATCCGCCGTGGCGCGCGGTCTGCACGACTGACCCAGGACAGGCCGGGGAGGGTTGCACCCCCAAATGATAGTAGAATCTAAATAGAGAGGGAAGGGGCACCACGGCCCCCTCCCACCCCACACACAGAAGGAACCGCCATGCCCCAGCCTCAAGAACGCACCATCACCGTCGGCGGCATCCCCGTCACCATCCGCACCACCAACCGCACCACCCTCGACACCTACGTCACCACACACGGCGACGTCGTCGTACGAGCCCCCCACGGCACCACCGACACCCAGGCCATCGACCTCGTCGAACGCCGCCGCACCTGGATCTACAACCGCCTCACCGACATCACTGAGAACACCCCCGAAGACCCCACCCGCCACCTCACCAACGGCGAAACCTTCCACCTCTTCGGCCACCCCCACAAGCTCCGCATCGTCCCCGACAGCAAGGACGAGCAGCCCGTCACCCGATTCCACTTCACCACCAGCCGCAGCGAAATCCGCCTCCACCGCAGCCACGCCATCAACCCCAACAAAGCACGACGAACCCTCACACACTTCTACGCCGAAGCAGGCCAAAAATGGCTGAAAGATCACGGAGCGCACATCACCCGCCTCACCAACAACCCCGACATACCACTCACCACCTCAACCCGCCTCCGCACCACCTGGATCACCCACCACCCCACCCACGGCATCACCCTCCACTGGGCAACCGCCCAACTCCCCACCCCCCTCCTCCGCGAACTCCTCCACCGCACCCTCACCCTCCACACCATCGCCAACACCCACGAACTCGACCGCACCCTCCCCACCCTGTGGACCGGCAGCCTCACCACCACCCCCCACACCACCACACCCACCCCCTCCGACAACTGCCCCGAGTGCAGCACCCCGCCCAACACCCTCCACACCAACTGGTGCGACATAGCCCGCTGCGCCCTCACCGGAATGCAGCGCCACGACTGCCACCCCAACTGCAACACCATCTGGACCGGCACGTACCCCGGCCAGGCAGAGTGCGAGGAGTACGGCTTCTACTGGCGCATGGGCCCCAACGGCTACGAGCACTGCAACGCCGACACCCCCGGCGCCGACCATGACTTCAACCGCCTCTACAACGAATGCACCTGGGACGTCGCCACACAGCGCATGACCCTCTCGACCTGAACACTCAGAACGCGGGTGGCAGATCATGAGGTTCATCGCGAAGAACGCACCTTCGTAGAAACACAAGGCGAGACGGCCTCGGCACAGGACGTCGAGCACATCGAGCATGTGTCCAGCGCCACGCACCAGGCGGAACACCAGCGGCTGGATGGGCTCCTCAGAGAACCAGCGGCAGTCGATGAGCAGGCAAGGCGGACCAGCAGGCCGAGTCCAGATCACTCCGGGCCGGGAAATGGCATGAGCCCCACGCTCGACCTGGTGGGCAACCATTCGGTCGACCTGATGGTCATGTCCGTGCCATCCGCGAACCGGGTGGGAATTGTCAGCTCCGCCTTGGGATGCTCCTGAGGCCCTCGACCATCGGGAAACGACTTCATGCATCACCGCACCACCGCAGCAGGCTTCGCCGGGGCCCTCGCCCTGTCCGCGCTCACGATCCCGGGGGCCGCCCAGGCGGATGACTTCTCGGGCGACATCAGGATCACGAAGGTGGTCGTCAACGGAGGCAAGGACATCATCCTGGGGACCACGGACGTCAAGACGTTCACCATCGCGGTGACCGCCACGGACGACTCTGGCATCGAGGTCGGAAAGACCTTCCCCGCCATGTTGCACAGACCCCTCCCGGACGGCGACTACGCCGACATCGTGTTGCCCGACAACATCGCGGGCAAGTGCGTTCGACAGAGCTTCACCACGACCACTTGTACGTACACGCTGAAGATCAACCCGCGCATCCAACTCCAGGACAACGGCGCGGCCGGGACCTGGACCGTGAGGGCCCACGCCCTTGCCAACGACGGCGATTACTACACTAAGTGGGCGTTGTGTGAGTCGCCGGTGGTGTTGTCCGGTTTGAGGGCTTGCGGTCGGCCGGTTCTGCGGTCTGCTGGTAGGTATGGGCGGACGGCAGCCGTACCCGAGTGATCTGTCGGACGAGGCGTGGGAGCTGATCCGGCCGGTCATCACGTCCTGGAAGGGACAGCACCGCTCGGTCAGCGGTCATGAGGGTCGGTACGAGATGCGGGAGATCGTCGACGCGATCCTGTACCAGGCCCGGGTGGGCTGCCAGTGGCGCTACCTGCCGCACGATTTCCCGCCGTACACCGCGGTGTACTACTACTTCGGCAAGTGGCGTGACGACGGCACCGACCAGGTGATTCACGACCTGCTGCGCTGGCAGGTGCGCGAGAGCCGCGGCCGCCGTGAGGACCCGTCCGCGATCGTGATGGACACCCAGACCGTGCACACCTCGGTCAACGCGCCCAAGGCCACGACTGGGCTGGATCCGGGCAAGAAGAGCCGGGGCCGCAAGCGGGGCATCGCCACCGATGTCCTGGGCCTGCTGATCGCGGTGATCGTGGTTGCGGCGAGCGTGCACGACAACGCCATCGGCATCACGCTGTTGGACCAGGTCGCCGCGGACAACCCGTCGGTGACCAAGGGCTGGGTGGACGCCGGGTTCAAGAACGCGGTCATCGACCACGGCGCCGCTCTGGGCATCGACATCGAGGTGGTGCAGCGCGATCCGCACACGAAGGGCTTCGCGCCGGCGCCGAAGCGGTGGATCGTCGAGCAGACCTTCGGCACGCTGCTGCTGCACCGCCGCCTGGCCCGTGACTACGAGACCCTCCCGGCCAGTGCGGCCTCGTGGATCCGCTGGTCGATGACCGACGTGATGACTCGCCGGCTCACCGGCCACTCCGCGCTGACCTGGCGCGATCCGCCGCCATTCGGGGCCAGGGCCCCGACCCGCGAGGCGGCGCATGCGTGAACTCCTGGCCCAGATCGACGAACGACAGGCCGCCGGCCGCGAGGAAGCAGCCCGCCTGCGCGAGCAGATCGCCCAGCTCGGTGAACAACTTGCCGCTGTGGAGCACCGGCTGGAGCGGCTGGAAGTCACCCGGGAGACCGTCTTGGAGATCGCCGAGGACAGCGATTCCGGCGGCCTGGAGCCGCTGCCGTCCGCATACCGCCAGATCCTCGCCCTGTTCGAGGACGACGAACACGGCCTACGGGCCAAGGACATCTGCGAAGCCCTGGGAACCGGCACCGAGAACCGCCACGTCGAAGGCGCCCGGGCCAAGCTCAAACGCCTCGTGAGCCGCGGCATCCTCACCGAGCCCGAACCCGGCCTGTTCACCATGCCCCGCCCGACAAAGTGAACCCGCGCGAAGGCTCACAGAACACCCACTAAGGACTCCGCCGCCAAGGCAAAGGTCCTGCGCTACTCCAAGCTGACGGCCAACGCCTCACCAGAGCCGGTGAAGAAGAACAAGACGATCACCGTCACGGGTGCCCTGACTCGCGCCGACTGGCAGACCTACAAGTACGGGGGCTTCGCCAAGCAGCCGGTGCAGCTCCAGTTCAAGAAGGCCGGCACCAACACCTACAAGACCCTCAAGACCGTCACGACGGACAGCAAGGGCAACCTGAAAGCGACGACGAAGGCCACAGCGGACGGCTCCTTCCGCTACTCCTTCGCAGGTACGTCCACGACCACGGCGGTCTCCTCGGCGGCGGACTACGTCGACGTGAAGTAGCCCTCAAGAAGGTCATCCGTCCCTCAAATACACGCAGATGGCCCAGGCCGGAAACCCTTCGGCCTGGGCCATCTTGAGCCCCGGTCTCCTCACGACCGACGGGCACCGGTCAGCCGCTGCATCACTTCGCGCCCTCCAAGTTGATCGACGATCTCGGCGTCCTTCATCGGTACCGAAACTGTAGGTCGCAAGAAGTCTCGAACGCTCTTCGATGGTCTCCATTCTGGTGGCGGCCGTTCTGCCAGCACGAATGCGCAGGGGCAGTGCGGGCGACCTGATCCGCTTCCGGAATGGGGGACAGGCGGGGGACAGAAGGCTAGGGAAGAATCGGGAAAGCCAAGGACCGTCAGCTTCTCCGAACCGCCCAAAGGTGCCTAATTGCCGTGAAGTCCGGCCGGTCGAGGGCTTCTAAGGGAACCGATCACCGCTGTACAACTTCGACGGCATCGACATCGACATCGAGACGGGCCTGGTCGGCAGCGGACAGATCACCAAACCCTCTGCCTCCCAGGCCAACCTGATGCGCATCATCGACGGCGTCCTCGCCCAAATGCCGTCCAACTTCGGCCTCACGATGGCCCCCGAGACCGCGTACGTCACCGGCGGCAGCGTCACGTACGGCTCGATCTGGGGCGCGTACCTCCCGATCATCAAGAAGTACGCCGACAACGGTCGCCTCTGGTGGCTCAACATGCAGTACTACAACGGCAGCATGTACGGCTGCTCCGGCGACTCCTACTCCGCCGGAACCGTCCAGGGCTTCGTGAAACAAACCGACTGCCTCAACAAGGGCCTCGTCATCCAGGGCACCACCATCAAGGTCCCCTACGACAAGCAGGCCCCGGGCCTCCCCGCCCAACCGGGCGCGGGCGGCGGCTACATGAGCCCCAGCCTCGTCTCCCAAGCCTGGCGCACCTACAACAACCAGCTCAAGGGCCTGATGACCTGGTCCCTCAACTGGGACGGCTCCAAGAACTGGACCTTCGGCGACAACGTCAAGTCCCTCCAGGGCCGCTGACCCACCCCGGACCGACGCTCCTCTTCTCAAGCACCACCGCTGCCGTGCCCCCACACGGCAGCACCCCACCGTGGGCCGTTCCCCTTCCCCCTTGAGGAACGGCCCACGACGCCATGCCGACTGCTGTGGGGCGACCACATTTCCGTGCGCCGAGTGTCAGTCCTCCGCCACCTGTACGCCTGCTTTGGGTTGATTTTCGAGTCCCCGGGGGACAAGCGGGGGACAGCGCGTGACACGACCTCAGCGCCTTGCTCCGGGGCCGCGTCCCGGGGAACGAGAGTGAGGTGCGAGCCCTCCTGTTGCACCTCAGCGGTGGGCGTTCATCGCGGAACGGGGACGACGGGGTGCGTCTGCTTCGGCCTGACAGGCCAGCGGCGAGACTGGGGCGAGGCCGCGCAGTGCCGTAGGCCGTGCAGGCGGATGGGCGGCAGGCCGAACCGCTTGACGAGGGCTTCCAAGGTCTGGCTGATGTTGTCGGGGTGGTAGGGGCGTCCGTCTTCGTAGGTGGACACGTATCCGGTGTTCTGCCAGATGCCGAGTGGTTCGCGTTCCTTGCGCAGCTCTTGCTGGGTGGATCGCCAGGCGAGCAGCAGGTCCTTGGTTACTGCGTCGAGGGTGATGGTGCGTTTTCCGCTGCGGCTCTTGAGGGTGCGACCAGCCCAGGCCACCGGGAACACCGCCGTCGAGGCATGCGTCAGGAGCCCGCCCTCGCGGACAGCTGGAATGAGCGCCTCAGAACGAGCGGTCACCCGGCCCGGGAGATATGCCATCGCCCCGAAACACAGCGCCGGGCCCCGGAACGGGCAACGGCGGAACGGGAAGGACGTATGCCACTCGCCGACCGCCGTGCACCGCGATAAGCGGCCGGTGAGGTCGCCGGGCGGGATGCTCGGTCGAGCACGCCTCGTGAGCCCGGATGCCTTGACCGGAAGTGCGGTTGAGCTTCTAGCGTGTGCCCGGTTGATCATTCGACGACGCGAGACACTCTCACCGCTCCTGGTGACCGGAGCCACCGGAGACATCGGCAGTGCGTTGCTGACGCGACTGCACGCATCCGGCGTTGGGCCGCTGCGAGGGCTCACCCGCTATGCCTCGCAGGCCGCCATTCCCGAGGGGGTCGAGGCCGTGGAGGGCGACTTCGCGGATCCCGCGTCGTTGAAGCCCGCGCTGGAGGGTGTGCGGTCGCTGTTCCTCGTGTCGCGGCTGGGTCCCGACGCCGAGCTTCTGGGAGCCGCCCGGCAGACGGGCGTGGAGCACGTGGTACTGGTGTCGTCGATCACCGCCGAGACCCATCCGCACCTGGGTCCCGCCGCCGAGAACCTGGCGGTGGAGCGGTCGCTCAAGGAGAGCGGCGTGGACTGGACCGTCCTGTGGCCCACGCAGTTCGCCTCGAACACCTTGATGTGGGCGGCTGCCATCCGTACGGGCGGAACAGTCCGCGCGCCGTACCAGGACACCGCGCTACCGACCGTCGTCCACCCCGCGGACATCGCCTCGGTGGCACGCGTGGCGCTGGCCGAGCCCGGCCACCGCGGGCGCACGTATGCGTTGACCGGTCCGGAGCCGGTGAACGACCGACAGCAGGCCGAAGCCATCGCGGCGGCACTCGGGCGGAAGGTCCCCTTCGCCGGGATCAGGCGTCAGCAGGCCCGCGCGCAGCTGGTCGCGGTCTTCGGGGAGGCGGTCGCGGACGCGCTGCTCGATGTGACGGGCGGCGACGTCCACGACGGGCTGCTGGCGGTACGCGACACGGTTGCGCGGGTCACCGGTGGCCCGGCCCGGCCGTTCTGGCAATGGGGCACGGAGAACGCCGCCGCCTTCCGCTGAACGGGCCTTCGCCCCCACCGCCCCTGGACTGCCCGGCCGAGAAAGCTACTTGACGATCCGTCAGGAAGCGGGTACGCCCAGGTCCGCCGTGACGGCGGAGGAGCGGGTGAAGATGCTGAACGGGAAGTCGTCGTTGCAGTAGCTATTGCCCGCGGAAGTGATGCCGATCAGCTTGCCGCCCGAGACCAGCGGACCGCCCGAGTCGCCGTGGCAGATGCTGTTCCTGGTGCCTTCGGCGGGGGTTCCGCAGAGCTTGTTCGCCGCGGTCTCCCAGGGCTCGGTGAACGGTGCGCACTTCGCAAGCGGGTTCAGCACCAGTGCGGCCGACTTCAGCCGCACACCGGGCGTGCTGGTCGCGGTGAGGCCCCAGCCCAGCGCGGTCACCGGCGAACCCGAGTCGAACAGCGCCGCGTCCTTGGGCCCGGCCACCGGCAGGGTCTTGTACGGCATCGGCTTCGCGAGGGTCACGACGGCCGCGTCGTGGGTCAAGGTGCGCACGTCGTACTTCGGGTGGATCTTGATCGACGCAACCTTCGCGACCGTGCCCTTGCCGGTCCGCAGGTCGGTGCGCCCGCCGACGACCCGCAGCCCGCCGGGCTTCAGCCCCTCGTCGACGCAGTGGCCCGCGGTGAGCACCTTGGTCGGGGTGATGAGGGTGCCGCCGCAGAACGCCTCGCCCTCCGCGCTCTGCAGCGACATCACGTACGGGTGGTCCACGACGGTCGTGCCCTTCCCGCCGTGGATGGCGGCCGCGGGGGCGACGCCGGCCGCCGTCCCGAGCGCGGCGAGGAGGCCGGTGGTGAGGACGGCAGCGGTGGAACGCTTGCTGAGTATGGACACGAGGACTCCCGGTGTGGTGCGTGAGGTGGCGCGTGTGATGCCTGGTCCGTACGGGGTTCTGCTGTACGGAGGTGCACCTGTCACGACGGGGGTGGGAGGGGTGTGGTTCCCCGGAATCACCACAAAGATGATCAAGCCACAAAGAGGCGGGAACTCGCCCTCGTCCCCCGCCCGGTCGTCGGACCTGAGGTTCACGGGGCGGTACAGCGCCGGAGCTTGGGCTCGCGTTCATGACGCGTCAGTTCTTCGTGCAGGAGCGCACTGACGGCCCAGCCCATGGCCTCCACGGAGAACATCAGGGCGAACGCGGCGCTGCGCATCTCCGGCAGTACGGCCGCCATCATCAACGGCCGGTTGATGCCCGGCAGCGCGCTCTGCACTGCGGCGAGCAGCCCGAACATGACGAAGTACACGGCAAGCGAGGGCCAGGTGATCTGGGTGACGAGGGCTGCCATGACGACGTACGGGAGAAGAACGTACCGCATCGCCATGACGCGTCCGGTACGCGGGTGGAGCCGGTGCACCCGGTCGGTGACGAGTCCGCCGAGCAAGGTTCCCACGACGTACGAAGCGGTGACGGGGAGCGTCACCGCGGACGCCGCGGCGTTGCTGAAGCCTCGCTCGTCCAGCCGGAAGGTCACCCCGAAGGCGAGCAGGACGAACCGGCCGGTGAGCAGCCGCTGGCCGCAGATGACGAGCACGGTGCGGTGGCGCGACAACTCCCGCACCCGGGCCCGGGTCAGAGCGGGCCGCTTCGCCAATGTGCCTCAACTGTGAGTGAGTTGGGGCTCGGACGCGCCGATGCCGGGGTCGCGCAGGAAGAACAGCACGAGTACGCCGCAGACGACCTGGAGCCCGCCGACGGCGAAGAAGCCCTACCGCCAGCCGTCCGGTGTGTCCGAGATGAGGCCGAACAGGGTCCCGCGGCGCCGAGACCGAGCGCGGACAGTGCGTGGAGCAAGGCGGCTGCCCGGCCGCGTGACGCGTCGTCGAAGAGGTCGGCGAGCAGCCCGTTGGCGAGCGGGCCGCCGCCTGCGGGGCCGGCCGTGGCGACGGTGAACAGGACGAGGAGCTGAACGTAGTTCTGGGACAGTCCACAGGCCATGGTCCGTACGCCCCAGAAGCCGCAGTACACCGCGAGGACCGTCTTGCGCGAGTACCGACGGGTCACCAGGACCCAGACGGGTCCGAGGAACAGGGACCGAGCCCAGCTCGGCCCTGCGGGCCTCCCTGTTGCCGCAACGCTGTACACCAGCACCGAACCGTGCGCCATGTGTGCAGGGGCCGTCTACTGGAGCGGCATCCGCCGTGTCGTCTACGCCCTCGGCGAGGATGAACTGTGCGCCCTCGCCGGCGCCAGTGGCCACCATCCCCTGTCGGCCCTGCCCTCCCGCAAGGTCTTCGCCCACGGCAACCCCGTGGTGGACGTGGTGGGGCCGTTCCTCTACGAGAGTGCGGCTGCGGTGCACGACGACTTCTGGACCTGAGCCGGACGCGGGCCGCCCTTGCCACCCTGCGAGCCCCAGTCCTCTGCGGGACCGGTCACGGCAGCACCGTCAGCGGGGCCCCGTCATCGTCGGCGGGGTCCAGGATCAGCCACGGGTCGATGGGGACCGCGTACTGCCGAAGCCCGTTGGCGGCCAGGATCTGGCCGCTCAGTTTCATCGTGCGCAGCGTCACCGCGCGCTCGTTGATCACCACGTGGGGGGCACGCTCCAGGATGCGGGTCTCCAGGCGTTGGAGGTACGACCGCGACCACCTCGAACTCCCGCTGGAGCAGACCGAGTTGCTCGCCGCCGTGACGGCCGTCAACCCGCGTGCGGTCGTGGTCCTCGCCAACGGCGGCGTCGTCCGGCTGTCCGGCTGGATCGACGACGTCCCGGCCGTCCTGGAGGGGTGGCTGCTCGGCCAGGCGGGCGGCTCCGCGACCGCCGACCTGCTCCTCGGCCACGCCAACCCGTCGGGCAGGCTCACCGAGACCGTCCCGCTGCGCCTCGCCGACACCCCGGCCCACCTCGACTGGCCGGGCGAGCAGGGCCACGCCCGGTACGGCGAGAGGCTGTTCGTCGGCTACCGGCACTACGACGCCCGCGACATGGACGTCTCGTTCCCCTTCGGCCACGGCCTCTCGTACACCACCTTCGACCACACCGACCTGCGGGTGACGCAGGACGGCACCGGGATCGAGGTCACCGTGGCGGTCACCAACACCGGCCCGCGCGCCGGGCACGAAGTGGTGCAGGTGTACGTGGGCGCGCCCGGCTCACGGGTGCGGCGTCCGGTGCGCGAGCTGAGGGCGTTCGCGGCCCTCCGCCTCGAAGCGGCCGAAACCCGCGACGTCACCCTGCGCGTCGCCCGCGAGGACCTCGCCCACTTCGACATCGGTGCCGGGGCCTGGCTCGTCGAGGGAATCGACCATCGCGTCGACGTCGGCGCCTCCAGCCGCGACATCCGCCTCACCACCACGGTCACCGTCGAGGGCGACCCGTACACGGAGGTCCCGGGCGCCGACTCGACACTCGGCCAGTGGCTCGCCCACCCGGTCGGCGGCCCCGCCCTGGAGACCCTCCTGACGCGGGTACGTAAGACCATGGGCGACGCCTACCCGAAGGACGGCACTCCTCGCCACCGGATGGTCGCCGACATGAGACTCAGCCAGCTCGCCAAACTCCCCATCATCCCGCTCGACTTCGACGACGTCGAAGCCCTCTTGGCGACCCTGCGCTAGCCCTGCGCTAGCCCTGCGCTAGCCCTGCGCTAGCCCTGCGCCAGACGGCCGCCAGACGGCCGCCAGACGCCCGTCGTGCCGGGCCGCACACCGCAGCGCGGGTCCCACCGCCCTCCTGTGCATCCTCCTGTGCATCGGCCACGAGGGCGGTGGGACCCGAGCACGGACGCCTGGCCGCACTCGGCAGCGTCGCGGACCGGCGCGGTGGCCGGTGCAGCCCACGGGGTGAGCGCTGATCGAGTGAACCTCCCGCTCGAACGGTGTCCATGGCGTCCCTGCCCGGTATGACCCTGTGTTCCCTTACGGGGCCGCCCGCCGGGTGGAGGCCCGCATCTTCGGACGGAGTGCTTCCGTTGACGACCGCAGAACCCGCCACCGAACCCCGCCCCGGCCCCCGGACGCCCCAGAACGACTACGCCCTGCTCCTGGCCCGGATGCGGTCGCACGGCCTGCTGCGGCGACGGCCCGGCTGGTACCTCCTGCGGATCGGCGCACTCGTGGCATTGCTGGGGGTGTTGTGGTGGGCCCTGCGGGGGCTCGGAGGGAGCTGGTGGGCCGTGGGCGGTGCCGTACCGCTGGCGTTCCTGTCCGCGCAGGCGGGTTTCCTGGGGCATGACGCGGCGCACGAGCAGGTGTTCCCTTCCCACCGGGCCAATGCCTGGACGGCGTTCTTCCTCGGGAACGTACTGACCGGCACGAGCCACGCCTGGTGGAGGGACGAGCACAACCGGCACCACCGTTACCCCAACGACCCCGGCCGCGACCCCAACGTCGCCGACGTCGTCCTGAGCCTGAGCCCCGAACGCGCGGTCCAGCGACACGGTGTGAAGCGACTGCTGGCCAGGCACCAGGCATGGCTGTACTTCCCCGCGACCCTGCTCCAGGGCGCCAATCTCCATCACGTGAGCATCCGGGCACTGCGCCGCAAGGACCTGCGCTGCCGCACGGTCTCCCGGGAGGCCGAAGCCACCGGACTGCTGGTGCACGCGGTCGGTTACACCGGACTGCTGCTGGCCGCGATGCCCCTCGGCCACGCCCTGGTGTTCGCGGTCCTCCACCACGCCCTGTGGGGCCTCTACCTCGGTGCCACCTTCGCCCCGAACCATAAGGGCATGCCGGTCCTGACGCCCGAGGACGCCCGTGATCCCGTCCGCCGCCAGGCGGTCACGGCCCGCAACATCGCCGGTGGACGGTTCGTGGAATTCCTGTACGGCGGCCTCAATCACCAGATCGAACACCACCTGTTCCCGACGATGCCCCGCCCGTCCCTGCGGCGGGCCGCCCCGTTGGTCGAGGAGTTCTGCCGGGCCCGCGACATCCCCTACGTCACCGAAACGCTGACGGGAACCTACGTGCAGGTGCTGCGGCACCTGCACGACGCCGGTGCCCCCCTGCGCGTGCGCACACCATGACCGGACCGTCCGGCCGCCCCGCCGTGAAACCGAACGGAGGTGAGCTGCGACCGGTGGGCACGGCCAAGCGCTCCGCACTGCTGGTGGGCGTGATCGTCGTCCCGCTCGCCGCCCTTGTCGCGGCCGTTCCGGCGGCGTGGGGATGGGGCATCACCTACCGGGACGTGGTGCTGACCCTCCTGATGTACGTCATCGGCATCTGCGGAATCACGCTGGGCTACCACCGGCTGTTCACCCACCGGTCGTTCAGGGCGGGCAGACCGCTGCGGATCGTGCTGGCGCTGGCCGGAGGGTTCGCCCTGGAAGGGTCCGTCGTGCACTGGGTGGCGGAGCACCGCAGGCACCACCGCCACGCCGACGGCCCCGGAGACCCGCACTCGCCCTGGCGCTTCGGCGACAGCGGGCGGGCGCTGCTCAAGGGCCTGTGGCACGCGCAGGTCGGCTGGTTCTGGTCGAACCGCGAACGCTCCGACTTCCGGCACTGGGCCCCCGACGTGCTGGACGACCCGGACCTGCGGCTGCTCTGCCGCTACTACCCACTCGTCGCCCTCGCGTCGTGGACCCTGCCGGCAGCGGCCGGGGGGCTGTGGGCGGGGTCGTGGACCGGGGCGCTCACCGCGTTCTTCTGGGCCTCCCTCGTACGGTACGCCCTGGTGCACCATGCGACCTGGTCGGTCAATTCCGTCGCCCACTCCTTCGGCACCGCTGCCTTCGCCACGCGTGACCGGTCGCGCGACGTCCGCTGGGTCGCCCTGATCACGCTCGGCGAGGGCTGGCACAACTACCACCACGCCGACCCGACCAGTGCCCGGCACGGTGTACTGCCGGGCCAGCTCGACCCGACCGCCCGTCTCATCAGGCTGCTGGAGCGGCTGGGTCTGGCCCGGGACGTCCACTGGCCCACTGCCGAGCGGATCGCCGCCCGCCGCCTCCACTGAGCGCACCCGGCCGTACCCGTTTGGGTCCGTGTGCATGCGCAGTGGCGACGGTCAGGGGATACCTGGAGGAGTCCACCGCCGCTACGAGAGCGCTGTAGAGCTCGCCCGGGCACTGGACCGGTCCGTTACCGGCCGACCGTCGCCTGCCAGCCTCTTGGAGTGAGTCCTGTGAGTGCCCCGCCCCGCGAACCCTCCGCCCGCCGCACCCCCCACGGACTCCCCCGGGCGGGAACGTCCGGCAGGCAGCCCCGAGCCTGGTACGACAAGTCGCGCTACCTGGGGCTGGCGGAACTCAACCAGCTGCGCACCCAGATGGTCCGGCACAACCTCTTCGACGCCCACACGCCCGCCGAACGTGCCGGACGGGCACCCGGTCTTCTCGCCGCGTACCGCAGCTATGACGGGTCGGGTTACGACCCGCACGACACCGAGATGGGCCGTTCCGGAACCCGTTTCGGCCGCAACATGCCCCCGGACGCCGCCGTCCCCGAGACCATGCCCCAGCTCCTGACGCCCAGCCCGCGCGACGTCAGCCGGCTGCTGCTCACCCGGGACGCCTTCCGGCCCAGCGACCGGCTCAACATGCTCGCCGCGGCCTGGCTGCAGTTCCAGGTGCACGGCTGGGTCAGCCACGGCGACGCCGTCAAGGACGACCCGATCGAGGTCGACCTCGCCGCCGACGACCCCTGGCCGTCCTGCCCGATGCGGGTGCGCCGCACCCCGGCGGACCCCCACCCCTCCACGGAGACCGGATCGAGGCCGGGTTTCGCCAACCACATCAGCCACTGGTGGGACGGCTCCCAGATCTACGGCGCCGACGAAGCGCGCTGCCGTCGGCTGCGCACCGGTGAGGACGGCAAACTCGCCATGTCCGAAGGACGGCTGCCCGACGAGACCACGCCCGGCATGGCGGGCATCGACAGCACCGGCTTCAACGACAACTACTGGCTCGGCCTCTCCCTGATGCACACGCTCTTCGCCAAGGAGCACAACAGCATCTGCGACCGACTCAAGGCGTCCTACCCGACCTGGGACGACGAACGGCTCTTCCACACCGCCCGGCTCGTCAACACGGCCGTCATGGCCCGCATCCACCTGCTGGAGTGGACCCCGGGAATCATCGACTGCCCGGCCCAGCACCTCGCCTCCTCGGTCGTCGGCCGGGGCGGCCTGCCCCGCTGGCTCGCCTCCCGGGCCCGCCACGGCGGTTTCCTGTCCCGCAGCGTGGAGCTGACCGGAGCCCTCGGCTCCACCATCGACCACGAAGGGGTGCCCTTCTCCCTCACCGAGGAATTCGCCTACTGCTACCGCCTGCACCCCATGCTGCGCGACGCGTACCCGCTCCGTGCCCACCAGGACGGCCGCCTCATCGACACCGTCGACTTCACCACTCTCCAGGGCCTCAGCACCCGCACCACGGTCGACCAGTACGGGCTCAGTGACCTCATGTACTCCTTCGGCACCATGCCCTGCGGTGACAACTCCCTGCACAACCATCCCCGCGCGCTGTCCCGGCTCACCCGCCTGGACGGCGAAGTCCTCGACGTCGGCACCCTGGACATCCTGCGCGGCCGGGAACGCGGCATCCCCCGCTACAACGACTTCCGCGCCCAGGTCCGCAAGCCCCGCCTCACCGACTTCTCCCAGCTCAGCGACAACCCTCAGTGGGTCCAGCAGATCCGCGACATCTACGAGGGCGACCTCGACCAGGTCGACGCCATGGTCGGCATGCTCGCCGAGCCCCGCAAGCCCGGATTCGGGTTCAGCGAGACCGCGTACCGCATCTTCGTCCTGATGGCGGTGCGCCGCATGACCAGCGACCGCTTCTTCACCGACGACTACCGGCCCGAGGTGTACACCCCCGAGGGCATGGAGTGGATCGAACGCACCGGCATGCACCAGCTGCTCCTGCGCCACCACCCCGAACTCGCCGACGGGCTCGAAGGCACCCGCAACGCCTTCCACACCTGGCAGCCCACCGGATGACCGTGAACCCGGCAGACACCTCCTCGCCCGCCTCCGGCACCGAGGCTCTGCACGCCGCGTCCCGGCTGCTCGGCACCGCCGCGGCCGAGACCCGGCGGGCCGGCCGGGACGCCACCGCCGCCCTGTGCTCCGGCGAACTCCTCACTGCCGCCCTGCGCCACCCACGGGCCGGATTCGCGGCCGCACGCACCCTGTTGCGGACCCTCACCCGCCGCCAGGGCCTGGGACACGGCTTCGCCGGAGGCCGCCGAGGCACGGCAGCCGAGTACGCCGGTCTCCTCCTCAACCGCACCGGCCTCGCACGCGACATGGCCGTCACGGGGTTGCGCCTACGGGTCGAAGCCGCCGCCCTGCGCCACCCGGAACTGCTGGAGGGGCCACTCGCCCGGCTCATCCAGGCGATCGAAGAGGACCGGCAGGCGGAGGCCGTGAAGATCTTCCGGTCGATGGCCGCCACGGACGGAACCTCCTACTCCCTGTCCTCCGTCGCACCCGTCTTCGCCGACCTGCTCGCCTGGAACGCGCTGCTCGACGAGAACCCCTTCAACGACCGCAGCGCCTGGGCCATCGCCACCGGCGAAGTCCCGGACGCGGAACCGCTATTGGGCATCCCCATCAGCTTCTGGGCCTTCTTCGACCGCGGAGCGGGCCGCGCCGAACTGCTCCCCACAGACGTAGACCTGCACCCCCGGCTGGGCACAGGCGGGGGCATCACCCAGTGGGTGCGCAACATCGCCGCCCTCGGCAACGTCGGCCGCGTGATGGTCCACACCGTCACCGTGCCCGACGGCCCCGACCGCTACGTCCTCCAGATGTCCGGCATGGGCGGCGGCGCACCCCGCAACGACAGCCCCATGGACCTCGTGGGCGGCTTCACCAACGTCGGACGCACCGACACCCCCTACACCCGTGCGGCACGCAAAGCGGTCGCCGCGTGCGTGCCCGCCGGCGCGAAGGTGGCCATCATCGGCCACAGCCAGGGCGGGGCCGCCGCCATGAACCTCGCTTCCCTCCCCGAGTTCACCGGCACCTACGAGGTGACCCACGTCGTCGCCGTCGGCTCACCCATCGACTACAAGAAGCCCGCCGACCCCCGCACCCGGATCATCAGCCTGGTCAACGAGCACGACATCGTGCCCGCCCTCGACGGCCGCAGCGCCGTGTCTCCCTACCGGCTCCCGGACGGCTGGCTGGAGATCACCTGGCTCGACACCAGCCACGCCTTCCCGCTCTGCCACGCCGCCGAGCGCTACGCCGAGAACCTCGACCACCAGGTCCCCGAGGCGCGCGACCGGATCGACGCTCTCCTGGCCCCGTACTGCGGACCTGTCACCGGCACCCACGTCTTCCGCCTCTACGACCACTGACCGGACGGAGACCTCCGTGCACCCGCACTCCTCGCTGCACGACCGTACGAACGCCCTGCGCTCCGATGCCGAACGTCTCGACGACGTGGCGGCGCGACTGGACGAGCTCGCCGCTACGACAGCGTCCGAAGGCACGGAGAACGGCGGGCTGCACGCACGGTTGCGCACCCAGGCAGCCCGCTCCCGGCAAGCTGCCGCCGACCTGCGCGAGGCAGCACGCCGACTTGCCGACCTCAGCAGCCGCCGACCCGGGCGCGCGGCGCCGCTGGTGGCCGTGGCTCTGGTGGCCGTCCTGGTTCCCGTGGTGCTGAACCACCGACGCCGCGTGCCCTCCCGCCCGTGGGGGGAACGCACGACGTAGCGAGTGCCGACCTCCGCACGCCGAGGACGGGGAAGCGCCGCCCGGACAGGGCACCGGCTTCCGCGAAGGATCAGCCCCGAACCTTGCGGCGCCCGCTGGGTCGCTTCAACTGGCCTCTGCCCGTCCGCCGTTCGCTCCTCGGGCAACGTCGCGCTCGTACTCGGCGTGCGCGGTTTCAAGCAGGCGACGCCACGACGTCACCAAGGGCCGACGGCGCAGAAGTGCCCGCCTCTCGCGCTCTGTCATGCCACCCCAGATACCGTGCTCGATCCGGTTGTCCAAGGCGTGAGCGAGGCACACCGTGCGTACGTGGCAGCCGGTACAGACAGCCTTGGCCCGGTTCTGGGCCGCGCCATCGACGAAGAGTTCGTCCGGATCAGTGGTCCGGCACTTCGCCCCCACCATCCACTGCTCACCTGAGGTTTCCGTCACTGCGCCGTGCCTCCCCGATCCGGCCCACCCTGCCCTGCCCATCCCATGCGAGAGGCAAGTGCCATAGAACCTACGCCAGTTGAACGGACGGTTAAACGCCCAGGGCACGAGGGGACCGCTTGGGGTGAGCACCAGTACACCCGCACGAAGGTGGTGCTCGGGTAACGGCGCGCTTTGTCACCCGTGGTGGGCAGTATCGGCATCTGCGCCCCCTCCGCCGCCTTGCCGCCCGCCGTCGCCTCCTGCGGAACCGGGTCGGGTGGGCAGGAAGGCCCGCCCTAGGAGTTCGAAGCGGGGACCACGCCTTCGACGAGGCTCAGGTGGATCAGATGCGCGACGGTGGGCGCGGTGCGCTTGCTGCGGATACGGCGCAGATAGGTGCTCACGGTGTGCACGCTGATGCCCAGACGGTTGGCGACCTGCTGGTGCGAGAAGCCTGCCGCGACATGCGCCAACACCTGCTTCTCCCTGTGGGATAACGCAGGTCTGCTCTCCGGGCGGCTGTGTACGGTCATTTTCCTTCCAGGAGGAATGTCGACTTTTGCGACGGCCTCGAACACAAGTGGATCTAACCATGGCCATGTGGAAACACAAAGGGTGCTGCGCATCCGGGAGGCGGAGGGGACTGCCTCTCCTGCGCCGCCTCAGCATCTCGATCTGACGTGTCCTGCACGCCCCCACTGCCTCTTCCGCGTACCCACCGGGAACTCCGGCGATCCTGTCAAGTCACCAGTTCAGGTGACTTTATGCGGGCTTCCGTGCGAGTGAGTGTGAGGGCGGCCTCGGCTGAGCGCAGCCGTGTACGACCGTGCGTGACAGCTCGTTAGTGGACCAGGGGGAACACTTGAGGCACTTTCGCCTGCTCGTCGTGGGCAACGGCTTCTCGGCGTACGGCAGTTACCTGAACATGGTCGCCCTCAACGTTTTCATCTACGAGGTGACCGACAGCGCTCTGGCCGCAGGGATCTTCATGGCCGTACGCCTGATGACCAGCGTCGTCTCCGGCTTTGTGAGCGGACGGCTGGTCTCGGCGTACGACCGCAAGAGGTTGATGGTCGGCGCCGATCTGACTCAGTGCGCGGCCATGGTAGCCCTGCTGATCGCTCCTGACACCTCACGCGCGGGTCTTCTGTACCTGCTGGCCGTCGTCACCGGATTCTGCTCGACCCTGTCGGGGGTGGCGCTGCGCACCAGCGTCCCGGAGATCGTCGGCAGTGATCTGCGCATGCGGGCCAACTCGCAGTTGGCCACCGGACGTTCACTGGCGATGATCGCCGGGTTCGCCTCCGCCGGTGTGGTGGTCGCACAGTGGGGATACGTCGCCGCCATCTCGCTGGACGCCGTCACGTTCGCGGTGTCGGCCTGCGTGCTGCTCTCGCTGCCGATCCGTACGCGAGCACAGAAAGAGAAGAAGGAGAAGGGGGAGAGGGAGGAGAGAGGCGGGGACGGGCCGATGTCCCAGCGGGCTCGGAAGACGGGGTCGCTCATGCTGCTGCGTGCTGCCCCCGTGCTCGCGGTCATGCTGGTGGTCCGGGCTGCCGACGGCCTCGGCTCCTCGTCGCACAACGTCGCCCTGCCCGTCTACTCCAGCATCCTGGACCCGTCCCACCCGGCCACGTTCGTCAGCCAGTTCTGGGCGACGTGGGCCATCGGCAACATCGTCATGCAGCAGGTGTGCAGCAGGTGGGCCGGTCGCGAGGGACGGCAGGGGCCCGGGGAACGGGCCTTCGCGATCGGGGCCTGTGTGATGTCAGCCGCGTTCATCGTGGTGTTCGCCGGGCTGCCCACGGGCGTGGCCGTCGCGGCGGCCCTGGTGGCGGGCATGGCCGACGGGCTCACCGAGACCGCGTACGTCACCCGGCTCCAGGCGGCCCCCGACGAGCAGCGCGGTCGGCTCTTCGGCCTGTCCGCGTCGGTCGAGAACACCGGTTTCGGTCTGGGGATGCTGGTCAGTGGCGTACTCCTGGACCGCTTCACACCGTTCCAAGTAGTCGGTCTGCTGCACGGGTTGGCGATCGTGCTGTGTGTCGGGCTGTTCGTCGTTCTGGTGCGGCATACGCGTCGGTCCCGGTCCGCGCCCCCTGGAGAACAGAGCGTGCCGACCGTGGGGAGCGAGGCCCGATGACCGTCAGCCGCGATGTTCCCGTAGCCGTCGTCGGGATGGCCTTCCGCTTTCCCGGCGCGGACACGCCGGAGGAGTTCTGGCGCACGATCCAAGACGGTACGGATCGCATCCATCGCTTCACCGAGGCCGAACTGGCCGCTGCGGGAGTGCCCGAAGAGCAGTACCACGCCGACCACTTCGTCGGCGCGAGCGGGCTCCTCACCGACATCGCGGGCTTCGACGCGGGCTTCTTCGGGATGAGCGCGCACGAGGCCAAGATCACCGATCCGCAGCACCGGCTGTTCCTCGAATGCGTGCACCACGCCCTGGAGAACGCCGGGTACGCGGGGGGTGCACAAGGCGCATCGGAGGGGGCAGGGACCGACGGAGGAGGCCATGAGGTCGGGGTCTACGCCAGCACCGGCTACCACCTTTTCCCCCTCCAGTCCTATCTGCGGAACAACGTCCTCCCGGGCGGCATCGACGACTGGGTCGCCGGTATGCAGGTGACCGTCGGCAACTTCACCGACTTCACCGCCAACCGCGTCGCCTTCCGCCTCGGCCTGACGGGCCCGGCGGTCAACGTGCAGACAGCGTGCTCAAGTTCACTGATGGCGGTGCACCTCGCCGCGCAGGCCCTGGCCGCCGAGGAGTGCGACCTCGCCGTCGCCGGAGCCACCGCCATCCATGTGCCGCAAGTCCTCGGCTACCCGTACGTCAAGGGCTCCATCCTCTCCAAGAGCGGTCGGCTGCGCCCCTTCGAGGCAGGCTCGGACGGGACGGTCGGCGGCACGGGTGTGGCAGCCGTGGTACTCAAGCGCCTCGACCGGGCCGTCGCGGACGGCGACCACGTCCACGGAGTCATCCGGGGCAGAGGGGTCGCCAACGACGGCGCGGACAAAAGGACGTTCGCCGCGCCCAGCGCGGACGGCCAGCGCAAGACCATCCGGCTCGCACTGGAGCGGGCGGGCGTCGACGCCGGCACCGTCGGCTATCTGGAGACGCACGGCACCGGAACGTACAAGGGCGACCCGATCGAGTTCGCAGGCGCCACCGCCGCGTTCCGCGCGGACACCGACCGCACGGGCTACTGCGCCCTCGGCTCGGTCAAGGCCAACATCGGTCACCTCGACGTGTGTTCGGGCCTGGCGGGCATGATCAAGGCGCTGCTCGTGCTGGAGCACGGAGTCATCCCTCCGATGGCCAACTTCCGCAGTCCCAACCCTGCACTCGACCTCGCCGCGAGCCCGTTCTACATCCCGGACTCCGCACGGCCCTGGCCGCAGAGCGACGTTCCGCGCAGGGCCTGCGTCAGTTCGTTCGGCATCGGCGGCACGAACGTCCACGTCGTCCTGGAACAGGCTCCCGAGCCCGCGCCGCGCCCCGCCGACACGTCGCCGCCCCCGGCCGTCCTGACGCTCTCGGGCCACACGTCGGCGGCCCTCGCAGACAACGCCCGCGCCCTGCGCGACCACCTGCGTACGCACCCCGGCCCGCACCCCGCGGACCTCGTGACGACGCTGGCGCTCGGCCGCGCCCACCGCAGGCACCGCCTCGCGGTACGCGGCGACACCCTGGACGCGTTCACGAGCGCCCTCGACAGCTGGATCGCCGACCCGCGCCCGACGGGAGACGCACAGGCCACGGGCGTCGGGTTCCTGTTCACCGGGCAGGGCAGCATCCACCGGGGCGCCGCACGCACCCTCTACGCGCGCTTCCCCGTCGTCCGCGAGGTCCTGGACTCCTGCGAGCGCCAGTACGGCGCGCTCACCGGCGGCGACAGCCTCCTCGAACCGCTGCTCGGCGAGGAGTACGAGGGCGGGGCTGAGCCCGTCTGGCCCACCGAGGTGGCACAGCCCGCGCTCTTCGCGTTCCAGTGCGCGCTCGTCCGCCTGTGGCGCGCGGCCGGGATCGTGCCCCAGGTGGTGGCCGGGCACAGCGTGGGCGAGTACGCGGCGCTGTACGCGGCCGGGGTGCTGTCCGCCGAGGACGGGCTGCGCCTGACGGCGGAGCGCGGCAGGCTGATGCGGCGGTACTGCGCGCCGGGCGCGATGGTCGCGGTCCCGATCGGGGCACGTGCGGCGCTGGAGCTGGCCACCGAGGTTCCGGGGGTGGAGCTCGCCGTCACCAACGGCGCACTCGGCCAGGTCCTCGCGGGCCCGGCCGACGCCGTGGCACGACTGAAGGACCTGCTGGCCGAGCGCGATGTCCCGGCCCGTGCGCTTCCGGTGCGCCACGCCTTCCACACCGCCCTGATGGATCCCGTCCTCGACGGGCTGCGGGAGCTGTTCACAGGGGTGGAACTCCGGCCGTGCGACGTGCCGTTCGTCAGCGGCCTGGACGGGCGGACGCGGTCGGCGGGCTGGGTGGCGGACGCGGAGTACTTCGTACGGCAGGCGCGTCAGCCGGTGCGATTCGCCGACGTACTGGGGGAGTTGGGGGCTTCTCACCAGAGCGTCGGCGCCCTGGTGGAGATCGGACCGCACACGACGCTGACCGGGCTCGCACGGCGGGAGCTGCCGGACAGGGCCGCGTATCCGACGCTGCGGCGCGGGGCGGGGCTCGAACCACTGTGGGACGCGGTCGCGGGCCTGTACCGGGGCGGAGCGCCGATCGACTGGCAGGCGCTGAAGGGCGGGGCGGGGCGCAGAATCCCCCTGCCCGGATACCGATTCCAGCACAAGGACTACTGGACAGGACCGGAGAACCACTTTTCCAGGTCCGTACAACCGACAAGGGATGAGTTCGAAGTGGCACAGGACGAGGCAGCGGTCGAGCGAGTGACCCAGCACATCATCAAGGTCACCGCGAAACATCTCAGCTACGACACGAACGAGGTGGGCGAGGACGCCGACTTCTTCGATCTCGGCGCGGACTCGCTGCAAATGATAGGTGTTCTCCGGGAGTTGGAGGAGGAGCACCAGGTCAAGGTGTCGATGCGGGAGCTCTTCGAGGAGGCGGGCACGGCGAAGGAGCTGGCGCGGATCATCGTGGGGAAGAAGGGCGGTACGGTAGCGGCCGCGCCGCCCGTGACACCTGTCCCGCAGGCGGCTTCCGTGCCGCCCGCCCGCGTGCCGGAGCCGGTGGTCCGTGAGCCGGAGCCGGTGGTCCGTGAGCCCGATCCGGTCGTCCGTGAGCCCGCGCCCCAGGTCGTGCGGCCCGCGCCCGTCGCCTCGGCGCCCGTCCCGGTCGCGGCCCCCGTGTCCCCCGCCCCGGGCGAGTACGCCACGCGCCGCGAAGTGGACGATCTCGTACGCCAGGTGCATCAGCTCTCCCAGATGCAGCTCCAACTCATGAGTCAGCTCTCGCAGTTGCTGGCCGCGCAGACCGGGAAGGCGGACCGATGACCGGGATCGATTCCGGCAGCGTCTCGGCGGCGGTGGACCAGGACCTCGCCGCGATGGCCGAGCTTTCGCAGCGCATCGCCCGCCAGATGGGGACACCTGCGACCGAGGAGGAGGAGCAGCCCGCCGCCAGGGCAGCCCAGCACGGGCCGCGCCTGGAGGTCGCCAGGGCCTCCGGCATGGTCCGCGGCGGCGCGTCCGACGCCCAGCGGAACCACCTCGACGACCTGGTGCGCCGCTACACCGCCAAGACGCCCACCTCGAAGCAGATCGCCCAGCGCTACCGGCGGGTGCTCGCCGACAGCCGCGCGGCCGTCGGGTTCCGCAGCAGCACGAAGGAGATGCTGTACCCCATCGCGGGCCGACGGGCGCAGGGCTCGCAGCTCTGGGACATCGACGGCAACCGCTACGTCGACATCACCATGGGCTTCGGCGTGCTGCTCTTCGGCCACGAGCCCGCCTTCGTCACCGAGGCGGTCCGCGAACACCTCTCCCGCGGCGTCCAGCTCGGCCCGCGCAACGTGGAGACCGGCGAAGCCGCCGAGCTGCTCGCCGAGCTGACCGGCCTGGAGCGGGTTGCCTTCGCCAACTCGGGTACGGAGGCGAACTCCGCCGCCATCCGGCTCGCCCGCGCCGCCACCGGACGCTCCCGCATCATCACCTTCGAGGGCGCCTACCACGGCCATGCCGACAACGTCCTCGGCCGCTCCCCCGGCACCGGGGGCGAGGGGCTCACGACCGTTCCCCTGTCGGCTGGGATCCCGCACAACGCCGTCGCCGACCTCCTCGTCCTCCCGTACGGCAGCGCTGAGAGTCTCGCTGTCATCGAGCAGCAGGCGGGTGACATCGCGGCGGTCGTCGTCGAGCCGGTGCAGAGCCGTCACCCGTCGCTGCGCCCTGCCGACTTCGTACGGCGGCTGCGCGAACTGACCCGACGGCACGGCATCGTGCTGCTCTTCGACGAGATGCTGACCGGCTTCCGCCCCGCGCTGCGCGGCGCCCAGGAGCTCTACGGCGTCACGCCCGACCTGGCCACCTACGGCAAGGTGCTCGGCGGTGGATTCCCCATCGGAGCGATCGCCGGGCGCTCCGACATCATGGACGGCATCGACGGCGGGCACTGGAGTTACGGGGACGACAGCTACCCGTCGGCCGACACCACGTTCTTCGGCGGCACCTACATCCAGCACCCGGTGTCGATGGTCGCCGCCCGCGCCGTACTGGCACACCTCAAGGAGCACAGCCCTCGGTTGCAGGAGCGGCTGAACGCGCGCACCGACGAGCTGGCCGCGACGCTCAACGCGTTCTTCGAGGCGGAGGGGTTCGCCCTGAGCATGAGCCACTTCGGCTCGCAGTTCCGCTTCGAGCAGCGCGCCGACATGGAGCTGCTCTATCACCACCTCATGCTGCGCGGTGTCCATGTGTGGGAGTGGCGGAACTTCTTCCTGTCCACCGAACACACCGACGGTGACGTCGAGTTCATCGTGGAGGCGGTGAAGGGATCGCTGGGCGAGCTGCGCGACAAGGGCTTCTTCCGAGGGAAGCCGAGAGTCGCCCCCGCGCCCTCACCGAAGCCCCGGGCCGTGGCCATGGCGATGGCCTGGAACAGGGCGGCCACGGCTCGCCCGGAGCAAGAGCCTGAGTCGGCACCGGAGTCGGCACCGAAATCGGAGCCGGAGCCGGAGCAGCAGCCCACCTCTGAGGCGGCGCCCCAACAGGCCGCCCGCCCGCTGGACTTCGGCGTGTACTTCTTCGGCGACTACCCGCAGGACGAGACGGCCCCCCGGCACGGAAAGTACGACCAGATCCTGGAGACCGCCCGCTTCGCCGACCGCCACGGTTTCCACTCCCTGTGGATTCCCGAACGGCACTTCCACTCCTTCGGCGGCCTGTTCCCCAACCCCGCCGTGCTCGCCTCGGCCCTCGCCCGCGAGACCGACCGCGTCCGCATCAACGCCGGCTCCGTGGTGCTGCCGCTCCACGACCCGATCCGCGTCGCCGAAGAGTGGTCGATGGTCGACAACCTCTCCGGCGGGCGGATCGGCATCGGCTGCGCCAGCGGCTGGCACGCCGACGACTTCGCCTTCTTCCCCGACCGCTTCGGTTCCCACAAGGAGCTGATGTACGAACAGGTCGAGCAGATACGGACGTTGTGGCGCGGTGAGGCGGTGCGCCGCACCACCGGGGACGGCGAGAAGGACCTGCGGCTGTTCCCCCGCCCCGTCCAGGACACCCCGCCCATGTACACGGCCGTCGTCGGCAACCCCGCGTCCTACGAGCTGGCCGCCCGCCACGGCCTGGGCATCGTCACCAATCTGATGACGCAGAGCGTCGAGCAGCTCCAGGAGAACATCGCGCTCTACCGCCGTACCCGCGCCCTGCACGGCCTGGACCCGGATGCGGGGCGGGTGGCCGTCCTGCTGCACACCTTCCTCGCCGAGGACCACGTGGAGGCGCGCGCCACGGCGCGCGATCCGCTGTCCCGGTACATGCGCGCCTCCCTGTCGCTGTTCGGGAACGTCGCCAACAGCCTGGGCCACCGGGTCGACCTGTCGGCGATGACCGACGACGATCTGGACGTGGTGTTCGGGCGCGCCTACGACCGTTACTGCGACCAGCGGGCTCTCATCGGCAGCCCCGAAAGCGTGCGGCCCGTCGTGGACGCCGTGCGTGCCGCGGGCGCCGACGAGGTCGTCGCGCTCGTCGACTTCGGCGTCGAGCCCGACGCGATGCGCTCCGGCCTCGTCCATCTCGACGCGCTGCGCCGCGACTGCGCGATGACCCCCGTGGCGACGACTGCCCCCGCTCCCCTGTCCCCCGGCCAGCAGCGGATCTGGTTCCTGGAGCGGATGCTCCCCGGCCGTACCGCCTACAACGAGACCAAGGCGATCGAGCTGGAAGGCCCGCTGGACGTTCCCGCGCTGCGGGCCGCGCTGCGCGCCCTGGCCGGACGGCACGAGCAGCTGCGTACGGTGTTCGGTGAAGTGGCGGGCGAACCACGGCAGTTCGTACGGGATGCGGCGGACGTGGACTTCGCGGTCGTCGACGGCACGGGGGCCGGGGACGCGGTGGCCGAGACCCTCGCGGCCGAGAGCGCGCGCCTTTTCGACCTGGAGAAGGGCCCGCTGTTCGTCACGCGCCTCGTCCGGCTCGGCGACCGGCGGCACGTGCTGGTGCTGTCCCTGCACCACATCGTGATGGACGCGGCATCGGCAGCCGTGCTCGCCCGCGACGTGTCCGCCCTGTACCGGGGGGCGTTGCCCGGCGCTCCCGCAGCCGCGCTGCCCGGCCTCACCCGGACGTACGCCGACCATGCACGTCGGCAGCTCGCTTCCCTCGGCGACGCGAAGACGGCGGAGGACCTCGCCTACTGGAAGAAGAAGCTCGCCGGGGACCTGCCCGTCCTGGAGCTGCCCACCGACCGGCCCAGGCCCGCCGTGATGACCTCCAACGGCCGCGCCCTGTTCCGTACGCTCGACCCCGAACTGTCGGAGCAGGTAAGGGCATTGAGCCGCAAGCGGCGCAGCACCCTCTTCATGGCCCTGCTCGCCGGATACGCGGCCGCGCTGCGCCGTGTCACCGGTCAGGACGACCTCGTCGTCGGCACCCCGATGTCCGACCGCACGCCCGGGTACGAGGACGTCGTCGGCTTCTTCGTGAACACTCTGGCACTGCGCATCGACCTCTCCGGCGACCCGGACTTCGGCACGCTCCTGGACCGGGTGCGTGGCGTCGCCCTGGACGCGTACGACCACGCCGACGTGCCGTTCGGGGCGGTCGTGCGGGAGCTGGCGCCTGCGCGGGCGCTCGACAGGATTCCGGTCTTCCAGACGCTGGCCGAGTTCGAGACCGGTGATCCCTTCCGGTTCGACCTGCCCGGGGTCCGGGCCACGCCGCTCGACGCGGGTCCCGACAAGGCGCTCACCGACATCAGCGTGTACTTCACCGACCAGGCGGACGGCATTCGCTGCCACCTGGAGTACAACACCGACCTCTTCGACGAAGCGACGGTCGACGCACTCTTCGGGACGTTCCGGGATGTTCTCGCCGAGGCGGTGGGGGGCGGCTCCCCCCTCGTGCGGAAGGAGGGCGCCCCGGCACCGGCCCCGATACCGGAGGAGTGGCGGCGCGGGAAGGTCCGGCAACCGACCCGGAGCACCGTCGATTCCCTGGTCTCGCGGTGGGCCTCGGTCGCCCCGGATCGCACTGCGGTCAGCTGTGGCGAACTCGTCCTCAGCTATGGCGAGTTGAACGAACGTGCGGATCGCCTCGCGGCGTTCCTTCGGGCGGAGGGGGAGGCTGGCGCGCCGGTCGCCCTGTGGCTGCCGCGTGGCGCCGACCTGGTCGTCGCCATGCTCGCGGCCCTCAAGTCGGGCCACGGATATGTTCCGTTGGACCCGGGGCAGGGGTGGGCGCGGGCCGAGGCCATCCTCAAGGAGTGCGGCGCACGGATCCTGGTGAGCGGCAGCGGGCGGACGGAACCGCCGTCGACGCCGCCGGGCGGGATCCTCGTGGTCGCCGTCGACGCCCGGACGACACCAGGCCCGGTGCACGGCCCGGCCCCCGCACCCGACCCGGTGGACGATCCGGCCCCCGTACCCGACCCCGAATCCCTCTGCTTCGTCATCCACACCTCCGGCAGCACCGGCACCCCCAAGGGCGTCGCCGTCCCGCACCGGGCCGTCGTGGACCTGTGCCAGTGGCACCACGAGCGTTTCGGGTTCACCTCGGACGACCGCAGTGCGGCCGTGTGCAGCCAGGGCTTCGACGCCGCGGCCCTGGAGATCTGGCCCGCACTGACCGCGGGGGCGACGGTCGTCGTGGCCGACGAGGCGGTCCGCAAGGACCCGGCCGCGCTGGCCCGCTGGTACGCGGACCTGCGGATCAGCTTCTCCATCCTTCCGACGGCCCTGGGAGAGGCGGTCCTCGCGCTCCCGGACGCGCAACAGCCGCCGCTGCGCCACCTCTTGGTGGGCGGCGACGTACTGCGCACCCGCCCGCGTCCCGGCGTTCCCTACGAGACGGTGAACGTCTACGGCCCCACCGAGGTGACCGTGCTGTGCACGGTCGAGACGGTGGAACCGCAGGCGCCGGGTGGTGCGGCGGTCCCGATCCCGATCGGCCGACCCGTGGACAACGTTACGCTGCGGGTGCTCGACGGGCACGGCCGCGAGGTCCCCGTCGGAGAGGTGGGTGAGCTGTACGTCGGCGGCCCCGGCGTGGCCACCGGCTACCTCGGCCGCCCGGACCTGACGGCGGAGCGCTTCGTCCCCGACCCGCTGGGTACCGAGGGGCGGATGTACCGCACCGGCGACCTGGTGTGCTGGAACGAGTCGGGGGCACTGGAGTTCCGTGGGAGGTCCGACGACCAGGTGAAGATACGGGGCTACCGTGTCGAGCCCGAGGAGGTCTCCCGCGCGCTCAACGGCCTGCCGGGGGTCGCCGAAGCGGTCGTCGTGTCCCGCCGCAACCGGCGGGGCGAGGCGCAGCTCGCCGCTTTCGTCGTCCCTGCGGGGCCGACCGGAGGGCCGCAGGAGTTCGCCGACCGTCTCACGGAGGAACTGGCCGGAAGGCTGCCGGACCACCTGGTGCCGCATGCCTGGGCGGTGCTGCCCGCACTCCCGCTGTCCGCGAACGGCAAGCTGGACCGGACCGCCCTGCCCGACACCTCCGTCGTGACCGCGACGGCCGCGCCCGCCTCCGTCGTGACCGCGACGGCCGCGCCCACCTCCGTCATGACCGCGTCTGCCGCGCCCGCCTCCGTCGTGACCGCGACGGCCGCGCCCACCTCCGTCATGACCGCGTCTGCCGCGCCCGCCTCCGTCCAAGCGACGACATCGGTGGCCCGCCCGACGGCCGCCCGGGCCGACGAAGCACGCCTCAGACAGCTGTGGGCCGAGGAGTTCGAGGTGGACGTTGCGGCGATCGGCCCCGACGCCTCCTTCTTCGACCTCGGCGGCCACTCGATCACGGCGATCCGCCTGAGCAACAGGGTGCGGGAGGCGTTCGGTGTCGAGTACCCCATCGCGCGCTTCTACGCACAGCCCACGCTGAAGGCCATGGCGACGTACCTCTCCGGTGGCGGCGGTCCCGGCGGGGCGGCCGACGGCACCGGCAGCGAGACGGTCGGCCGCGCACCGGTCACCGCCCAGCAGAGCACCTTCATCGGCCGCCACCAGTCGCACCCCCACCCGCAGGTCTACAACGTGGCGATGCGCCTCACCTTCACGGGCGCGCTGGACGTACCGGCTCTGCGCACCGCGCTGACCGGACTCGTCTCGCGCCACGAGGCGTTGCGCACGCGCTTCGTGCGGGACGGCGACGAGGGCGAGTGGTGGCAGGAGGCCCTGCGGGCCAGGCCGGTGGAACTGCCGGAGGAGGATCTGACCGCGGAGCCGGACCCGGAGACCGAGGCGGCCCGCGTGGCGGCGGAGACGGCTGCGGCTCCCTTCGACATCCGGGCCGAGCTCGCCCCGGTGTTCCGTCTGCTGCGCACGAGCGGTGACCGTTGGGAGCTGCTCTTCGTCCTGCACCACGCTGCCTGCGACGGATGGTCGGTCAGTGTCCTGTTGCGGGAACTGGCGGCGCTGTACCGGGCTGCGGCCACCGGCGTGCCGCACGGCCTCCCGGAGCGCGTACCGCAGCCGAGCGAGTACGCGCGGTGGCAGCGCGAACAGAGCCGCACGCAGGACAAGGGCCGTCTGATCGACTATTGGGCGAGGGCGTTGAAGGGTGCCCCGTTCGGCTCGTCGCTGCCGCTGGACCGGCCCCGCCCGAAGGAGCCCACGGGCAAGGGCGACGTCGTGCTGTTCACGGTGGGGCGCGGAACGCGCGCCGACCTGGAAGAACTGGCGCGACGGCGCCGCACGACGCCCTTCGTGGTGACGGCCACCGCCCTGGCCACCCTGCTGTCCGGGCTGACCGGCGAGCCGGACGTCGTCCTCGGCATCTCCCACGCCAATCGTGAGCGGCGGGAGTTCGAGGCGCTGGCGGCCTGCACGGTCTCGTCGTTCACGCTGCGGGTCCGCGGCGGCGAGGCCGACTCGTTCGGCGCGCTCGTGAACCAGGTGGCACGCAGCACGGTCGAAGCCATGGACCACGCCGCACCGATCCGCGCGATGGCGGCCGAACTGGGTGCCGCGTGGGGCACAGAGGTACCCGACAAGCTGCCGTTCGGTTTCCAGTACCAGAGCTCCCTGGAGACGGACATCGAACTGCCGGGTGTGACCACGGCCATCGAGGACCTCGTGGTCCCCGGTGCCCGCGCCGAGTTCAACTTCGGTCTGGTCCCCGCGGGTGACGTGCTGTCCGGCTACGTGGAGTACTCGACCGATCTGTGGGACCGCGCCACGGTCGAGGCGTGGACCACCGCGTACGTCGACCTCCTGGGCAGGGAGACCTCGGCCGCCCTGGGCGAGGACGACTGAGGAGAGAGCACGAGGGGCAGCGCCCGAAGCGGTACTGCGGTTCAGGCTCGCGCCGCCCGGGCAGCGCACCGTCGGCGGGCGGATGCGAGGGAGGGGCGTACGCCGCGTCGGGGGCCGGGGCAGGTCCAGGCGGTGATGTTGCCGAGAAGCGCGGCACCCCACCAGGGCAGGACGAACAGGCCCCCGTAGTAGGACGGCCAGAACAGCCACGCCACGGCATAACCGGAAAGCAGGGTGACAATCGGCGGGAGCCCGAAGCAGACCCAGCGGGGGCCTCGGTGCAGGGCCCGGACGGTGAGGCGCCCGGTGGCGAACGCGGCCACCGGGCACGGGGGGCACCGGGCGTCCAGGTTCCGGCGACCGGGGTGTGGAGCTCGGCGGACGGCAGGGGGCGCGGGCTGAAGGTGCCGTCGGCGGGGTCGTCCAGGGCGGGCGTCCGAGCCCCTGCCGGTCGCCGGTCTGCTGCTCACGCAGAGGTGCTGCGTACTGCTCCACGAACTGGTACCACGCCAGGGCTCCGGGCGGCGACGGGTACGGCTGGCTCCCCGCAGTACGCATTCGGAATGCCCCGGATGTCCCTGAACGCAAGAGCCCGGCGTGAGGCGGTCCGGCCAGTCCGGCTGGACCGCCGGGCTACTTCTCCCAGCCCACCGTCTCCGGCAGAGGGTTGTGGAAGATGGTCGCGCCCACGTTCGCCAGGCCCTTCTTCACGCTGTAGGTCGACGGACCGCTGAACATCGGGAGTCGGGCGTAGTTCTGGAGGGCCTTCTGTTCGACCTTGTTCGCCGCAGCCGCCTGCTTGTTGAGATCGGCGATGTCCGCCGTGGCACGGATCTCCTTGTCCAGCTCGGGAGATCCGGCCCCCGTGAGGTTGGAGTCACGGTCCGAGCAGTAGATCTCGCACAGGTAACGGGACCCGAAGGGGTCCATGGAGCGGTTGCCCGAGAGGAAGAGGTCGAACTTCCGCTCGCTGAGGATGCTGGAGAAGTCCGCGTCGTCGGCCTTCTTGATGGCGAGGTGCACGCCGAGCGGCTTCAGCATCGCGGCGAGGGCGCCTGCGGTGGCCTTGCCCAGCGGGTCGTCGCCCACGAGCGTGTAACCGACGTCGAGCTTCTTGCCGCCCTTCTCCCGGATCCCGTCGCTCCCGGGCTTCCAGCCCGCCGCGTCGAGGTCCTTCTTCGCCTGGTCGGGCCCGTACTTCAGGACGGCCGAGACGTTGTCCTCGTACCCCTTCTGGAAGCTGTAGAGCAAGCCCGAGCCGGGCAGCGGCTCCTTGTAGTCCAGGCCCTGGAACTGGATCTTCGCGATCTGGCTGCGGTCGATGCTCTCCTGGATCGCCTTGCGCACCGCCTTGTCCGCGAGGACCGCCGACTTGGTGTTGAAGTTGAGCGAGTACACGAACGGGCTGCCGCCGCTGCGGATCTCGGTGCCCTTGAGCCCCTTCACCTGCTTCAGGCTCTCGGCATCGACCGCGGAGACGTAGTCGAGCTGACCGTTCTTGAAGGCGTTGATTCCCGCCGTCGACTCCAGGTTCACGTAGACGCGCTTGTCGAGCTTGCCCTTCTTGCCCCACCACTTGGGGTTGCGGACGAAGGTGACGTTGCCCGACTGCGCGTCCCACGTGCCGACCGTGTACGGGCCCGCACCCCACTCGGGGTGCGCCTTCTTCACGTACGCCTTGTTGAAGGTGTCGACCGCCGCCGCCTTCGGGTGCAGGAACGTGGTGAACAGGCTGGGCCAGGAGGCGTTGACGCCCTTGAAGGTTAGGACGGCCTGCTTGTCGTCCTTGCCCCGAGCGACCTCGGTGATCTGGTTGTAGCCGTCCGCGGTGGAGGCGGCGTAGTCCTTGTCCGAACCGTTGTTGGCCTTCCACGTGGCCTGGATGGCGGTCCAGTCGATGGGCGTTCCGTCGTTGAAGGTGGCCTTCTCGTTGATCGTCAGGACGACCTGCTGGTTGCCGTCCTTGACGGACACCGACACGTCGCTGAAGTAGTCCGGGTTGTACTGCACCTCACCGGTCGGCGAGAAGGTGATCGCGACCGCGTTGTACCAGTTCCACACCCGCTCAGCCGCCAGCGTGGAATTGACGTGGAACCGGTTGCCCTGATCGTCGAACGTCCCCGCAGTCGTGTAGGTCCCGCCGTCCTTGACCTTGTCGTACGCCGTCGGGTTGTAGTCGGCGGCACCCGAAGCGGCGGTCGGGGCGTCCTTCGCGGCCGAGCCCGCGCCGTCGCCGGACGGGGACTGGCACGCGGTGGCGGTGACGGAGACGGCTGCTATGAGGGCGATGGGCAGGGCCAGTCGTGCGCGCATGGGAGAGGGTCCTTGAATCGAAGGTGTGAGTGAAGGTGTGGCTGGGAGGGGGAAGGGGCGGCCATCGAGGGGCCCGTGGGTCGCCTGTTACCCGGCGTGGCAGGCGAACGCGTGGCCCGGCTGTCCCGCCACCGGCCTGGGGTCGGGGCGCTCGGTGCGGCAGCGCTCGCGGACGTCCTCGTCGGCGAGCCGGTACACGGGGCAGCGGTCGATGAACACGCAGCCGCCGGGGAGGTTCGTGGCGGTGGGCTGCTCGCCCTCCAGGACGATCCTTTCGCGGGTGCGTTCGCGCTCCGGGTCGGGCACGGGGACCGCCGAGAGGAGTGCCCGGGTGTAGGGGTGCTTCGGGTCGGAGAAGAGCGTCTCCGTGTCGCCGATCTCGACGACGTGCCCCAGGTACATCACCGCGACGCGGTCGCAGACGTAGCGGACCACGGCGAGGTCGTGGGCGACCATGAGCGAGGCGAGTCCCAGCTCGCGCTTGAGGCGCGCGAGGAGGTTGATCACTCCGGCCTGGACCGATACGTCCAGCGCGGAGAGCGGCTCGTCGAGGGCGAGCAGTTTCGGCTCCGTTGCCAGGGCCCGGGCGATGCCGATGCGCTGGCGCTGGCCGCCCGAGAGCGCGGCGGGGAAGCGGTCGCTCACCGAGGCGTCGAGGCCGACGAGCGTCAGCAGTTCGTGGACCCGGGAGCGGATCGCGTCGCGGTCGTGGCCGACGACCCGCAGGGGTTCGGCGAGCAGTTGGTCGACCGGAAGGCGCGGGTCCAGGGCGCCGAGCGGATCCTGCATGACGATCTGCACGTCGTGCCGCAAGGAGCGCCCGCTGGAACCGGTTGGCGTGGCGGTGGTGCCGAGCGCGGCACCGGCAACCGTGCCGTCCGTCGCCCCGACCTTCCTCCCCGCGATCTCGATCCGGCCGCCCTCCGGCTGCCGGAGCCTCAGGATCTCCATCAGCGTCGTCGTCTTGCCGCTGCCCGACTCGCCGACCAGACCCAGCGTCTCCCCCGCGCGCAGCTCGAAGCTGACGCGGTTGACGGCGTGCAGGGTGCCGACCCGGCGTTTGACGAACGCGCCCTTGGTGACGGGGAAGGTCTTGACGAGGTCCTCGACGCGCAGCACCACGTCGCCGCTCCCGGCGCGGCCGGTGCCCGGCTGCTGTCCGACGACGGTGACGGGTTCGACGGGGGCGACGGGGGCGACGGGTTCGACCGGTGCGGCACCCCCGGTGGGGTCCAGCGTGCCCTCGGCCATCTCGGCAGCGCGCAGGCAGGCCACGTAACCGTGTCCGGCGACAGGGCGCAGCTCCGGTTCCTCCGAGCGGCACGCGTCGAGTGCCACGGCGCACCGGTTCGCGAACGGGCAGCCGACCGGCAGGCCGGTCAGGGCGGGCGGCTCTCCGCCGATCGGGACGAGGGGGCGGCGGACCCCGCCGTCCACGGTCGGCACCGCGGCCAGGAGGCGAGCGGTGTACGGCATCGACGGACGGCGGAACAGCTCGTGCACGTCCGTCCTCTCCACGAAGCGGCCCGCGTACATGACGGCGACGTCGTCCGCGTGGCCCGCCACGACGCCGAGGTCGTGGGTGATCAGGACGAGGCCGGCGCCGGTCTCCCGCTGTGCGAGGCGCAGTACGTCGAGGATCTGCGCCTGCACGGTGACGTCGAGCGCGGTGGTGGGTTCGTCGGCCACCAGCACCCTCGGACGGTTGGCGATCGCCATGGCGATGACCACGCGCTGGCGCATGCCGCCGGAGAACTCGTGGGGGAAGGACGAGGCCCGGTTGCGGGGGTCGGGAATGCCGACGAGGTCGAGCAGTTCGACGGCCTGCTCCCAGGCCGCCTTCTTGGACAGGTCCTGGTGGACGCGGAGCGCGTCGGAGAGGAGCCTGCCCACGGAGAAGATGGGGGTGAGTGCGGACAGGGGGTCCTGGAAGACCATGCCGATGGACTTGCCCCGTACCCGCGACAGCGCCCGGTCGTCGAGACCGATCAGGTCCTGGTCGCCGAGCAGGACCTGGCCGCTCAGGGTGGCGGTGGGCGGCAGCAGGCCCATGATGCCCATCGCGGTGGCCGACTTGCCCGAGCCCGACTCGCCGACGATGGAGAGGGTCCGGCCCGGCAGCAGGTCGAAGCTGACGCCGCGCACCGCCTCGACGGGCCCGCCCTCCGAGGGGAAGGAGATCCGCAGGTCCCGTACGGAGAGCACGGGCGAGGCGTCGGCCGACGGGACCGGGTCGAGCAGGGGGGTGGTGAGTGTCATCGTCGGCCTCCCGCCGCGCCGGTCACAGAGGTGGGGTCGAGGGCGTCGCGCAGCCCGTCGCCGATGAAGGTCATCGAGACGGTGAGCAGGACGACGAGGCCCGCGGGAAAGGCGAAGAGCCAGGGGGCGCTGGTGACGGTGGCCGCCCCGTCGGCGAGCATCGTGCCGAGGGAGACGTCCGGGGTCTGGACGCCGAATCCGAGGAAGGACAGCGCGGTCTCGCTGAGCACGGTCGCCACGACTCCGAGCGTCAGGTTGACGATGAGCAGGGAACCGAGGTTGGGGATGATGTGGCGCAGGATGATGCGCAGTGGCCCGACCCCCATGAACTCGGCCGCCGTCACGTAGTCCCGTTCGCGCAGGGAGGTCGAGACGGACCAGATGACCCGGGCGGTGGACATCCAGCCGAACACGGTCAGCACGGCGATGAGGACGCGCCAGTCACCGGCCAGGCGGTTGGAGACCAGGGCCAGGATGAGGAACGAGGGAACGATCAGCAGGAAGTGGATGACGGCGAGTGTCAGCCTCTCCACCCGGCCGCCGAAGTACGCGGCGCTCGACCCGATGACCGAGGCGACGACGATCGTCAGGACGGACACGCTCACGGCGATCACCAGCGAGCGCCGCAGTCCGTGTACCGCACTGGCGTAGATGTCGTTGCCGCCCTGGTTGGTGCCGAACCAGTGCGCCGCGCCGGGCGGTTGGGTGAGGGCGGCGAAGTCGGCGTCGGTGTGGGTGTAGGAGGTGAACAGGCCGCCGAAGGTGCTGAACAGCACGAGCAGCGCGAAGATCACGACGCCCGCGACGGCGAGCCGGTTGCGCAGGAAGCGTCGCAGGTAGAGGCGGCCGAGGCTGAGGCTTCCGGGCGGCTGGGCGGCGTTGGTGGGCGGCTGGGCGGCATCGGTGGGCGGCTGGACGGTGGGCGGCTGGTCGGTGTCGATCGCTGTCGCCATGTCAGTTCACCCGCACTCTCGGGTCGAGGAAGACCGTGGCGATGTCCGCGAGGATCGCGCCGATCGCGGTGAGCACCGCGGCGAACGCGGCCGTCGCGACCGCACCGTGCACGTCGTTCTTGCTGATGGTCTGCACGAAGTAGCGGCCCATGCCGTTCCAGCCGAAGACCGTCTCGGTGATCATGGCTCCGGTGAAGATGGCGGGCACGCTGAACGCCACGGAGGCAGCCGTCGGAATCAGCGCGGCCCGCAGGGCGTGCCTGCGGACGGCCTGGCTGCGGGTGAGACCGGTGGCCTGGGCCGTGCGCACGAAGTCGGCGTTGATCGTGTCGAGCAGCAGCGAACGCTGCGTCAGGTGGTAGCCCACATACCCCATCAGCGTCAGGGTCAGCGTCGGCAGGATCAGATGGAGGAGGCGGTCCCCGATGGTAGGGAGCAGCCCCTCGACGTTGGGGGAGTTCTCCCCGGCCACGTAGAGGAAGTCGAGCCCCGCGTGCTGGTTGAGCCAGATGGCGACGAAGACCACGGCGAGCGCCGCGACGGACGTCGGGACGTTGAACATCGCGATGGACAGGGCCTGCGTGACCCGGTCGGCCGTGCCGTACTGGCGTGCGGCGGTGTAGACGGCGAGCGCGACACCGATCACGACGGACAGGACGGTCGCCGTGACGACCAACTGGGCGCTGACGAGCGCGCGGTAGCCCATCTCACCGTTGACGGAGACTCCGGTGGGTGACTGGCCCCAGTCGAAGTCGGTGAGCACCGAGGTGATCCAGTGCCACCACCGCTGCACGAGCGGGACCCCGGCATCGAGGTTGTACGGGGCGAGGGCCCGGGAGATCTGTTCCTCGCTGCGGGCGGGCCGCAGCTCCCGGTAGTTCGATCGCGGGTCCAGGAACCAACTGGCCAGGAAGTAGGTGGCGTTGGTCGCGACCGCGATCATCAGGAGCCAGCCGCCCGCCTTGCGCATCACATAGCGCACGGTGCGGACCGCCCCCTCGTCACACACGTGGGATGCGCCGGGAAGGCGCCGGAGGGACAGGTCGAGTACATGTGTGGTGGAGCTTTCTGCGGGCTTGCGGGTACGGACTTACGGGTACGGAACGGCGCCACGAGGGGGCGAATGTCAGCTTGATCCGTACCTAGGTGGCCGCACCAGGTTTTGGCTGGTTTAGCCACAAGGCCGCAATGTGTTCGCAAAGACCGCAATGTTGCCGTAGCGGATTGATCATCTACGCAGCCGCAGGGCGGGGTGGGCCCTACCGCGTGGGTTCCCAGGCCGCCGCGCACAGGGACTCGGCCACGGCTGCCGTGTAACGGGCGGCGGCGAGCCAGTGCGTGGCGAAGCCGTCGGTGTCGGCGGGGAGGAGGCGGCCGAAGTGGTCGCGGTCGCGCTGGGCCGCCGATGCGCACAGGGTGGTGAGGAGTCCGGCGGCCGTGGGGAGGCCCGCGCGGCGGATGCGGCGGGTCTCGGCGGTGACGTCGCCGAGCATGCCGAGGGTGGCGCGGCCCGCCAGGACCGTCTGTTCGACCCGGCGCTCCAGGAGGTACAGGGGCGAGTGCCCGCCGGAGGTTTCCGGCTGGGGCAGGGCGGGGGGCACGGGGGCGGTGGGGTCGAGGAGGTCGGCGCGGCTCAGGCGGTCGAGGCCGAGGTCGACCGTGCCCTCGCCGGTGGGGTGCGAGCAGGCGAGGAGGGTGAGCCGGGGGTGGGGTGCGGGCACCAGGCGGCCGATGATCCGCAGCCGGGTTCCCGGTGCCCTGGCCAGCAGCATCAGGTTGTCGCGGTGGGCCAGGGCGGGGTCGTCGTCGGCGACGGCGAGCCGGACGGTGATGCCGCCCTCGCACAGCGCGAGAAGGCAGGTGCCGCTCGCCTCCCGTACCGGGCCCAGGAGTTCGACGTCCAGGAAGAGCAGGTCGCTGCCTCCGCCGTCCGGGGGCGCGTAGCGGGAGGCGGACCGCAGCGCGCGGGCGGCCTGTTCGGAGGGCGGCGTCTGCCACAGGGCGGCGAGCGGCTGCTCCGTCCATGCCGCGCCCCGGGCGGTGACGGCCTTGACGCCCTTGCCCGCGCCCAGTCTGCCGTCCGGCGAGAGCGTCGCACCCGAGACCGCCAGTCCGGCCCGGCCCAGTTCCCGGTGGGTGAGTGCGGTGTCCCCCAGGCGCACGGCCCGGTCGGCCACGCCCAGGGCGCGCCCGACGCCGCCGGGCGCCACGTCGCCGACCGTACAGAGACGACCGTCGGTTCCGGCGACCCAGGTGCGGACGCCGCCGTGCCCCGAGTCGGTGACCACGGGTTCGGTGAACAGGCCGTACAGGCGCAGCGAACCGTCCGGGCTGTACGGGCGGCGGGCGCGGCCCCTGACGGCGGCCAGCTCCTCCCCGGACGCCGTCCCCACCCGGTGTGCGGTGCCCAGGAGTTCCCCCAGGGCGGTCACGAGGTCGGCGGTGCGGTAGGACGGGTCCCCTGTGCGGGCCGCCCGCAGCAGGGTGACGACGGACAGCGCGGCACCGGCGGCGCGCGGCAGGTGCCGGAGCCTGGCGGTGTGCGCGGCGCGCAGGAGGGCCGCCTGGGTGACGGCACCGGCGCCGTCCACGCCCGCCTCCAGCACGGCGGCGCCCGCCGACCACAGGGCGTCGGCGGCGGCGCGCTGTCCCGGGCTCGCCACCTCGGGCGAGGCGTCGGGGGTGGGGGTGAGTCCCGTCGCGGAGGCTGGTTCGGGGACCGACCGGGTGGGCTGGTCGGCTGGCTCGGGCGTGGGGTCCGGCATGGGGTCAGGCATGGAGTCCGTCCCCGGGGCCGCCGTGGAGTGCGCCGTGAGGTCTTCTACGGGGTCCGCCGTGAGGTCCTCTGCGGGGTCCGCCGCAGGGGCGGCGCAGGCGGCGGCCGCGCGGTGGACACACGCCGGGGCGAGGAGGCAGCCGCACGTGATGGCGTCCGCCGTCGCCACCACTCCGCCCGGGGCGTGCAGGCGCAACTCGGTCTCGTCGTCGACCGCGATCGTCACCGTGTCCCCGTCGCGGTGCGTCGGACGGGCGGCGAGCTTGGTGACCGCCGCGTCCAGCCGCTTGCGGAGCCGGGGCGAGAGGTTCTCCACCAGCGTGGCCGTGACCTCCGGCGCGACGGGTGGCAGTGGGGTGGCGTTCATGCGGTCTTCTCCCCTATCCAGCGGGCCAGTTCGAGTGGGCTGAGAGCCGCCACGGGCATACCGGCGGCTACGAGCTGTCCGGCGACGCCCGTCGAGTAGCGGGGCCGACCGGCGTCGTCCAGACTCGCGCAGCCGAGGACGTGGCAGCCGGTGTTCACCAGGGCCCGCACCTCGGCCAGCAGTCCGCCGAGCGGCGCGCCCTCCTCGAAGTCGCTGATGACGACCACGAGGGTGCGGGTGGGCACCGTGATCAGGCTGCGGGCGTGCCGCAGCCCGGCGGCGATGTGCGTGCCCCCGCCCACGCTCACCTCCAGCAGGAGGGAGAGGGGATCGTGCACGTGGCCGGTGAGGTCGACGACCTCCGTGGAGAAGGCCAGGAAGTGGGTGCTCAGGGTCGGCACCCCGGCGAGCACGGAGGCCGTCAGCGCGGACCAGATCGTGGATGCCTCCATGGATCCGGAGACGTCGGTGACCAGGATCAGCCGCCAGTCGGCCGAGCGGCGGACGCGACTGCGGAACACCGGCTTCTCGGGGATCACCCGGACCGTCCCGTCGGCCGTCCGGCGGGCGGTGGCGAGGTTGGCGCGCAGCGTGCGCGGCAGGTCCAGCCTGCCGCCGGGGCGGCGGGTGGGCCGGGTCGACATCGTGCCGGTGAGGGCGGGGCGCAGCCGGGTCGCGAGCTGGCGGGTCAGTTCGTCGACCAGGTGGCGGACCAGGGGACGGAGCGCCGCGAGGCGGGCTTCGGGGAGCCCGCCGGCGTACCGCAGGACCGTTCGGAGCAGTTCCACGGAGGGTGTGACGGCCGCCGGGTCGAATGCGGCGAGGACGTCCTGTCGGCCGGTGACGGCTGCGGCGGCGAGCACCTCCTCGCGGATGCCGGGGCCGAAGAGCGCGGCCAGTTCCTCGGACCACTCCCGGACGCCGGGGAACGACGGCTCCCGGCCGCCGCGCCGTCCCGGGCCGCCACCGGGTCCAGGCAGGCCGCTGCGGGATCCCTCGCCGTGCCCCGTGCCGTAGAGCTCGTCCAGAGCGGTCGCCAGACGGGCGGCACCGGACGGCAGTCGGTCGGCACGCCGCCCCAGTACGAGCCGCCACCGGTCGGCGGGCGCGAGGGTGAGGGTCGGGGTGGGGGCGGGCGTGGGCGCGGGGGCGCTCTCGGGACGTGGTGCGACGGTGGGCGTGACGGGGGGACGGGTCGCGGCGGGTCGGCCGGACGGCGGTGGGATGCGTTCGTCGGGCGCGGGTGGCGGAACGGGCAGGCCGAGGAGGGTCAGGAGGTCGCGCGCCGCGAGGTCGGCTGCCGTTCGGCGGGCCAGTTCGGCGGGGTCGTCGGCGTCGAGGGTGTCCACCCTTTCCCCCAGCCGCTCCTCGACGGTCTCCAGAAACCGGTCCCGGGCGGCCGGGCTCAGGGTGTCGAACCCACCGCGCAGGGCCGGCAGCCGGGCCAGGAACGCGGTGTCGTCGAGCTCGACGATCCGGTGCAGCAACGGGTCCAGGGCACCGGCGCCGATGTTCAGGAGCGGACCCGCCACCGTCAGGACGCCGGTGAGGCGGGCGGTGAGCGCTGCCCGGGAGGCGCTGTCCCCGGCCCCGTCCACCCAGGAGGCGACGCGCTCGCCGAAGGTCTCGGCCGACTCGTGGCCCGTGAGCACCCTGACCGCTCCGGCGGCCGAGGCGATCAACGGGGTGCCGTCGGCGGCCAGCCGGGCCAGGGCGGCGGTGAGCCGGATGCCGCCCACCCGGTCGGCGCGCTGGGCCAGTTCGAGCAGTGCCCGGGCGTCCTCGGGCTCCTCGGATCCGGTCAGTCCTTCGACCTGCCGGACCGCGGCCGAGGTCAGGAGTTCGGCCGCGTGCGCGGTGCGGGCGGCAGGGACGGCGGGGGCCGGGGCCGAGGGGTTGTCGGGCGCGGCCGGGCCCGGCAGGTGGCCGGCGTCGATGCGGTCCAACAGGTCGAGCCCGGCGAGGAGTTCGGGAAGGGTGCCGCTCGCGGGGAGTACCGCCGCCAGCTCTGTCAGACGTTCGTCGGCCAGGGCGGGGAGGCCGCACTCGGCGGCCTCGGTGAGGCCCCGGACGGCCTGGGCGGCCGTCGGGCCGCCCTCCGCGCGCTCGGCCGCGTGCCGCTGCCGCAGCACGCCCTCGGCCGCCTGGGCCGGGGTGACTCCTCGGGCTCCGGCCGCGGTGAGCATCGCGGCCGTCGCCGGAGTCCATCGCACCTGCCAGCGCGTCGTGAGTCCTTCCGTACCCGCCGCGCCGGTCACGCCCTGCTCCTGCCCGTACGGGATGCCGCACACCGTCAGCCTGCGCAGCAGCAGTTCGCGGCGCCGGTCCAGGGGGGAGCGCGCCGGATCCAGCCGGAGGTCACGCGGTGCCTTCTCGTGCGCGTCCCCGGGGCCGGGGAGGGCGAGCGCCTCGGTCTCGGCCTCGACGGCGGGGCCCAGTCCGCTGCGCGGCGCGGCGGGCGCGGGCCGTCCGGTGCGGGCTCCGACGAGTACGAGTTCGAGGGCCCGGGCGACGGCGCGGCCCGTGCCGTGGGTCTCGCCGCGTCCCAGCACCGTCTGCGCCGCTTCCAGGAGTTCACCGCGCCCGGGGGCGGGCAGGTCACGCAGACGGGCCAGGTCGCCGGCCACCCGGACGACCTCCCGGCCGTCCGCCGGGCCGTAGGGGTGGCCCTGTTCGCGCAGCGCGGCGCAGATGTGGACCGAGGTGCGGATCAACGCCTCGTGCAGCGCGGCCGGGTCGCCTGCGGCGTCCAGGACGGTGTGCTGCCACTCCGGGTCCCGGATGCCCGCCGGGTAGCCGGACCGGGAGTCGAGCAGGGGGTAGGTGTACGGGACGAGGGAGACCGTGCACTCCGTCGGCCCGGCGGGGTCGTCCACCTGGCCGTCCGCCTCTGGGTGGGGCGCGGCGTTCGCGTCCGGCCGGGGCGCGGCGTTCGCGGCGCGCGCGTCCGGTGCGGGGCCCCCGGCCCCGGTCGGCAGCAGCGCGGGGGTGTGGAAGGCTCCCACCACGACGGCGGGCCGCCGCCCGCTCGCCAGGGCTTCGGCGAGGTGCCCGCGCATGTGTGCCTCGCGCACCAGGTCCGTGCCGGGCACGCCGCCCCGCGCCTCGGCCTCGTAACGCAGCGCCCAGCCGGTGAGCAGGGCGGCGCGGCGGAGCGCCTCCGGTGGCGAGCCGGGCGCGTGGGCCTCCACCAGCCGGTCCCACAGGTCGTCGCCGTCCCGGCCGGTGAGCCGGGACCGGAGTGCGTCGGACAGCCCGTGCCCCTCCCCCGGCAGTACGTCGGACAGCCCGTGCCCCTCCCCCGGCACGGGTACGGAGTCGGCGCCCGGGGCGGGTGCGGGGGTGTCGGGACCGCCCTTCGCCCACGCCCGGTCGGCCAGCGGCAGATCGCAGGCCACTGCCGGGATCCCGTTTCTCGCCGCCCAGCGCAGAGCGACCAGCTCGGGCGAGAAGTCCGCGAACGGGTAGAAGGCAGGGCCCCGTTCGCCTGCTTGCCCTGGCCGGTCGGAGGGTACGGCGGCCAGCGCCACCGGGGCCTCGGTCTCCTCGTGGGCGAGCCAGCCCAGCCAGGGCTGGAACTCGGCGGGCAGTTCGACGAGGAGGACGTCGGGGGCCGCCTCGTCCAGCAGTGCCGGGAGGACGGCCGCCAGCGAGGGTGCGTGGTGGCGCACCCCGATCAGGAACGGCAGCCCGGGTCCGGTCGCCGCGAGGGCCGCCACCGCGGTCTCCGGGGTGGCGGGCCGGGCTGCTGCCTGTGCTGGGAAGGTGTCCGGCCTAGTGGCGGTGGGCGACGCCTCGGGGGCGGTCGGTTCGCTCATCGGTCAGTTCTCCAGCACCGCACGCAGGTCCCACAGGGCACGCCAGGTGGCCGAGCCCTGCTCCGCACGTCTGCGCACCGGCCCGTCCCAGTACCCCAGCAGCCGTGCCGCGTCGGCGGGGTCGTCCTTACGGACGACCCCGAGCAGGTGGCCGGGCAGGAGGGAGAGCACGTCCCGGTCGCCGGGGAAGTAGGCGGCGGCCAGGCCCAGGGAGCCCGCGACGGAGACCGCCTCGGCCGTGCTCATCACCGTGGAGGGCCGCTCGACTTCCCAGCCTTCCTGGGAGCGGCCATCGCGCAGGTCCCGGAACGCGGTGACGAGGGCTTCGAGGATCGCGTCGTCCACCTGGTAGGCGGCGCCCACGCGTTCGACGGCCGCGCGCGACTGGCGTCGGACGAGCGCGGTCTCGGCGTCCACGTCCCCGATGGGGCCGACGGTCTCGAAGTTGAAGCGGCGCTTCAGTGCGGCGGACATCTCCGAGACGCCCTTGTCCCGCAGGTTGGCGGTGGCGATGAGGGTGAACCCGGGGGCCGCGTGCACCTGGGCGCCCTCGCTGCCCGCGAGTTCGGGGACGGCGATGCGCCGCTCGGAGAGCAGCGACACGAGGGCGTCCTGCACCTCCGGCAGACAGCGGGTGACCTCCTCGACGCGGGCGACGGCTCCCCGGGTCATGGCGGTGAGCACCGGGGAGGGCACCAGGGCCTGCTCGGTGGGGCCCTGGGCGAGGAGCAGCGCGTAGTTCCAGCCGTACTTGAGCTGGTCCTCGGTGGTGCCCGCGGTGCCCTGCACGGTGAGCGCGCTGGTCCCGCAGACGGCCGCCGACAGCAGTTCGGAGAGCATCGACTTGGCGGTGCCGGGCTCGCCCACGAGGAGGAGTCCGCGCTCTCCGGCGAGGGTGACCACGCACCGTTCGACCAGGGCGCGTTCGCCGACGAACTTCTGCTCGATCACCAGGCGGCGCGGCACCCCGGCTCCGGGCCTGGCGCCCTTCGGCAGGCCCAGTGCCTCGCCCGCGCTGCCCATCACGAACGTGACGACAGCGCGCGGCGTCAGAAGCCAACCGGGCGGCCGGGGCCCGGAGTCGTGGGCGGCGAGGAAGGCCAGCTCGGTGGCGTACCGGTCCTCGGGCAGCGTGACCTGACGGTGCTCGCGGCCCGGCTCGCTCGTCCGGCCCGGGAGGCCGCCCGCGGCGCTGTCCAGGGTGGTCGTGGTGTCGTTCGTCATCGGCGGCGGCCCTTCCGGGGTGCTCGGGTGTCCAGTTCTTCGAAGGCGGGGGCGTCGCCGCCGCGGACCCGTGCCCAGGCGGCTGCGTACAGCGCGGGTACGGGGAGGTGGGGCAGGGTCCGGCTGTCTCCTGCCACGGGGTACAGACGTTCCTTCCAGGTCTCCAGCGGCAGCCCGGGGGCGCCGCGTTCGAGCCAGCCGCAGGGAAGGAACAGGGTGCGGCCCGCGCGGGAGCGCTTCGCCTCCACGACGAGTTCGGTGGCGGCCAGTTCCGCGCGGGCCTTCTTGGTCCGGACGGGCTTCCACTGGGTCCAGCGGACGCAGTTGCGGTCCGTCGGGTCGGGCAGGGCGAGCAGCATCAGGTAGAGGGCCGCGGCGTCCTCGCTCAGGCCGAGGGCGTCGACGGCCTCGGCCACCAGTGCGGGCACCGCACGCGTCGGGTCCTGGGCTGGGTACTGCGGGGAACCGTCGGGGGCGCCCCCGCAGACCAGTGCGTCGATCTCCTCGCCCAGCAGTGCGCGCAGGGCGAGCAGGTCACCGGTGCGGTGCGGGCTGACGGTGCCCTCGACCAGGCCGAACGCCGGGTCGTCGGGGCCCGTCAGTCCGGCCGGGCGAACCATCAGCCTCTCGCGGTCCCCGTGGCCGGGGGTCAGGAGCAGCGCCGTACCGGCTCGGACGAGTCCGTCGGCGTCCGCGCCTCCTGACGCGGGGAGCCCGTGGGCGGCGCGGATCGCGGGGCCGATCGCGTCTCCCGACTCGGTCCAGTCCAGGCCGATCTCCAGCACCAGGCGGGGGTCGGCGAGGCGCTCGCGCAGGGCCGCGAGACCGGCGGGAAGGTGCGCCCGCAGGGGGTGCCCGTACGGGAGTGTGTAGGCGAGGGTGCGCAGGGCGGTCAGGGCCGTGAGGAGTGCGCCGCGTGCTTCCACCAGGCGCAGCCCGGGGCGGCCGGTGCCGTCCTGGACGTCGGTGCCGTGGGCGAGCCAGCTCCGGGAGCCCGCGTTGAGGATCAGTTCGACGGCGTACGACGTGGTGCCCGACAGGTCGAGGTCCAGTTCCTCGGGAACACGGACCAGCGAGGCCAGGCGCTCCTGCCAGACCTCGGCGGCGGCCCGGACGTCGGGGCCCGTGGACCACAGCTCGGCCGGGTCGGCGGGCAGCAGTGCCCGAAGCAGGGCGTGCCGGTCGTCGCGGGGCAGGGCGTTCAGCCTGTCCTGCGTCGCCTCGAAGGCACGGGGCTTCGTACCGAGCAGCGCCAGCGTCTCGGCTCCGGGTTCCGCGACGGCTGCCGACAGCAGGGCAGCGGACTGGAGGGCACCGATTCCGGTGGCCGTGTGGAACGCCTCGGCGGCTTCCGGCCGCCAGAGCGCCGGGCCCTGTTCCCGTACGAGTGCGATGAGCCGGGTGAGCCGGTCGCGGGCGATGCCCTGCTGGTGAACGTGCTCGCGGTCCAGGGTGAAGCCGGGGACGGGGCCGAAGGCGCCGGTCGGGTCGTGGTCCAGGGCGAGCCAGCGTGCCGCGTCGTTGCGGCCGTTCCAGCCCCGGCTGTCGATGATCACGACGGTACGGGCGCCCTTGCGGAGCACCTGGCCGAGGCGGGGCACGACCTCGTGGTGTCCCGTCCCCGGTGTCACGCCCAAGGGCTCGATGAGCTCGACCTGGCGGACCGTGCCCGCCGGGTCGGCCAGGGGGCCCGCGGCGAGGGTTTCCAGCAGCACGAGAAGCCCGGCGCGGTGTTCGGGGGAGGTGGTCGCCGAGGCGGCCCGGTAGGCCAGTTGGGGCAGCTTGTCGAGGAGGGACACCCAGGTCAGGGAATCGCCGGGCACGGTGGACTCGTCCCGCTGCCAGCCGTCCACCGGAGTGAACGGGACCTTGGACGGCGTGGGCGGGCCGAACGCGGGCTCGCCGCCGAAGACGTGGTTGACGGCGAGGATCTGCCGGATGGTGGTCCATCGGTTCCCCGCTCCCCACCAGCCGCCGTGGATCTGCTCGGAGCTCCAGGCGGTGGCGTTGCGCAGGCTGGTGTCGTCGGCGTGCTCGGGTTCGCGGTCGAAGAACATGCCCTGGGTGCGTGCGGTGTCGCGGGGGGTGGTGGGCTGTGCGGGCTTGGGCGGTTCCAGGTAGCGGACGGCTGCGACGGCCCGGTCCACCGCGTCGCGGACGAGGGCGGTGACGCCCGCGAGGAGCCGTGCGTCGGACACCTCGGGCAGCACCCGGGCGACGGCCTTCTCGCTCATCTGCTGTGCCGAGGGGCCGGTGTACTTCTCGACTGCCCGGAACGCCTCCCCATGCCGGGCGACCTCGGCGGCGACCTCCTCGAACAGCTCCGCCGCCCGCGAGTCCGTGAGGTTCCGCAGCGCGGTGGAGCCCCGCTCGTCCCTCGGGCGCAGGGCGTGCCAGTACGCGACGGGAGGCACGTACGGAGTGCCCGCCGCGTCGTGGCCGCCTCGGGAGCCGGGGGTGACGGACCACAGGCTGCCGCCGGCGCCGTCCGTGTCCGCCGGGTGCACTTCGACGGACCGGTGGTGCAGGGCCGCGACCGGCCGTGATCCGCCGGGCAGGGTGAGGGCGCCGAGCGGCACCGGGGAGTCGCCGTCGGGCAGCGGGTGCGGCAGGGTGACCGTGCGGCCGTCGGGGGTGCCGGCGACGATCCGGTGCCCGTCGGCGGGGGTGGCCGTGCCGGATTCGGTGACCGTGCGGCGGACCCAACGGCCGAGGACGGTGCCGTCCGTCCCGAACGGGGTGCGCTCCAGACCGGGTTGGAGGGGCAGCACCTGGCAGTGCTCGGGGAGCAGCCGGGTGCCGTCGCCCACCCCGGAGCGGAGGAAGGCGGGGAGGGAGGCGCGGCCGTGCGTGCCGGTGGCCGGGTCGTACTCCAGCCACACCCGCTGGGTGCCCTGGTGGCCCTCTCGCCAGAGGCCGGTGCCGTCGGCGATGACGGCACGCTCGGGCGGGAGGGAGGTGTCGCCCGCGTGCAGGGCCTTGCCGCCGGTGGCGCGGCCGCCGCCGGGCAGCGGCAGGGAGACCTCGTCCGAGGCGCTGGTGCCGCCCCAGCGCGGGATCTGTTCGCCGCCGACGGTGAACACCTCGGCGGGGCGGTGCGACCAGTAGCCGCGCTGCTTGCCGTCCTCCCACCACATGACCAGCAACTCACCGTCGACGTACCGGAAGGCGAACGTCCGCCACTGGTCGACGGTGGTGGGCAGCCGCAGGGTGTGCCGCAGCAGTACGCCCTCCGGGCCGACGACGACGGCCCGTTCGAGGGTGTTGAGGATCAGCGCGGGCCATGCGCCGGTGACACCGATGCTCTCCGAGCGTCGGTGCCGCTGGTGCGCGGCGGCGGCTGCCGAGACCTCGGCGGCCAGTTCGGCGTAGGTCTCGTCGAGTGCGGACCAGCCCAGTTCGTCGAGGACGCCGGTGCGCAGGGTGGCCGCGAGCAGCGGTACGACGTCGTGGCCTTCGAGGAGCCGCACGGCCTCCGGGGCGACGTCGGCGACCACGCTGCGGAACACCGAAAGCCTGTTCAGCGCGGTGCGCAGGCCGGGGAGTCCTCGCGCGGCCGTGTACTCCTCGGCGCGTGCGGTGAGCCACTCCCGGAGGAGTTCCGAGAGCACCGGGTGCGCCGCCAGTGTGGCCAGGCCCGCTTCGCCCTGCCGCTGACCGTGCCCTTGACCGAGACCGCCGACGTTCTGGCTCAGCAGTGCGCGGAAGACCGGCTGCTTCGCGACGGCGGTGAGGTCCCGCGCGCCGGGCGCGGTGTCGGTGAGCCAGGTGCCGACGAGGATGAGGGGCGGCTGCCCGGTGCCTGCGGCCTGGTCGTCCGGCTCGGCGACGGGGACGCCCGAGCCCAGGCAGAGGTCGAGGAGGTCGAGGTCGGCGTTGCGCTGCCAGCGGCCCTGGAACAGTTCGACGGGGCGTCCGTCGGCGCGCAGCCGGTCCACCATCCTGGCGGCCAGGTCGAGGGTTCGCGGGCTGCGGCCCGGGGTGGCCCGGTCGCGTCGTCGGTGTGCCTCCCAGCGACCGAGCCAGTCCGCCGGCGAGACCGGAGCGCAGGGAGCGTGGCCGGAGGCGTCCGGGAGGGCGGTCAGCAGGTCCTCGGCACCGGACTCGGCCAGCAGCTCCAGCCAGTCGCGTTCGCCGTCCGTTCCCCGGCCGCTCTCGCTGAAGGTCTCGGGGAAGAAGCCGAGGAGCCGGGCGCGCACGGCCGCGTCCCTACGGGCGAGCGCGACGAGCGCGGAGCGGTACGCGGCCCAGAACGAGGCGGGGGCGCGGACGACTCCCGGGGACGCGATCAGATCTGCCACCAGCTCGCACTCGGCGGCCTCGCGGTCCAGCCCGGCGGCCTTGACCAGCGCGCGCACGTCCTGGGGCAGTGCCGCGTACGGCGGCATGCCTGCCGCGCAGCGCTCGACCAGCAGTCGGCGGAACTGTGCCCAGGCGTCCGCCGGTTCGAGCCGGGCCGCCAGGTCCCGCACGTACTGCCGCAGCGCCTTGACGGTCAGCGCGCCCGCGAAGGCGAACTCCAGGAAGACGGCCCGCTGCCGGTCCTCGTCCACGACCAGTCCGTGGACGCGCTCGGCCTCGCGGGCCTTGCCGAAGAAGGAGGCGGCGTAGGTGGTGTTCTCGGCCTGGAGGAAGAGGCGTGCCACTTGCTCGTAGTAGGTGGGGAGGAAGTGCGGTACGGCCCGGCCGAGGCGGGTGCCGAGTTCGTCGAAGCCCTCCTTGGCCGCTCCGGCGCGGGTCCCGGCCTGTCGGCCCAGTCGCTCGATGTCCTTGACGAGGGCCAGGGCGTGGTGCCCGTTGGCCGGGTCGTTCACCAGTGCCCAGGCGGGGAAGCCCAGCGTCTCGCGGCGCACTTGGCCCACGACGGGGGCCTCGGCGGTTCGGGCCAGCCCGAGGAACTCCAGGGCCAGGTCCTCGGCCTCGCCGAGGGTGCCAGGCACGAGCCGGACCACGGGGCGGTCGCCGAGGGCGGTGTGCGTGTAGGTGCGGGCGGTCAGGGTGTCCGCGTCGTCCCGGTCGACGGTACGGGCGGGGAGGATCGCGCCCGCGTCCAGCAGCGCCGCCGCGCGGGCCTCGGCGGCGGGGGTGCTCGCGCCCCCGCCCCCGCCCTGGGCGGGCAGGAGAGCCACGCCTATCCCCTTCGTGCTCGTCTCGGCGCTCGTCGCCTCTGTATTCGTCTTGTTGGTGTTCGTCTTGTTGGTGCTCGTCGTCGTGGTGCTCATGCCGCCCGCTCCTCGTCCGCCACGTCGCGACCGGCGTAGAGCGCCGCCGCCATGCGCATGCCTTCCGACCACGCGACGGGGCCGACCTCGGCGGCCGTCAGCGTGCGCCCGGCAGGGTCGGTCCAGGCCACGGGGCCCGTCTCGGTGCCGTACTCGTCGTATCCGTCGTTCTCGCCGATCCAGATGCGCACCTCGACGGTGGCGCCGTCCTCGACGACCGGGCAGACGGCGTATCCGCCGCGCGACCGGTAACCGAGTTGGGTGACGCGGCCGTGCAGGAAGCGCAGTTCCTTGAACACGCCACCGGCGTAGGTGTCCACGGAGGTGGTGTCCGGGGCGAGGCCCGGCGGGCGCCGCCACACCTCGCGGAACAACTGCTGCACGTTCTGGCTCACTCCCAGTTCCACCGCGAACTCCCGCAGGTCGTCGAGGTCGTCGAGGAGGACGGGGTGGGGCACGCTGACGACGTCCGGGGTGACGCGGACCGTGTCGCCGTCCAGGTCGACGAGGCCGAGACCTCGGTCGGGATCGACATCGCGCAGGAATCCGGCGACCCCGCCGTCCGCGCCGGTGACCACCACGTCCCGCAGGACCGCCTGCCACGCCGGGTCGGGCCAGACCTGGGCGAGCACGGCCGTGGGAACGGACAACGAGCGCACCATCCACTGCTCGACGTCGGCCAGGCACCGGCGTTCGTGCCGCTCCAGCCACTCGGTCAACTGCCGCAGCCCGACGACCGCCGGGTCCTCCTTCAGTTTGGCCGGAACGGACTTCAGCCGCCGGCCCTTCCCGTTGCGGCAGACCACCTTGCCCGCCTCCAGGGCGACTTCGTAGTCGCCCGCAGGAACCCACCCCATGCGCTGTTCTCCCCGCTGCTCCGGACGGCCGCCGAACCCGGCGGCACGCTGATGAAACCCATCAGCGGCAACGCACCGTGACGAGTGAGAAAGACTCTAGGCGGCCCCACTGACAATGAGATCCGGGCCTTCCGCTTCGCCGTGGAAGCCGACGTCCTGGGGGTGCCCAGTGGTCCGGCGTCCTGGGGGTGACCGGTGGTCCGGCGTCCTGGGGTGCCCGGTGGTCCGGGCGCACGTCGCGGCCTCGCCGACGAGTCGTTCCTCGACTGGATCCGCCACATCCACACCACCACCACGTGGACCACGTCGGTGTGCACCGGTTCTCTGCTGCTCGGCGCGGCTCGCTTCCGTTTCGCTACGGCGAAGAGGCGCGCAGCACCGCTGTCGCCCGCCCTGCCACCCGCCTGCGACGGCGTACGCACGAGGCGGCGGGAGACCCCCGTCACCTGAGAGATCAGGCCAACCTCACGGCAGTGCAGCATGATCGCCGAGCCCCCAGGGCACAGTTGGCCCCGTGCGGACGACAACGGACCAGCGGGCAACAGCCGACGAGACGGATGGCTTCACAGTGGTGTCGGCGCAGTTGACCGGGTTCGACGCCCGGCATCTTCGCGCGACGGGACTCGTCGAGGCGTATGGAGCCGTGGCCCTGGAGCAGCTCGGGGCAGACGTCTTCGGGCGGCTGCTGCGGGAGGAGGGCCGTCCGACGGAGGGCCTGGAGGGCGACCTGCTGGACGCCGCCCGCTCCGTAACCTACCTGTGGTACACGGGCAGTTGGCCAGGACCGCCACCCTTCGTGGTGTCACCGCGCGCCTACGCCGGAGGGCTCGCCTGGACAGCGGCCGGTCTTGCCGCACCCGCCACCGCGCCCGCCGGGTACGGGAGTTGGGCCCAGAGCCCGGCCGAGGCGAGGGGCCGATGACGCGCTACGACGTGATCGTCGTGGGGGCGGGCGTCGCGGGCTCGCTCGTCGCGCACCGGCTCGGTCTGCGCGGCCGCCGGGTCCTGGTCCTGGAGGCAGGTCCAAGCACCACCGTTCCCGGGCAGGGCGGTCCCGGACAGGGCGAGCCCGGGCAGGGCGAACCCGGGCAGGGCGAACCCGGGCAGGGCGAACCCGGGCAGGGCGAACCCGGGCAGGGCGAACCCGGGCAGGGCGAACCCGGGCAGGGCGAACCCGGGCAGGGCGAACCCGGGCAGGGCGAACCCGGGCAGGGCGAACCCGACCCCCTCACCACGTACGTGACGGCGTCCGCGAAGGTGCCCGGATCCGCCTACCGGCCCCAACTCGCCGCACCCTGGCCCGAAGTGACCGACGTCGTCGGCACGGACGAAGCCCCCGGGTTCCGGGCGGCCGGGCACCTGCTCCAGGACGGCCCGCTGCCGTACGCGAGCGGCTACGTCCGCGTCAACGGCGGCACCGGCAACGTGTGGACCGGCCTCGCGCCACGCATGCTGCCGGAGGACTTCGACACCGAAGCCTTCGGATACGGTCGGCGCTGGCCTCTCACGTACGACGCTCTGGAGCCCTACTACCGTGCGGCGGAACGTGAGTTGGGGGTGGCGGCGGATGCCGCCGAGCAGCGCGAGCACGCGGGGCTGCCGCTCGCCGACGACTACGTCTTCCCCATGCGGCCGCTTCCCGCCAGCTATCTGGACCGGGTCCTCGCGGAACGCCTCGACGGTCGGCGCGTCAAGGACCCGGTCGCCCTGAGCGAGGCGGCTCTGCGTGTGGTCGGCACCCCGCACGCGCGCAACGGCATCCCCAACTCCGCCTACGAACACGGCCGGGGCTACGTTCCGCGCGGGGCGCACGGGCGACCGGATCCGGCCAACCGATGCGTGGGCAACGCTTCGTGCATCCCGCACTGCCCTTCGTACGCGAAGTACACCCCGCTCAAGACCCAAGGGCGCTGGAGCGACTCGGTCCGGCTCCGGGACCGGGCGGTCGTCAGTCGTGTGCTGGTCGACGGGAGCGGCCGGGCAACGGGCGTGGAGTACCTGTCCCACGACGGCACGGTGGCCGTCGCGCACGCCGATGTCGTCGTGCTCGCCGCGCACGCCGTCGAGAACGCCCGGCTGCTCCTCCTGTCCGGGCTCGCCAACCGCAGCGACCAGGTCGGGCGCAATCTGATGGACCATCCGGTCCTGCTGACCTGGAGTCTGTTGCCGCACGCCGTCGGTCCCTACCGGGGGCCCGGCTCCACCTCCGGCTTCGAGAGCTTCCGGGCAGGACCCGGGCGCCGGGTGCGGGCGCCGTTCCGCATCGAGATCGGCAACTGGGGATGGGCCTGGTCCAAGGGGGCCGTCGACGGCGACGTCGCCCAACTCATATCCGAGCAGGGGCTGTTGGGGGCCGAGCTGCGGCGCGCCGTCGGCGACCGGATCAGCCGCCAGTTCACCCTTCAGTTCGAGATGGAGCAGAGCGCCGACCCCGCCAACCGCGTCACGCTCCACCCGCACGCGCGCGACCCTCTCGGACTGCCCCGGCCCCTGGTCACGTACGACCTCGACGACCACGTCAAGGAGGGAATGGTCGCCGCCCGGGCGGTCTCCGACCAGATCTTCGCGCTGCTCGGTGCCGAGGACCACACCGACTTCACTCCCCCGGCCGCCTGGCCGGGACGCTTCGACCACGACGGCCGTACCTACGGCTACCGCGGCGCGGGACACGCCGCCGGCACGCACATCATGGGCGACTCCCCGACCGCCTCGGTGGTCGACTCGTGGCAGCGCTGCTGGGACCATCCCGGCCTGTACGCCGTCGGCTGCGGCAGCATGCCGTCGGTCGCCACCGCCAACCCGACCCTGACCATGGCCGCGCTCGCGCTGCGCAGCGCGGAGGGCATCGAGGCCGAACTCGCGGCACGCGACCGCCCCGCACCTCTCACTTCTCACACCGCGCACACCCCTCGTACCCCGCGCCCTCCAGGAGGAGCACCCGCATGAGCCCGCTGCCGCTGCCGCCGGTACCCGAGCCCTTCCAACTGCCATTCCACTACGGGGCTTTGCATCACCTCGGCATCGACTGGCTGGTCGATCCGGAGCCCGTCCACGACCTGCTCGCCAAGCACCACCCCGACCTGACCGCGGCCGAGTTCGGCGGACGGGCGCTGGTGTCGTTCAACTACCAGCTCTACTTCGCGCAGTACGCGTTCGGGGGCGGCGTCACCCAGGAGATCGAGTACAACGTCGTCGCCTTCCCGAGCGCCGAGAGCGACCGGATCCCACGCCTGACCTACGCCCAGTACGCACAGGGCTGGGACCAGACGAAACTGCTCGGCATCGCCCGCATCCACGTCCTGTGCGACAACCCGTTCGCCATCGAGGCCGGGCGCGCGCTGTACGCGGAGCCGAAGCACCCCGGCTGGTTCGAGGTCGACCTGCCCTCGCTGAACGGACCCGCCGGTGAGACGTGGACCGTGCACGGCAAGGCGGCCGAAACCGACGCGGAAGGAAATCTGCGCAAGGGCTCAACTCCCCTGTTCTCCCTCACGGCCACGCTGGACGGCCTCCCCGCCGCCCCCGCCAACACCACCCCCGTCACGGGCTACGGCACCGACCCGGAGGGCCGCCTGCTCGCGGGTCCCATGAACGTCTACCAGCCCTACCGGTGGTACGACCTCGCCGCCCCCGAGCACGCCGACCGCGTACGCCTGTCGATCCACGCTCCGGACGGCGACCTCGGCCGGGACGCTCGCTCGCTCGTCGCCGACACCCCGGCCGCCGGTGCCTGGACCTACCAGTCGCCCCCGGTCGCCGCCCACAACCGCCCCTACTACCTGCCCGCCCGGCCGCCCGCCGTCTGAACGCCCTCAGCAAGAGGACGACTGCTCAGCCTGTGGGCGGCTTGCTCAGCCTGTGGGTGCCCTTGTGGGCGACGGGTAGGCCGTGCAGAGGGTCGGGTTGAGCTGTTCGATCCGCTCCAGGTGCGCGGTCGGCGGTGGCGGGGGACACGACGGGGGGGCATGGCGAATTCCCCTCCGCCCGGCGTGGATACGCGGTCCGGAGTACATTCCGCGTGCAGGAGTAGAGCGATCAAGGAACGGGCGAAGCGCACATATGGGCTTGAGTGATGACGTATCGGCTGAAGGCATGTCTTGGTGCCGAGGTCAGAACCGTCCGTCGGTACGGAGTTAGCCCGGTGGGAACCTTCGGCCGAGTGCCGGACACGTACAGGGCATGGAACTGAACGACGCTGATCCCGCCGTGCCGGTCGGAGGACTGTCCGACCGAGAACTGTGGGCGAGGGCCGTCGACGGTGACCAGGAGGCATTCGGCCGGATCTTCGACCGCCACGGGAAGACCGTCTACAACCACCTGTTCCGGCGCACGGCCGACTGGTCCGAGGCCGAAGACCTCACGTCGACGGTGTTCCTGCATGCCTGGCGTCGGCGTTCGGAGACGGTCCTCGACCGCGACTCGGCCTTGCCGTGGCTGCTGGGCATCGCCGACGGACTGCTGTCGAACACCAGGCGGCGGCTGAGGCGGGCCGAGGCGTTGCTGCGTCGGCTCGTCTCCCACGACGAGCCGGTGGGCGACCACGCGGACCGCGTCGTCGGCCTGGTCGACGACGAGCGCCGCATGTCGGAAATCCACCGGGCGTTGGCGCGGCTGCCGCGCCACGAACGCGACGTCGTCGAGCTCTGCGTGTGGTCGGGCCTGGATCAGCAGGCGGCCGCGGCAGCGCTGGGGGTGGCGGTGGGAACCGTGAAGTCCAGGCTGCACCGGGCCCGGCGGAGGCTGGGCGCCGACCTCCTGGCCGGAGCTGTCGTTCCGGTGTCGTTCAGTGCCAAGAATCCCGTCAACGCGGAAGAGGTCGCACGATGAATCACAGGCAAGGCATTCCTGCGGCTCCTTCCGATCGTGATCTGCCGGACCACCGGCGGACCCGAAAGGAACTCCTGATGAAGATCGACTCAGAGAACAACTCGGAGAACAACCGTGCTTCGCTGCGCCGCAGGTGGGGAGTGCCGATCGCGGTGGCCACCGGCGTCGCCGCGCTGAGCGTCACGGCCGTGACCGTCCTCGGCGGAAGCGGGGAGGCCCAGCCGCTTCTCGCCGACCCGGCCGGAAACCCGACGCGCGCCACGACACCGAGTCCGAGCCCGAGCACGGCACCCGGCTCCACGTCGGGGGGCGCCGGATCCACGTCCGGAGGAGCCGGTTCCACCTCGGGGGGCGCCGGATCCACCTCCGGAGGAGCCGGTTCCACGTCCGGTGGGGGTTCCGCCCCGGCGGCGTCGTTCTCCGTCGCCAGCACGAAGACGACCCCGATCGACGCCGGGACCGTCACCAAGATCCTGGCCTCCTGCCTGGGCTCGGACGCATCGCGGTTCCACCCGGTGGCCGCGGTCCGCGCACCTGTCTCCGCGCAGGACCGGGACGGCGTGGTCATGGCCGTCGACTCGGGCGGCAAGTACGTGCAATGCGTGGCGAAGGGCGACCGGGGCAAGAGCGAGAACTCCCCGCCCACCTTCATCAACGACCGCCTGTGGGGCGCCGGTCACAAGATCGCGTACTTCGACACCACCAGCACGCCCGCCGGTAAGGGGAAGTACCAGGTGGTGGGCGCCGGACACTACAAGTCCGGCATCGCCAAGATCACCATCAGCTACGGCAACGACCCGAAGCAGTACCCGGCGGTCATGGCCGGCGGCGCGTTCGTCCACGCGGCGGCGCTCTCCGTCGAGAACGCCGACCCGCGCTCTGCGGACCCCAGCCCCTACGTCCACGCCTTCGACGCGTCCGGCAAGGAGATCTACAACCAGAAGAAGGACCCGGAGTTCTCCGACCAGCCGTAAGCCGGCCTGTCGCCCGGCCTCGGTACTGCCCTAACGACGCGCCCCCTGTTTCCCCGGCTCCATGGCCGGGGAAACAGGGGGCGTCGGCAGGCCGCAGCCGATCGGCTACTTGGACTGGGTGGAGACGCTCACCCCGCTGAAGCCCTGCGCGGCGGCGAGGCTGAAGTAGACCCAGCCGGACGGCGGGTTGTCGATCGTCAGGGTCTCGGTGTTGCCGTTGTTGGTGGACTTGGACTGGTAGCTGCTGGTGGTGGCCCAGCTGCCGCCGCCGTAGTACAGGTCGGCGTTGCCGGTGCCGCCGCTGCTGGTGATGGTCAGCTGCTTGACCCCGGCCGGAAGGTTGACGAAGTGGTAGCTGTAGCCCCCGGTGGCGGCGGTGAGGTTGTCGCGGCGGCAGTTCTGGTCGAACTGGCGGGGGTCGCTGAGCGTGCAGAGCGGGGTGGTCGGCGTGGTGGTCGACGCGTCCGGCAGGGGGCCGCAGTCGTTGGTCGCGCAGGTGGTGGTCAGCCAGGTGGTGAAGTCGGCGTCGTAGCGGGTGCCGATGGTCTGCTTCAGGAAGGTACGGGCTCCGTTCCAGTCACCGGTGCGGTACTTGGTGAGTACGGTCTCGACGTCGGCGGGGTGCGCCTGGAGCATGTAGCGGACCGCGAGGAAGCCCCAGCGGTAGACCCGGTTGGAACCGGCCACGGGGTCCGCCTCGCCGCCGTAGACGGTGTCGAAGAGGTCGCTGAGCTTGTAGGTCTTCTTGGCGGCCTCGGCGATGGCGTCGGCGTTGCGCTCGTTCCGGTAGCCGAACGAGATGTTCTCGGCGATGCCCTCGACCCACCAGATGGTCGGCGTGGTCATGCCCGCCTCGAAGTCACCGGCCATGTTGAACCGGCCGTCGAGGTAGTGGGTGTACTCGTGGTTGAGGTTCCAGATCTGGAAGTCCGGGCGCAGCCACTGGGCCTCGTGGGCGATGAAGCGCGCCTGGTTGCCGGGGGTGGCCGGGTTGCCCTCCTCGTACATGCCGCCGTTGTCGACGTCGATGTTGTAGATGGCCCAGGCGTACAGCGAGTAGTGGGTGTAGTCGTCGAAGACGACGACTTCGAGGTTGGTGTTCACGTCACCGGGGATCGCGCCCTTGTCGCCGATGATCCGGTGGAAGTAGGCGTCCTGGTTGACCAGGCTGGTGCAGGTACCGGCCAGCTGGCCGGGGGACATGTCCTGCGCGCGGATCTTCAGGCCCGGGGTGCAGGTGTGCTGGAGCGGCAGGATCGCCGGGAGCACGCGCTCCCCCAGGTCGCAGATGGCGTAGGCCGCGCAGTTGCCCTTGTCGAACTGGCGCGTGGCCCAGCCCAGGTTCATGGTGATCGGCGCGGTGGGGCCGACGTTCGGGTAGCGGTTGATCAGGTCCTTCAGCAGCGGCCTGAGCCGCTCCTTGAGCTCGGGGATGTCGAGGGCGCGGCCGAGGAAGCGGCCGACGTTGCTCACGACGTCCAGGCGGTTCAGCTGGGCGCCGTTGCGCGTGATGAAACCGGCCCAGGTGTTCAGGATGGCGGGGTCGGCCTTGAGGGCGGCGCGCCAGCCCCGGGCGTCGTTCTTGGCGTCGAAGCCGTTCTCGACGACCCACTCGACGTGCTGCATGGCGAGGTTCATCTGGGCGGGCCACGTGCCGTCGTAACTGCCGAGCATCCACTTCACGACACCGGCGTACCGGCCCGCCGCATGGGTGCTGTCGATCAGTGTGACGACCTCGTTCAGGATCTCGCCGTTGGCGTCGGTGACGTCCTTGCTGCGCGGGGAGGCGAAGAAGGCGTCCAGCGCACCGCGTGCCGCGCCGTCCAGGGCCGTGCCGTAGTCGCCGACGGCGTCCGCGTGGTTGTCCTGCACGTAGTAGCCCGCGCGCAGGAACATCACGAGCTGCCCGACGGAGGCGCTGTTGCTGCCCGTGTACGTGGCGGAGGCGTCGCGCAGCGCGTTGGCGACGGTCACCATCTGGGGCTCGCGGAACGCCTTGCGCGCGTTGTCCCCGGTGAGGTTGAACAGCGGGTAGGTACAGGTGATCTGGGGAAGCGCCTTGAGCTGCTGGACCAGCGAGCCGCCCGTGGCGTTGATGACGCCGGAGAGGTCGGGGCACGCTTCCGCGGCGGCGGCCGAGGACTGCTTGCTGGGCTTGACCGCGGGGGCGGCCTTCGGGGCGGACTCCGCGGTGCTGTCCTGCGAGGAGATCCGGAAGCGGGCGTTCTTGTTCGTCGCGTCGGGCGACTTGGGCACCGGGATCGACCGGGGTGCCGGGGCCGCGGGCCCGCTCACGTTCGCACCGGCCGGGGCCGTGGCGCCGACGGGGGCGGCCTGGCTCTGCGGCGTGAACATTCCGAGCGTGATGAAGACGGCTGCGCCGAGCGCGGGAAGTCTTCGCGCGCGGGTCTTCGCTATGCGGAAGGTATGCATCTGTGGGGGCCTCCGGGGCCGTCGTGGCCGCGTGCTGGGGCGCACGGGCTTCTAACACGTGACGTGTAAAATTTCACATGTCGCATTGTTCGGGAAGAGTTCTGTAAAGATTCATCGGCCACCGAACTTGGGACGGCCGGGGGGGGGCGGGCCCGGCCGGTGGCATCGGCCGGGCCCGCCCGCTGCGGACGGACTGCTCCGCGACGGTCCGTCAGGGCAGCAGCTTGGCTCCGGCCCAGTCGGCGTGGTCGCTGTTGATGCCGTCGCCCGCGTCGGTGACCTTCAGGACCAGGGACTTCACGTCCTTGACGCTGACGTCGATCGGCTGGGTCGGGCTCGTCGGCGTCATCACCGCCGGAGTCTCGTACAACTTCCGTCCGTCGCCCCATACTTCGAACCTGACGGTCGAGTTCGCACCGACCTCGTCATCGACGCCCACGTCCGAACTGAACCGCGAGTAGGCGCCGTTCAGGGCGTACGTGAGGCTGCCGTTGGCGTGCGTGCCGACGCCCTTGGCGTACGCCGTGCCGTTCAGCCTGATCGGGTTGCCGTCGACGCTCCGGTCCTTGCGCGGCGTGCCGAAGTCGCTCCGGGCGTCGCTCCAGGCGAGATCGCTCAGCTGGACCGCCTGGCCGCCCCCGCTCCCGGCGGTGGTGGTGACGGCGACGGCGGTGCTGGCGCCGGAGGCGTTCTTGGCGGCGTCCACCGCCTTGACCGTGAACGAGTACGGTGTCGAGGCCGTCAGCCCCGTGGCGGTGTAGCTCGTGCCCGTGGACGTACCGACGAGCGTGGTGCCCCGGTAGATCTCGTAGCCGGTCACGCCGACGTCGTCGGTCGAGGCCGTCCACTTCAGGTCCACGCTGGTCGAGGTGGTGTTGGCGGCCGTCAGCCCGGTCGGCACGCTGGGGGCCTCGGTGTCACCGGCCGTGGCGCCGGTGCTCGCGGTCACGGACGCTCCGGCGGCCACCGGGACCTCCACGTAGGAGACCGTCTTGCCGTAGAGCGACTTGGTCTTCGGCGTCCGCGCGACGCCGTTCACGGTGATCGAGGCGGGGGTTCCGTAGAACTGGGCCTCCCACGTGACGGCGGATCCCCCGTTGTTGGTCAGCGTGGAGGCCGTCGTGCCGGTGTGCTTCAGCTTGAGGTCGCTGTCACCGACCTTGAGGTGGTCGAGCTCCACCCACGGCGTCTCGGCGGTCAGCCGGGAGACGGTGGCCACCTTGTGGTTCGGGGCGTCGGGCTGCACGCCCATCATGCCGTCGGTGACGCTGCTGACCGCGAGGAACGCTATCTCGGGGTAGGTGTTGCGGCCCGTCATGAGCTTCTTCAGCCAGGCCCAGCCCTCGTCCGGCCGGTTGTACTGGTAGTACATCTCCGGCAGGTAGGAGGCCGCCTCGACGTTCAGGCCGTCGTCGTTGGCGGCGACGAAGTCCAGGTAGCCGCTGGTCCGGGGGCCGTGGTCGCCGAGCCCCGTCAGCATCATCAGGAAGCTGGCCTCGTGGCCCCAACTGCTGTAGCCCGTACCGGCCGCGTCCTTGCCCCGGATGTAGCGGTTGTTCGAGGCGTCCCACCACTTCGCCTCGAAGTGGTCGCGCACCCGCTTGGCGCGGTCGGTCCACTTCTGGCTGTCGGCGGTGTTGCCCTTCGCCTTCAGGATCTCCGCGTAGGCCAGCATCGACTGGTACTGGTAGCCGAGCGAGTCGGCGGCCGAGACCAGCTTCTCGTTCGGGAACTCGAAGTACGTCGCCGTGTACTCGCCCTCCTGCTTCTTCGAGACGGGCTGCTCGGCGGACGGATTCGCGTCGTTCCAGACCACCTCGTGGTCGGTCAGGAACGTGGTCATCGTCGAGTCGTAGTACGCCGAGAGGGTCGGGTCGTTGATCCAGTCCTTGTTGCCCGTCCACTGGTACTGCTTGAACGCCTTGGTCATCAGGTTGAACGGGGACGGCAGCTCCCGGAACCCGGTGCCGTCGATGTAGTACATGGCGCCGTACGAGCTGTGCGCCCACAGCGGCCAGCCCTTCTGGCCCGGATCGTCGGCGTCGTCGGCGAAGGTCTTCAGCATGCTGAAGGTCTCCTTGTCCAGGCCGACCGCGTGCGCGCCGTCGGACTGGTGGGAGATGTCCCGGTTGTAGAAGGACTCCCGGTTGGTGTACGCGCCCCAGTAGCCGGGGGTCACCGAGGTGTGGTTGGCATCCTTCAGCCGCCACCACTCCGGCTCGTGCCCCATCATCGGGTTGCCCGGGTAGAAGGTCATGTCCAGGGCGCGGTTCTTGCCCCAGTTGAAGCCGTCGTTCAGCGTCTGGTTCGGCGAGTTGATGCTGAGCGGGCTGGTCGGCGGACCGACGTGGGCCTGGACCGTGATCCGGTCCACGCGGGGCACCTCGCCCGCCGAGACGGCGGTCAGCTCGATGACGTCACCGGCCTTGAGCGCGATCTTGCTCGACGTCCGGGTGTCGATGTTCACCGGGTCGGTGTGGTCACGGCCGTAGCGCTGGGAGGTCTCCCAGGAGTCCGCCTGGACGGAGTTCACCGAGAGCTTGTACGTCACGCCCTTCGCGGTCTTGCCGTTGTAGCGCGTGATGAGGTCGTACGTTCCGGCGACGCCGTTGAAGACCGTCTTGGCGCTGCTCGTCTGTCCCGAGGCGCCCAGGGCGTAGGTGACCTTGTCGACCGGCTTGTCCTGCCAGGTGTGGTCGATGGTCTCCGTCCCGAAGTTGGTCAGCGACATCTTCTCGATTTCGAGCACGTAGGGCTCTGCCGCCGCCCCCGCCATGGCGGGGGGAGCGGGCAGGGCTGCCAAGGTGCCGGCCGTCGCGAGCACGACGGACAGTGCACAAGCCAATCGGCGCATGGGCGATCGGTCCTTTCGGGTGGGGGGTTCCTCGTGCCGGGACGGTCGGCCTCGACCGCCTGGCGGTGGAGGGACGAAACGTGCCGGGTGGAGCACTCCTGGCGACAGCCGTCGGCTCTCTCCACCGCACGGCGTGTTGGAAGAAGTTGACCTGTGTCGCATATTGAGGGCTTCGCGATGAGGCGCTGTCAATACCCGTGACCGGTCGGGCAGTTGGGCCTTCACCCTCCGCGCAGGCCCGATCCTCACCCCGGACCTGACCATTTCGACCGGGACGCCGCAGAGCCTTCGCAGGCCAGGCACCTGATGTGGGCGGGTAACACCGAGTGGCCGAGGCGGATCGGACGCACCGGGAACGACCTGCCCACCCACCCCGGATCATCAACTTGCAGCGGACAGCTGACGTCAGTTCAGAAAACTTTCAATGTGACATTGCATAGTGCGGAAAGCGCGAGTAGCTTTCCGACCCGGAGTCCTCATTTCCGCACACCCCGTCACCCGGTCGGCAGCCAGCGGTCGCCGCCCTCCGTACGCCGACACAGGCTGTGAAGGACCTGACCGAGAGAGCGACGCAACCGCACGGGCCGCACCACGGGGCCGGAGAAGACATGACTCTGACGCCACAGGCCCGCAGACTGGCCCCGCTGATCCTCCCCGCGCTGCTGGTCGGCGTCGGATCGAGCCTGCTGCTCCTCGCGCTCAGCTGGGTCTCCGACCGGCTCCAGGACGTGCTGTGGGACCGGCTGCCGGACGCCTTCGGAGTGTCCGGGACCTCGGCGGGCTGGATTCTCGGCACGCTCACCTCGGTCGGCCTGGTCGTCGGGCTCGTGGTGTGGAAGGTACCGGGGCACGCCGGGCCCGACCCGGCGACGACGGGCCTCGTCGATCCGCCGCTGCCGGTACGGGTACTGCCCGGCCTCGCGCTCGCCGTGGTCATCGGCCTCGCGGGCGGCGTGAGCCTCGGCCCGGAGAACCCGATCACCGCCATCAACATCGCCCTCGCCTACGCACTGGGCATGAAGGCCATGCCGCGTACGCCCGCTGCCGTCTGGGTCTCCCTCGCCGCCGCCGGAACCGTCGGCGCCCTGTTCGGCACCCCCGTCGCGGCGGCGTTGATCCTCTCCGAGATCAGGGCGGACGCCGACCCCCGGCCCCTGTGGGACCGGCTGTTCGCACCGCTGGTCGCGGCGGGAGCGGGGTCCCTGACCACGGTCCTCATCGCGCACCCGGCCTTCCAGGTCGACATCGCGCCCTACCCGGGACCGCAGCTGATCGACGTGGTCTCCGCCATGGTGATCAGCTCGGGTGCGGCGCTGGTCGGACTCGTCGCCGTCCACGCCTTCCCGTACGTCCACCGCGCCTTCCGGCGGCTGGGCCACCCCGTCATGATGCTCACCGCCGGTGGGCTCGTCCTCGGAGTCCTGGGCGCCGTCGGCGGCCACCTCACCCTCTTCAAGGGTCTGACCGAGATGAAGGAGCTGACCGGGCACGCCGACGAGCACGATGCGGCGAACCTGCTACTCCTGGCCCTGGTGAAACTGGCCGCGCTGGTCGTCGCCGGGTCCTGCGGCTTCCGTGGCGGTCGCATCTTCCCCGCCGTCTTCGTGGGCGTGGCGCTGGGCATGCTGGCGCACGCCCTCGTCGGCTCCGTGCCCGCGTCGCTCGCCATCACCTGCGCCGTACTCGGCATCCTGCTCGCCACCACCCGCCAGGGCTGGCTCAGTCTCTTCACGGCCGCCGCCGTCGCCATGGACCTCGCCCTGCTGCCGCTGCTCTGCGTCGCGGCCCTGCCCGCGTGGCTCCTCGCCACCGGACGCCCCGAGATGCTGATCGAGGAAGAGGGCCGCACGACGGGCCGGGCCGCTGCGTGACGTCACCCGGATGGGCCCGGCGGGGTGAAGCCCCCCGGTGGCCGGGCCAGACTTGTCCTCCCCGGCCACCGAGCGATCAGGAACGGCGGTGTCCGCCACGTGACGACCCACTCGCACGAGGCCGCCGTCCGGTGGCACCGGCCGACCCTTCTCGCGGTCTCGGCCGCCGTCATGGTGGCGGTGTACTTCTGGCTGCCGCTGCACGTCTTCGGCCATCACCGGCCCTTCCTCAGTTGGACCGCCCTGGCGTGCGGCCTCGTCCTGGTCGCCGTGGGGCTGCTCGTCCAGATCCAGTACGTCCTGGCGAACCGGGGCGGATCCCGGCCCGCCTGGATCATCGCCGGGCTGATGTGCCTGACGATTCTGCTGTTCTCGGCCACGTACTACGTACTGGCCCAGCAGCAGGACGAGTTCGACGGGCTGCGCACCAGGCTCGACGCGCTGTACTTCACCGTGGTCACCCTCGCCACGATCGGCTTCGGTGACGTCAGCCCGACCGGCCAGACGGCGCGGGCGGTGACGCTGCTCCAGGTCCTGTACAGCTTCGTCTTCCTCACCGCAGGCGCCACCACCCTCACCCGCGACCTGCGCAGACATCTGCTGCACCGGAAGGACAAGCACCCCCGGCACGACTGAGGGGCCCGGGTCGTCGCGGGTCCGGTCGACGGGTTCCGATTCTTGTTCAGCTGTACTAAATTTGGGTTGTGCGTACAAACAAGACTCCCGCAAGGCGTCCGTCGGCGGTCGGCGCGGTGCGCAGGCGGCAGATCATCGACGCCGCCGTCACCGTGCTCGCGCGGGACGGGCTGTCCCGTACCTCGCTGAGCCGGGTGGCGGAGGAGGCCGGGCTGTCCAGCCCCGGGCTGATCACCTACCACTTCGCCGACAAGGACGACGTGCTGGTGCAGCTGACGGAGGACCTGCTCGGCGAGTGCGTCGCGACGGTCGAGGCGGCGTTGCAGGACGCGCCGGACGCCATGTCGGCACTGCTCGCGTACATCGATGCCTTCGTACGGTTCCAGGACCGACACCGCGACGGCGTACGGGCGTTGTGGCGGCTGGCGTCGAGCTGGAAGGCGCCGGGCCGCACCGACGCGTTCGACGCGCGGGCGCTGGCAGGGCCAGTGGAGGAGATCCTGCGGCGCGGGGTGGCCGACGGGGAGTTCCGGGAGTTGAACCCGGCGTGGGTGGCGCAGAGCGTGCAGTGCTCGGTGGAGGGGTTCCACGAACTGTTCCGCGCGGACCCGGAGGTCGACACGGACGCCTTCGTCGGCGAGCTCCAGGAGCTGTACCGCAGGGCCGTCGCCAAGGGGGACGCACGGCAGGAGTAGCACACGTTCCGTACGGTACGACCGGAAGAGGCATCGCCATGGCAATCAGCTACTGCACCCGCCCTCCGCAGAACGACCGCACCGAGGGGCGCCCGCCGCCCGAGCGGCGCGGGCCGTCCCGCACGCGGCGGCCCACCCTGTGGGAGGAGACCGGCGGGCCCGTCGGGCTCCTCCACTCCTCCCTCCCCTCCGTCGCCTTCGTCCTCGTGAACTCCGCCTTCGGACTGCGGCCCGGGATCTTCGCGGCCATCGGCACGGTGATCGCGTTCACCGTGCTGCGGGCGGCGCGCCGTCAGCCGTTGAAGCCCGCGCTGGCAGGGGTCGTCGGAGTCGGCATCTCCTCGTACTTCGCGAGCAGGTCGGGCGAGGCGCGTGACTTCTTCGTCGTCGACATCTGGCTGAGCCTGACGGTGTTCGTGCTGTTGGTGCTCTCCCTGGTGGTGCGTCGGCCGCTGGCCGGGGTGGTGTGGAGCGCGGTGAACCGCAGCTCCCGGGCCTGGCTGCACGACCGCCCGTCGCGCTTCGGCTACGACGTGGCGACGGCGGTGCTGGCATTCGTCTTCGGCTCGCGGTTCGTCGTGCAGTTCTGGCTGTACGACCGGGACCTGGCGGGCTGGCTGGCGTTCGCGAAGATCGCCATGAACTACCCACTGTGGGCCGTGGCACTGGCCGTCTGGGCATGGGCGGTGCGCCGCGCCGCCAGGCGTGCGGGACGTACAACTCCTTGACCCTCAGGGCTTGGCGATCGGCTCCTGGAGTTCCGTCACCCACTCGTTCTGGTCCGGCGGGCATTCCAGGTTGATCTCCCGGGGGTAACCGGAGGAGCGGTAGCCGTTGGTGTCGATCCACTGGCCCAGGGTCTGGACCGTCGGCAGGATCGTCGCCATGGAGCCCCGGTGCACGATCGTCGCCGCCGCCTCCACGGGCGGCAGGTCCAGGATCCGCAGGACCCCGTCGTCCCGTACCGGAGCGGAGACCTGTACCCCGGCGTGGACGACGACGCCGCCCTCCGGGGCGTCCTCGTAGTAGGCGACGCCGGGACCGCTCGGCGTGACGCCCGCTGCTTCGAGGCGCTGGAAGAGTTCGGCGTAGAGCGGCTGGATGGTGGGGCCGATGGTGTCGAAGTCCGGTGCGACACCGGTCAGTTCGGCCACCCGTACGCCCGGCAGGCTCTTCATCACTACGTCGTTCGTGGACATGCGTCCCTCGTTCTCGATGGACCGGAGCCTCGCCTCGACGTGGGCCAGCCGGGTCGCCGCCTCCGTCATCGCCGTCTCCAGTTCGGCCTGACGCAGCCGCAGCATGGCGCGCAGCCCCTCGGGGGTCACCTTCTCGTCGAGGATCTCCCCGACCTGCTGGAGGGTGAAGCCGAGGCCCTTGAGCGCGATGACGCGGTTGAGCCGGGCGAGCTGGGCGGCGGTGTAGAAGCGGTAGCCGGTGGCGGGGTCGACCCGGGCGGGGCGCAGCAGTCCGGTCGCGTCGTAGTGACGCAGCATCCGGACCGACACGCGGCCGAGCCTGGCGAAGTCTCCGATGGTGAACATGACGAGAACGTACTTCAGCCCCTCACACGGTGTGAGGGTCAAGCACGGGCCTGCGGTCACCCCCAAGCCCATCAAGTTCATTCCGTACGAGCCTGGTTGCCGCGCCCGCGCCCCGGCGCCATAAGCTGGGAGACATTGTGCGAAATCGCGGCGCGCGGTACATTCGAGGCCGTTGCGCGCGGTGGAGGTAAGTGCGCCTATTTGGGGTATGTGGGGAATTCAGTGGCTACTGGAAAAGTCCTTCGGTTCGACGAGTTCCGAGGATATGGATTCATCGCTCCGGACAACGGCGGCGAAGACGTGTTCATTCACGTCAACGATCTCGACTTCGACAAGAGGCTGCTCGGCCCGGGCATGAAGGTCGAGTTCGACGTCGAGGACGGCGGGCGTGGCCTCAAGGCCAGCAAGGTCCGCTTCCTGGGCAGCGCCCCCGAGCGGGAGTACCGGACTCCCCCGCCGGTGAGGGTGCCTTCGGGCTCCCCCGCCGACGAGGGAATGTGCGACGTGCTCTCCGTGAAGGAGTTCATCGAGGAGATCACCGAGACCATTCTCGGGACCGCTCCGACGGTCACCTCCGCGCAGATCCTTCAGGTACGGCAGGGCTTCGTACAGGTCGCCCTCTCGCACGGCTGGATCGACGCCGAACCCGGTACGGAAATTCGTGCCGGTGGGCCGGTGTCGCCGTCCGGGGTCTTCCGGGCACCCTGACAGCGCGCGGTCCCGACTGTTTCCGCCGAGGCCCTTTGCGGGCGACTTCCCGTCGCCCGCAAAGGGCCTCGGTCCGTTTTTCCGGACGGCTGAACCGCCTCAGCCCCTCCGATGGGCGCCCGGCGTATATCCGTACGCCCGCCGGAAGACGTCGATGAACGCGCTCGCGGACGCCCATCCGCAGCGGTGTGCGACGGCCGTGACCGGGGTGTCGTCGGCGAGCATCCGCAGGGCGTGGAAGAGCCGTAGCTGGGTGCGCCACTGGGGGAAGGTCATGCCGAGTTCGGTGCGGAAGAGGCGGCTCAGGGTGCGTTCGCCGGTGTGGGTGCGGGCCGCCAGGTCGGCGAGGGTTGCCGGGAGGGCGGGGTCGGCGTGCAGGAGGTCGCAGACGGCGGCGAGGCGGGGGTCGGTGGGGGTGGGGAGGTGGACGGGGCGCTGCGGCGAGAGCCGGAGCTGATCGAGGAGTACGGCGCGCAGCCGCAGGACCTCGGGGGTGGGAGTGCGGTCGTGCCGGGGGGTGCGGGTGTACTCCAGGATCAGTTCGCGCAGGAGCGGGCTGACGCCGAGGACGGTGGGGGCGGTTAGGCCGAGGGGGTTCTCGTCGACGGGCAGGCCCAGGGTGTGCATGTCGAGGTGACCGTGGGCGCGGTGCGAGTGGACCGTCCCGGCGGGCACCCACAGGGCGCGGGTGCCGGGCGCGAACCAGGTGCCGACGTCGGTGGTGACGGCCAGGAACCCGGAGCCCGCGTAGACGATCTGGTGCTCGTCGTGCCGGTGCGGGTCGACGCGCTCGCCGGAGGCGAGGGGGCGGGTGTGGGTGGGGGCCACGGGCAGGTGGTCGACGGGCAGGCGGTCGGCGGGCGGCAGGAGCTCCGGGGGCTGGCGGATATTCGGCATTGCTTGGCATTTTATCGGAAGTGCGACAGGAGCGATCCGGTCGAGGATCGATGAGTGCTGCAAAAAGAGTCCTCACCCATAGCTGACGCATCCTCAACTCCACGCCCCTCGCGGCGTTTTCGCTCCCCCCTCGCCCTCCTCGCCCTGAGCCACGCCTGCGTCGACGTCTATCAGGGCGCGGTGGCGGCGCTGGTGCCGTTCTTCATCGCCGAGCGCGCCTACACGTACGCCGCGGCCTCCGGCATCGTGCTCGCCGCCTCGCTCCTGTCGTCCGTGGCGCAGCCGCTGTTCGGGGCCCTGACCGACAAGTGGCCGATGCCGTGGCTGCTGCCGGTGAGCACGCTGGTGGGCGGGATCGGCGTGGCGCTGAGCGGGGTCGGCGGCGGCTCGTACGCGCTCACCCTGGCGATGATCGCGCTCTCCGGGGTCGGCGTCGCCGCGTACCACCCGGAGTCGGCGCGGGTCGCGCGGCTGGCGAGCCGGGGCAGCCACACCGCGATGGGCTGGTTCTCGCTCGGCGGCAACCTCGGCTTCGCGACGGCTCCGCTGCTGGTCTCGGCGGTGATGGCCACGGGCGGGCTGCGCGCTTCGCCCCTGCTGGGGGTCCCGGCGCTGGCGGGTGCGGCGCTGTGCGTGGTGGCCGTACGGGCGCTGCGTACCCCGGCCGGTGGCGGCACACACCAGCCGTCCGCACCTGTCGGCGAGGACGACTGGCCCGCCTTCCTGAAGATGTCGGCGGCGGTGATCTGCCGTTCGGTGGTCTTCGTCGGGCTGAGCAGCTTCATCGCGCTGTACGCTCGCGAGAGGGTCCACGGCGGTGAACTCGCGGGCACGGCAGCCCTGTTCACGCTCTATCTGGGCGGTGCGTTCGGCACGGTCGTGGGCGGCAGGCTGGCCACGCGGTACGGGCGGGTGCGGGTCGTGCTGTGGTCGTACGCGCTGACGGTGCCCGCCGTCGCGGGCACGGTCCTCGTCCCCGGACCACTGCTGTACGTCTTCGTCGGCCTGACCTCCGCCGGTCTGTACGTCCCCTTCTCCCTGCACGTCACGCTCGGCCAGGACTACCTGCCGCGCCGGGTCGGGACCGCGAGCGGGGTCACGCTGGGCCTGACGGTGAGCGTGGGCGGTCTGGCGAGTCCGCTGATCGGGGCGGCGGCGGACGGGTGGTCGCTCCAGGCGGCACTGGCACCGTTGATCGTGCTGCCGGGGCTGGGGTGGCTGCTGATGCGGAAGCTGTACGAGCCGAAGGGGTGAGCCGTTGAGCGCGGCGTCCTCCGCGACCGCTCCGCCCACGCCGTCAAGTCCCCCGGTGCGTGCGGGGTTTCGCAGCAACCACTATAAGTAGTTGCATGACAATGGGTTGGAAGTTGGTCATCGACAGCGACAACGCCCCCGTCCTCGCGGACTTCTGGGCCGAGGCCCTGGGGTACGTGGTGGAGGACCCCGGCGCGCTCATCGCGCAGCTCCTCGCCGCCGGCCACCTGCCCGAGGAGGCGGTCACCGAGCACAACGGCCACCAGCTCTTCCGAGGGCTCGCCGGTGTCCGGCACCCCGACGACCCGTACGACGAGAACAGCGGCGTCGGCCACGGCCGCCGGCTGCTCTTCCAGGACGTGCCCGAGCCCAAGTCCGGCAAGAACCGGCTGCACATCGACGTACACGCCGAGCCCGGCGACCTGGTCAAACAGGTCGAGCGGCTGGAGAAGCTGGGAGCCTCGCGCGTCAACGAGGTGGACCGGGGCCCGGCCGGTCATTGGTGGGTCATGCGGGACCCGGAGGGCAATGAGTTCTGCGTGGCGTGACCGCGTCACCGCACGAGGACATGCGCAGGGGCCCCGGGTACGTACGGACGCGCCCGGGGCCCCTCCACGTGCCCGCCGCTCTAGCTGGGCGCCTCCGCACCCTTGCGGGCGTAGAACCACCAGGTCACGACCACGCAGCTCGCGTAGAACCCCACGAACCCCCACATCGCGCTGGTCACCGCGACCGACCCGAACAGCGCCGGGATGAAGAAGAACCCGTACGCGGCGATGGCGGCGGTGAAGCCGGTGACCGCACCGGACTCCATCTCGGCCTGCTTCAGCGCCTGGTCGTACGCGGCGGAACCCTCCACGAGCCCCTTGAGGTGCGTGGAGCGGAAGATCACCGGGATCTGCCGGAAGGTCGAACCATTGCCGATCCCCGAGAAGAGGAAGGCGAAGAGGAAGCAGACGAAGAAGCCCCAGAAGGAGCCGTGGTCGCCGCCGGAGGGGAGGAAGTTGATGACGCCGACGAGCGAGACGCCCATGCCCACGAAGGAGAGGACCGTGACGCGCGCACCGCCGAGCTTGTCCGCGATCCAGCCGCCCGCCCAGCGCGCGAGCGCGCCGACGGCCGGGCCCATCCAGGCGTAGGTGGCCGCCGAGTAGGCCGCGTCGATCGGGGTGAAGGTCGTCTTGATGAGCAGCGGGAGGGCGGCGGCGAAGCCGATGAAGGAGCCGAAGGTACCGACGTACAGCCAGGCCATCACCCAGTTGTGCTTGCGCTTGAAGATGATCTTCTGGCGGGAGAAGGGGGTGGAGGCGACCTTGAGGTTGTTCTGCCCGAACCAGGCGACGGCGGCCAGGACCACCAGGACCGGCACCCACAGGAACGCGGCGTTCTGGAGGTGGACCGGGGTGCCGTCCGCCTTGTGCTGGGCGGTGCCGATGGCGATCGTCGACCAGGTGATCACGATCGGGGTGAGGAGCTGGACGACGGAGACGCCGAGGTTGCCGAGGCCGCCGTTGATGCCGGTGGCGTTGCCCTTCTCCTTCTTCGGGAAGAAGAAGCCGATGTTGGCGAGCGAGGAGGAGAAGTTCGCGCCGCCGATGCCGCAGAGCGCGGCGATGGTGATCAGGACACCGTACGGGGTGGCCGGGTCCTGGATGGCGATGCCGAGCCAGATCAGCGGAACGACCAGGATCACCGTCGACAGCGCGGTGAAGGTGCGCTGGCCGACCATCGGGCCGAGGAAGGTGTAGAGGATGCGGGCGGTGCCGCCCGTGAGGCCGGGGACGGCCGTCAGCCAGAACAACTGGCTCTGACTGAGCCCGAATCCGACGTCCGTGAGGTTCGTGGCGGTGATGGACCAGACCTGCCACACCACGAAGGCGACGAGGAGCGCCGGGACCGCGATCCAGAGGTTGCGGTGGGCGACCTTGCGGCCGGTCGTGCGCCAGAAGGCGGGGTCCTCGGGACGCCAGTCGGTGATGGTGCGGCCGGGACGGTACTGCGCCGGGTCGGCGGCCTCGGCCGCGTCGTCGCCCGTACGGGGTGCCTGTGCGAGGGAACTCATGACTGCTTCCTGTACGTCTGGTGCGTCCGAGGACCGTCGAGGGTCAACTCGTGTACGGGGATGAAGACTTCGGGGTCGTCGAGGCACTGGCCCGTCCGCAGGTCGAAGGCTTGCTTGTGCATCGGGGAGGTGACGACGGGGCGCTCGCCGACCGTGCCCATGATTCCGTCGGCGAGGACGTCCGCGCCGGAGAAGGGGTCGCGGTTGCCGACCGCGTACACCTCGCCCGCCGCGTCACGGAAGACCGCGGCCTGCCCCGCGCCGTCGGGAAGGAAGGTGACCCGGCCGCGGCCGGGCTCCAACTCCTCCGTCTCGCCGGTGAATTCACCGAACCGGCCGAGCTTCACCGGGTCGGCGAGGACCGCCTCCCACTCGTCGCGGTAGGCGTCGACGTGGCGTTCCATCTGCTCCTGGAGCTCGGCGCAGATGCCGAGGGAGTCCTCGACGAGAACCTTCTTGAGGTTCTCGATGCCGCCGCCTCCGTCGGGGCGCTCGATCCACGCGGCCGTGCGCTCCAGTCGCTCGCCGGTGCGCAGGTAGTACATGAGGAACCGGTCGACCAGGGCGAAGAGCTGTGCGCTGTCGAGGTCCTGGGCGAGGAGGTCGGCATGGCGGGGGCTGGTGCCGCCGTTGCCGCCGACGTAGAGGTTCCAGCCGCCCGCCGTGGCGATGACGCCGATGTCCTTGCCGCGCGCCTCGGCGCACTCGCGCAGACAGCCGGAGACGCCGCCCTTGAACTTGTGCGGGGTGCGCAGGCCCCGGTAACGCAGCTCCAGATCGACCGCGAGCTGGATCGAATCGCCCTGCCCGAAGCGGCAGAAGCGGGCGCCGACGCACGACTTGACGGCGCGCAGCGACTTTCCGTACGCCTGACCGGACTCGAAGCCGTGTCCGGCCAACCGCCGCCAGATGTCGGGGAGTTGGTCCTTGCGGGCCCCGAAGAGGCCGATCCGCTGGGCACCGGTGATCTTGGTGTAGAGGCCGTACGCCGCAGCCACCTCGCCCAGCGCCACCAGCTGCGCCGGGGTGATCTCGCCGCCCGCGACGCGCGGGATGACGGAGTACGTTCCGTCCTTCTGGATGTTGGCGAGGAAGAGGTCGTTGGTGTCCTGGAGGGCGGCCTGCTCCCCGTCCAGGATGTGTTCCAGGCCGAGGTCAGGACCGAGCGTGCCGAGCACGTTCGCGACGACCGGCTTGCAGACGGCACACCCTTCGCCCGTGCCGTGGCCGTCCCTCAGCTCGCTGAAGGAGCGGATCTTCTCGGTGCGTACGAGGGCGTAGATCTCGGATCGGGTCAGCTCGGGGAAGTGCTCGCACAGCCCGCGCGCCTTCTCGACCCCGGCGGCGTCGAGGACGGCTTGCAGCGTGCCGATGCAGCCGCCGCACCCCGTACCGGCCTTGGTGCAGCGCTTGACGCCTGCGACGTCGGTGACGCCCTCCTCGGTGACGGCCGCCTGGACCTGCCCCTTGGTGACGTTGTGGCAGGAGCAGACGACGGCGTCGTCGGGGAGGGAGTCCGCGCCGGGCAGCTCGACGCCTGCGGTGTTCGGGACGATGAACGCCTCTGCGGTACCCGGGAGTTGACGCCCGGTGTGCGGCTTCAGCGAACCGTAGGCGTCCGCGTCGCCGACCAGGATGCCGCCGAGGAGCTGCCCTTCGGGACCCAGCAGCAGCTTCTTGTAGACGCCTTCGCGCTCGTCGGAGAAGACCACCGCGACGGCATCCTCCTCGACGCTGAACGGGTCACCGAACGAGGCGACGTCCGCGCCCATCAGCTTCAGCTTGGTGGAGGTGTCGGCCCCGGTGAAGACGCCGTCGGCCTCGCCCGCGAGGGCGTCCGCGACCGTCTCGGCCATCTGGTAACCGGGCGCGACCAGCCCGTACACCCGCCCGTCGACGGTCTGCGCGCACTCCCCGACCGCGTAGATGTACGGGTCGGAGGTACGGCAGTGGGCGTCGACCGCGACGCCGCCCCGGTCGCCGACGGCGAGCCCGCACTCGCGCGCGAGCCGGTCCCGGGGACGTACGCCCGCCGAGAAGACGACGACCTCGGCGTCGATGACCTTCCCGTCGGAGAGCCGCAGCCCGCTGGCGGCCCCGTCGTCGTCACGCACGACCTCGGTCGCACCGACACCCGTGTGGACGGCGACGCCCATCGACTCGATGGTGGCGCGCAGGGCCGCGGCACCGCCGTCGTCGACCTGTTGGGGCATCAGGCGCGGGGCGAATTCCACGACATGGGCGCGCAGACCGAGGGTGCGCAGCGCTCCGGCCGCCTCCAGACCGAGGAGCCCGCCGCCGATGACGACGCCGTCGCGGGCGTTGTCGGCGTACTGGGTCAGGGAGTTGACGTCGTACTGGGTGCGGTACGTGAAGCAGCCGGTGGAGTCCGCGCCGGGGACGGGCGGGACGAACGGGTACGAGCCGGTGGCCAGCACCAGCGCGTCGTACGCGATCGTGCTGCCCGAGGCGGTGCTGACGGTCCGCGCGGTGGGGTCGATGTGCTCGGCGGGGTCGCCGAGGCGCAGGTCGACGCCGTGCTCGGCCAGGAACTCCGGTGTGGAGAGGGCGAGTTCGGCGGGCGCGACACCCGTGAAGAGGGAGGAGAGGTGGACGCGGTCGTAGGCCGGAACGTCCTCCTCGGCGAGGACGACCGCGTGCCAGCCGGGCGAGCCTGGCCCGGTCAGTGCGCCGCGCTCGGCGAGCGCCTCCAGCAGCCGGTGGCCGACCATGCCGTGGCCGATCACCACCAGGGTCTGCGTGTCGGGATCGTGCGCCTCGGGGTCGGGTGCTCCGGAACTCTGGGCCTCGGAATCCTGGGCCTCGGGGTCGTGCACCCCAAGACTCTGCACCCCAAGACTCCGCGCCCCAAGACTCTGCGCCTCGGGGCTGCAAGCCTCAGGGCTGGGCCCCCCTGCGCCCGGGTCCCTGCGTGCGTGCGTCATGGGCGAATCTCCGCTCCGTCGCTACCGCCCGGTACGGTGCCGGGCACTCTTGACGCTAGACCTGTGAAGGGGTCGTAACTGTCGGCGAAAGCCCCAGGTGGGAGGGCCGGATGACCCTTCTCCTCCGGGACGTTCGACGGGGGCGCGGAGGGCGGTCGCGGCATAGCGTGAGAGGTGGAGGCCCCTCTCTCCCGAGAAGCGGGCGCCGCTCTCCTCCCCCTTTCGGCTCGCCCTCGGAGGCACGGATGCTGGTCCTCGCCGTACACGGCAGTGCGGTCCCGGAGGCCGCCGCGACGATCGGCCGGTTGGCCGCACGGCTCGCGGAGACGACGGGGGTGCGCCCCGTGGTGGGCCACCTCGACGTGCAGCGCCCGTCATTGGGCGAGGTACTGGCGGAACACCCCGGTGCGGTGGTGGTGCCGGTGCTGCTCGGCGACGGCTACCACCGAAAGGTCGACATCCCGGAGGTGGCCAGGGCGTACGACTGCACGGTCACCGAAGGGCTGAGCGGCGAGCGGGACGTGACGCTGGCGGTGCACGCCCGGCTGCGGGAGGCGGAGGCGCCGCTCGGGGAGCGGGCGGACGCGATCGTGGTGGCGGGGGCGGGCTCCACCCGGCCCGGCGGCAACGACGGCACCCTCGCCGTGGTCGAGGGGCTCCGCGAGCTGCGCGACGTTCCCGTACTCCCGGCGTACTGCTCGGCGGCGGAGCCAACGGTCCCGGAGGCGGTGTCACGCCTGCGCGCCGACGGCCACCGCCGCATCGCCGTCGCCACCCATCTCCTGGCCCCGGGCCGCTTCACGCGCGCGCTGGCGGAGTGCGGGGCCCGGGCGGTTTCGGCGCCGGTCGCCGATCACCCTCGTATCGCACGGCTGGTGGCGGACAGATACGCGGCGGAGCGGGTGGTGCGGGCGGCGCGGAGGGGTGCGTAGCCTGGGAAACCGGCGTGCTGAAGGGGGACCGGATTGTCGACGCGAGAAGGTGCCGGAATGAGCGCACGAGCACGTGCCAGGGTGCTCGCGTTCCTCGACGAGTGCGTCGCCGCCGCACCGGAGGGTCAGCGCGGGGCGCTGTGGCGGCTCGCCGAACGAAACCGGCAGCTCGACGCCAATTTGGTGCGGCTCCTCCCCCACGCCTCGGTGGCCCCTCATGTCGAGGGCGCACTGGACGTCCTCCTGATCGTGGTGGAGGGCGAAGGACTGCTCGACGACGGCTCGGCCACAGCACAGGAGTTGCGGCCCGGCGGCCTGGTGTGGCTGCCGAGGGGCGCGTCCCGGGCGCTGTCGGCGGGGGCACGCGGCCTGACGTACCTCACGGTGCACGGCCGCCGCCCGGGGATGGAGGTGGGCCGCCGCCCTGCCGGGCCCGCCGAGCAGGAGGGTGGGGAGCCTCCCTGTGCGCTGGACCGGGTCTGCCCGGGGTGCGGGCGGCTGGGGTCGGAGGCGGGGGCGCGTTACTGCGCGTGGTGCGGGGAGGAACTGCCGATCGCCCCGTGAGAGTCACAACGGCGTTCAGCACGGGAGGAGCTTGCCCGGGAGGGACGTGCCCGGAAACAGGGGCTGGGACTGTGGGCAGTGGGCCCGGGACTCAGTCCTGCTCACTGAACAGCAACGGTTCGAAGGCCCGGTAGGCGTCGTAGTTCTTGAAGTGGCGGCTGTAGAGGTCGGCGCGGTCGCCGAGCGAGGCATCGAGAACCTCGTTGACGTCCACGACGTGCAGGAGCTTCCAGGTGATCCGCTCACCCTGTTCGTTCTCGTAGCTGGTCTCCTGGGACCGGCCGTGAGTGAGGGCCTTGGCGCGGGCCTCCTCCTCGCTGTCGGCGGTCAGCAGGACGAAGTCCTCGGCGTAGAGGGGCTCGTGGTCCGGTGCCTCGGAGGTCGCTTCGGTCAGCAGGATGGCGATGTACGAGCTCGGCATGCGTCGGCTCCTCGTTCCCGGTGGGGCGGGGGGTACATATCGGGACCTTACGCCATGTCAGCGCGTAGCCGCGGAGACCGGCACCTCCGCCGACGCCCCACCCGGCTCGACACCCGGCGCAGCACCCGGCACAGCCCCCGCGACAGCCGTCGACCTGCCCGCCCTCGGCCGCAGCTGAGCCAGCACCACGGCCGCCAGCGCCAGCAGTGCGCCCACCAGTTGCAGCGGGGCGAGCTGCTGCCCCAGCAGCGCCCAGCCGAGCACAGTGGCGACCAGCGGACTGAGCAGCCCGAGGAAGGTGACCTCGGTCGGCGAGAGCGCCTTGATGCCACGGAACCACAGCGCGTACGCGACCGCCGCACCGATCAGCGTCAGATACCCGTACCCCATCAGGTTCTCCCCGGTGAAGGACGACGGCGGCGGCCCCTCCACCAGGAGCGCGACGGGCACCAACAGCACGCCACCCGCGACGAGTTGCCACCCGGTGGTGGCGAGCAGCGGCGCCGGGGAGACCCAGCGCTTGCTGAGGACGACACCGGTCGCCATGACGACCGCGCCGCCGAGCGCCGCCGCCACACCGAGCGCGTCCAGCCGGGCATCGGCGCGCAGCACCAGGAGGGCCACTCCGGCGATTCCGGTCACGGCCGCCAACAGCGTACGGAGCGTGAGGCGTTGGCCGAGCAGTCCGGCGGCGAGGCCCGCCACCAGCAGGGGCTGTACGGAGCCGACGGTGGCGGCGACTCCACCGGGCAGACGGTAGGCGGCGACGAAGAGCAGGGCGAAGAAGACGCCTATGTTGAGCGCGCCGAGAACGAGGGACTTCCACCACCAACTCCCCTTCGGGAGTCGCCTGGTGATGAGTACGAGAAGGAGTCCGGCCGGGAGGGCGCGCAGCACACCGGCGAGCAGCGGGCGGTCCGGGGGCAGGAACTCGGTGGTGATGAAGTAGGTGGAGCCCCAGACGGCAGGGGCGAGGGCGGTCAGCAGCACGAGAGCCGTTCGATTTCTTAGCACTAAGACAACATATCTCACCACTAAGAGATCGGCTAGGGTCTCCCCATGACGACAGACGGAGAACAGCCCCCCGCCAAGCCCGACGACCGCGCGGACCACGTGGACCACGTACTGGCCCAGTGGCACACACAACGCCCCGACCTGGACGTCTCCCCCATGGCGGTGATCGGCAGGCTGAAGCGGCTGACGCTGCTGATGGACCCGGAGATGAAGCGCACCTTCGCCGCACACGGTCTGGACCGGGCGTCGTTCGACGTACTGGCGACCCTGCGGCGCAACGGCCCCGACACCCCCCTCACCCCCGCCGAGCTGATGGCCTCCGCGATGGTGACCTCGGGCGCGGTCACTCAGCGCCTGGACCGCCTCCAGGGGCGCGGCCTGATCACCCGCAAACCGAGCCCCACGGACGGGCGTGTGGTCCAAGTGGCGCTGACAGAAGAGGGGTTGGCACTGATCGAGGGAGCCCTGCCGGACCATCTGGCCACCGAGACGCGACTCCTGTCGGCCCTCTCTCCCGCCGAGCGGGAACAGCTCGCGCTCCTGATGCGGACACTGCTGCTGGGGCTGGGGGACGAGTTCTGAGTACGGACGAACACACGGGGCCAGCAGAGGAACGGCACGACGCGCCGACGGGCCGAGGGGCCGACGCGCCGAGAGGCCGCGACCAGCCCTCCGCCGGTTCAGCCCTGCTGGCGCGGGTTCGGCTTCAGTACCGCGAAGGGCGCCCCGGCCGGGTCCGCGAAGAACGCCATCCGCCCGACCTCCGGGATGTCCGAAGCGGGCACGAGAACGCTGCCGCCGCCCGCCACGACCCGCGTCGCGACGGCATCCGGATCGGCCACGCCGAAGTACGAGATCCAGGCGGTGCGCTCGTCCGGCCTGGCCGGTGCGACGCCCCCGAAGGACGTGTCCTCCTGGTCGCCGTCCGCCGAGGAGATCACCGAGTACGACATGATCATGCCCGGCACCTCCATCTCCTGCGAGCGCCAGCCGAAGAGCGCCCGGTAGAAGGCAAGCGCTGCCGACGGGTCGGGCGTGTGCAGTTCCACCCAGAGCAGGGTGTCGTCCTCCGACGCCACCTCAAACCCCTGGTGCGCGGCGGGCTGCCACACGGCGAACTCGGCCCCCGTCGGATCGGTGAAGCACGCCATCCGCCCCGCGTCCATGACGTCGAACGCCTCGACCCGTACGGTCCCGCCCGCCTGCTCGACCGTCTTGGCGACGGCCTCCGCGTCGGGCGTGGCGAAGTAGACGGTCCAGGCCGGGTGCGCACCCTCCTCGGTGAGCGAGCCGATGCCCGCGACGGTCCTGCCGCCCTTGCGGAAGAAGCCGTAGCCGCCGCTCTCCGATCCGGCGGACTCGAATTCCCAGCCGAAGACGGAGCCGTAGAAGGCGGCCGATGCGGGGATGTCGGGGCTGCCGAGGTCGAGCCAGTTGGGTGCGCCAATGCGGAATTCGGTGGAAAGCATGAGGATGCGACCTCCCTTTCGCGGGGGCTTGTGCCGCCTTGCCTCAAATCGTACGAGCGTGCAGCCCACCCTTCAGGGCGAACGGCCACATCACAGTCGCTCGACTGGCATCTGTAAATCGAACAGACGTACGCTTTCCTTATGTCTTCCTACTCCGCCCCCTTCCCCGAGGACCTCATCGACCTCCAGCAGCAGCTCCACCAGGCCCAGGCCGACTTCCACACCCTCGCCACGGCCCCTCCCTGGGGGGCCGCCGACTCCGCCCCCGTCTTCACCGAGGAGGAGGTGGACCAGGTCGAGGAGCTGTGGGAGCGGATCCGCGAGCTGACGATGGCCGTCAACGAGCATCCGTACTGGACCACCACGGCGAGCAGCGGCCCCGTGAACAACGCCCGGCGCGGGCTGCACGTCGTCCGCGACCCCGACGCGGGCGCCGCCTGACACAGGAGGCCGCACCCCCTGTTCGCCGCCCGGTTCCCGGGTACACGTACCGCAGCGGCCGGTGACACACGGACACGAGCACGCACCGGACGGCGATACGGAAGAAGGGCAGGGCCATGTCGATGCGCGCGGTGGGCTGGGCGAGGACGTTCCCGATGTCGGGGGGCGTGCGCGAGGGCAGAAGGTGGACGGAGGAACACCTGTCCCAGCTGCCCTGGTACGAGAGCAGCCCCGACACCGCTGACTCGATCGTGCTGGCCGTGTCCGAGCTGCTCACCAACGCCCATCTGCACGCCCGCAGCGACGCCCAGCTCGTGCTGACCTGGGACAGCCGCTGCGTGCACATCTCCGTGCACGACGAATCACCCGACCGCGCCCCGAAACAGCGCGCCGAGTCCACGGGCGCGACGTCCGGACGCGGCATCGCGATCGTGGACGCGCTGGCGGACAGCTGGGAGACCCACGAGCAGCAGCACGGCAAGGCGGTCACGGCCTGCTTCACCCCGCAACTCCCGGAACCGGCCGACGCGAAGGGCTGACTCCCACGGGCGACGCGCCAGGGCCTGCGGCAGAACCTTGCGGGCGACGCGCCAGGCCGCGTGCCGGAAGCGCTAGGGCCGGTGGCCCAGGTGCGAGTGCTAGGGCCTGTGTCCCGGGTGCGGGTGCTAGGGCCGGTGGCCCGGGTGCGGTCGCCCGTCCGTGCGTACGATCTTCAGCCCGTACCGCGCCCACAGCGCCCGCTGCACGAACAGTGTCAGGGTCCCCGCAACGAGCATGCCCGCCAGGTTGACCCCGAGCTGGATCAGCGAGGCGCCCACCTCGTTCCAGTGCGCGAGCGGGACGGCGACCGCCAGGTTTCCGGCGGCGGGCACGGTGGTCACCGAGATGAAGACCCCCACCAGCGTCGCCGACTTGCCCGCCGTCATGGAGAGGATGCCCGCGACCCCGGCGAGCAGCGCCACGATGAACGACCACCGGTCGGGGTGGATGATGAACGCGGTCAGCGGCCGGTCGTCCAGCATCGTGGGCTCGATCCAGCCCAGCAGCCGCCCCGCCCCCGCGCACGCCATGGTGATCAGCACGGCCACCGTGAAGCCGACGACGAGGGTACGGACCGCCTTGGCGACCAGCACCCCCTTCCGGCTCATCACCCCGAAGCAGATCGCCGCGATCGGCCCGAACTCGGGTCCCAGCACCATCGCGCCCACTATCAGGATGGGCTGATCCAGCAGCGCACCGATCGCCGCGATCTGCGTGGCCAACGCGAGGAAGGCGAGAAAAGCCCAGGTCAGACGGGTTTCTGAGGAGGTACGGGCGACCAGCTCGTCCCACACCACGGCGTCGTCCGGATCACCGGGGGCGTCCTCCTCCGCCTTCTCCGCCGCCGTAGAGATCGACAGGTCGAGCTGTTCGACGGTGATTCCGCCGGTGTCCTTCAGGCCCAGCTCGCGCAGCGCGTCGAGCACGCCGTTGGCGGCCTCCCTCGCCACGTCGAACTCGACGAGGTCGCCTGCGGGGGCGTGCGCGGCCCCGGGCAGCTTGAGGACGTTGACGACGGCGGGGCACTCCGTCGCGATGCCCAGCACCTCGTCGGTGCGTTCGGCCGGGCTGATGACTCGTACGTGCAGCATGCGTCGCATTCTGCCCGGCCCCACGCCGTACGTTGTCCCCCATGGGAAACCCGAGCGACACCGTCGACATACGGACTCTCCAGATCGACGCGACAAGCCATGTGAACGGCGCCGCGATCGACGCGCCCCTGGTGCGGGGCCTGTTGGAGGAGCAGCACCCGGACCTGGCCGGTCTTGAACTGCGCCGCGTCCGGGGCGGCTGGGACATGCAGATGTGGCGCCTGGGAACGGAGTTGGCGGTACGGCTGCCGCTCACGCCGAGCGGTCCCGAGCTCCTGCGCAACGAGCAGCGCTGGCTGCCCGGGCTGGCTGCCCGCCTTCCACTGCCGATGCCCGTGCCGGTGCGCAACGGGAAGCCCTCCTGCCGTTTCCCGCGCCCCTGGTCGGTCATGACCTGGGTGCCCGGCGAGCCCGCCGACGGCTCCCCGGTCGCCGACGCGCACCGGCTGGAGGCGGCCGACTCCCTGGCGGGCTTCCTGCGCGCCCTGCACGTCACGGCCCCGGCGGACGCCCCGGTCAATCCGATGCGCGACGTGTCACTGGCCGACGCGACCGCGAGCTTCGCGGAGATGCGGGACCGCAACCTCGCGCAGGGGACCACCTCGGTGGTACGCGGCGTGGGCGTCGACCGGGTGGACGCCCTGTGGGCGGACGCGGCGTCCGCACCCGCCTGGGAAGGCCCTCCCGTGTGGCGGCACGCCGACCTGCACCCCGCGAACGTGGTCGTCACGGACGGCAGGCTCTCCGGAATCATCGACTTCGGCGACCTCTGCGTGGGCGACCCGGCGCAGGACCTGGCGGCGGCGTGGACACTGCTGCCGTCCGGGCCGCCGGGTGCGGAGCCCGCGACGGTGGCGCGCTTCTTCGCCTCGTACGGAGAGCGCGGAGAAGACGGAGAGGAGGGAGAGGAGGGAGAGGAGGGACAGCACGGAGAGCGCGGAGGGGCGGATGAGGCGGATGAGGCGACGGTGCGCCGGGCCAAGGGCTGGGCCCTCTTCCGTGCGCTCATGCTCCTCAACATCGGCCACGCCGGAGACAAGGGCCTGCCCGGCGGCAAGCCCACGTGGGGCCCGGCGGGCCGGGCGTCGCTGGAGCGCGTGCTCACCGCCTGACCGCCGGATCGGGCCGAACAGCCAGTTCCCCGGAGCCTGGGGGTCTCGGGGTCTCGGGGTCTCGGGGTCTCGGGGTCTCGGGGTCTCGGGGTCTCCAACTCGGTGCGGGGCACGGAGGTTTCCCGCGAAGTGCGTACGTCGCATCCGGGTGCGGTCGGCGTCCGCCCAAACCGGGTGCGGTTCGCTCGTACCGCGTGATAGGCATCCTCCCCATGAACCTCACCACGAACGACGGTCCCGCACGCCCCAGCCCCGTACCCGACCTGCTGACGGAACGGCTCGTCCTGCATCCGCTGTCGGTCGCGGAGTGCGAGCGGCTGGTGGCGGACGGGCCGCGTTCCGGGCCGTCCCCCGGCTACCCCGCCGAGGGAGACGTGTCCGCCGCCGCGCGGTTCCTGCGCGTCTGCGCGGAGAGCGGGCATCCCGGGCCGTACGTCAACTTCGAGATACGCCTGCGCGCGGACGGCCGACCGCTGGGCGGCATCGGCTTCCACGGCGCGAAGGACGCGCAGGGGTCCGTGACCATCGGGTACGGGCTGGTCCCTTCGGCGTGGGGAAACGGTTACGCGTCCGAGGCGCTCCGGGCACTCCTGCTGTTCGCGCGGGACCGGGGCGCTTCCCGGGTGAAGGGCGACGCCGACCACGACAACGTCGCGTCGCAGCGGGTGATGCGGGCCGCGGGGATGCTCCCGGCCGGGGAGGACGAACGGGTCAGGTACTTCGAGGCGGCGTGGGGACCCGCAGAGTGACCGCCTCCAGCTCCAGGAGGAGGGCCACCGGACGCAGCCTCGGGGCTTGACCTGCGGAAATCTGATGACATGATCGCGCCATGGTGAACTCTCCCGCTGACTCCCCGCCCCCTTCCTCCCCGTACTCCTCCTACCCGGCCCCCGACGGAACCCGTCTCGCGTACCGCGTCATCGACGGTGACGGCGACGGCGACGGCTCCACAGGTACGGGTACGCATGCGGATACGGATACGGATACGGACGAGTCGGCGGCCCCCCTCGTCTGCCTCCCCGGCGGCCCCCTGCACGACTCCCGCTACCTGGGCGACCTCGGCGGTCTGGCCACGGTCGCGGGACGCCGCCTGCTCCTCCTCGACTTCCGCGGAAGCGGAGGTTCCGAGGTGCCGGAGGACTCCGCCTCGTACCGCTGCGACCGTCTCGTCGAGGACGTCGAGGCCCTGCGCGTCCACCTGGGCCTGCCCGCGCTCGACCTGCTCGCGCACTGCGCCGGGGCGAACGTCGCGGTGCAGTACGCGGCCCGTCACCCGGAGCGCGTCACCCGGCTCACCTTCATCACCCCGAGCACGCGGGCGGTCGGCATCGCGATCTCCGACGAGACGCGGCGCGAGGGCGCGGAGTTGAGGAAGGACGAGGCGTGGTTCCCCGAGGCGTCGGCGGCGCTGCGGGCCGTCGCGGCGGGAGAGACCGCGAACGTCGACTTTGCGGCGCTCACCCCCTTCTTCTGGGGCCGCTGGGACGACGCGGCCCGCGCACACACCGCCGAGTCGCAGGCCAGGAACACCAACCGGGACTCCGGCCCCGCCTTCGCCGCGGAGGGTGCTTTCGACCCGGAGGCCACCCGGGCGGCCCTCGCCGAACTCACGGTCCCCGTGGGCCTGCTGGCCGGAGAGTACGACCTGAACAGCCCGCCGCGCTCGACGGAGGAGTTCGCGGAACTGTTCCCGGCCGCGGAGACGACGTACGTGCTGCAACCGGGCGCGGGACACTTCCCGTGGGTGGACGGCGCGAAGGCGTTCGCGACGGCTGCGGCGAGCCTCCTGCGCCGACCCACAGGGAACTGACCCACAGGGACCTCTGCGCCGAGGCGGGGGCGGGCCGCACCGGACCGGTCCGCCCCGCTTTCCGCCCGCGAGGCCGCACGTACTCAATTCAGTTTCTCGGTCCTTCGGTCCCTCTCGGGCCCTTCAGTCCCTCGCCCGGCCCCGACGATTCCCGTCAGATCGCCGCCAGCGCCTCGATCTCGACCCGGAACTCCGGGTTCACCAGACCGCTGACCTGCACCAGCGAGCAGGCCGGCGGCTGCGTCGTGTCGATGAACTCGTCCCGTACGTTCCGGAAGTCCTCCAGGTCCGCGAGATCCGTCAGGAACACCGTCAGCTTGACGATCTGGCCCATGCTGCCGCCCGCTGCGGCGAGCGCGGTCCTGATGTTCTCGAAGACCTGCCGGATCTGGTGTTCCGGGCTGCCCTTGCCGACGAGCCGACCCGTGGCGTCCAGCGGGACCTGCCCCGAGATCACGACCGTCCGGCCGCTGAACACGACCGCGTGGCTGTACCCCTTCACCGGGGGCGAGCCCACGGGGCGGTGTATGTGGTGCTGCACGTCTGGCTCCAGAGGGTGAGGCGTCAGTGGTCGGCGGGGGTGGTGCCGTGTTCGATCTCGTGCTGCTCGATGAGGTGGTCGTACGTGGACCTCCACTCCGGGTCCCGCGCGGTGAGGTCGCGGAGTTCGAGGGTGACCGGCGCGCCGGTGAGACCGCAGACGCCCGCAGGGTCGATGCGCAGGGCGGTGCGGGCGCGTTCCACCAGCGCCTCGGCTTCCGGCGCGGTCGCGTAGAAGGCCAGCGTCGCCTCGACCGGCAGGTCGGCCGGGTCGTAGTCGTCGCCGTGTTCGGCCTCCATCCGGTCGGCCGCCTCCTGCACGTGCCCCTGCCCGGAGGACCAGGCGTACGGGCAGGCCCCCGCGTGCGATTCGTCCGCGCAGATCAGCGTGTGCATGCCCCGCACGACCGGGTGGCTGAAGGACTCGTCGGAGAAGGGCACCGGGACCTGGGGCGGCGACCCCACGCCCATGCCCGCCGCGATCTCCCAGATCCTCCGGCCCACTTCACTCATCGGGGACTTCACTCCTTCGTCACATGCGCTGCCGGTACGCACGCTACCCCGCCCCTCCTGATGACCCGCGCGGCCCCTGTCAACCGATCGGCCGACACCCGGTTCCGACCTCGGGTCGCTACTGCCCGCGCCCCCGCCTCGGGACGATTCGTCCATGACCTTGAACAGCACGGACACAGCAGTACGGGTAAGGGACTTGACCAAACGGTACGGCCGCACACCGGTCGTCGACGGGCTCGATCTGGACATCGCACACGGCGAGGTCTTCGCCCTCCTCGGCCCCAACGGGGCGGGCAAGACGACCACCGTCGAGATCCTGGAGGGCCACCGCGCCCGGGACGGCGGCAGCGTCTCGGTGCTCGGCGAGGACCCGGCCCGCGCCGGACGCGCCTGGCGCAGCAGGATCGGCATCGTGCCCCAACAGGCATCCGACGCCGCCGACCTGACGGTGCGTGAGGTGGTGCGCCACTTCGCGAAGACGTATCCCCGGCATCGGGACCCGGACGCCGTGATCGAGCAGGTCGGCCTCGGCGAGCACGCCCGGAAGCGGGTGGGGCGGCTGTCCGGCGGGCAACGGCGCCGGGTGGACGTGGCGCTCGGGATCGTGGGCGATCCGGACCTGCTGTTCCTGGACGAGCCGACGACGGGGTTCGACCCGGAAGCACGTTCCCGTTTCTGGGAGTTGATCCGCCGCCTCTCCTTCGAGGGGACGACGATCCTGCTCACCACCCACTACCTCGACGAGGTCGAGGCGCTCGCCCACCGCGTCGCCGTGGTCGACCGGGGGCGGCTGAAGGCGCTCGGCGATCCTCAGACGCTCGGCGGCCGGGCGGACGCGGCAGCGGTCGTCAGCTGGCAGCAGGACGGTCGGGTGGTGCGGCGGGAGACCACCGACCCCGACCGTCTGGTCGCGGAACTGGTGGCCCACAACAGCGACAACTCCGGTCGCGTGGCGGGGCTTTCCGTCCACCGGCCGAGCCTGGAGGACATCTACCTGCGGCTGATCGGCGCCTCCGGCCCCGAGCACCACCCCACCCCCGGACGCACCCCCGCCCCCGGAAGGACTTCGGCATGACCGCCTTCACCACCACCCCCCACCTCCGCTCCCGCCCCGCACCCCCCTCCCCCCTCCGCGGCGGCCTCTCGCGCGGCGGCCTCGAACTCCGGCAGTTCTTCCGGGAGAAGGACGCGGTCGTCTTCACCTTCTCCCTGCCCGTGGTGATGCTCGTGCTGCTGGCGAGCATCTACCGGGACACCGTCCCCGGTACGGGCGTCGGTGCCGGTCAGATCTTCGCCGCGAGCATGATCGCCGCCGGGATCATGTCCGCCACGTTCGTCAGCCTCGGCAACGGCATCGCCCAGGACGGCGACGACGGCACCCTCAAGCGGTTGCGCGGCACACCGACACCCCTCACCTCGTACTTCCTCGGAAAGGTGCTGCTGGTACTGGTGGTGAGCCTGGCGGAGGTGGTGCTACTGCTGGCCGTGGGGCGAGGCTTCTTCGGCCTCGTGCTCCCCACGGAACCCGAACGCTGGCTGACGTTCGGGTGGGTGTTCCTGCTGGGGGTCGTCGCGTGCGCGCTGCTCGGCATCGCGGTGGGCAGCCTGGCGAGGTCCGCGAAGAGCGCCTCGGCGATCATCATGCTCCCCTTCATCGGACTACAGTTCATTTCCGGGGTGCTGGTGAATCCGATCACCAACCTGCCCGCTCCGCTCGTGCAGTTGGGCTCGGTGTTTCCGCTCAAGTGGATGGCGCAGGGCTTCCGTTCGGTGTTCCTGCCGGACTCGATGACGTTCCAGGAGGTGGCGGGTTCGTGGGAGCCGGGACGGACGGCACTGGTGCTGGCGGCATGGTGCGCGGGTGGTCTGGTGCTGTGCCTGCTGACATTCCGCCGGAGGAACTCCCAGCGGGGCTGAGGCCCGCCCCCGTGCGGAGCGAACCCCACGCCTGGCTGCGCGGCTACGTCACCTGGGACGCGTACTACGCCGTCACCCTCCTCGCCTGCCTCGTCTTCGTCCTCACCCTGGACGACCCCACCGCGCAGAGCCCCGCGTACGCCGCGTGCGCGCTGCTCGGCGGGGCCGCCTGGTACGTGGCGTACGGCAGACGGCTGATGCGTACGGATGAGGCGGCGGCCGGAGCGGGAACCGGCCGCCGCGCGCCGGTTTACCTCGGCCCCCTCCTCGCCCTCTTCGCCACGGCGGTCGTCCTCGCACCCGCCGCCTCCCTCTCCCTCGTCATCGTCGTCCCGCAGGTGTACTGGACGCTACGTCCGACGCCCGCGACGGCGGCGGTCGTGGCGTTCGCCCTGGTGCCGCTCGCCGTGGACGTCGTACGTACGGGGTCGGCGGCACACGGGATCACCACCCAGGGCCCGACCGCGCTGATGGTCGTCGCGTTCTCGGTGCTGTGCGGGAGCTGGGTGCACCGGATCATCGCCCAGAGCACGGAACGGGCCGCGCTCATCGAGGAGCTGAGGGAAACCCGTTCCGAACTCGCCGCAGCGGCCCAGCAGGCCGGGGTCGCCGCCGAACGCGAGCGCCTCGCCGGGGAGATCCACGACGCGATCGCGCAGGGCCTGAGCAGCATCGTCATGCTGGCCCAGGCCACCGGATCGACCCTGGACCGGATGGACCGACTCCCGCCCCACCAGGCAAAGCCACTGGACCGGGCACGCACCCAGATCGACCTCGTCACCCGCACCGCACGGGAGTCCCTCGCGGAGGCGGGCGCACTGGTGGAGGCCCTTCGCCCGGCTGCGCTGGACTCGGCGTCCCTCCCGGAAGCCCTGCGCAGGCTGACGGACCGGGCCGCCGAGGGAACACCCCTGACCACCGCGTTCACCCTGCACGGCGAGCCGGAGCCACTGCCGGTCGCCGTCGAGGTCGTCCTCCTGCGAGCCACCCAGGAGGCCCTGACCAACGTACGCAAACACGCACAAGCGACCCGGGCCGACGTCTCCCTCACGTACACGGAGTCCCGTCTGTCCGTCCGTATCCAGGACAACGGCACGGGCCTCACCCAGCCCCCCGAAGCCTCCCCAGGCTACGGCCTCGCCGGCATGCTCCGCCGCGTCGAACAGCTCGGCGGCACCCGACAGCTGACCAGCACGCCCGGCGCGGGCACGACCCTTCACGTGGAGGTCCCCCGATGACCCCTGGCACTCCGCCGGAAGCCGTCTCCGTCCTGATCGTCGACGACCATCCGGTCGTGCGGGCGGGCCTGCGCGGAATGCTCGTGGGAGAGCCCGACATCGAGGTGGTCGGCGAGGCCGCGAACGCCGACGAGGCCCTCGCCCTGACCCACGCCCTGAGCCCCTCGGTCGTCCTGATGGACCTGCGCATGCCGGGCGGCGGAGTCGCGGCGACGGCCCGCATCACGGCCGAGAAGCCCACCAGCCGCGTCCTCGTCCTCACCACCTACGGCACCGACGACCAGATTCTCGCCGCGGTCGAGGCGGGCGCGACCGGCTACCTCCTCAAACACGCGGACCTGTCCGAACTCCTCCAGGCCATCCGGGGCGCCGCCTCCGGCGAAACGATCCTCGCCCCGTCCGTCGCCGCCCGCCTCACCCGCCACCTCCGCAACCCGAAACGCAGCACCCTCTCGGCCCGCGAGACGGAGGTCCTCCGCCTGGTCGCCCGTGGCCTGACGAACGCGGCGATCGGCTCGGCCCTCTTCATCAGCGAGGCCACGGTCAAGACCCACCTGCTGCGCATCTTCGGAAAGCTGAAGGTGGACGACCGCACGGCGGCGGTGATGACGGCGGTGGGCAGGGGCTTGATCACGGTGGAGGAGTAAGGCTGGGGCCGCGGAGACCCGGTGCCCGGAAGGACGAGGCTGCTGCTCGCGGCGACGCGAACGGTGGCCGGGATCGTGGACCTGCGACGCCCGCACCAGCGTGTACGGCCGGACGAGGTCGGACCCCGGACCACCTTCACCTGCTCGTGCCCGCCTGGATCCCCGTGGTCAGGCTGCCAGATGAGCCCCGGACACCTTCTGTTCGCCCTGCGCGCCCTGTGCGGGTACGGGGACGGGCTCCGGCATGACCGTGCCGGTCGGTTCGACCGCGTGTGCGCAGCAGGTGCGGGCCAGCAGGGCGTCGGCCACTGCCAGGGCCGCCTCGATTCTCGTCGTCGAGGTGGTCACACACAGCGTGTACGTGACGTCGTCCAGCGCCTGCTTCGATTCCGGGGTCGGGTTCTGGGCGTGGGCGAACCGGTTCTCCGCGTAGCGCGTGAGAAGCGTGCGCAGCACCTTCGGGTCGGGCACCAGCATGTAGGGGTTCCCCTTCATCTCGTCTTGTTGAGTTTTGTGTTCTCTTGTCTCGTACGTCTTTTACGTCTTCGTGCGTCGTGTAGGTGGACGTACGTCGTTGTACGTCGCCGATTGCATCCTCTGATGCGGGTACGTGGCATGCGCCGCGTGCGTCACGTGGTGGCACGCCTCAGCCTGTTACGCATGCTCTTGGTGCGAGTTCCCATCTTTCACGTACGCCACACCGGCAGTTTTGCGCCAGAGTGTGGCGGGCGCGGCACGCACGGTGAGCAGAGGGCGCGCTGAAGACCCGCTAAGTACCGGTGAGTCAACCTCTGGCCTGCGCCTGGGCGGGCCGCCGGGGCCGTCCGGCAGGATCAGGCGGTCGTCAGCATGCCGGTGCGGAGCTGGCCGAGAATGCGGGTCAGGAGGCGGGAGACCTGCATCTGGGAGATGCCGAGGACCTCGCCTATCTCGGCCTGGGTGAGTTCCTGGCCGAACCGCATGGAGAGGATCCGGCGGTCCCGGTCGGAGAGGTCGGCGAGCAGCGGCGCCAGGGTGTGCAGGTCCTCGAAGAGTTCCATGGCGGGGTCGCAGGCACCGAAGAAGTCGGCGTACGAGACGGCGGACTTGGCGTTGTTGTCGCTGCCGGTCTCTGCGGGGAGGTCCAGGGAGCCCGCCGTGTAGCCGTTGGAGGCGACGAGGCCGTCCGTGACCTCCGCCTCGGTGAGTTCGAGGAGCTCGGCGAGCTCGGCGACGGTGGGGTCGCGGTCGAGGACCGTGGCGAGCTGCTCCTTGGCCTTGGCCAGTTCCGTACGGAGTTCCTGGAGGCGGCGCGGGACGTGGACGGCCCAGGTCGTGTCGCGGAAGAAGCGCTTGATCTCACCCGAGATGTACGGAATCGCGAAGGAGGTGAACTCGACCTCGCGGGTCAGGTCGAAGCGGTCGATGGCCTTGATCAGGCCGATCGTGCCGACCTGGATGATGTCCTCCAGGTCGCCGCTGCCCCGGTTGCGGAAGCGCCGCGCGGCGAACTTCACCAGGGAGAGGTTCATTTCGATGAGGGTGTTGCGCGCGTACTGGTACTCGTGCGTGCCCTCTTCCAGCTCCTGCAAGCGGTCGAGGAACAGCTTGGAGAGCTGGCGGGCGTCCTTGGGGGCGACGGCGGTGGGGTGCGCGATGTGCGGGAGTTCGACCGCGGCCTGCCGGGAGCCCGATGCCGGGATCTGGACGTCCGGGCCAGCTTCTTCCACAACGGTGGCGGTGGCGATGGGGGCTGACAGCGTCACAGTTCCTCCTCGGGTATCGGTCGTCTCCCACCCGAGCCTTGCCCACGAACGCGTGTTCACTCTCGGCAGATGCCAACTTTCTTCCGGGAACCTTCCAGGATTCCTTCCGGGAACCTTCACGAAAGCCGCCCCTCACCCCTGCCTTCCGGACCGTGCGCGGTGACGGGCCACGGCGTCGTTGTTGGCGCAGCGCACCGAGCAGTACGTACGCCTGCCGTTGCGCGAGGTGTCCACGAAGGCGAGGCCACAGGTGGCGCGGGCACACCGTCCCAGGCGCTCGGGCGCCGCCGAGCACACGACGTACGCGAGTCCGGCGGCGGTGACGGCTCGGATGTGGGCCGCGGCGTCGGAGCCGGGGGCGCTGTAGTGGAGGTGCGGGCGGCCGTCGTGGAGGGAGATGCGGGGCGCGCTGGAAGCCTCGGCGAGCAGGGAGTTGACCGCCTCGCACCGCTCTTCGAGCCCTTGCCGCCCGAAGCAGACGGCGAGGCTCCGGCTCCAGGCCCAGAGGTCCTCGGCCTGCGCGGCAGTGAGCCTGCGGCGGACGATGCCGTGGGCGGCGAGGAGGGGCTCCAGGTCGTCGGGGGCGGGCGGTCCGGTCAGGTTGGCCAACTCGGCGGCGAGGCGGGCGGCTTCACCGCCGTAATTGTCGAAGTGCATACGTGCATTACAGCAGTGCGTGCGGGACAGCAGTGCGTGCGGGACAGCAGCGCGTGCGGGCGTGCGGGAACCCTTCCGCCGTAATGGTTGAACTGACCAAGACCCTTACCCCACATTGGCCGCATGACGATGCCATCGACGGACCCGATGCGGGCCACGCCCACCGCAGTCAGGTCGCCGGACGAGGACTGCCCCTTCTGTCTGGGCAGGATGCCTGCCGGGACCGGACGGGAGTGGTGGTCCCTCCGGTCCCGGCACGCGACCTCCCGGGGTGAGGTGGAGTACGTACGGGGCGGCTGCGGCTGTCTCGTCGTCCTCCTCGGCGGAAACCTCGTCAGGGCACTGCCCGCGAGGGCGTGACCGGTCGCGGAGTCACCCCGGCGACCGGCCCCGGGGTCACCCTGCCCTGTACAGCTTCCGCTCCAGCTGGGCCGGAAGCGGATAGATCCGCTCCGGGGGCAGCAGCCGCCGGGCCTTCGCCCCCTGCCCCGCCCGTACGAGCGGGGCGGCCTTGCGGACCTGAGGGGTGAGGTCGGTGAGACTGACGATCCAGTCGCCGTTGAACGTACGGATCAGGTCGCGGCCGATGCCGACCTGGATGCTGTAGTGGTTGAGCGCGGCCCCGCGCGGCGAACGTTCCGGGTCCCACTGGACGTGCACGGGCGCGTGGGACACGGCCGCCGGGTCCCCGGTGGTGAGCACGGCCTGCGACAGGGCGTGCTCCCAGCCCTCCCGGGAGATCCGCACCGCGAGAACGCGCTCCTGGCCGGGCTTGGCGGCCCAGTTACTGCGGTGCATCAGCCACATCAGCGACGGCTTGATCCACGTCATCCGCTGGAACGAGAACGGCGCGACGAAGCGCCCGGCGCGCAGTGCGGCGTCGGCGATGGCGGTCGAGTACGCCTGGTAGACCACGATCGTGCGGGCATCGTGATCAGCGCGGATCTCGTACGGAGCAACCATGCGCCGCACCCTGCCATCCGCCCCACCGTCCCGGCGAGCGGATTTCGGCGGCCTCGGATACCGCGTCAGGCATCAGGTGCCAGGCGTCAGACGTCAGACGTCAGGCATCCACGGTGGCGAGGAAGTCCAGCAACGCCGCATTGAAGAGGGCCGGTTGTTCCGCGCCGGGGAGGTGGCCCGCGTCGGCGACGACCGTGAGGGTCGCGTGCGGGATCAGGCGGTGGAGCTCCTCGGCGGCGGGGACCGGGGTGTAGACGTCGTCCGTGCCGACCAGGATCAGGGTGGGGGCGGTGACGTCGGGGAGGGTCTGGCGGTAGTCGGGGCGCTGGGCGCGGCCCCGGAGGGCGGCTGCGGCACCGCGTGGGTCGGTGGTGCGCATCATCGTCAACACGGCTTCTGCCAGAGCGGGTTGGGCAGTGACGTTGTACGGGGCGAGCATCTTGTCGATGACCTCGTCGGCGTAGCCCGCCATGCCCTCGGCGAGGAGGCGGTCGGCCAGGGCGTTGCGGAACGCCTTGCCCTCGTCGGTCTCGGCGGGAGCCGAGGTGTCGGAGAGGACCAAGCCGCGTACGCGGTGCGGGTGCCTGCGGTGGAACTCCATGGCGATCTGGCCGCCCATCGACACGCCGCCGACCACCGCGCCGGGCAGCCCCACGTGGTTGAGGAGCGCGGCCAGGTCGTCGGCGAAGACGGAGAGGAGGGTGGCGGGCGCGTCGGCGGGAAGCGGGCTGTCGCCGTAGCCGCGCAGGTCGGGGGTGAGGACCCGGTAGCCGTTGGCCGCCAACTCCCTTGCCTGCGGGGCCCAGAGCGACCGGTTGAAGGGGTGGCCGTGGACCAGGAGGACCGGGAGGCCGTCGACGGGGCCGTGATCGTCGTAGTGAAGGGTGGTGTCCTGGGCCTCGTGGGTACTCATGGGGTCACGATACGAGCTTGATCACGGGCGAGCGGGAGCGGGGAGCGGCTGGATGGGCACGAGGGAACCGGGCGGGGCGTACGGGGTGTCTCGGCGGGCAGTGCTGGGGGCAGCGGTCGCGCTGCCGTGGCTGGGGATGGTGGGGTGTACGTCCAAGGAGCCTGCGGGGGTACGGGATTCGGGCGGGCCGAACCGGTCGCAGGGGGCCGCCTCCCCGACGCCCTCCGGCACCGAAACCCCACGGCACCGCGCCCGCTTCGCCGCCCTGGAGCGCGCCCACGGCGCACGCCTCGGTCTCTACGCCCTGGCCACCGGCAGCGGAGCCGTCCTCGCCCACCGCGCCGAGGAGAGGTTCGCGTTCTGCTCCACCTTCAAGTCCCTGGCCGCGGCGGCGGTCCTGCACCGCAACCCGCTCAGCCACCTCGACAAGCGGGTCGCCGTCACCCGGGCCGACGTCAGTTCCGTCTCCCCGATCGCGGAGAAACACATCGGGTCCGACATGTCGATCCGCGAACTGTGCGACGCCGCCGTACGGCACAGCGACGGAACGGCGGGCAATCTGCTGGTGCGTGATCTGGGTGGGCCGAGGCAACTGAACGCGTTCCTGAGGGAGTTGGGTGATCCCGTCAGCCGCATGGACCAGTACGAACCCGGCCTGAACAACAACCCTCCCGGTGACCCCCGCGACACCACCACCCCGCGCGCCCTCGCCGACACCCACCGGGCCCTCCTCCTGGGCACCGCCCTCCCCGCCGACAAGCGCGCCCTGCTGGAGGACTGGCTCCTGAACACCGTCACCGGCGCGAAGCGCATCCGGGCGGGGCTGCCCCGGGGGTGGGCCTGCGCCCACAAGACGGGCACGGGGGACTACGGGCGGGCGAACGACGTCGCCGTGATCTGGCCGCCCGGGGGCGCCGGGGACAAGGGGGACAAGCGGGGCAAAGGGGCGCCGATCGTGCTGGCGCTCATGTCGGACCGTCCCGGCCTTGCGGCGGAGCCGGAGGAAGCGCTCCTGGCGGAGGCGACGGCGTATGCGGTGTCCGTCCTGGCCTGACCCCTCCCCTCCCCTCCCCTCCCCTCCCCTCCCCTCCCCTCCCCTCCCCGGCGAATTTCACATCTGATTGTTCAAGTGAACATTCCTGTGTGAGTATCACGGCATGGGAGTAGCCAACCGTCTCGATCTCACCCTGCGCCTGGTCCAGGGCTCCGACCGGGTTTCCGTGTCCGAGCTCGCCCACCGGCTCGGGGTTTCCGACATGACCGTGCGCCGCGACCTGGCCGAGCTGGAGCGCCAGAGCCTGGTCAAGCGGGTGCACGGAGGCGCGGTCGCCACGCGGAAGCGGGAGGAGGGGGCCGGATTCGCGGCGCGCGAGCCGTGGCAGGCCGCGACGAAGGACCGGTTGGGCCGCGCGGTCGCCGAGCTGGTCGAACCCGGTTCGCGGGTACTGCTGGACGCCGGGACCACCACCGTGCACGTCGCCGAGCACCTGGCGGCGCGGGCCCCGCTGACCGTCGCGGTGCTCAGCATCCAGGTGGCGGTACGGCTCGCCGACCTGCCCGGCGTCGAGCTGCTGGTCGTCGGGGGCAGGTCGCGCCCCGGCGAGCGCTCGCTGGTCGGCCCGCTGGCGCTCCGTACGCTCGAAGCCCTCGCCTTCGACTGCTTCGTGATGTCCATCGGCGGTGTGCACGGCGAGCACGGCTGGTCGGAGTTCTCGCTGGACGACGCGGCCGTCAAGCAGGTCGGGCTCGCCCAGTCGACCCGTACCGTCGCGGTCGCGGACGCGACGAAGCTCGGGGTGCGGTCCTTCAGCCGGGTCGCGGAGCCGGGCGCGGTCGACACCTTCGTGACCGACACCGCCGCCGAGGATCCGACCACCCACCCGCACGGCCCGCAGACCCTGGCCGCGCTGCGCGACGCGGGCGTGCACACGATCCTCGTCTGAACCATTCCCGTACGTAAGAGGAGTTGACCCATGATCCCCCTGCACGGCCCCCTGATGATCCTGGTCGCCGGGCCCTACCGGTCCGGCACCGGCGACGACCCCGCCAAGCTCCACGCGAACGTCACCGCCATGAACGAGACCGCGCTCTCCCTCTTCCGGGCCGGTCATCTCCCGGTCACCGGCGAGGCGCTGGCGCTCCCGCTCCTGGAGACGGCGGGCAGCGCAGGGCCTGGCGACGCGCTGTACGACGAGATATTCCACCCGGTCGCGGAACGCCTGCTGGCCCGCTGCGACGCGGTGCTGCGGATCGGCGGCCCGTCCGAGGGTGCGGACCGGATGGTCGAGCAGGCCCGTTCGCAGGGCGCGGCGGTCTACGCCTCGCTCACCGAGGTCCCGGAGGTGGTCGCCGCATGAGCACGCACGCCGCCGGGACTGCCGGGAGCGTCGGGACCGAGGGAGCCGTCGGGACCGAGGGAGCCGCCGGGACCGAGGGAGTCGTCGGGACCGAGGGAGTCGTCGGCGTCGACGTCCCCGACCGGCGTGGCCGCACCGCCCTCGACACCCACGGCCGCGACCTCTCCGGCAACCCCGACGTGCGCGTCCGCGACGTGGAGGTACTGGCCTGCGACTGGTACGTCCTGCGCAAGACGACCTTCGACTACCGCCGCAGGGACGGGAGCTGGAGCCGCGAACAGCGCGAGACGTACGACCGGGGCGACGGTGCGACGATCCTGCTGTACGACGCCGAACGGGCGACGGTCCTGCTGACCCGCCAGTTCCGGCTGCCCGCTTACGTCAACGAGCACCCCACCGGCATGCTCCTCGAAACGGCCGGGGGCCTCCTCGACGGCAACAGCCCGGAGGAGGCGATCCGCCGCGAGGCCGCCGAGGAGACCGGCCACGAGGTCGGCACCCCCGAGCGGGTCTTCGCGGTCTACATGAGCCCCGGCTCGGTCACCGAACGCGTGCACTTCTTCGCCGCCCCGTACGGAACCTCGTCCGCGACGTCGGAGGGCGGCGGGGTGGTCGAGGAGGGCGAGGACATCGAGGTCGTCGAACTCCCCTTCCCCGAAGCCCTGTCGATGATCCGCAGCGGGGAGATCGCGGACGCGAAGACGATCATGCTGCTCCAGTGGGCGGCCTTGGAGGGCCCGTTCGCGGCGCGTCCCGCTTAGGGCCCGCGCACGCCCGACGTCACGGATCCAGCGTCACGGGCCCGGCGTTACGGGCCCGGTGCGGGGCCCGGCGTCACGGGCCCGTGACGCCGTCGATCCGCTCCCTGATCAGATCGGCGTGGCCGTTGTGCCGGGCGTACTCCTCGATCATGTGCACCAGGATCCAGCGGAGCGACACCGTGTCGCTCCCGGCCATCGCCGCCTCCGGTCCGGTGAGCCGTCCGGGGGCGTCGAGGGAGGCTTCGACGACGAGCGCGCGGTTGCGGTCGACGGTCTCGCGCCAGGTGTCCAGCGCTTCCGCGATGCCGCCCGCGTCCGCCTCGGTCTCGGGCCCGTCTTCGAGCCCGAAGCCGCCGTCCCGCCTCATCAGGTCCAGGAGGTCGACGTCCTCGCCCGCGAAGACCTCCTGGAACCAGTGCCTTTCCACCCCCTCCAGGTGCCGGACCAGTCCCAGCAGCGTCATCGGCGACGGCGGCACGGAGGCCGTCCGTATCTGCTCGTCGTCGAGGCCCCGGCACTTCAGGGCAAGCGTCGCGCGGTGGAAGTCCAACCAGCTTTCCAGCATGGTGCGTTCGTCCGCGTGCGGGGGCGGAACGGGGCGGCCGTCGGGCATCGTGTTCATGGACATCACTGTGACACGGGGGTCTGACAACGCCCCTTCTCACGACGCCCCGGCAGCAGGGCCGCCGGAATCACGCCCAGCGCGCCGAGTCCGGCGAGCAGGAGCAGGGCGGGCGTGATCGGCGCGTCCGCGACCCCGGGGCCCATCGTGCCCGCCGCGACGGCGATGCCCAGGCTCGGGCCGATGTTCATGGCGGTCTGTTTCAGCCCGCCGACCACTCCGGCGTACCCGGGCGGCGCGTCCCCGACGACCGTCCCGGTGGCGGCCACCATCACTGTCGCGAACCCGGCCCCCAGCACCCCGAACGCCGCCCCCTCCGCGAGCCACGCGTCGGCCGCGCCGACCCGGGTCGCGCCCGCGAGCCCCGCCACTCCGGCGACGACGAGGCCGAGCCCCGTGAGTGCGGCGCGGCGTGCTCCGTACCAGCGCAGCGCACTGCTCGCGACGGGCGCCCCCAGCACCATCAGCACGGTCATCGGAAGCACCCGCACACCGCACGCGAGCGGGTCCAGGCCCCGTACGCCCTGGAGGAAGAACGTCAGCACGAACAGTGCCCCGAACATCCCCGCCGCCGTGATCAGCAGCAGTGCCATGGAGGCCGTCACCGGTACGGCCCGGGCGACGACCGTCGGCACGATCGGGTGCGCGGTACGCCGCTCGTGGGCGACGAAGCCCGCCGCGACGAGCGCGGTCAGGGCGAGGGCGGCCCAGGTGGGACCGCCGGTCCAGCCGTGTTCCGGCACCCCGGTCAGTGCGTGCACCAGGCAGGCGAGCGCGGCCGCGAGGAGCACGGCCCCGGGCAGTCCGAGCCGCTGGCCTCCGGTACGGGGCAGAACGGGGACCCGTATCGCCAGAGCCAGCGCGGCGACCACGAGCGCCACCGGCACGTTGAGCCAGAACACCGACCGCCAGCCGAACTCGGCGACGAGCACGCCGCCGATGAGGGGTCCGGCAGCGGCGGCGACACCGATGGCACTCGTACGGAGCGCGATGGGCCCGCCGAGCCGGTCGGCGGGGTGGGTGAGGCGGAGGAGGGCGAGCGTGGCGGGTTGCAGGAGCGCGGCGCAGACGCCCTGGGCGGCGCGCAGGGCGATGGCCCAGCCGATGCCGGGGGCGAGGGCGATGGCGGCGGAGGTGAGGGCGAAGCCGACGAGGCCGGTCAGGAGGAGGCGGGTGTGCCCGTACCGGTCGCCGAGCCGCCCGGCGACGACGAGGAGGGCGGCGACGGCGAGGAGATAGGCGGTGCTGGTCCACTGGACCTGGGCGGGGGCGGCGTGGAGGTCCTGTCGCAGGGCGGGCTGGGCGACGAGGAGGACGGTGCCGTCGAGAGCGACGAGCATGGCGCCGGTGACGCTGACGAGGAGGGCGAGGGTGCGGGTGAGGCGGGGGACCGCGGGGCCGGTCGCGGGGGAGGCTGCGGCGGTGGTCGCGACGGAGGTCGTCATACGGATTCCGGTTCCGGGCGCGGGTCAGCTTCCTGATGCGAACCCGGGTGCGGGTGCGGGCCCGGGTCGGCGAGGTGGGCGTCCACCGCGGCCGTGACGAGACGGTCGAGCGCCTCGCGGGAGGCGGGGCTGCCGGGCCGGACGTCGAGGGCGAGCGGCAGGCTGCCCCAGATCCAGAGCAGGGCGATGCCGTGCAGGTTCGCCCAGAGGGCGGCTGCCGTGGTTTCGGGGCTGCTTCCTGCGGTGCCGCTCCGGAGCTGGCCCACGAGACCGGCCACCGTCGCCAGCAGGGGCAGCGTCTCCTCCCGGAGCCGGGGCCCCTCCGCACCTGTCCCGTGCTCATCTCCCGCCGCGTGCACGTCGCTGTCCAGCAGGTCATGACGGAACATCAGCTCGAACATCCCGCGCCGCTCCAGTACGAAGTCGACGTACGAGCGCGCCAGCACGCGGAGTCGCCGCTCGGGCGAGGCCCCGGCCTCCCCTCCCAGCACCTCTTCGAACCGTGCCTCCAGGTCGGCGAATCCGCGCCGGGCGATGGCGGTGAGGAGTGCGTGGTGGGTGGGGAAGTGGCGGCGCGGAGCCCCGTGCGAGACCCCGGCCCTGCGGGCGATCTCCCGCAGACCGAGGGAGGCGGCACCCCCGGTCTCCACCAGTTCGACCCCGGCGTCGATGAGCCGCTCCCGGAGGGGTGTTGGGTCCGGAACGTCTGGTGATGGTGGCATCGCTTGCGGGTCCATGAACCGTGTCTACCACCTCAAGTAGACACTGTCTACGCCCTGTAGTGCCTGCTCAGAGGCAATTGTCAGACCCTTCCCCTACCTTGTCGGCATGGCAACTTACGTAATGGTGGCAGGCGCTTGGCTCGGCGCGTGGCCCCAACCCCGCTGCTGCGGCATCCAGTCGGCCCCGGAAGCCTGCACTTCGCCCTCACCGACCGCCGCTGGACCGCGTCGAACGGGCGGAGTTCGCCTCTCACCTCCGGACCGTGGAGGGCTCTTGACGTATGCTTCGCGTGCGTGAACTGAGCCTCGGGCGTCATCTGCTTCAGCAGCGCCTCCCGGGCTTCAACTGCGCTTTCATGTTGCCTGTGTTGGGGGAGCACAGTGACGTCACAGCACCACTCCGGCGGACCTGCCGAGCGGGACGGCGGTGCGGACCCCAGCGCGGGCCGCCGCACCTTCGGGAAGGCCGTCGAGGCGTATGCGCGCGAGGACTTCGCCGCGGCCGTCGGTTATCTGCGCCTGCTCGACCGGAGCGGTCCGGTGCCCGAGCCCATCGCCGCCGCGCACGCCGCCCTCCACGGAACGCTCGCCGCCCGCGCGCGCAACTGGGACCGCTGCTGCGACTGGTACCTCGCCTCCCTCGGCCCGCGCGACGCGGACGTCCGCCTCGCCGTCTCGGGCCCCTGCTCCGTCACGGGCTGCGGAGGTGACGCCGAGTCGCTCTGCGGCCAGTGCGGGGCGGGCCTCTGCCCGGCCGACGGTGTGCGCGCCGACGACGGCACCCTGCGCTGCGTCCCTTGCCTGAACGGCGTACTGACCAACCTCGCCCAGGCAGCCGTCCTCGCCGGGCGCACCGAGGAAGCCGTACGCGTCCTGCGGTCCTGGTCGCACCCCGACGGCCCCTCGGCCGACCCCTCGGCGGCGAGCGACCTGCTGGGGAGCCTCGCGCCCGAGGACACGCGACAGCCCGCAGCGCCTGACGGCACCGGCGGCGTACGGCCGAGAACCGCCCCGCCCCACTCCCGCAAGCTCACGCATGCCCTCGCCCTCCACCAGGCACTGGGGCGGGGCGGCTTCGCCGAGTGGGAGCGCGTCGGGCGCCCCACCGCCCGGGACGCCACGGGCCGCGCGTCCGAGCTGTACGGCCAGGCCGCCGCCCGCACGGCGCGGGGCTTCACCGAGCGCGGGGACCACCTGCGCGCCTGGGGCGCCTGGCTGCGCCTCTGGCAGACCAGGCCCTTCGACCTCGGCGCGACCCACGGACTCGGCGTCGCCGCGCTGCGCCTGCTGACCTCGGGGGACGCCCTCACCCAGGGCGTCCGGATCTCCGCGACCCGGCAGAGCATGGCCTGTTGGGCTGCCGTACTGCACTCGCCCACCTACCGGAGTGCCGTGCAGCAGGCGTGCGGGGAGGTGTTCGAGGACGGCGTGTGGGCGACCGCCGTCGAGTCCCTCCACACACAGCTCGCCCAGCTGTACCAGGGCTGGGACCGCATCAGTGGCAACTCCCCTCCCGAGTCACTGGACTTGAGGTGGCGGATGGAGTGCGAGGCCGCGAGCCGCTGGGCGGAGCTTCCCGCCGCCAGCGCGCCCGCCCCGCCCGCTCCGGACTTCTTCTGCGGGCCGTACTTCCTCGGAGAGGTCGGGGCCATCAACGCGCGCTGGAAGGAGCGCATGGCGGAGGTACGGTCGAACATCCCGCTCGCGGGACCCTTCGCCGCACTGGAGACGCCCGCGCTGGCCGAACTCTTCGGCCCCCAGGCGGTGTTGGCGAAGCTGCTGCGGGAGGGGCGCTGGGACGAGGTGATCAGCACCGTCCAGAAGTCCCACCCGGGCTGGCGTACGGGGCCGGACGCCGAGCAGCCCGCCGCCGTGAAGATCCTCGCCACCGCCTTCGCACGCCGGGCCCAGGAGTACGCGAAGGGCAAGCGCTGGACGGAGGCGCTGCGGGACTTCGAGCAGGCGCGGGAGGCGGGGCAGGACGTCACGCCGTACGCGGACAGCATCTGCCGTGCCGCCGTGGGGGCCGGGGCGACCGTGCGGGGGCAGGTCAAGGCCACGTACACGCAGATCGGCCTGCTGGAGCGGGCCATACAACTCACCCCGGATCACGTGGAGTTGAAGCGCAATCTCACCGCGGCCTCCCTGCGGCTCGCCGAACAGGCCGAGAAGGCGGGCCGGAAGGAAGAGGCGGAGCGGCGCTACCGGCGGGCCTGCGAGCTGTCCCCTGAGGACCGGCAGGCGGTCGAGGGGCTGGCCAGGGTCCGCCGGGCGAACGGGAGCGGCGTACCGGCCGGGGAGCGGCCGACGGGCGGGGGACGATCGGCACCACCACCACCGCCTCCTCCGCCACCTCCGCCACCCGCCATGGACCGGCAGTCGACGAGTACCGACGGGCCTGACGGGCCGCCCGACGCCGTCCGGCCCGGGGCCTGGCTCCTCGCCGGAGTCCTGTATCAGGACTCCCTCCGCGAGGCCCGCGAAGGCTCACGCGCCAAGGCCCTGGGGCTCATGCGGGAGGCGGGCGCCCACCTGCGCGGGTACCCGGACGAACGGTTCGCCGGTGCGAGCGCGGCGGTCGACCTGGCCCGGGGACTCTGGCGGTCCAGGGGCCGGTACGACGCGACGGACGAGCAGAGCGTGCGCGCGTACGCGGAGACGCTCTGGCTGTCCCTGTCCTTCCAGCCCATCGAGGAGAACACCGAGCTCCCCTCGGTGCTGGCCATCCTGGCCCGACACCTCCTGAAGCGGCGCGCACACGCGGAGGTCATCGCGCTCGGGGAGCGCTGCACGGGAGCGGAAGGAGACCTCACGGAGTTCCACCGCCTGTTGGCGGACGCCCACAACCTGCGGGCGGCGCACCGCAGGAACGCGGGTGACGAGGCCGGGTCGTACAGGGACTTCCAGGCCGCCCGCAAGCTGCGGAATCCCGCACGGAGGAAGCAGCAGAAGCCCGTGCAGGGCGAAATCTTCGAAACCGACTTCCCCGAAGGCTCGTGATCCTGCCATGACCCAGCAGCCGACTCAGCCCGAGCGCACGACCCCACCCGACGAACCCCTCTCCCCCGCCTTCGGCCCCACCGCCTACGACGTGCTCGGCATCGGCATCGGAGCCGACGCCAGAGCGATCAGGGCCGCGCGGCTGAAGGGGATGGCCGACCCGAAGGCGCGCAGCGCCGTCTCGCGCGCGGCGAACGCCCTCTCCCGGCCGAGCGGCAGGCTCAAGGCCGCGCTGCTCACCCCGCTGACGGGCGCGCTCTCGGACGAGGAGCTGAACGCCCGGGTCTCGGAAGCGGCGCGTGACCTGCTGGCCGAACTGCCCCCCTCGCTGCCCGAACCCGACCGCTTCGGCCCGTTCCCCAGGAGCGATTCGTGAACACGCCCGTCACCCCGTCCGAGCACACCTCCCCCGACCAGACCCCGTCCGAGCACGCCTCCCCCGACCAGACCCCGGCGGTGCTGTCCGAACAGGACCGCCGCATCAAGCAGTTGACCTTCCGCGCCCAGGCCCTCGAAAAGAAGAAGGTCGCGGCCGAACGCACCCTCCGGAGCCTCCTGGAAGGGCTCCTGGAGGTGGACGACATCCTGGGCGACGCCGTGCGGCGCGCCGCCTGGGACGGGACGCGGCCCCCGCAGGCCGTGCCGGAACTCTTCGAGGAGCAGATCGGCGCCGCGCACCGGGTCCTGCGCCAGCACCTCCTCGCGGCGGGCGTCGAGCCGATGGACCTGGTGGGGAGCAAGGCCGTACCGAGCATCTCCCGGGTGGTGGCCAAGGAGCCCCGGGCGTCCGTACCGGCGGACACGGTCCTGGAGGAGCGGGTCACCGGCTTCTACGCGGACCACGAGGTGCTCCGCGAGGCCCTGGTGGTGGTCGCCGTACCCGGTGAGGACCCCGAGCCCGAGCCCGCGCCCGTACCCCAGCCCCTGCCGGAATCCCCGGCCGACCCCGCACCCGCCCGGCGTCAGCCCCGCCGTCTCTCCCGGCACAAACGCCGCCCCCGTCGCAGGGGCTGACCCGTCGCACCGCACCCTCGCGACCATCCGCAGAACCGGCAGAATCCGCAGAACTGGAGCCACCCACCGTGCACAGAACCCTCGGAATCGACCTCGGCACCACGAACTCCGTCGTCGCCTGGATGAAGAACGGCGCCCCGGAGGTCCTCCCCGTCGCGAACGACCGGCTCAGCATGGCGTCAGCGGTCGGCGTCACCGAGGACGGCGGCCTCCTGGTGGGCGAGGAGGCGCTGCGCTGGCTGGACCGCGACCCCGAGCGGGTCGTCACGTCGGTGAAGCGCTTCATGGGCCGGAAGTTCGACGAGCCCGCCGTCCAGGAGACCCTGTCCCGGATGGGCGACGCGGCCTCCCACTTCAGCGAGGGCGGCGACGGCGGCATCCTCGTGCGGCTCGGTCCGCACCAGTACACGCCGGTCCAGATCTCCGCGATCGTCCTCCGCCGCCTCAAGACGGACGTCGAGGCCCGCCTCGGCGTCGTCTTCGACCGTGCCGTGATCACCGCGCCCGCGTACTTCGGCGAGCGTCAGCTCGCCGCCACCCGCGCGGCGGGGGAGCTGGCGGGCCTGCACGTCGTACGGGTGCTGGTCGAGCCGACCTCAGCCGCGCTCGCGCACGGTCTGACCCGCCCCCAGGACGCGGCGCCCGCGACCTTCGTCGTCTACGACCTGGGCGGCGGCACCTTCGACGTATCGGTCCTGAACACGGCCCCCGGCTACCTGGACGTGATGTCCCTGGGCGGCGACAACCTCCTCGGCGGAACCGACTTCGACGACCTCCTCGCCACCAGCCTCAAGGAACGCTGGCAGAGCGAGAAGAACCCTCACGAAAACGCGAAGCACCCTCCCGCAGGCGAGAAGAACCCCTACGAAGACGCGAAGAACCCTCCCGAAGGCGCGAAGAACCCCCACGCGTACGTCCCCGCCCCCAGCGACGACTTCCGCCTGCGCCGCGCCGCCGAGCAGGCCAAGATCCGCCTCTCCCTCACCACGGGCACGGACGTCACCGTCTCCCCCCTGGGCACCCACGGCGCGACCCTCGAACAACACGTCACCCGCGCCTCCTTCGAAGCCCTGATCACGCCCCACATCACCAAGACCGTCGGCCACACCACCGAAGCCCTCTCCCGCATCGACCACCTGCCGGAAGACGTGTCCCAGGTCCTCCTGGTGGGCGGTTCGAGCGCGATCCCTCTGGTACGGGAGAACCTCGCCGAGCTCTTCGGCGAGGACCGGCTCCGTACCGACATCGACCCCATGCACTGCGTGGCCCTGGGAGCGGCGGTGCAGTCAGCCCTCCTGGACGAACTCACCTGCCCCTCCTGTCACACCACCAACCCGATCGCCGCCGATGCCTGCACCGCCTGCGAGGCCGCCCTGACCGGCGCTCCCACGATCGACTGCCCCGCCTGCCACGTCCCCGCCCCCTCCGGCAGCGCCGCCTGCCCGGTCTGCGCGCAGGACCTCTCCGCCCTGACCCCGCCCCCGCTCAAGGCAACCGTCGTCGAATGCTCGCAGTGCGGCGAGGAGAACCCTGCCGCCGCGATGCTCTGCACCCTCTGCGAGGAGCCCCTCCCCGGCTTCGCGGGCCTGAAGTGCCCGCGCTGCGGAATGGTCAACTCCGCGGGCCTGAGCGCCTGTTCCCACTGCGACAAGGAGTTCGCGGTCTCGACCCCCCTCGAAGTGACGGCCCTCCCCTTCGGCATCCAGCAGAAGGACGGAACGCTGCGGGTCCTGGTCGAGGCGGGTGAGTCGTACCCCACCGACTGGCACGTCAAGGAGTTCCAGCTCACCGGCCGCAGGGGCGACATGCTGGAGATCCTGCTCCGCGAGGGCGATCTCCAGCCCGCCCACCTCAACGACCTCTGCGCGAGCCACACCTACGAGATCGAGGAGGACTTCACCGGCACCCGCTCACTCGTCATCCGGGCCCGCCTCAACAGCGACCGCATCATCGACCTCGAATTCCGCATCGACAACGCCGACTGGCACGCTGTCGAACTCAACCGCAACCCCCTCACCAGCAAGTTCCGGGGCCGCGTGCTGAACGTCCACCGCGACTACGTCACGTACCTCGCCAACTGGCAGCACGAGCTCGAACAGGCGGAGATCGCCCAACTCGAAGACACCGAACGCCGCCTGCGCGCCCTGCTCGCCGGAGGCAGCACCAGCGGCACCCTGGACCACCTCCTCGACGACGCCCGCCGCCGTCGCGAGCAGCAGGACTCGGTCCGCTGGGCCGCCGCGCTCTCCGCGCTCTACCCGCGCTACGTGCCGCACCTCGTCTCCCCGGACGACCTGGAGAGCATGCGCCGCAACAACACGGACATCCGCGCGGCCCGCAGGGAGGGCGACCTGCCCACCGCCTACGCCATCGCCGAAGAGGTCATCGCCCGCAAGGAACGCCTGGGTTACGACCTCTACCGCGTCATGTCCACCCTGGCCTCCGCCTCCCAGGGCCGCGTCTCCTCGGCCCTGGCCCGCCGCATCCTCGACGTCGGCACCCAACTACAGGAAGCCGCCGCCGTCGGCGACACGGCCGCCCGGGACGCGGCGATCTCCCGCATGGTCGACCTGCACAAGGAGACCTCCCGGGAACTCCAGCAACAGGACGTCCCGGAACGCCAGACGATCCGGCCGGAGGGGGTCGGCGGCTGATCGGCTCGACGCCGACACGGCGAGGGGCGGGCCCTCCGAGGACCGGAGTGCCCGCCCCTCGCTCACCCGCACACGTCGGTTCACTCCATGAGGAAGACCTGTTCAGCCGCTGCCCACCACTCGCCGTCCCGGGCTTCCGGCACCCGCTCCTGGCAGGGGTCGGTGAGCTTCCACCACTCCCGGGTGGCCGGGTCGTCGGCCATCGCGGCGAGGTCGGCCGCGAGGTCGTCGCCGTGGTACTCGAAGTAGCTGAAGAGCCGGTCGCCGAGCAGGTGGATCGAGTAGTTGGCGATGTGGGCGGTCCGCAGCCGGGCGAGGACGGGCTCGGGCACCGCCGCGTGCAGTTCCTTGTACTCTGCGAGCTTTTCGGGCCTGACCCGGATGACCTGTGCGATCCGCTGCATGTGGATCACCCCCCTTCCGGCAGGAAGGTATAGGAAAAGTTCGCGGGTGGGGAGGGCAGCCCAGACGTCGGCTTCAGCTGGCTTCAGGACATTCCACCCGGTGGCTCGTCCGAGTGTGTGACACGGCATCGATGAAGCAGACACCCTCACCTGCGGTCTCCACAGCATCCGCAGGCTCGGTCCCGGTGGAGGACTTCGGGCCCTTCGCGCACCTGCCCGCGCCCGACTCCGCCTTGTACCGCCAGGTGATGGCCGTGTTCCTGGGAGCGAAGCAGCGGTTCGTGGTGCATCTGCGGCCTGGGGATGTCCACTCCGCGGCCGCGCCGCCCGGACGGCTGATCCCGGCGAGCCACCGGGTGAGCACCGGTACCAACTGTGGCCCGTAGTGCCAGACGTGCCGCAGCAGCGCACGGTCGATGCCCGGCCGGTCGTGGGTGAGCGAGACCCGCCCGTCGGCACCGAAGCGCACTCCCGCGTCGGAGCAGCGCACCATCTCGACGTACGGCCTCCGGCGATCCTGGTGATCCTTCGGGTCAGGTCCCCCTTGAGGGGTACCCGCCACGGCATGACAGACAGCAGCCGTGGCGATTCCGCTGGGAAACACGCAGAAGAGCGCGCCGCAGAGCGCGCAGAAGCGCCTGACGGGGCCGCCGAGAGCCCCAGTGATCTGCCCAAACGCTCCTGGTGGGCCGTGCTCAAGCGCACCGGCAAGGAGTTCCTGGACGACGAACTGCCGGACCGGGCGGCCTCGCTGACGTACTACGGCGTGCTCTCGGTCTTCCCCGCGATGCTGGTGCTGGTCTCGCTGCTCGGGGTGATCGGGGAGTCGGCGACCAAGACCGTGCTCGACAACGTGCGCAGTCTCGCGCCCGGCGCGGTGAAGGACATCCTGACGCAGGCGGTGCAGCAGCTTCAGGGCAGTGGCGGCACCAGCGGGATCATCGCGATCGTCGGTCTGGTCGCGGCGCTGTGGTCCGCTTCGGGGTACGTCGGTGCGTTCATACGGACCTCGAACGCGATCTACGACATGCCGGAGGGTCGGCCGGTGTGGAAGGTGACCCCGTTGCGGGTGGGGCTGACGGTGGTGCTGATGGTGCTGCTGGCCGCCAGTGCGCTCATCGTGGTGTTCACCGGGTCCGTGGCGGAGTGGGCGGGCGAGGCGATCGGGCTCGGCAGCGAGGCGGTCACGGTCTGGTCGATCGTGAAGTGGCCGGTGCTGTTGTTGCTGGTGATGGTGATGATCGCGCTGCTGTTCTGGTCGGCACCGAACGTGCGGGGGCACGGGTTCCGCTGGATCAGCCCGGGGAGCGTGCTCGCCGTGGTGCTGTGGCTGGTGGCTTCCGGCGGCTTCGCGCTGTACGTCGCGAACTTCGGCTCGTACAACAAGACGTACGGCGCTCTCGCGGGCGTGATCGTCTTCCTGGTGTGGCTGTGGCTGTCGAACCTGGCGGTACTGCTGGGGCTGGAGTTCGATGCGGAGCTGGCCCGGCAGCGTGCCATCAGCGGCGGGCTTCCGGTGGAGGAGGAGCCGTACGTCGAGCCGCGCGACACCCGGAAGTGGCCGCCCCGCATGCGGCGGAACCAGAAACGGAAGCAGGCGGCCGAGGCGAAGCCGTAGACACCGCGACACCGCCCGAGCCCGCCGCGACCACCCGGGGACCACCCAGGGACTACCCAGGGGCTACCCAGGGACCACCCAGGGCGGACGCCTCAGGCGCGCCGCCTGAGGTAGACGCCCCAGGTCACCGCCAGGCACAGCACGTAGTACGCGAGGAACGCCAGGTAGGCCGCGTCCCCGGTCCCCTCCGTCAGGAAGGACTGCCGGAACGCGATGTTCACCAGCACCCCGCCCAGCGCACCCACCGCGCCCGCGATGCCGATCACGGCACTCGCCCGGCGGCGGGAACGGTTCCCCGCCTCGGCCGGGTCCGCTCCCGCCGCCGTTTCGCGTTCCGCCTTGGCGTGGAAGATGCCCGGGATCATCTTGTACGTGGAGCCGTTGCCGACGCCCGAGAAGAGGAAGAGGGCGACGAAGCCGGTCAGGAAGAGGGGCAGCGAGCCGGACCGGGAGGCGAGGAGTACGAGGAGGGCGGACGCCGCCATCGCGACGAAGGTCCAGAAGGTGACGCGCGCCCCGCCCCAGCGGTCGGCCATCGCCCCGCCGACCGGCCTGATCAGGGAGCCGATCAGCGGTCCGAGGAAGGTCAGGTACGCGGCGCTGACCGCCGTCGGGAAGTCCGCGTGGAACTGCACCAGCAGCACCTGCCCGAAGGCGAAGCCGAAGCCGATGAAGGACCCGAAGGTGCCGATGTAGAGGAGCGACATCACCCAGGTGTGCGGCTCGCGGGCGGCCTCGCGCAGCGCACCCCGGTCGTTGCGCAGGGCGGGCAGGTTGTCCATGCGCAGCGCGGCGGCCACCGCCGCCAGGACGATCAGCGGTACGTACAGGAGCGGTACGAGGCGGGGGTGGGCCGCGCCCGCCGTGGCGAGGACCAGCAGGCCGAGGAGCTGCACGGCGGGGACGCCGAGGTTTCCGCCGCCCGCGTTGATGCCGAGGGCCCGGCCCTTGAGGTGCTGGGGGTAGAAGGCGTTGATGTTCGCCATCGAGGAGGCGAAGTTCCCCCCGCCGACGCCCGCGACGGCCGCCACGCACAGCAGGGTCGTGTAGGAGACGCCGGGTTCCAGGACGTATGCGGTGAGGAGGGTGGGGACGAGGAGGGCGAGCGCGGTGATGACCGTCCAGTTGCGGCCGCCGAAGATCGCCACGGCGAAGGTGTACGGGAGCCTGAGCGCCGCGCCGAACAAGGTCGGGACGGCCGTCAGCACGAACTTGCCCGCCGGGTCGATGCCGTACTCGGGGCCGAGGAAGAGGACCAGGACCGACCACAGGCTCCAGACCGAGAAGCCGATGTGTTCGGAGAGGACGGAGAAGATCAGGTTGCGGCGGGCGACCTTGGCTCCGGTCGCGGCCCAGAAGGCGGGGTCATCGGGGTTCCACTCGTCGAGCTGTGGGCGGGTGGAGGTGGACTGGGGCGGGCGGACGGTGGTGGTCATGGGGTGCGCCTAACTCTCTTGGTCGGACGGGGAGTTGGTGCGTACGGGCCAGACCGGGAGGGTGGCCGGGGCGCCGTCCGGGGTCTCGTCCTCGTCGAGGCAGACGCCGGTCCGCAGGTCGAACGCCTGCTTGTACATCGGGGAGAGGACGACCGGGACGCCGTCGCGGCTGCCGAGCAGACCGCGCGAGAGGACGTACGCGCCGCTGAAGGGATCGCGGTTGCCGACGGCGTGGACGGTGCCGGTGCGGTCGCGGTAGAGGGCGATCTGCTCGCCGTCGACGAGGGCGGCGACACCCCGCCCGGGGACGAGGGACGCGTAGGGGCAGACGGGGAACCACGTGTCGCCGACGGCCACTTCGACCATCGCTGTCGCCGTGGCGTGTTCCATGACGGCGCTCATACGAGGGACCTCACTTCCAGGGTGGCGCCCGCGACGAAGGTGTCGGCGGGACGGATCTGCTCGCGCTCCGGTACGAAGCGGATCGTCGGGTCCGGCGTGCCGGGCGCGTTGACGAACGACACGAAGCGGGCGAGCCGGGCCGGGTCGTCGAGGGTGGCGCGCCATTCGTCCTCGTACGAGGTGACATGACGGCCCATCAGGTCGTCGAGGTCGGCGCAGATGCCGAGGGAGTCGTCGACGATGACGGCGCGCAGGTGGTCGAGGCCGCCCTCCATGCGCTCGATCCAGGGGGCGGTGCGCTCCAGGCGGTCGGCGGTGCGGATGTAGAACATCAGGAAGCGGTCGATGGTGCGGAGCAGGGTGTCGTAGTCCGCGTCGGTGAGGAGGAGGTCGGCGTGGCGCGGGGTCATTCCGCCGTTGCCGCCGACGTAGAGGTTCCAGCCGCTGGAGGTGGCGATGACGCCGAAGTCCTTGCTCTGGGCCTCCGCGCACTCGCGGGCGCAGCCGCTGACGGCGGACTTGAGCTTGTGCGGGGCGCGCAGGCCCCGGTAGCGGAGCTCCAGCTCGATGGCGAGGGCGACCGAGTCCTGGACGCCGTAACGGCACCAGGTCTGGCCGACGCAGGACTTCACCGTACGGAGTGACTTTCCGTAGGCGTGGCCCGACTCGAAGCCCGCGTCGACCAACCGCCGCCAGATGAGCGGGAGTTGGTCGACGGACGCACCGAACATGTCGATGCGCTGACCACCGGTGATCTTCGTGTAGAGGCCGAAGTCGCGGGCGATCTCACCGATGGTGATGAGCCCGTCCGGGGTGACCTCGCCGCCGGGGATGCGGGGGACGACGGAGTAGGAGCCGTTGCGCTGGAGGTTGGCGAGGAAGTGGTCGTTGGTGTCCTGGAGGGCGGCCTGTTCCCCGTCCAGGATGTGTCCTGAGACGCCGTCGCCGAGGGCGGGGCTGAGGGAGGCGAGGACGGAGCCGACGACGGGCTTGCAGATCTCGCAGCCCTCGCTGCCGGTTTCAGGGGTGCCGTGTTCGTCGATCAGGCGGGCGAAGGTGGTGATGCCCTTGACGCGCACGATCTCGTAGATCTCGGCCCGGGTGAGGTCGAAGTGGGCACACAGCCCACGGCTCAACTCAACACCCTGGGAAGCCAGTTCGTCGTTGACGAGGGTGGTGAGGAGCTTTACGCAGGAGCCGCAGCCGGTGCCCGCGCGGGTGCACTTCTTCACGGCGGGAACGTCCGCGCAGCCGGTGTCGGCGACCGCCGAGCGGATCGCACCCTTGGTGACGTTGTGGCAGGAGCAGACGACCGCCTCGTCGGGGAGGGCGATCGGGCCGGGGGCCGCGCCGATCGAGGCGGGGAGGACGAGCTGCTCGGGCGGGGCGGTGAGGGGCGCGCCGGACAGGGCGAGCGGGCGCAGGAGGTCGTAGGAGTCGGTGTCGCCGACCAGGACGCCGCCGAGGAGGGCGCCGTCGGCACCGATGACCAGCTTCTTGTAGACGCCCTCGCGACTGTTGGCGTAGAGGACTTCGAGGGAGTCGGGGGTGGCGCCGTGGGCGTCGCCGAAGCTGGCGACGTCGACGCCGAGGAGCTTGAGCTTGGTGGAGAGGTCGGCTCCGGTGAACTCGCCTTTCTGGGAGGTGAGTTGGCCTGCCACCGCTTCCGCCATCGCGTAGCCCGGGGCGACCAGGCCGTACACCCGGCCGTCGACGGCGAGGGCGCATTCGCCGATCGCCCAGATGGCGGGGTCCTCGGTGCGGCAGGCGGCGTCGACGGTGATGCCGCCGCGTTCGCCGACGGGCAGGCCCGCGTCGCGGGCGAGCTGGTCCCGGGGACGTACACCCGCCGAGAAGACGACGAGGTCGGTGTCGACGGTCGCTCCGTTGGACAGGACCATGCCCGTGACGGTGCCGTCGGCGGCGGTCTCGACGGTCTGGGTGCCCGCGCCCGTGTGCACCGTGACGCCCAACTCCTGGATCTTCTCCCGGAGTACGGCACCTCCGCCGTCGTCCACCTGGAGGGCCATCAGGCGCGGCGCGAACTCCACGACGTGCGTCTCCAGGCCCATGGCGCGCAGTGCGCCCGCCGCTTCGAGGCCGAGCAGGCCGCCGCCGACGACGGCTCCGACACGGGCGTGGTCGGCGGCGGCGCGGATCGCTTCGAGGTCCTCGATGGTCCGGTAGACGAAGCAGCCGGGGGCGTCGTGGCCGGGGACCGGCGGGACGAAGGGGTAGGAGCCGGTGGCCAGGACGAGGGCGTCGTACGGGAGGACCTCGCCTGACCGGGTCCGTACCGTGCGCGACGGGCGGTCGATCGCTTCGGCCGGGTCGCCCAGGCGGAGATCGATGCCGTGCTTCTCGCCGAACTCGGGCTCCCACATCGAGAGTTCGTCGGCGCTCGTGCCGGAGAACCACGAGGTGAGGTGGACGCGGTCGTAGGCGGGGCGGGGCTCCTCGGCGAGAGCGGTGATGTGCCAGGCGGGGGCGTGGCCGCCGCGCTCGGCGAAGGCTTCGAGGAAGCGCTGGCCGACCATGCCGTGGCCGACGAGGACGAGCCTTCGGGGGGCTTCCTGAGCGTCCTGAGCCTCCTGGGCTTCCTGGGGGTCCTGGGTGTCCCGGGTCTTCGTCACAGGGCGGCTCCTTCGGAGAGGGGGGTCAGCAGGTCGAGGGGGCGGGGCGGCAGCGGCTCGCCCCTCTCGTAGGTGCGGGTGAGTTCGCCGATCGCGGCGAGGTCGCCGACGAGGATCGCGCCGACGAGGCGGTCGCCGCGCATCACGAGCTTCTTGTACGAGCCGTAGGTGCCTCGGGTGCCGTCGGCGAGGCGCAACGCGTCGCCCGCGGAGTCGTCGGTCTCGCCGAAGGCGGCGATTTCCAGGGGGCCTGCGGTGAGGCGGGCCGTTCCGTGAGTGCCGGTGTAGGTGGCGTCGGGGTCCTTGCCGGAGAGGCGGGCGGCGAGGGTGTCGGCCTGGGCCCAGGCAGGGCCGGTGACTCCGTGGACCGCGCCCCGGTGTTCGGTGCAGTCGCCGATCGCGTAGACGTCGGGGGCGGAGGTGGCGAGGGTGTCGTCGACGACGATGCCGCGCCGGACCTCGATCCCGGCGGTGCGGGCGAGGCCCGTGCGGGGGCGGACGCCACAGGCGAGGACGACGAGGTCGCAGGTGAGGACGTGGCCGTTGGCGAGTTCGACGCCGGTGACGGCGGTGTCGCCCTGGAGGGCGCGGGCGCGGTTGCCGGTGTAGACGGCGGCTCCCATGCCTTCGAGGGCGCGGCGGACGGTGGCGGCGGCTTCGTCGTCGAGGTGACGGTCCATCAGGTGGGGGGCCTGGTGGATGAGTTCGGTGGGGATGTCGAGGGCGGCGAGGGCGCGGGTGGCGCTGACGCCGAGGAGGCCGCCGCCGATGACGATGGCGCGGGTGGCTTGGCGGGCGGCTTGGGCGAGGGTGGTGGAGTCGGTGAGGGTGCGGAAGGGGTGGACGCCGAGTTTGAGGTCGGGGGTGGTGGTTGGGGTGGGCGGGGTCGGGGTCGGGGTCGGGTCGGAGGGTGTGGCGGTACGGGGGTGGGGCGGGGCCACGCTGGACGGGGCGGCGGTGCCGGGGCTGGGCGGGGCGGCGGCGGGGTGGGCCCGCAGTGCGGGGGCCGCCCCCTTGCCCGCCCTTCCCCAAGCTCTCAACTCCGTTCGAGCAGGGGATGCCCCACTCGCCCCCGGGGGGCGGCCCCGCCGCCCAAGGAGACTGGGCGGAGCGGAGCGTACAAGGGGGCTGGGCGGGGGCGGAGGGGATATGTGGAGGTTGCGGATGGGGGGGAGGACGGGGTTGGCGCCGGTGGCGAGGATGAGGGTGTCGTAGGGGAAGGTTTCGCCGGTGGCGGTGCGGAGGGTGTGGGAGGCCGTGTCGATGGCGACGACCTCCGTGTCCGTACGGACCGTGGCTCCGCCCGTGGGGAGGGTGAGGGCCTCCGGGGGGTAGCGGCCGTCGAGGACGCCCGCGAGGAGGGCGCGGTTGTAGGGGGCGTGGGGTTCGTGGCCGTACAGGGTGATGTCGAGGGTGCCGGGCGGGGCCTGGGCGAGGGTCTGCTGGGCGAGGCGGGCGGCGGCCATTCCGGCGCCGATCACCGCGATGCGGCGGGGGGTGCCCAGGGAGGGGGCGCCCGTGGAAGAGGTGTCCGTCGAAGGGGTCTCCATGGACGGGGTCTCCATGGACATGGAAGGGGTACTCATCGGACTGCCTCCCCGGTGGCGGGGGCGGCCTCGGAGGGGATCGCCTTCTCCGCCCGTACCGCGCACACCTTGAACTCCGGCATGCGGGACTGCGGGTCCAGGGCCGGGTTGGTGAGGGAGTTCGCGCGGCCCTCGCCCGGCCAGTGGAACGGCATGAAGACGGTGTCCGGGCGGATGGCCGTGGTGATCCTGGCCGGGGCGGTGGCGCGGCCCCGGCGGCTGGTGAGGGCCAGGGGCTCCCCCTCCGTGACGCCCAGCCGGGCCGCCAGCCGGGGGTGCAGTTCGACGAAGGGGGCGGGGGCCGCACGGTTCAGTTCGGGCGTGCGGCGGGTCTGCGCGCCGCTCTGGTACTGGGCGAGCACGCGGCCGGTGGTGAGGAGGAGGGGGTAGTCGGCGTCCGGCTCCTCCCCGGCGGGGCGGTGCGAGACGTTCACGAACCGGGCCCGCCCGTCGGGAGTGGCGAACCGGTCGAGGAAGAGGCGCGGGGTGCCGGGGTGCGGGACGACGGGGTCCGCTGCGTCCCCCGCAGGGCAGGGCCAGAACACCCCCTCCTCCGCCCGGATCCGTGCGTAGTCGATGCCCGAGTAGTCCGCCTGGCCGCCCGCCGACGCCGCGCGGAGTTCCGTGAAGACCTCCTCCGGATCGGCGGGGAAGCCCTTCCCGTGGCCCAGGCGGTCGGCGAGGTCGTGCAGGATCCGGAGGTCCGTGCGGGCGTGACCGACCGGCGGGAGGGCCGCCTGGCGGAGGATGACGCGGCCTTCCAGGTTGGTCATCGTGCCGGTTTCCTCGGCCCATTGGGCGGAGGGCAGGACCACGTCCGCGAGCGCCGCCGTCTCGGAGAGGACCACGTCGCACACGACCAGCGAGTCGAGGGCGGCGAGGCGTGACGTGACGTGGCGGGCGTTGGGGGCCGAGACCACCGGGTTCGAGCCCATCAGGAGCAGGGCCCGCGCCCCGCCCTCCGTACCGAGCGCGTCGAGGAGTTCGTACGCGGAGACTCCCGGCCCCGGGAGGTCGGCGGGGTCGACGCCCCACACCCGGGCGACGTGCGCCCGTGCCGCCGGGTCCGTGATGGAGCGGTAGCCCGGGAGCTGGTCGGCCTTCTGGCCGTGTTCGCGCCCGCCCTGGCCGTTGCCCTGGCCGGTGAGGCAGCCGTACCCGGACAGGGGTCGGCCCGCGCGGCCGGTGGCCAGGCACAGGTTGATCCACGCGCCCACCGTGTCGACGCCCTTGGACTGCTGTTCCGGCCCGCGCGCGGTCAGCACCATTCCCGTACCGGCGGAGACGAACAGCTCGACGCAGCGCCGCAGCTGCGACACCGGCACCCCGGTGATGGCCTCCACCCGCTCCGGCCAGTGCGCCATCGCCGCCTCGCGGGCCGCCTCCCAGCCGTTCGTACGGGACGCGATGAAGTCCTCGTCGACGTGGCCGCCCGCGACGACCAGATGGAGGAGGCCCAGGGCGAGGGCGAGGTCCGTTCCGGGGGCCGGGGCGAGGTGCAGGTCGGCGAGGTCGGCGGTGCGGGTGCGGCGCGGGTCGACGACGATCAGCGTGCCGCCGTTCTCCCGCATCTCGCGTACGTAGCGGACGGCGGGCGGCATCGTGTCGGCGAGGTTGCTGCCGACGAGGATCAGACAGCCGGTGCGGGCCACGTCCGCGAGGGGGAAGGGCAGGCCCCGGTCCAGGCCGAAGGCGTTGCGGTGGGCGGCGGCGGCCGAGGACATGCAGAAGCGGCCGTTGTAGTCGATGTTGGCCGTACGCAATGCGACGCGGGCGAACTTGCCGAGCAGGTACGCCTTTTCGTTCGTCAGGCCGCCGCCGCCGAAGACGCCGACCGCGTCGCGCCCGTACCGCTCCCCCGCCGCCGCGAAGGCCGACGCCGCCCGGTCCAGGGCCTCGTCCCAGGTGGCCTCCCGCAGCGGTCCGCCCTTCTCGTCCCGTACGAGAGGAGCGGTGAGCCGGACCCCCGGCGCGAGCACGGCGGCGGCGCTGTGGCCCTTGCCGCACAAGGCCCCCCGGTTCACCGGGAAGTCGGGGCGCTCGACGATCTCCACGGGCGAGGGACCTGACGCCGCCGCACCGAGACGCATGCCGCACTGGAGCGAGCAGTACGGGCAGTGGGTGTCGACAGGGACACCTGCTGGGGCGCCGGCGGGGGCCGTCGGGGTCTGGTTCATGGACCACACCGTGCCCGCGCGGCGTTACGCGCCCGCATCCCGTGCGTTGCGCGGACGGTACAGAGCGCTCACTTCCCGCAGGTGAGCGTGCGAGACGAGGGACACATGTCCGTAGCGCAGGGCTAACTCCCAGGAGACACCTCGGCAACAGGGACTTAACACGACTCAGCCACTGTCGGCTCATGACAACAGCGATGCCCGCCACGCCCGTTCCGCCGGAGGGCTCACTGACCGGACTCACGGTCGGGGTCACGGCTGACCGCCGTCGCGACGAACTCGAATCCCTGCTGCGGCGGCGCGGCGCGAAGGTCCTCTCGGCGCCCGCCCTGCGGATCGTGCCGATCGACGACGACGCTCTCGTACGGGACGCCACCGACGCCTGTCTCGCCCGCCCGCTGGACTACGTCGTCGCCACGACCGGCGTCGGCTGGCGCGGCTGGATGAGCGCGGCGGAGGGCTGGGGGACGGGGGCGCGCCTGGTCGACGCGTGCCGGAGCGCGACGGTGATCAGCCGGGGTCCGAAGGCGACGGGCGCGATCCGGGCGTCGGGGCTGCGGGAGAGTTACGCGCCCGCGTCCGAGGCCGTGGACGAGATGCTGGCGTGGCTGCTGGAGCGGGACCTGTCGGGCAAGCGGGTCGCGGTGCAGGAACACGGCGCCCCGCTGCCGGAGTTCACGGCGGCACTGCGGGAGCGCGGCGCGGAGGTCGTGGAGGTGCCGGTGTACCGGTGGGGTCCGTCGCCTGACCCGGACGCGGTACGGCGTCTGGTGGATGCGACGGTACGGGGCGAGGTGCACGCCCTGCCCTTCACGAGCGCGCCCGCGATCGACGCGTTCCTGGCGGCGGCGGACGAGTCGGGCCGCCGCGAGCAGGTCCTCGCGGCACTGCGTACGGACGTGCTGGCGGCCTGCATCGGGCCGGTCTGCGCCCGCCCGCTGCTGGCGGCCGACGTGCCGTGCGTATGGCCGGAGCGGGGGCGGCTCGGCGCGCTCGTACGCACTCTCGACCAGGAGCTTCCCGCCCGTCACCGGCGCGAACTCGCCTCCTGGGAGGGCCCGCTGGCTCTCCAGGGCGCGGCCGTCTCGGGCCCGGCGGGCACCGTGCAGCTGACCCCGCTCCCGGCGGCGATCCTCCGCGCTCTGGCGGAACGCCCCGGCACGGTACTCAGCCGGGCGGAACTCCTGCGCCGCGCCTGGCCCGCCGACGCCCCGGACGCGCCGCGCCCGACGGACGAGCACGTGGTGGAGGCGGCGGTGGGACGGCTCCGCGCGGCCCTCGGCCCGTACAGCGGTCTGATCCGTACGGTCACCAAGCGGGGGTACCGGCTGGCGGTGGACCCGGGGTGAGGCTCTCACCGCAGACCCCGCTGTCACCGAGGCCGCTGCTCGCCGTGGCGCACGGGACCCGGGACCCCGACGGCACGTCCGCGACGGAGGAACTCCTCGCGCGGGTACGGGAGTTGCGACCGGGCCTGGAAGTGGTCCTGGCGTACGTGGACGTGGCCCGCCCCGCCCTCCCCGACGTCCTCGCCACGCTGCGCGGCGACGTCGTCCTCGTGCCTCTCCTCCTCGGTACGGGTTTCCACATACGGGTGGACATCCCCGAGGCCCTGGCCGCCGCGCCGCACGTACGCGCCCGGATCACCCGTGCCCTCGGCCCGCACCCCTTGCTCGCGACCGCGCTGGCGGACCGGCTGACGGAGGTACGGGCCCCGGCGACCGGCCCCGTCGTCCTCGCCTCCGCAGGCTCGTCGGACCCGCGTTCGCGCGCCGACACCGCCGCCATGGCCGACCTCCTCACCCACCGCCTGGGCCGCCCCGCCGTCGCCTCCTACCTGTGCGGCGGCACCCCGACCCCGGCCGACGCGGTGGCGGCGCTGCACGCGGAGGGCCACCGTCGGGTCGCGGTGTCGAGCTATCTGATGACCCCCGGCTTCTTCGCCCGCAAGGCGGCGGCCACCCCCGGAACGGTCACGTCCGCCCCCCTGGGCGCGCACGACGCGGTGGCCCGGCTGGTCCTGGACCGTTACGACGAGGCGTCCGCCCACCCCTGTCACGGCACGACCCGGTAGTGCGTCGTCAGGCGGCCCCCGTCGTCCAGTACGTGGAAGGCCAGCCCGGGCGGCTGTTCGCGGTCCGCCGCCCGGTCTCCCTCCCACGGCAGCCGTAGCGTCCAGGTGATCGCCGGGCCCACGAGAAGCGGACGGCCCGCGAAGGCCGTGGCGGCAGCGGTGTGGGCGTGGCCAGTGAGAACGGCTGTGACCTGGGGAAACTCGGCGAGGATGGCGGCCAGGTCCGCCGGGTTCTGGAGGAGGTAACCGTCGGGGAGCGGGTGGTGGACCGCGACCGGGGGGTGATGGAAGGCGAGGAGGGCCCGGCTGGTGGCGGGCAGTCCGTCGAGGGTGCGCCTGATCCAGCGGAGGGTGGCCGGGTCGAGGAGACCTTCGTCGCGGCCGGGGAGGGTCGAGTCGACGAGGAGGAGGGCCGTGCCGTTGATGTCGTGGACACGGTTGACGGGCGCGTCACTCCCCGGCTCCCCTTCCCCCAGAAGCCCCTTGCGGTAGGCGGAACGTACGTCGTGATTGCCGGGGCACGGGAGCACGGGGAAGGACGCGTCCAGCAGGCGTGCGGCCTCCTCGTACTGGGCGACCGTGCCGTCGTCCGCGATGTCGCCGGTGACCAGGAGCGCGTCGACGGGGCGTGGCAGGGCACGCAGGTAGTCCATGACCCGGGCGGCACGCTCGGTGGAGCGTGCGCTTCCGTCCAGGTGCAGGTCGCTGATCTGGGCGAGCAGGGTGGGCATCGAGACAGTCCCCCTAATGGAAGATGGATGCGTTTCCGTTAGGCGGACAGTAAGCTGTGGACGCGTCGGTGATCAAGAGGGGCGAGAGAAGGAGCGCGGGCGTGGAACCGCATCTGGCACTGGAGTTGGCGAGCACCATTCGGCACGACGGGAACGGCGGCGTCGCCGACGACCTGTCCGACTCCGGCGAGGAGGGCGCGGCACGGTGGCTGCGGGCACAGCGGGCCGCACTGCTCGCGCACGGGCTCACCGCCGCCGACCTCGCCGCCGCCGAGGATTCGGGCACCGTACGGGAGGACCTCGTACCCCTGCGTGAAGCGGTACGCGCACTGTTCGCGCACGCGGTGAGCCCCGCCCCGCCCAGTCCGGCGGACGCGAACCGCCTGCTTCCCGTACCCGAAGCCCTGGAGCGGTTGAATTCGACCGCCGCACGCCAGCCCGTGGCCCCCCACCTGGCCTGCTCGGACGGCGAGTTCGAGCAGACCCTGAAGCCGCTGACGGAGCACGGTCCACACGTGCGGCTCACGGCGGCCGTGGCCCGTGCCGCCATCGCCTTCCTCGCCGGACCCGAGCGGGAACTGCTGCGCGCCTGCACCGCTCCGCGCTGTGTGCGCTACTACGTCCAACAGCACGGCCGCCAGGGATACTGCAAGCCCTCCTGCGGAAACCGGGCGCGGGTGGCGCGCCACTACCAGCGGCGGCACGCATCGGCGCCCGACGCCTGAGCCCGCTCGCCATGCCGTCGGGGGCCTGCGCCCCCGGAACGCCGCCCTGGCCGATCACTTCGCGCCCTGGCACCGGTCATGCGGTGGAGGGTGGCGTCGGTGGGCACGCTCCTCACCGCGCCTGCTTCCCGCACGCTCCTCACCACACCTGCTTCCCGCGCCGCCCCGCGCGCCGTTGACGTCGTACGCGCGAGCGCCGGACTCTCGAACGATCCTGACTCAGGGGGTGCCGAGTGATCGACGCAACGGCCCACGCCGAAGCCCGCAAGAAGCACCAGAACGGTCCGCACCGCACTTTCGCCCGGCTCCTCGCCCGGCTCTTCGGCCGCGTCCGGATGGGCGAGCCCGTCGTCTCCGCGAGTGAGCGGGAGCTGTTCGGCGGGCCGCTGCGGTACGACACCGGGTGGTCCCAACACGAAAGCGCGCACCTGGAGTTGAGCATGCTCGGCGCGGTCCGGGTGATGCCTCGGCTGGTCGGCGCGACCCTGCGCCGGGCCTGGCACGCGGACCGGAACGCCCTGCTCGCGGTCGGCGTCAGCGAGGTCGGGCAGGGGGTCGCCGCCGCCGTCGGGCTGCTCGCGGTGAACGCCGTCATGCATGCCCTGCTGGGCGCCGCCGCCCCCGTCGACCGCCTGTACGAGGCGCTGCCCGCGCTCTTCACCGCCGGGGGCGCGGCCGTCGTCAGCGCGGTCCTCGCCTGCTGGTCGACGTCCCGGGCGGGGCGGCTGGAGCCGATGGTGGAGAGGCTGGCCACCACCGAGTACCTGGCCGCCGCCTCGGCGGTGGAGCTGGAGGCCATCGAGGACCCGGAGTTCCGGCGGCTGATCGACGTCGCGCAGTTCGGCGCGCAGTCCGCCCGCCAGATGATCGGCGCGTGCGTCGCCGCCCTCAACGGCACCATCTCGCTGATCGCCGCCGGAGGCGTCCTCACCGTCCTGCACCCGGCGCTGCTGCCGATGCTGATCCTGATCGCCGCCCCGCGCGGCTGGGGTGCGATGCGGGTGGCACAGGAACGGTACGTCTCCGTGCTGACCTGGATGGAGCACCTGCGGGCGAGCCGCCTGATCGCGCAGCTCCTCACCTCGCGCACGGCGGCCCAGGAGGTACGCATCCACGCGGTCGGCCCGTACCTGCTCACCGCGTACGAGGACATGGCACACAGCGCGGAGTCCGAGCAGAAGCGCCTCGCCACCGGAAAGGCACTGACCGAGCTGGTCGCCTCCGCCCTGTCGGGGGCGGTCATGGTCGGCACGTACGCGTTGCTCGGCTGGCTGATCGTCGCCGGGCACATGGAACTGGCCGTCGCGGGCACGGCGGTGATCGCGGTGCGGTCGGGCTCGGCGAGCCTGGGGGCGCTGGTGATGCACGTGAACCGGCTCAACGAGGAAAGCCTGTACGTCCAGGACCACGAGAAGTTCCTCGTGGAGGCCGGGCGGCGGGCCATCCCGCAGGGCGGCGGGGCGCTCGCCGAGCGGGTGGCGGCGATATGCCTGGAGCAGGTGACGTACCGCTATCCGGACCGGGACGAACCCGCCCTGGACGGGGTGTCGTTGAGCCTTCCGATGGGGTCGGTGACGGCGGTCGTCGGGGAGAACGGCTCCGGCAAGTCCACCTTGATGAAGGTGGTCGCCGGACTGCTGCTGCCGCAGACCGGGATCGTGCGGTGGGACGGGCAGGAGGTGACCGGGGTGGACCGGGCGCAGGTGTTCTCGCGGGTCTCGCTCCTCACTCAGGACTTCGAACGCTGGCCGGTGACCGCCGCGATGAACATCCGGATCGGCCGACCCCAGTCCTCTTCCTCAGAGGGCGAGTTGATGGAGTCGGTCGCGTACGCGGACGCCTCCGGCGTGGTCCGGAAGCTCCCCTTCGGGCTGGGCACGCTGCTGGCCCGGATGTTCCACGGGGCGTCGGAGATATCCGGCGGGGAGTGGCAGAAGTTCGGGCTGGCCCGCACGCATCGGCGTACCGCCACCGCACCCGCCGACAGCATCCTCATCGTCGACGAACCGACTTCCGCCCTCGACCCGGAGGCGGAGATCGCCGCCTTCGATCGCATCCGCCGCCTCGCGGGCCCGAACCGGGCCGTGGTCCTGGTGACCCACCGCATGTCGGGGGTCCGGCACGCGGACACGATCCACGTACTGAGCCGGGGCCGGATGGTCGAACACGGTACGCACGACCAACTGCTGGCGGCGGACGGCAGGTACGCGGCGATGTTCCGGACCCAGGCGGAGCAGTACGCGCCGTCGGGGGCGGTATAGAACCGTAGGGGAGCGGTGGGCTCATGCGTCACGCGTCCTCAGCAAGGTCCCGCCCGCCGCCAGCGCGACGAGGGCCCACAAGGCGAGCACGCCGAGCCCCTCCCACGGGCCGATCGGGAGTGCCTCGACGCCGACCGGTCGTCTGGACGTTGAGGCCCGCGGGCATGGGGGCGGCCTGCTGGAGGAGCCGCTGCCAGTCCGGGTCGGCGATCACCTGAGCGAGGATCGGGAAGAAGAAGAAAAGCCCGAGCACGACACCGACGGCCGCCGCCGAACTCCTGACGAGCAGCGCCACGCCGAGGCTGAGCAGTCCGACGAGGACGAGGTAGAGGACGGAGCCGGAGGCGGCGCGCAGAGTCGGTTCCTCGGTCAGGGACAGGGGCGGGTAGCCGTGACTCGCCGAGTATCTGGACCAGTTCGGCGCGGGAGTACTGCGCGAGACGGCGGACAGAGAGGGGCGGGGGCTCGGATACGTGATCAATCATGCCTGCATGATGGCCCATCGGGTCCGACGGGGAACCGCCTACCGGCCCCGCCCTGCCCTGTCGTCGGGAAACGGCGTCGCCCATTCTTCTTCCTCCAGGAGGAGCCCGTTGGCCAAGTGCGCGACGGTCCGGTACCAGCCGGTGAGGACGAGGAGTTCCAGGAGCTGGGGCTCGTCGTAGTGGTCGTGGAGGGACTCCCAGGCCGGGGCTGAAAGGCGCGCGGTGTCGTGGAGTTCGTCGACGGCGACGAGGAGGGCCTCGTGTCGCGGGTGCCAGGGCGCGGCGCGCACGGGGTCGTCGGCCGCGGTGGCGCGGAGTTGCTCGGGCGTGAGCCCGACCCGGTCCGCGAACGCGGCTGCGTGCACACCCCATTCGTACGCACAGCCGCAGCGGGCGGTGGTCCTGGCGATGACGATCTCCCGGTCCAGGTCGGGCAACAACCCGTGCCCGAGCAGCCCCGCACCGAGGACGAACATGCGGGAGGCGAGGTCGGGGCTTCGGTGCAACACCCGGAAGAGCGCCAGGGGTTCGTGATCCACACCGGGCGGCATCCAGCGCCGCAGAGCCTGTTCGATCTGCGGGGAGTAGGGCGGGGCGAGCGGTTCGATGCGTGACACGGGGCACTCTCCCTCACGCTTCCAGCGAGAAGCGCTTCGGTTTCAGAAGCATCCGGAAGCCCTATGCTGATGCTTCTGAATCCGAAGCACAAGGGGTGGGCATTCCATGGTCAGGGAAAAGAACTCGGGTACGGCAGACAGCGGCGACCCGACGCCCCCCACCACCCCCCGCCCCGGCACCCCCGTACGCGGTTCGGCCTCCGGCCGTCCCCTCATGGCCGCGCTCGACCTCCTCGGACGTCGCTGGGCGCTGCGCGTCGTATGGGAGTTGAGCCAGTCCCCCGCCGGGTTCCGGGAGTTGCAGCGCCGCTGCGCCCAGATGTCCTCCAGCGTCCTCAGCACCCGACTCGCCGAACTCATCGACGCCCGCCTGATCGCCCTGCGCCCCGACGGCTACCACCTCACCCCGCTCGGCACCGGCTTGGTCACGGCACTGCGACCGCTCGACGCGTGGAGCCGACGGTGGGGCGACGAGAACGAGGAGTCCTGAGCGCCGATTTGTTGTCCGCGGACAACAAATCGGCGGACAACGGGTCACTCACATCGCTCCGTTGACCCGACCTCGCCCGACCCGTCTCAGCGTGAGCGGGCGGCCACGACCGCTTCCTGAGCGGCTTCCGCGTAGGTACGGAAGAGGGTGGGGAGCGGGGCGCCGGAGTTCCGGGATTCCGCGCGCACGTCCAGGGCCTCCCAGCAGCGGGCCACCAGGGTGCGGGCCTCCGCGCCCGGCCAGGGAGCGGGAAGGAGTTCGGGCGGAAGGAGGGGATCCGGGTCCATGGCGCGGCTGAGTTCGGCGGCGAGCTCCACCGCGAGGGTGAGGAGCTGGGGCGGAGTGAGGGGTTCCGGAGAGGTGAGGCGGGCCAGGCGGGGGCGGGCGACGGCAGCGAGGCGGTCGTAGCGGGCGGCGATCTCCTCGTGCGGCCAGAGGGCGCGGGAGAGGTCGGCAGGAGCCTGGTGCACACCCCGGCGCAGGTCGGTAGTGGTGAGGAGGGTGAGCGCGTCGCGTACACCGAGGTGCTCGACGGCCTCTTCGACGTACGGCTCCCAGGGGTTGGCGCACACATAGAGGCCGCCCTGGAGAGAGGCGCCGCCCAGGTGGACCAGGGTGTCGCGGAGGGTGTCGCGGGCCGCCCGTTCCGTTTCGGGGAGGGCGAAGGCGGCCAGGTGCCAGGTGCCGTCCCAGGGGGCGAGACCGGCGTCCTGCCGGAACGCGTGCCGAAGGAAGTCGGGGTGCGGGGCAAGGGTGCGGGCCGTGTCCTCGGTGACGTACAGAACGGCCTTGCGACCTCGGCCCTCGTGCGTGAAGCGGCCTTCGGCGACGAGCCGTTTGATGCAGAGCCGTACCTGCTGGTCGCTCATGCCGAGCATGTCGGCGACCTCGTACAGCTCCCCCGTGGCGACCGTGCCGTCCTCGCGGATCAGCGCGTGGACGAGCATCCGGGTGGGGACCTCGACACGGTCGTCGGCGGTCGTGTCCATCACGTCACTGGCCCCTGGTTCCCTCGCTCCGATCCGGCACGGGCTTGTGCATCGTCGTCACCGCCCCGAATCCCAGCAGCTTACGCAGGTACGGAGTCGACTCCGTCCGTCCGGCCCTGAAGCCCCGGCGCTCGTACAGCGCCCGCGCCCTCGGGTTCACGTCGATCACGTCGAGCCGGATCCGCCGACAGCCGTGCTCCGCGGCGACGGCCGCCACCTCGTCGAGGAGCAGGGTGCCGATCCCCAGGCCCCGCGCCGTGCCGTCGACCGCGATGCCGTCCATCACGAGCTCCCCCGCGGCGGGCCGTCGCGCGAAGAGAGCGAGCAGCGCGAGGCGATGCAGACCGCGCACGGGTCCGTACGTGCGGAGCACGTCGACGGCAGACCCTCCGGTCAGCGAACGGCCGCCGACCTGGTATCCGGCGAGCCCGACGAGGCATCCGCCGACGAGCGCGCTGACGGCACGGTCGGCGTTGAGGTGGGCGGCGAGGAACGGGAGCGCCTTGGCGGGCGGGTTGAGGGCGGGGCCCAGTTTGCGGCCGAAGGCTTCCCAGTACAGCTCGGCGGCCTGCCGCTCGGTGCCTGTGGGGAGTCCGCGCAGCAGTGTCACGTTCTCAGCTTCCATACCGCCAAAACTAACACTTCTCCGTCGTCCGTGTCACATGCGATAGTTTTTGAGTGAGCCCCTCGCCCACAGACCTCCGGCTCTCAGACCACTCACCCTCAGAAAGGCCCCCATGCGCCGACCCCGCCGCGCCCGCCTCCGCCCCATCGCCTGGACCCTGGCCGTACTCCTGCTCACGGTCGGCGCCCTCGGCGCGGTGGTGCTCCACCAGAACACGTACGACTTCGACGAGCAGCGCGTCACCATCCGCCACGGCGGCCACACCCTGGAGGGCGTGCTGACCACACCGCGCGACGGCCGCACGCGTCACGGCCTCGTGGTGTACGTGCACGGTGACGGCCCCGTCGACGCCACGCACGACGACGGGTACAAGCCCCTCTGGGAGGCGAACGCCGAGGCCGGGTACGCGTCCCTCTCCTGGGACAAGCCCGGAGTCGCGGGCGCGCCCGGCAACTGGCTCGGCCAGTCGATGGACGACCGCGCCGACGAGACCGCGGCCGCCATCGCCTGGGCCCGCACCCGTTCCGACATCGACGGCGACCGAATCGGTCTATGGGGCGCCAGCCAGGCGGGCTGGGTACTGCCGAAGGTCGCCGCCCGTACTCGCGTGGCCTTCGTGCAGGCGGTCTCGCCCGCCGTCAACTGGCTGCGGCAGGGGCGCTTCAACCTCCTCTCCGAACTCCGCGCCGAGGGCGCGTCGGACACCCGCGTCCGGAGCGAGGTCGAACGGAGCGACGCCGTCCGCGCGCTGCTCGGACGCCGCGCGAGCCACCGGGAGTACGTCTCCCGGCTCGCCTCCCTCGACCTCGCCCCCGAGGTCGACCGGACCCCGATGTCCGCCGACCGCTGGGGGTTCGTGTCCCGCAATCACACGGCGGACGCCACCCGCGACCTGCGCCACCTGCGCGGCATCCCGGTGCAGCTGATCCTGCCGGGCCACGACGTCAACGTGGACGTCGCCGAGACGGAGGCCGTCTACCGCAGGGAACTGCCCCCGACCGCCGCCGCGCTCCTGTCCGTGGACCACTACCCGGACGCCACGCACACCCTCGTCAAGCGCTCCGTCGAGCAGTCGGAGACCCGGACCGTCCTGACGGCCCTCTTCTCCCCCCGCTCACTCTTCGCGGACGGCTATCTCGACCGGCAGCGGGACTTCCTCCGCAATCAGAGCCCCCGTCAATAAACCCGCCCCACCTACCAGTTCACGCCGCTCCTGGACGGAAATCCGGCCAGCGTCCACTTCTGACGGACCATGCTGGTCATCAGAAGCAAAAAAGCACACCCGGGGGGTTGATCAACTCCGTAATTGATTCTAGGTTCAGCAATCGTTCAGCGACTCGCGGGACATTCATACGGCCTAGGCACGTTGCCCCCACAAGGGGTACCCCTGTGCCCAGAACTGCCCCATATAAAGGGGCGAGAAGGAGCAGAAAATGAAGGTTCTGTTTGCCATCAAGAACGCCGTATGCCACCAGAAGAGCCTGAAGGCCAGCGCCTGGTACATCTGGTACTAGGAAGCGCTGCTCGGGTCCGCCCCCGTCGTCCGGCGGGGGCGGACCCGAGAGGCACCGTTCGTAGCCGCGCCCGGCCCTTCGGAGTGCTTTCCCATGTCGCAGCCTTCACCCGCGCCCCTTCCGCACCCTCCGCACCACCCGCAGCCCTCCCGGCTCACCTCGCACCCCGATCCGTCGCACCCCGCCGCCGCCCGCACGACCACCTTCGCGCCCCGGCTGGCCGCCCTGCTGCGGGACCACCGGGGCAAGGACGTTTTCCGGCTGGAGCCCGACACCATAGGCGTCGCCGGACACGAACTCGCCGACCGCATTCTGTCGGCCCGGCGCGCCACGGAGACCGAACGGCCCACTTTCAAACCGCTCCAGGGGCGTTCCATCGCGCCGAGCGAAGCGGCACTGGTGATGCGGACGGTTGGCCGTGACGTACGCGACGCGTTGAAAAGGCCATTGCCCGGAAATATCGACCTCTCCGGTCCTTGGCCGCACACCGGCCATATGTTTCTGCGGGATTTGATATTGGGCGGGGACCCTTATCGGCTTCGTATTCTCATGAGCCGAAACCTCGAATTGACGACCAAACTCACCTGGTCCGTCATCGCGCTGGGCGCCGCGATCCCCCGCCCTCTCAGGGCGAAGCCAGGCCACGAACTCACCGCCCTGGCCCGCAGGACCGCCGAGCCCGCGAGCTATCACGACCGCCGCTACGCGATGGGCATGTACCGACGGGCCGCCGCCCCGGTCTGCTTCACCGTCTCCACCCTGGTCGCGAACGCGCTGTGGCTCGGCTCGCCGTTCGACGAGTCCGTCTCCAACCGCAACATCCTGTACGAGGCGATGCGCCTGCTGCCCCCGTCGTGGAACATGCTGCGCAACGCCTCCCCCGAGTACCCGGAGCTCGATCCGGCGATCGGCGCCGCCGACGACATCCTCGTACTCCCCCTGCTCTCGCAGCGCGATCCGGCGCTGTGGGAGCACCCCGACGAGTTCCGCCCCGAACGCTGGGACTCCCTCGATCCAGACACCGCGCCCGGCTACCTCGCCTTCGGCCACGGCTCGGAACGCTGCTGGGGCAGGCACGCGGTGATGCCGCTCGCAGAACTGCTGCTCGACCTGCTGCGCAACGAAGGACTCGCGGTCAGCCCGAAGCAGAGGTCCGCGAAGGTGCCGCTGGCGGGGCTCCTCGGGGTGGACGAGATACAGGTGACGAGGGAGGCGCACGATGCCGCTGCGGCCTGAGGTCACTCCCTACCAGCCTGAGCCCACTCCGTACGAGACCGCCGCGCGCGAGTCCGTCTCGTACGACACCGACGGCAGCGAGCTCGTCGACTTCTCCTTCTTCGCCCACCAGCACGAGAGTTACCGGCGTTGGCGCGAGACCGACGGCGGCGTGCACAAGGTCCGCTTCCCCGGCGGCACGCCCATCGAAGGCTGGCTGGTCACCGGGTACGCCGCCTGCAAGGCCGCCCTCACCGACCCCCGGCTCAGCAAGAACTCCGCCACCGAGGTCTTCGCGCGCCGCGTCGGCCTCTCCGGAGAAGGCCCCGGCAAGGCGCTCACCGCGCACATGCTCAACTCGGACCCGCCCCACCACACCCGGCTGCGCAAGCTCGTGCAGAAGGCGTACACCATGCGGCGGGTGGCGGCGCTCCGTCCGACGATCGAAGCCCATGTCGACGCGCTGCTCGACGCGTTGGAGAAGGACGCCGACGGCGGCCGGGAAGTCGAGCTGATCTCCGGGTTCGCGCTGCCGCTGCCGCTCGCCGTGGTCTTCGACCTCTTCGGCACCCCGCACGGGAAACAGGCCGAATTCCAGGTCAGGGGCAATACGCAGATCGAGGGCGAGGGCGACGGCGAGGTGTCCGTCCTCACCGCCGAGACCATGCTCGACCACCTGCGGGCCCTCATCGAGGACAAGCGCGCCCACCCCGCCGACGACCTCCTCTCGGACCTGATCGCCGCCCGGGAGGAAGGCGACCGGCTCACTGACGAGGAAATCACCTCAATGGCGTTCCTGCTCGCGGTGGCCGGGCACCAGACCACCGTCAACCTCATCGCCAACGGCCTGCACGCCCTCCTGCGCCATCCGGCGCAGCTCGCCGCCCTGCGCGCGGACCCTTCGCTGGTGGGGAAGGCCGTCGAGGAGGTGCTGCGGTACGAGAGCCCGTCCGGCATCGCGTCGCTGCGCTACACCACCGAACCGGTCGTCATCGCCGGAACAACCATCCCCAAGGGCGAGTTCGTACAGATCGCGCTGCTTGCCGCCAACCGCGACCCGGCCGTCTTCACCGATCCCGACCGCTTCGACATCACCCGCGACGACGCCTCCCGCCACCTCGCCTTCGGCCATGGCATCCACCGCTGCCTGGGCGCTCAACTCGCCCGCCTCCAGGCCGAGATCGCCTTCACCCGGATGCTGGAACGCTTCCCTGACCTCCGTCTCGCCGCGTCCGACGACGAGGCGGAGACGGAGGAGTGGCAGCACAACCCGCGCCACCACGGCCTCCTCGCCCTGCCCGTACGACTCGGCTGACGTCCAGCCCGCGCAAAGGCCCACGCACAGGCCCACGCACAAGCCCACGCACAAGCCCGCGCAAAGGCCCGGACGGATGCCGCTGGGGCGCCGCCGTCGCCGCCGGAATGTCGACCCGCGCCGCCCGACGGGCCGGCCACGATGTCGAGCCCGTCACCGCGCGCCGACATCATCAGAGTCGGCACCAGGCTGCTCTACCGCACCTTGCGGCACAACTCGATCCCGTCCAGTCCCGGCAGCATCACGTCCAGGACCAGCAGCACGCGCGCGGGGCGTGGGGAGGTCGGAGCGGGGGCGGGCGAAGACACGGCGACGGCTCCTGCTTCGTACGGCTCGTGCGGCTCGCGGGTACGGGGTCGGGCAGCTGCCCCACAGGGGCGACATGGCAGAAATCCGGCACACCGGCCGCACGTCCCGGATCGGCAAAAAAGAAGGGCAAGGAAGTAACCGCTCTCCTTGCCACTCTCAACTTATAACCCATGGGGGGCCTTGCGGCAAGGCCCCTGTACTGGTGCAGAATCGCGGATCTCAGCCACTGCTGAGCGCAGGACCTGCAGAAACGGGAGATCCACGAGTTGCGTGCCACGTTGTCGGAAGCCGCCGCCACGACCACCACGACCACCAGCGCTTTCAACCTGCCCGACCGCCTCTCCCTCAAGGCCGACCCCGCGCTGATCGGCACCGACGAGCAGCACTTCGCGGCCATCGCGAAGAGCCTCAGCGAATCCATCACCGAACTCTCCGAGCGCCTCGACGCCACCCTCAGGGAAACCGGTCGCCTGGGCCGCGAGGCGATGGACCGGGACTCCGAGATCCACCGTCTGACCGGCCGCCTGCGCACCCTGCGCCGTTTCGGCCTGGACCTGTGCCTCGGCCACTTCACCCCCGCCGACGGCTCCGGTCCCGTCTACATCGGCCGTCTCGGTCTGACCGACAGCACGGGAGCGCGCCTGCTGGTCGACTGGCGCTCCCCCGCCGCCGAACCGTTCTTCGCGGCGACCCACGCCCACCCGATGGACCTGGCCAGCCGTCGCAGGTACCGCTGGACGGCCGGCCGGATCAGCGACTACTGGGACGAGGTGTTCACCGCCGAAGGACTGGAGGGGCACGCCGCCCTCGACGACCAGTCCGCGTTCATCGCCAGCCTCGGCGGCGAGCGGTCGTCCAGGATGCGGGACGTACTGTCCACGATCCAGTCGGACCAGGACGCCGTCATCCGCGCGGGCTCGCGGGGCGCGCTCGTCGTGGACGGCGGTCCCGGTACGGGCAAGACCGTCGTCGCGCTGCACCGCGCCGCGCACCTGCTGTACGCGGACCCCCGCCTCGGGCACCGGCGCGGCGGCGTCCTCTTCGTCGGCCCGCACCGCCCGTACCTGGACTACGTCGCCGACGTCCTGCCGAGCCTCGGCGAGGAGGGCGTACAGACCTGCATCGTGCAGGACCTCGTCACCGAAGGCGCGACGGCGCTGCCGGAGTCCGACCCTGAGGTGGCCCGGCTGAAGTCGTCCGTCGCCATGGTGCGGGCGATAGAACCGGCCGTCGCCCTGTACGAGGAGCCGCCCACCGAGGGCATGACGGTCTCCACCCACTGGGCCGACGTCTGGCTGAGCGCGCGCGACTGGGCCACCGCCTTCGCCGCCGTGGAACCGGGCACTCCGCACAACGAGGCCCGCGACCAGATCCGCGAGGAACTGCTCACGATCCTCATGGACAAGCACGCGGACGCGTATGGAGACAGCGGCGACGGGGACGACGGCGACGACGAGGAGGGCTTCGGGGTCTCGCCCCAGTTCCTGCGCCGCTCTCTCCTCCAGAACCGCGAGCTGATCGGCACCCTCAACCGCGCCTGGCCGATCCTGGAGCCCACCGATCTGGTCGGTGACCTGTGGTCGGTGCCCGCCTACCTGCGCAAATGCGCCCCGCACCTCAGTACCGACGAGGTCAGGGCCCTGCTCCGCAAGGACGCCCCGAACGCCTGGACGGTGTCCGACCTGCCGTTCCTGGACGCGGCGCGGCAGCGGCTCGGCGACCCGGAAGCCTCGGCGCGCAAGCAGCGGCACGAGGCCGCCGTCGCCGCCGAGAGCGCACGCCGGTTCGACGTCATGAACAGCATCCTCCAGAACGTCGAGATCGACGAGAGCGAAGGTGCCCTGGGCATGCTGCACGCCCAGGACATCAAGAACACCCTGATCGACGAGAGCGGCATGCCCAGCGCCGAACCCGATCTCCTGGCGGGCCCGTTCGCGCACATCGTCGTGGACGAGGCCCAGGAACTCACCGACGCCGAATGGCAGATGCTGCTCCTGCGCTGCCCTTCGCGCAGCTTCACCGTGGTCGGTGACCGGGCGCAAGCCCGGCACGGCTTCACGGAGTCCTGGCAGGACCGCCTGGAACGGATCGGTCTCGACCGCATCGAGGTCGCCTCCCTCACCGTCAACTACCGCACACCGGAAGAGGTCATGGCCGAGGCCGCCCCGGTGATCCGGGCGGCGCTCCCGGACGCCAACGTCCCGACGTCGATCCGCAGCAGCGGCATCCCGGTCGCGCACGGTGCGGTGGCGGACCTGGACGCGGTCCTGGACGGCTGGCTCGCCGAGCACGACGAGGGCGTCGCCTGTGTGATCGGCGACCCCGGCTTCCGTACGGCGTCCCCGCGCGTCCGCTCGCTGACCCCGACCCTCTCCAAGGGCCTGGAATTCGACCTGGTCGTCCTCGTCGACCCGGCGAAGTTCGGCGAGGGCATCGAGGGCGCGGTCGACCGGTACGTGGCGATGACGCGCGCGACGCAGCAGTTGGTGGTCCTCACGAGCGCCTGACCCCGTCCGCACCACGGAGAACATCCCACCGGTCCCCACCGGCTGCTGCCGGTGGGACGCTCCCACGACTTCAGCGGTATCGGTACGGGCGTCCGCACAACCGGCCCGGTACGCCAGGTGTCCACTCTCGGCCGACGCCCCCTCCCCCGGGCCCGGGCCACGGCACGGCCGACCGCTGGTGCGCCAAGACTCTCGCCTGAGCGAAGCCGACGAGCGGCCTCACGGCCGCCAGTACAGCGCGGGGTCCGGGAGATCGTCGAAGCCGAGGGCGCGGTAGAGCGGCTCGCCCTCGGCCGAGGCGTACAGGTCGACCCGCGCCACAAACTGGTGCCGGAACCAGTCCAGCAACTCCTCCAGCACCGCCCGGCTGTGTCCGCGCCTGCGGTGTGCCGGGTCGGTGATGACGCCGATGACGTGCCCGATGCGGCCGTTGCGGAGGTGTGGACCGGGGAGCCGCTGCTCGATGGTCCCGATGCCGCAGGCGGCGAGACCGCTTCCGTCGCCCGCGTCCACGACGAGGATCCGTACGCTCTCGGAGGCCACCTGCTCCTTGAGCACGACGGCCAGCTCACCTCGCCAGCCCCCGTCGCGCTCCTCGGAGTTCTCATGCGACTCGGGGTTGAAGAAGTCCCCGCCGAGGTTCTCGAAGAGCATGGCCCGCAGCCGTACCAGCTCGGGAACGTCGTCCTGCACCGCCTGCCGCACGCGCGTCATGTAATGACCCTACCGACCATCTGCCTGTTACGAAACCCTCGCCTCGCGCGTCTGCTCCGCGACCCACTCCAGGTACGCCGGACTCCCCGCCAGCACCGGAACGGCGACGATCTCCGGGACGTCATAGTCGTGCAACTCACCTACCCGGGCCGCGAGTTCGTCGACCAGCTCCCCACGCGTCTTGAAGTCGACCCGCCACTCCCGCGCCCGCTCGACCTTCCCCTCCCACCGGTAGACCGAGTGAACCGGATACACCTGCGCACAGGCGGCCAGCCGCTCGTCGATCACCCGGGCCGCCAGCTCGTCGGCCTTGGCCTCACTGTCGGTCGTGGTGGTCAGTACGGCGTACGCGCCGGAGTACGGAGTCGTCATCATGCGCCGAGCCTACGCAGGAGGTTCGCGGGGCCCGGACCCCCACGGCCGTACGCACCCTCAGCCCCGCCCAGCCCAGAACGCGTCCAGCGGCTGCGGGGTGGCGGCGGCGATGAGCTGGCGGGCCGTACGGTGCGCCTTGTCGGCCGACTCGGCGACGGTGCCGAGGGAGTGGTTGACCACGGAACCCTCGTAGACCAGGAGGAGTTGGTCGACCAGGAGGGCGGGGTCGGGGGTGCCGGTGGCTTCGGCGAGGGCGAGCATCCGGCCGCGCAGGGTGCGCTTGTGCTGGGCGATGACGGCACGGACGACGCCGTCGGGGTGGTCGGACTCGTACTGGGCCTGGACGAAGGCATTGCTGCGGAACCCGTCCGACGCCGAGCCCGCCCACTCGCGGAGGGCGTCGAAGACGGCGAGCAACCGGGCACGCGGATCGCCACCCGCGGCTTCGACGGCCGCGTCGAGGATGAGCCGCCAGCGCGTCTGACGGCCGTCGAGGTAGGCGAGGAAGGCTGCGGTACTCACCGGCTTCACGGTATTCACGGGCTTCACGGTGCCTCCGGGGCGGTCTGCGCGATGCACTAACGAGCAGGCGAGTCGGGAGAGTCGAGGGGGTTGAGAAAGTTTGGGCGCGGTCGGCACAGGCGCCGCGTGCCTGATCGCGGGCCCGGCGTCGATGCCGTACAGCACGTCCTTGATCGACCAAAGAGCACTAAGAGGTATAGTTGCCTTTCACTCATTACGCTAGCACGGAGTAAGACGTGAAGATACTCTTTTCCCGTTACGCCACCGGTGCGGGCGTGGCCACCGGCCTCGTCAACACCTCGGCCCACGTCCGCACGGACATCGGTGAAGTCCTCACCGGTCCGGCCGAGTTGACGGCCTTCCTCGCCGAACACGACGTACGACTTGACGCCCTTCCGCCGGGAACACCGCCCACCGACCACGACCTCACCCAAGTCCTGGCGCTCCGCGAGGAAACGCGTGGCCTCCTGGAGGCCGCGACCGAGCAGGAGGTGGCCGAGGGCGCCAACCGTCTCGCCGCCAGGGCCACTTCGGGCCTCTCCCTGCTCCGGGACGCGGACGGCCACTGGCAGTGGCACGTCACCACGGCCCCCGGCGCTTCGGCCGCCGACGAGCTGGCCGCCCTCGTGGGCACCGGCCTGCTGGGCGTCCTGCACACGCTCAGCCACGACCGGTTCCGCCCGTGCGCCTCGCCGACCTGCACGGGCCTGTTCGTCGACACCAGCAAGGCGGGCCGCCGCCGCTACTGCATCCCCCACCTGTGCGGCAACCGCCTGAACGTCGCGAAGCACCGGGCACGCCAACAGGCAGCCGAATAAAGACAGTCGGGGATCCGACCGAGCCCCGTCGGACAGAGAATTCGATGGGCGCCCCTCCCCCACCCCCTATACCTTCACCCGATGGACTCAGCACGCATCCGGCGGATGCACGCGCTCGACCTCCCCTCCGCCGAACAAGCCTCGAACATCACCTTCCTGGAGGGCGACCGGCGCAGCAGGCGCGTGAGCGACCCCGAACCGGAACCCCGCACCCCCGCCGAATCCGCCCTCTGGATCGAACGGATGGGCCACTTCCTGGCCACGGACCCCGAAGGCTGCTGGGTAGCGGTCGAGGACGCGAGCGACGACAACGACACCGAGCGCGTCATCGGCTTCGCCCTCTCCCAGAACCGCGGTCCCCTCTGGCTCCTCATCACGTACGGGGTACTGCCGGGACGCCAGGGCAAGGGCATCGGCAGCCGCCTGATGGACGCCGTCCTGGCCCACGCGGGCGGCCGCCGGGGCATGTTCATCTCGACGGTCCACCCGGGCGCGACCCGCCGCTACTGGCAGGCGGGCTTCACCCTCCAGCCCCTGATGGGCCTGACCGGCACGGTCGACCGCTCCACCCTCCCCGCGATCACCGGCCTGCGCGACGGCACCCCCGACGACATCGAGTGGATGGACCGCCTGGATACGGAGCTCCGGGGCGCGGGCCACGGCGGCCCCGACCACCTCCACATGCAGCGGACCATGCGCCTGACCGTGGCCGAGAACCCCCGCACCCCCGGCTACGTCTACACGGAGAACGGCCGCCCCAACCTCCTCGCCGCCCACCACCCGGACACCGCGAGCACCTTGCTCTGGGAAGCCCTCGCCCAGGCCCCGGCCAGCCCCGTCAACGTCCCTTCATCGATCACCGCCGCCAACCAATGGGCCCTGGACGTCGGCCTGACCGCCCGCCTGGACCTGTACCAGGACGGCTACCTGGCCCTGCGCGGCCTCGACGCCCCGGCCCCGTACATCCCGAGCGGCCGCTTCCTCTAGCCCCTCACCTCTCGCGCCCCACATCTAACCCCTCGCCTCTTGCCCCTCACCTCTTGCACCTCACTCGGTCCAGCAGGTCGTCGACCGCCCGGAGCACCGCGTCCGGACACTCCTCATGGAGCCAGCCGTGCCCTGCGTCGTCGAGGATGCGGTGCTCGCCGCACGGGGACTCGGCGGCGAGTTCCGCATGGAGGGTCTGCTTGATCCCCTGGATCCGGCGCAGTTGCTCCTCCGACCAGAGGTGGGCCTGAGTGGCGTCGTGCCCCGCCGCCGAGAGCACGATCAAGGGCACGCCCGGGGTGCTCGGGGCGCTCCGGAACTCGTCGGAGACCTTGTCGTACAGGTTCCGGTTCTCCTGCGAGGCAGCCCGCCAGGTGGCGAGGTGCCGTTCGACGAGCGGCCCGCGCACCTCTTCGGGCCAGGCCGAGAAGTGCAACCGTGTACCGGCAGGTGGGCGTGCTGGCCGAGAGCGGACTGCTGGAGGTGGAGGGGGAACGGCGCGTACGGGGAGCTGTCGAGCGGCGCTACCGGCTGCGCCGGGAGCGGGCCGTCGTCGACGCGGAGGCGGCCGCGTCCGTGTCGAGGGAGGACCATCGGCGCGTGTTCGCCGTGGCGATGGCGGCGCTGCTGGGCGAGTTCAACGCGTACCTGGACCGGGACGGCGCCGACCCGGTCGCCGACCTGGTGGGCTACCGCCAGCACTCGGCCTGGCTGAGCCCGGACGAACTCGCGGAGCTGATCGGTGAGTTGCGGGCGGTGCTCGCCCCGCGTCTCGCCAACGAGCCCTCTCCCGAGCGCGTCCGGCACCTGGTCAGCCCGATCCTCTTCCCTGCCGAGGAAGCGTCCCCGGGCGAGTAGCCTTCACCGTCGCACCGGGCCCTCCTCCGCAGCGGCGTCGGCGTCCGCGAGGTGGTACAGCTCGGGCACCGGGACTTTGATGGGCTCCTGGGTGGTGCGGGCGATCACGACGACTGCGGGCACCTTCGGATCGGGGTTCTCCTCGCGGTGCGGGACGAACGGCGGGACGAGCAGGAAGTCGCCGGGCCCGGCGGTGATCCGTACCTCCTGCGTGCCGTCGTGGAAGGAGTACACCGGGTTCCCGCTGACCACGTAGATGCCCGCTTCCGAAGCACCGTGGTGGTGGTTGTCCGTCGCGCTCAGCGGCGCGTTCTCCACCAGGCCCATCCAGAGCCTCTTCGAGCCGACCGTGCTTCCGCTGATGGCGGTGTGGCCGTCCAGCTCACCGGCCCGGACGTGGTGGAGGCGATTGCCGCGCGGCTCGCTGCCGGACGCGCCCGGTGTGGATTCGGTGCCTTCGTGGGTGTTCATGATGTGCCCTCCTGGCGGTGGTGTGCGGGCTGACTTCGGATGCGCCTCAGGCTGCGGGCGCCGTACCCAAACCGCCAACTGCCTTTGCCGGAACGGCAAATCCCCCACTCGCGCGCCCCCGGACCGCACCCGTCCGTCTCCGCAGAAGGAAATTCGGTGGTGCCGCACTTCCGTGCGCCGCTACCGTCACTCCCGCCCAGAACTCCCGGCCCCGCAGAACTCCCGTTCACGCAGGGCTCCCGGTCACGCAGAGCTCCCGGTCAAGGACGTGCCGTTGTACACCAAGTGAGACACCCCGAGCGCTGAACCGTCGCGCGCCGCATCCGTGCGCCGTGCTCCTTTTCGCTGCGGTCTTCTCACCAGAACCGGTGTATCTCTGTGTCACAAACCACCTGGGTGGTCGCTCCCACCTGCCTTCCTGCCGTCCTCCGCCGTTGCCACAAGTGCTCCGCAGAGCGCTTCCGGACGACCGGCAAGTTCCGGGTCAACGCCAACCACAAGCTCCTTGACGTCTGGCTCCTCGCGCTGTGCACGGGCTGCGGGGACACCACCAAGCTCACCGTCCTGGACCGGGCTCACGTCCGTTCCGTACGTCCCGACCTCCTGGATCGCCTGCACGCCAACGACCTCTCCCTGGCTGGCGAATTGCTCCAGGAACCGGCCGTGCGGCGGCGCAATCGCATCGCCCTGGACTGGGACTGTGCCTGGCATCTCGACACCGGCAAGGCCGAGCAACCGGAACAGCCAGAACAGCCGGAATCGCCGAAACGGCCGGATGGGGAGGCAATCGAGGTCTCGGTCCACTTCGCGGCACGCATTCCCGTCCGGCCGCTGCGCCTGATCGCCGAAGGCTTCGGCCTCTCCCGGGCCGAGGTCGGGAGACTGCTCGCCGAGGGCGGGCTCGTGTCCGCCGTCCGCCTGAGTGGCAAGCTCTCCGACGACTTCACCTTCCTGCTCAAACGCTGAGCCCCCTCGGAAGGGAGGGGGCAGGGTCCGGCAGGAATCGGCTGGCCCCCGCCCCCTCCCCCCTCAATATCCGCTGGCCACAGCGGTACGACCCCGCTAGAAAGAAGCCTCATGAGCACTTCCCCCGCCCCGGCCGTCGGCCCGCGCGCGTTCACGCCCGAAACCCTCGACCTCGGGGACTCCCTCCTGCGCCCCTGGAGCCGCAAGGACATCGAGTCCCCAGTCCTCCTCCAGGGCCTGATGGACGCCGCCGCCGACCCGCAGATAGCCCTCTGGAACCCCCTTCCCGCCGCCGATCACGCCGCTGCGGTCACGTGGCTGGAGGTACGGGACGACGCCTGGACCTCCGGTGCCACCGGCACCTTCGCCCTGCTCGACACCGCGAAGGACCCCGACACCGACCCCTGCTTCCTGGGCACCCTCACCGTCCGCTGGACGGACCGCTCGGACGGGCTCGGCATGATCGGCTACTGGCTGCTCCCCGCCGCCCGAGGGCGTGGCCTCGCGACCCGCGCGGTCCGGACCGCCACCGAGTGGGCCTTCCGCACGGCGGGCGTCCGCCGCCTCGAACTCGCGCACGCCGTCGAGAACGAGGCGTCTTGCCGGGTGGGCCTGCGCGCCGGCTTCCCCGCCGAGGGCACGCTCCGCGCCTCGTACCGCTTCGGCGACGGCGAGTACCACGACGAACACCTCCACGCCCGTCTGGCCACGGACCCGGCCCCTGCCCCGGCCGCCTGACGTCTCTCCCCCCTCAGGTCCAGTCCTCCGCGCGCACGGGATACGTCCCGGCATAGGGATCGGGCTCCCCGGTGCGTGGGTCCAGCCCCGCCACGTACCGGCGACCCTGCTCCTTCCAGCTGACGAAGGTGTCCGTTCGCTTCCAGAGCGACGCGTGGCCGAGGGGGCAGTCCTCGAACTGCCCCCTCATCATGCGGGTCAGGAACCGGACCATTCCGCAGTCGAACAGGGCCCACGCCGACTCGTCGGACGAGTGGTGCCTCCGCCAGGCGACGACGGGCCACTTGTCCGGGTCCGGGTCGTTCATGAGCCAGCCCATCTCGTTGGCGTTCATGCCGCTGCCCCAGGGCAGGACCGCATCGGCTCCGAGGTCCACGCCCGGGACACCCCCGTCGGACTCCCAGAGGTGGCGCAGCTCGACCGCCTGAGCCGCCATGTGGAAGTCCGCGTAGGCCCGTATGGAGCCGGGAACCGGTGGCACGATGACGAGTTCGCCGATGTTCCCCATGCCGTACGCATCGAGCACGGCCTTGTAGTCGCTCGGCAGCCCGGTCCCCAGGGCGGCTTCCGCCGCGCCCCAGTCGACCCGCTCACCGCCCGCGAGATCCGCAGGCACGAGTTCGAGCAGTTCGGCCACATCCGGGTGCGTGTTCATGCAAGTCCCCCCCAAGGCCCCAGGGTTCGGGTGTCAGTGATCAACCACCGTAACCGCCGGGTCTGACAACGGCCCAAGAGCCCGAATCGCCCTGCCTCCGCACCGCGATGTACCCCGGATGCGTGCTCGCCTGGATGACACCCACGAGCAGTGCGGGACGGCGGGGCGAGCGGCTCAGGGGCGTTAAGACGTGCGCCCCAACGGCGCATGTGTCTCAACGGCACTCCCGGAAGGGGAATTGGACCTGTCAGACGGGCTGTCTTTGGCCCTGTTCGGTGGACCATCGACGGGTCAGGGTGGGGAGCACCTGGAAAATCGTGGTCCTGTGGAGGTCCCCTTGAGTGTCGCGTTCCTGCTCACCACCCTCGCCGTGGTGCTGACCCCGGGGCCCGGTGTCGTGTACACCCTCGCCGCCGGGCTGTCCCACGGACGCGGGGCCAGTGTGGTCGCCGCGTTCGGCTGCACGCTCGGTGTCGTACCGCATCTGGTGGCTTCGGTCACCGGGCTCGCCGCGCTGTTGCACGCCAGCCCCGTCGCCTTCGACGTGGTGAAGTACCTCGGTGTCGGCTATCTGCTCTACATGGCGTGGGCCACCCTGCGCGACAAGGACGCCCTGGAAGTGGGAGGGGCCGAGGCCCGGTCGGCGGGGCGCGTGATCGGTTCGGCGGTGCTGCTCAATCTGCTCAATCCCAAGCTCACGATGTTCTTCGTCGCGTTCCTGCCGCAGTTCGTGCCTGCCGACCGGTCCGGTTCGCTGGGCGCGATGCTCGAACTCAGCGCCGTCTTCATGGCTCTGACCTTCGCCGTCTTCGCCGTGTACGGCGTGTGTGCCGCAGCCGTACGGGACCGGGTGCTGGCCCGGCCGCGCGTGATGACCGTCATCCGCCGGGTGTTCGCCGTCTCCTTCGTGGGGCTCAGCGCACGACTGGCGGTGGCCTGAGATGCGCTTCCGGCACGCGGGCACCATCTGGTCCGCCCACCCCGAACTGAGTGCGGGCGTGCTGTACGCCAGCGGTGTGGCAGGGGACGCCGATGTCGGAGCGGGGGTCGCGGAGTACACGGGCCGCGCCCTGGCCCGGCTGGCCGACGCCACCGAGGGGCAGCTGCCCGAAGTCCTCGCCTGGCGGCGGGCGTTCGCCAGGATGGGGCTGAAGCCGACGCAGTACCGGTGCGCCTCCGAGTCACTGCTGCGGCGGCTGCGCAAGGAGCGGGCGCTGCCGAGCATCCATCCCGTGGTCGACCTGTGCAACGCGGTCTCCGTCGCGTACGGGGTCCCGGTCGCGGCCCTCGACGCCGACCGCATCGCGGGCCCGCTTCTGGAGGTGCGTCACGCCCGGGGCGACGAGCACTACACCACCTTCGGCGGGGAGACCGAGCACCCGGCCGTGGGGGAAGTGACGTTCGTGGACTCCGAAGGGCGGGCCCATGCCCGGCGCTGGACGAACCGGCAGAGCGGCCACTCGGCGGTCGGGCCGCACACCGCCCGGATCCTGGTCGTGGTGGAGGCCATGCACGAAGGCGGCGGTGACGAGGCGGAGACCGTCCCGGAGATGTTGAAGACCCTTGCCGAGGAGCTGGCCGCCCACTGGCGGACCGACCCGAGGACGGCCGTACTCAGCGCATCCGCACCGGAGTTCACCTTCGGCTCCTGACCTCTGCCCGGCGCGTGGACGGCGCCACGGGGTCCTGGCCGTGCGTGGCAGCATGGCCCGATGGACGAAGGGAAACGGGTGAATCGGATGAAACGGGTGACGGGCAGCAGGACGGTCGCGGCAGCCGACCCGGCCGTCGACCCCGTGGCGCACACACCGCACACACCGCACACACCCACGGCACACGGACCCACGACACACAGGCCCGCACCACACGGACCCGTGGCGCACGGCTCCGACTTCCTCCAACTGAACGTCGGCATGGCCCCTTCGGGCGGCAAGGCCGACTGGCTGTCGCGGCACCTGCGGCAGGCCATAGCCGACGGCCGCCTCGTCGTCGGTGCCAAGCTGCCGCCCACACGGGTCCTCGCCGCCGAACTCGGCGTCTCCCGGGGTGTGGTCACCGAGGCGTACCGACGCCTCACCGAGGACGGCCACGTCGAGGGACGGAGGCGCGGCGGTACGACGGTCGTCGCGGCCCCCCTCGGGGGGTCGATGACCCCGTCCTCGTACGGTCCCGCCGCGTACGGCTGCGCCGTGCACGACCCCGCCCCGAACGCGCCGTCCCCAGCACCGCCGAGCGCCCCCGCCCGACGCACTCGGCCCCGCCAAACCCCCGCCCCGCCACGCCCGCCCCGGCAGGCACCCCTCGTACCGCCATCAACCTCCGCCACTCAGCACCCCGCGCCCCCGCCAGCACCAACACCCCCCTCACACCTCACGCACCACGCATCGCCCGCCGCCCTCTTCTCCGGCACCCCCGGACCCGAAGTCTTCGACGCCCTGCGCGCCGCCCGCACCCGCATCGACCTCACCCCCGGAAGGCCCGACCTCACCGCCTTCCCCCGCGCGGCCTGGCTCCGCGCCGAGCGGGCCGTGCTCGCCGAACTGTCCGCCGACGACCTCGGTTACGGAGACCCCCGCGGCGCCCTCCGGCTGCGCCGGGCCGTCGCCGACTGGCTGGCCCGCAGCCGTGGCATCCGGGTCGGCCCCGACGAGGTACTGATCGTCGCCGGTACGGCCCAGGCCCTCACCCTCCTCCATCCGATACTCCACGCGGACGGCATCGACAGCATCGCCGTCGAGGACCCCGGCTCGCTCGGCACCCGCCAGCACCTCCTCAACGGAAGCCTCACCACCCCGCCCGTACCGGTCGACGAGGACGGCGTCCGCGTCGACGCGCTGCACGCCACCGGAGCCCCGGCCGTCCTCCTCACGCCCGCCCACCAGTTCCCGACCGGCGTCGTCACGAGCGGCGAGCGGCGTCGCGAGCTCCTGCACTGGGCGACCACGCACGACGGCCTGATCATCGAGGACGACTACGACGCCGAACACCGTTACGACCGCCCGCCGGTCCCGGCCCTCCGCTCCCTGCTCGCCGACCGCGTCTGCTACCTGGGCAGCGTCTCCAAACTCCTCGCCCCCGCCCTGCGCATCGGCTGGATGGTGCCGCCGCCCCGCTACCTCCCTGCTCTGACCAGCGCGAAACGCTTCACCGACCTCGGCAACGCCGTCCTCCCCCAACTGGTGCTCGCCCGCCTGATGGACACCGGCCAGCTGGAACGCCACCTCCGTCTGCTCCGCAGCCGCCACGTTCGCCGCCGCGACGCGATGATCGACGCCGTTGGCACCCATCTGCCGGGTGCGGTCGTGCACGGCGCGGCGGCGGGCCTGCACCTGACGGTCACGTACGCGCAGGACGTTCCGGACACGGAGCTGGCCGCAGCCGCACTCGCCCACGGCGTGAAGTGCCAGCCCCTGTCCTGGCACCGTCAACTGTCCGGTCCGCAGGGCCTCGTCCTCGGTTACGCGGCGGGCTCCACCAGCGCCGTCTCCGAAGGCGTGGAAACCATCGGCCGGGCACTGCGCGAGCTGGCCGGGTCCCGTGCAGGGCGGTCGTCCCGTGCCGGACGGCCGTCCCACGTCGAGTAGTCGCCACCCCCGCGCCTCAGTGCTGGACGAGGTGACCGTGGCAGCGGCGGAAGTGGCCCAAGAGCCGGTCGGCCGAGGTGGCCCGGGAGGTCGGCCGAAGTGGGTCAGTCCGTCGGCACGCATCCGCGAACCAGCTCGTCGGTGATCGTCATCAGTCGTCGGCGGACATCGGCGTCGTACGCCTGCTCGTGCGCGCGCGTGTCCGTGAACTGGTCGAAGTAGCGGCCCGTGGTGGAGCCCAGCTCCGGGTCGAGGATCAGGCGGACGGTCGGGCGCACGCCGTCCTCGACGCTCACCGCCGGAGTGAGGCCGTACTCGCGCACACCCCTGGTGTCCATGAGGTGGGCGGGGTGGAGGGTGTTGACGGTGACACCCGTGCCGTCGAGTTCGGCGGCCAGCTCGAAGGTCGCCATGATCAGCGCGAGCTTGCTCCTGCAGTAGGCGCGCAGCCCCTCGTAGCCCTGTTCCAGCATGAGGTCGTCGAAGTCGAGGGCCTCCTGGCCGATGGAGGCCACGTTGACGACGCGGGCGGGCGCGGAGCCGGTGTGCGCGGACGCGGTGAGCAGGGGCAGCAGGCCCCGGGTGAGGGCGTACGGGGCGAGGTGGTTGACGGCGAAGCGCAGCTCGTGGCCCTGCGCGCTCAGCTCTCTGCGCAGCGGCTCCGAACCGCCGCCCGCGACCGCGTTGTTGACCAGCGCGTCGAGCCGGGGCTCCGCCGCCCTCACCTGTGCGGCCAGCTCGCGGACCTGGTCGAGGTCGGACAGGTCCGCGAGGTACGTACGGACGGTGGCGTCCGGCGCGGCGGCCCGGACCTCGTCCGCGACCGCGTCGAGGCGGGCCCGGTCGCGGCCGTGCAGCAGAACGGTGTCACCGCGTGCGGCGAGGTCGAGGGCGATGCCTCGGCCGAGGCCCTGGGTCGCGCCGGTGACGAGGGTGGTGCGTGGGTTCATGGGGGCGATCCTGGCAGGGGCGGCGCGGCGCACGAGAGAGCCCGCTGATCCTGGTGTTCGCACCACCAGCCTGTGACTGCTGCACGGTCCCTGCCGCACCGAGCCCCACGGCACGGTCTTAGGGTCGGGTCCCATGGCCCTGCGAAACCCCACCTACCGCGACGCCGACGGCGAACGCGTACCCGGCACCTGGCGGCACGCCTTCCATCGCGGCGGCGGCATCTGTCACCTCACCGGCCTCGTCGTGTACGCGGACGGGCTGATCGACTGGCGCGGCGACGGCCTCGTCACCGTGGAGGAGTTCGCGGAGCTGGTCAGGTCCGGGCGGGTCGTCACCGAACTGGCGGAGGGAGAGCGGGCGTCCGCGTTCCGGGTCGGCTCCTGGACCATGACCGGCGTCCGCTCGTACACGGAGCCGGAATGCCTGATCGGCGAGGTGCGGGACGAGATCGAAGAGCTCAACGGCAGGCCCACCTCCACCGCACGGTGCCTGGTCGCCGTCGAGGTCTTCCTGGCCGAACGCACCGACGCCAACCGGGCGGCGCTCCGGGCCGCGTACCTGGAGATTCCGGAGTCCCTGCGCGTGTACGCACTCGGCGACACGGACGCCCGGGACCTCCCGCTCCAGGTCCTCGCGGCCGGTCCCGGCGGTACGGCCGAGCGGCTCGACGAGCCCGTCGACGAGGAGGACCACGAGGAAGCCGTACGGTACTTCGCCGAGCACGCGCACTGGCGGGACGCGGCCGAGCGGCACCGGGACGCGGACGGGCCGCAGCGCCCGCGCACTCCCCCGGTCCGGGTGGAGCCCGCCTTCGGCCGGGCGGAGAAGAGACCCGTGGCGCGGCTGCGGAACGAACACCCTGCTCCGATCCGGGTCGACGGCGTGACGTATCCGACGGTGACGCACGCGTACTGGGCGCTGTCCACCGACGACGCCGAACGGGCGGAGCTGATTCGGACCGCTCAGAACCCCGTGGGGGCGCGGGAGTTGGGCGAGGAGGCACCGCGCCGGGCGGGCTGGCAAGATGTCCGGCTGGCCGTGATGACGCGGCTGGTGCGGGCGAAGTTCGCCCAGCATGTGGACCTCGCCGATGAGTTGGTGGGCACCGGGGACGCCCCGTTGCACCACGTGGGGCTGCCTCCGCGTGACTACTGGGACCAGAGCGGCGCGGCGGGGCGCAACTGGATGGGCCGACTGCTGGAGCTCGTACGGTCGGAGCTGCGGGCGGAGCGGGCGGGGCTCTGACGGCGAAGGCCCCCGGCGTACGGCGGGCCCGCCACCAGGGAGGTGGCGGGCCCGCCGTGGAGAAGTCGGGGTTCAGGCAGCGAGCGCCCAGGTCGTCACGGAGGCCCGGCCGCAAACCATCGAGTCCTCGCCCCGGTCGCAGGTGGTGGCCTGCCGCTGCCCGCACTCGGCGTGCCGCGCGCAGCGCCGGTCCTGTTGGGGCTCGTCCTTGAGGACGGCCCAGCCGACGACGATACGGGCGGGGTCACCGGGGAATGGCTTTCCGGGCGCCGGACAAGTGCTTCCCGTCACCGTACGAGCCGGGCCCCCAGCCGCGCCTTCGCCTCCGGCCACTCCTCCGCGAGAAGCGAGAAGTACACCGAGTCGCGCCACGTGCCGTCCGGGCGGCGGCGATGGCGGCGCAGAACGCCCTCGCGCTGGGCCCCGAGGCGGGCGATGGCGGCCTGGGAGCGTTCGTTCCTGTGGTCGGTCTTCAGTTGGACGCGCCCCATGCCCAGGTCCTCGAAGGCGTGGCCGAGCAGGAGCAGCTTGCACTCGGTGTTGACCGGGGAGCGCCAGTACGCGCGCCCGTACCAGGTCCAGCCGATCTCCAGCCGCTCGTCCTCCACGGCGATGTCCATGTACGTCGTCCAGCCGACGGCCCTGCCGCTCGCCAGGTGAATCACGGCGAACGGCACGTAGTCCTCCTCGTCCAGCACGGACCGGAGCAGCTCGGCGAGTTCGGCCTCGGTCTGCGGGGCCGGGCCGCCCTGCCAGCGCCACACCTCCTCGTCCCGGCCACCCGCCAGGAAGAGGTCGCCGAGGTGCGCCTCGGTGAGCGGTTCGAGGCGCACGTGGCGGCCGGTGAGCGTGACGGGCAGGGGTGTCTTCGCAGGCATGATCACTAAGGTAACCGCACCGCCGGTCTGCCAACACTGCCAGCGCTACCAGCCCTGTCAGCGCTGTCAGCGCTGTCAGCACCAGCAGCACCACCGGTCACTTCAGACGGCGTACGCGATGGCAGCGGCGTACCCCTCGGGCGCCTCCACGTCGAGGATGCGCCACCCCGGAACGTCCCCGGGTCGAGCCCCGGCCCCGACGTACGTCCCGTCGAGCGGTACGGCGATGCCCGTGCCGGTGCCCTTGAGGTACGCCTCCTTCCGGGTCCAGCACCGCCCGAAGGCGGCAACGCGCGCCCCGTCGTCCCCTCGCAGGGCGGCCAGCTCGGCCCGCTCCCGGGAGTGGAGGGCCGAGGCGACCTCGTCGGCCTGCTTCGCGGACGGCAGCTCTTCGACGTCGGCCCCGACCGCAGTCGCCCCGAAGGCGAGCAGCACGAGATCCCCGCTGTGCGAAAGCGAGAAGTGCAGGCCGGTTCCCGGAAGGGAGGGCCGCCCGTGCGGCTCGGGGCACAACGGGCAGTCCTCCCGCCCGAAGACCAGGGAAGCGGGTTCCTGCCGGAGGTACGCTCCGGCCAGCCGCCGCAGAGCGGCGTGCGCGGCGCGGTACCTCGCCCGGTCCTCTTCCCGCCGGAAGGCGGAGTGCCGCTCCCGCTCGCCGGGATCGAGCAGCTCCAGGGTGCGCTCGGCCTCGGCCTCGTCGTACCCGTCGTACGTGGAGATCCGCAACACCCATACGTCGGGGAGAAGTTCAGGCATCTTCAGCACTTCGGGATACGGCCCGGAGGGCAAGGTGCGGGGCGCTACGAGGGGATCGGACATGGTGGGCCTCGTGGGGTGATTGAGGTGGGCGGGGGCTGGGAGTTGCAGCATCTCATGTGGGGCCGATGGGCCTTGAGGGCCCTCAACAAGCGCACCCCCTCAGCACCCCCCAAGCGCCAGCTCAGCGCCAGCTCGGCGCGTCCGCCCCCCACAGCCCCACCGGCCGGGCCCAGTTCGCCGGGCCGCCCTCGTACGCGACGGGCGGGAGCGCGTGCCCCAGCTTCCCGTACGGAGACTCGCAGGCCGCCATCCAGCGCCCTTCGTCGTGCACGTCGGACGTCGGCGGCTCCGGGCGCAGCCCGTGCATCAGCCAGGAGGCGGTACCGACAAGCGAGAAGCGCAAGTGACGGCCACGCCCCGTCTCCTGACGCTCCGTCAGACCGCGCAGCACACCCGCCGCGATGAGGTATCCCGTGCCGTGGTCCAGCGCCTGCGCGGGCAACGCCCCCGGTCGGCCTCCCTCGCCCGCCCCCTCCCCCTCGATCGCGGCGATCCCGGTCCCCACCTGCACGAGACTGTCGAAGCCCCGCCGCCCTGCCCACGGCCCGGCCCACCCCCACGCACACAACTGCGCCACGATCAGGTCAGGACGCCGTTCGAGCAGCGCCTCCGGGGCGAGGCCGTGCCGGTCCAGGGAGCCTGGCCGGTACGCCGAGAGCACCACGTCCGCCGTCGCCAGCAGTTCCTCGAAGACCTCGCGGTCCCCTGCCGTCCCCAGGTCCAGCAGCGTCGACCGCTTTCCCATCCCCGTATCGGTGTACGTGTCCGCGTCCTCGCGCAGCTGCGGCGCGTCCACCCGCAGCACGTCCGCCCCGAGCAGTGCCAGCGTGCGCCCCGCCACCGGCCCCGCCAGCACCCGGGTCAGGTCCAGGACCCGTACCCCTTCCGCCGGAGCCGACGTCGCGACGGCAGCGGAAGCGGACTCCCCCAACCGCCTCGGGCTCGGACCGCTCCCCTCCGCTTCCCGCACCTCCACCAGCGGAAGCGGAACGTCCGGCGCAGCGGTCGGTGCCGGGGCCAGCGCCACCGCGAGGCCGCCTCCCGCGTAGACGGTCTCCTGTACTTCCCGCGCCTCCCGCGTCGCCAGCTCGGCGGCGAGCACCCCCGCCAGCGCCCGATCGTCGCGCGACCCGTCGCCCGCGATGCCGAGCGTGCTCAGCAGCCGCGCCCGGTGGTGCGGATAGTTCGCATGCGTACGCACCCAACTGTCCGCCGTACGCCAGAACCCTGACAGCGGGGCGAAGTTGATCGGCGCGCGGCCGTCGATGCGGAGGTTGCGCTCGCTGTGGAAGGCGGTGGCCACCGCCCCCTCCGACACCCGCACCTGCGGCAGGTCTCCCCCACCGCGCACGGCCGCCAACTCGGCGGCGGCCAGCGAGGCAGCCCCCACCGTCGCCCGCGCCAACTGCCGCACCGGCAGCTGCGCGGGCAGCACGTCACCCGCCCCCTCGTACGCGACGCGCTCGGCGAGTTCCGGCCGCCCACCCACGGCTGACCAGGCATGAACGGTCGGGGCGTCAAGATCGTCAAGTGTCATGGCACCCAGAATGCACCTCGCCCCACCCCACCGGGAAGTAATTCGTGTGCGCTCTCCCGTGACCAGCAGGAAGAATCGGGGCCATGTGCGCCGCCAGCAGCAAGAGCAGTAGCCAGGGCAGTGGCCCGAGCAGCAACCCGAGCATGAGCCGGAGCAGCGACCCGAGCATGAGCCGGAGCAGTGGCCGGAGCAGCAAGATGCATGCCGACGAGATCGACCTCGATGCCCCGCTCGTGGAACGGCTCGTCTCGAGCCAGTTTCCGCAGTGGGCCGGGCTGCCCGTCGAGCGGGTCCCTTCCTCGGGAACCGAGAACGCGATGTTCCGGCTCGGGGACGACCTGGTCGTACGGTTGCCGCGCATGGCCCGTGCCGTGGAGGCCGTGGTGCTGGAGCAGCGGTGGCTGCCGGAGCTCGCACCACTGCTGCCGGTACGTGTTCCCGAGCCGGTCGGGGCCGGAGCGCCCGGGGAGGGCGTTCCATGGGGCTGGGCGGTGTACAGGTGGCTGGAGGGAAGCAACCCCGTGGTGGGGTCGATCCCCGAACCCGCCCTGCTGGCGAAGGAGTTGGCGGAGTTCGTAATCGCGCTGCGGCGCGTCGAGCCGCATCCCGAGGCTCCGCCGAACTCCCGCGGGGTGCCGCTGGCGACCCGTGACGAGGCCACCCGTGACGCGATCGAGCAGCTGCGGATGGGGCCCGAGGACGTCGACACCGATGCGATCAGCGCCGTATGGGAAGCGGCGCTGGCCCTGCCCGATCCCGCGCCCGTGACGTGCTGGGTGCACGGGGACATCTCGCCCGGCAACGTACTGCTGCGCGACGGACGCCTCTCCGCCGTCATCGACTTCGGCACGGTCGGTGTGGGGGACCCGACGGTCGACCTGCTTCCGGCCTGGAACCTGCTGCCCGCCGAGGCCCGTCCCGCGTACCGCTCCCACCTCGGCGCGGACGACGCGACCTGGGAACGGGGCCGGGCCTGGGCGCTGTCCGTGGCACTGATCCAGCTCCCTTACTACCGCGTCACCAACCCGGCACTGGCCGCCAATTCCCGGCACGTGATCCGGGAGGTTCTGGAGGACCAGGGACTCGACCGGTAGCGACGACGGCCAGCGGCTCAACAGGGACTACCCCTCAGCCACTTGGGCAGGCAGCACGACCGAAGCCGTCCCGTGGCCCCGCGCTGCGAGTTGGGTGGTCACGCGCTCAACCTCACCGCAGTGCATCTCGTCCGGACATGGCTTTACGCCCTGTGCGCCCCCTGCACCCCGTACGTCACGCCCCCCGCCGCTCTCCCCCTCCCCGGCCCCCGCCCGCCGCCCCCGACGAGCGCGTCCAGGAACCGCCCCCTCGACTCCGCGTCCGAGGCGAACCACAGGCTCAGCCGGTGGTCCGCCTCAGGAAGCACCGTCCGTACGTACTCCGCCCGCGAAGCGCCAAGTGCCTCCTCGACGGCCCCGGTGACCTCCGGCGGGATCACCGCGTCGACGGCCGGTGTGGCGAGCACCGCGCGGACGCCTTCGGGCAGCCCCCGGAAGACGTCGAGCGCGGGGGACTTCCGCCAGCTGTCCGGCGTACGGATGATCCCGGTGAAGCCCGCGCCGAACGGCACCGGCCACGCCTCGGCCGCGTACACGGCCGGTGCGCCGAGGCCGATCGCGGCGACCCGTGGCCCGTAGTGCGCGGCCAGGTCGGCGACGGTCTGGCCGCTCATGCTGAAGCCCACGAGGACGAGGGGCACGTCGGCCGGGAGGCAGGCGTCGGCGACGGTACGGGCCTGTTCGAAGCGACGGCGCAGGCTCAGCTCGCCCAAGGCGCCCGAGCTGTCGCCGTGGCCGGAGAAGTCAAAGGCGAGTGCGTGGTGGCCCCGGGCGGCGAGGTGCGCGGCGAGGACGGTGGGGCTCTGTTTGTCGCCGTTGCCCGCGCCGTGGAGGACGAGGGCGGCGAGGGGGGCGGTGGCGGGAACGGTCGGTTCCGCCTTCGCGCAGGACAGGACTTCCCCGTCGCAGACAAGTGTGAAGTGCCGTACGGAGTCGGCCAGTTCGGCCGTGTCCTCGTTCATGCTGCCCCAGCCCCCGCCGACCGCAGGACCGGCCCCAGCGGCTTCGTCCACTGTGCTCGTACGCCCTCCCACGCGTCGGCGCGCTCACGGTTGGAGGCGTGCGCATGACACCGCCGGTCGGCGGAGTCGGTACGGCCTGCCGGATCGTCCTCGTACAGCTCGTCGTACGCCGCCCACGCGCCCGCCGCGTACAGCACCTGCGGCACGCCGCCGACGCGGGCCCGCACGCCCACGCCCCGCCCACCCGAATCGCCGAAGATCATCCCCCCATCCTCCCCGACCGCACCGGCCGAGCAGAACCGGAGGGACTCAAGGGACTGAAGGGACTGAAGAATCCAAGTGAAACCCGGAGCGGTACGCCCCCGGACAGGCGAATGCCCCTCGGCCGGGGGGTGGCCGAGGGGCATTCAGGGCGCTCAGCAGGCTGGGGGGATGTGCCTGCGAGCTCGGGTCGATAGTGCTGGTGCCCCCCTTCCCAGCGGACATGCACCCTCATCCGGAAATCTTTCCGGCCCCCAGCCACCTCACCGCCCCGGCAGCACACACCGCCCATCCAGTCCCAGCACGTGATTGAGCCGCCCGAACGCCAGCCACGCCCCGAGACTCATCGTCAGCTCGACGATCTCCACCTGGCTGTAGGCCCCAGCCATCCGCCCCCAGAAATCCTCGTCCAACCCATGATGATCAAGCGCATACCGATCCGCGTACTCCGCCGCCAACCTCGTCCGCTCGTCGAAGGCATCCGTGGTCCGCCACTCCGCGACCGCCTCCGCGAACCCCTCCTCGACCTTCTCCCCCTCCCTCTCCGTCCGCCAGTCCAGACAGAACAGACACCCGTTCAACTGCGCGATCCGCAACCGCGCCGCCTCGAACTCCCGCAGCCCGAGCGTCGTATGGGCATACACCGCCAGCGAGAAGTTCGCCGCGGCAGGCCCGATCCCGGGAACCATGTCCCCCCACACGTACTCGATGGGGTCCTTGCCCTCCGGAACGTCGATCTCGATGCCGCTCATCCCCAGCTCCTTCCGAGCCGCCCCCGCGCCGGTCGCAAAGGCACATCCAGCGCGTCGTAGATCCCGGCAGGTCTCCCGACCAGCCAGTCAATGGCGTTCACCAGCCGCCCCACCGCCGTGGCGTTCCCGCCCGCCGAACGGTTCTCGTCCTCGTCACTCGCCTCGACCGTGACCTCGATACGGGGCCGCCCCTCGACGATCACCCGGTGCGCGCCAGCCCCGTCGGGCGGCGACGGCCAGTCAGGAGCGCACGACGGATGGATCCGGGTGATGTGCTCGATCACCAGTCGCGGCACACCCCCCACGATCCCCTGCACCTCGAAGCGGACGGCGCCCTGCGTGCCCGCCTCGAACTCGCCCATGGTGCGCGTACTGACGGTCCGCTCCAACGGACGCCTGACCATCGTCTCCCGCACCTCTTCGATCTCGACGCCCAACGCCCTTGCCATGAGCCGGATTTGACCGCCCCACACCATCGTCGGAACGGTCTCCAACATCATCGGCGCCACATAGTCCAGCGGATGCCCCATGCCGATGAGATCGCGGACCGAGTCCGGCTGGTCGTACGTCGAGTAGTCGAAGATCTCCTGGCAGCGGATGACGTCGAGCCTGCTCCCGAGCCCACTGATCAACAACGGCAGCACGTCGTTGCCCCACCCCGGGTCGACCCCGGAGACGAACAACGAGCCACCCCCCTCGGCAACGGCCTCACGGAGGGGCTTGAGGAGTTCGGGCGGGGCGCTCGGCGGGTCGTACAGCGCGTAGAGGGCGGGGGTGACGACCACCGCCCCGGCGCGCAGCGCCCTGGCGACGTCCGCATGGGCGTCGTCGGGGCGCATGTCGCCGGAGGCCGCGTAGACGACCGCGCGGGGCCGGGCGGCCAGCACGGCATCGACGTCGTCGACCGCGCGCACCCCCAACTCCCTTTCGAGTCCGGCGAGTTGACCCGCATCACGCCCGACCTTGGCCGGATCGTGGACCAGTACGGCGGTGAGTTCCAGCTCCGGATGAGCGTCGACGGCGCGGATGGCCGCGCGGCCGACGTTGCCGGTGCCCCAGACGACCGTGGGAATCATGCGGCGGAGGGTAACGCGGGGATGCCGAGGTTCCCATAGCCGCGCACACCCGACCTCAGGGTCTCCCCCGCCCCCCGATCACTCCGTATGCTCACTCCGTATCGATGCCGGAGATGGCGGCAGGCCCCATCGGTGCCGCCTTCTCGTCCAGGCCGACCGAGCGGAGCGCCGCGCCGGCGATCCTGCGGGCTTCGAGCTCGGCCTCCCCGCTGGTGGCGGCCTGCACTTCGAGGCGGATGACGAAGGTGGAGTTCTCCGTGTCGAGCGTGAGCCGGTCGAGGTCCTCGGCCTCACCGAGGGCGGTGTGCCGGGGGTCGGCCGGGCTCAGCTCGCGCAGGAGTGCCGCGTGGGCGTCGGGCGTCAGCTTGTCGAGCAGGGTGCCGGGGAGGGTGACGACGTAGGTGGTCATCCTGAACCCGTACCCGGGCAGCCCGGGATAAATCGGCGGGCCCGGGCACAGGGGCGGGCCCGGGCACAGGGGCGGGCCCGGGCACAGGGGCGGGCCCGGGCACAGGGGCGGGTCCGGTCACAGGGGCGGGTCCGGACACAGGGGCGGGTCCGGACACAGGAGCGGCCCGGTCACAGGCTCGGGCCCGTCCGACACCCCGCTCACCTAGGGCTCCCCCACTCCGCCTCCAGGGCCGCCCGCAGCGCAGCCACCGCCTCCCCGCCGATCCGGGCCGCGAGTTCGCCCTCCAGCCGGGCGAGGACGGCTTCCGCCCTCCGGTGAGTGCGCTCGCCCTCCGCCGTACGCCGGACCAGCCGCTGCCGGGCGGACGCGGGATCGGGGCGCTGTTCGAGCAGCCCGGCCGCGATCAGGCCGTGCACGGCCTGATGGGCGGTCTGCCGGGTGACGCCCATACGCCGGGCCAGCTCCGAGACCGTCGTGCCGTCCTCGTCGAGTACGGCGAACAGCTGGACCTGTGTCGGAGAGACCGACGCGACGCCCGCCTCCTCCAGCGCGGCCAGCAGCCCCTCCTCGAACCAGCGCCGGGCGTCATGGAGCAGGTGAGGGAAGCTGCGGCGGCCGGTGGGGTGCATGGGGCAAATCGTATCCAGGCCCGCACCCGGGCCCGTGCCCAGGCCCGCGCCCGGGACCGCAGCCCGGCTCTTGTCCACGCCGTACGACCGCTTGCCCCTCGCCCAACCTTTATGTCAGGCTGCCTGACGTTTCCGGTGAAGGAAGCTGACCGAAGGGACCTCATGACCATCGAGTACGCCACCCGCTACCGCACCACCTCCCGCATACCCGCCGACCCCACGAAGCCGTACTTCATCGAGAGGGGCGAGGGCGACCGCGCGCACCTCTTCGGCGACCTGATCACCGTCTACGCGGGCGGCGAGCAGACCGAGAACACCTTCAACTTCTTCACCGTGGAGGGCCCGAAGGGCGACATCATCCCGGCGCACGTACACGCCGACACCCATGAGGTCTTCTACGTCACGCAGGGTGCGGTCCGGCTGTTCGTCGAGGACACCGAGGGCATCCAGCAGGAGAAGCTGCTCACGCCGGGCGACTTCGGCTTCGTACCGAAGAACTGCCGACACGCGTACCGCATGGAGCGCCACCACAGCCAGGTCGTCGGCGTCGCGGCCGGCCCCGGCGGCACCTTCGAGCGCTTCTTCGAGACCCTCGGCGCTCCGGCCGACGCGCTGGGACTGCCGCGCGAGCCGGTGATCCCGGAGCCGCACAAGTTCGGCAGCGTGCCGGAGCAGTTCGACGTGCGCTTCCTGCGCGACCACGAGTGGCGGACCAGGTGACGGCAGACCGGATGACGGCGGATCCGGTGACGGCAGGTCCGGTGACGGCGGACCGGGTAACGCCTCCCACGCCTCCCCCATCGGTACGGGACCTGATCGCCGCGCCGCACCCCGATCACGCCCCACTGCCCGAACCCCCCTCCGGCGCAGTGGAGTTGCGCGGCATCCCCTTTGCCGAGGTCCCCGGCAGCCGCCCGCTGGAACTCGACCTCTGGCTCCCCCCTGCCCCGTCGAACCCACCCCCCGCTCCCCTCATCCTGTTCGTCCACGGCGGCGCGTGGCGGCGCGGTCGGCGCGCCGACCTGGGCTTCCGTACGCGCGACTGGTCGCCCGGCCCCTTCGCCCGCATCGCGGCGGCAGGCTTCGCGGTGGCCTGTGTGGACTACCGGCTCAGCGGCGAGGCCGCCTTCCCCGCCCCGCTCGACGACCTGCACGCCGCTCTGCGCTGGCTCACGCTCCGCAGCGAGGAACTGGGCGTCGACACGAACCGGACGGTGGTGTGGGGCGAGTCGGCGGGCGGTCACCTCGCCTCGCTCCTGGCCCTCACCGCTCCTTCCCTGGCGGGGGCGGTCGTCTGGTACGGCCCGAGCGACCTGACCTCCGCACGCGGGCCGTTCACCCCGGAGGACCCCACAACGCCGGAGGCGCTCCTGCTGGGCGCAGCTCCGGCCACGGTTCCGGAACGCGCGACCGAGGCGAGCCCCCTCTCCCGCGTGGGCCCCACCGCGCCGCCGTTCCTCCTCGTCCACGGCGAGGCGGACACCATGGTCGACTGCTCGCACAGCACGTCGCTGGCGTCGGCCCTGCACGGCACGTCCGGCTCCCCAGTCGAACTCCGGACGGTCCCGGACGCCGAGCACGGCTGGCACGGCGTACCTGACGCGACGGTGGAGAGCATCTTCGAGTACTCCCTCCGCTTCGCACACCTTTGTGTGAAGCCAACAAAGCCGACGGATACGAATCGGTAGACCTGAACCGCGCATCCCCAGCGGAACATTGACAGGATCGCCCTACACACACGAAGGGTCTCGCCCGCTGTATGTAGGGAGCGAACAAGACAATGTCGAGGTCAAGGTCGAGGGAGCGCGGAATGAACGACCAGTTGTGCCAGGTGCTGGTGACCGGAATCGGAGCGATGACCCCGCTGGGCCCGGACGCGGCGGCGACCTGGGAAGGCATGCTGGCGGGCCGTTCGGGGGTCCGGGCCCTGACGGAGGACTGGGCCGAGGAGGCTCCCGTACGCATAGCGGCCGGGCTGACCGAGGATCCGGCCGCGCTCCTGCCGCGCACCGAGGCCCGGAAGCTGGACAGGGGCGAGCAGTTGGCGCTGCTCGGCGCGCGGGAGGCGTGGCAGGACGCGGGGTCGCCCGAGGTGGAGCCCGAGCGGCTGGCCGTGGTGATCGGCACCGGGACCGGCGGGGTGCTCACCACGCTCGGGCAGGACGACGTGTTCGAGCGGTCGGGGGCGCGGAGGCTGTCGCCGTTCGCGGTGCCGATGCTGATGCCGAACGGGCCCGCCGCGTGGGTCAGCATGGACCTCGGCGCGAAGGGCGGGGCCCGTACCCCGGTCAGCGCGTGCGCCTCCGGGGCGGAGGCCCTCGCCGTGGGGCTCGACCTGATCCGGGCGGGGCGGGCCGATGTGGTGGTGGCGGGCGGCACCGAGGCGTGCGTGCACCCCTTCACGCTGGCCGCGTTCGCGCAGATGAAAGCGTTGTCGACGCGTTCTGACGACCCCGAGTCGGTGTCCCGGCCCTTCGACGTGGACCGCAGCGGGTTCGTGATGGGCGAGGGCGTGGGCATCGTGGTCCTCGAACGCGCCGGTTTCGCGCGGGCCCGCCGTAACCCCCGTACGTACGGAACCCTGGCGGGCAGCGCGGTGACGTCCAGCGCGCAGCACATCACGGCGTCGGACGCGGACGGTCAGGTCCAGGCGATCGAGGGGGCGTTGCGCGACGCGGACGTACCGCCGTCCGCCGTCGGCCACGTCCACGCGCACGCCACCTCGACCGAGTCCGGGGACCTGGCGGAGGCGGAGGCGGTCCGCCGGGCGGTGGGCACGCACGTGTCGGTGTCGGCGACGAAGTCGATGACGGGCCACATGCTGGGCGCGTCCGGGGCGGTGGGCGCACTGGCGGCACTGCTCGCCCTGCGGAACGGGGTGGCCCCGGCGGTCCGCAACCTCCAGCGCCTCGACCCGCGCGTGGAGTTGGACGTGATCCGGGGCGAGAACAGGAAAGGCCGGTGGGAGTCGGTCCTGTCGAACTCCTTCGGCTTCGGCGGCCACAACGTGAGCCTGGTCTTCACGCGCTGAGTTCCCGGCCGGGTTCTGCGTTCCCGCCAAGCCGCCTGACCTGCGGCGACAGCAGCGCCGCCCCCGCCGCCAGCACCACCAGCGCCGCGCACCCCGCCAACGCCGTCCGCACCCCCAGCGCGTCCGCGACGGGCCCCGCCACGAGCAGCCCCAGCGGCGCGAAGCCCAGCGCCCCGAACCAGCCGTACGAACTGACGCGGGACAGTGCCTCCTCCGGGATCTCCCGCTGCAAGGTGGTGGCCCAGACGACCCCGCCGACGGCCGTGGCCACGCCTGCCCCGCACATGGCGGCGGCGATCGTCCACACCGGGGCCGACAGGGCGAGCAGCGCGATGGGCAGGGTGGCGGGGAAGGAGCACAGCACCGCCACCAGCACGGGCCGGTTCACCCGTACGCGTACCGCCAGAACCGCCCCGCCGACGGTCCCGAGCGCCTGGGCGGCCACGACGAGCGACCAGGCCCGCGCGCCGCCCAACTCCTCCTGTGCGAGCAGCGGACCGAGAACGCCGATGTTGGCGTTGAGCCCTGCGACCACCACGGAGGTGTGGGCGACGACGACCCACAGCCACTGGCGGGAGGCGAACTCCCGCCACCCCTCCTTGAGGTCCTCCCAGCCCGTCGTCGCCTTGGCCCGCCGCCGCCCGGGGATCCGCAAACGTGCCGTGATCACCGCGCTGACGACGAAGGACGCCGCGTTGACGGCCAGTGCCCAACCGGCCCCGAGCCACGCCACGACGACACCGGACACGGCGAGCCCCAGCAACAAGGAGGTGTTCGTGCCGACCCGCAGCAGCCCGTTCGCCTGCTGGAGCCGGTCCGCGGGGACGACCAGCGGAACCAGCCCGTCCATGGCGGGTGCGAACAGGGCGGTCGCGGTCCCGGCCACCACCGCCAGCACGCACATCAGCAGCAGGGGCGCGTGACCGGACAGCACCAGTCCGGCCAGCCCCGCGTAGGCGCTCGCCCCGACCACGTCCGCGACCACCATCAGCCGTGCCCTGGACATCCGGTCCGCGATCACCCCGCCCAGCAGGACGAACACCAACTGCGGCAGCGCCTGGCAGGCCAGCACCAGCGACAACCGCCCCGGGGTGGCTCCGGGCAGCGCCAGCACGGCGAAGCCGAGGGCCACGCGGGCGAAGCCGTTGCCGAGTACGGAGATCGTCCGCGCGGAGGCGAGCAGCAGGAACTGCTCGTCCTTCCAGAGGGCGGACCGTGACGGGGTCGATGAGAGGGGCACGGCGCCGCACTCTATGCGGCTCCCCGGCACGCTCCGGCCCCCGGGGGTGTGCCCCGGTCGGCCCCTCCCGAAAGCCTCGGCTGCCCCCTCCCGCGAACCTCGGCTACCCCCTCCCGAAAGCCTCCGCCATCACCAGCCCCGCCGTCTCCGCCAAGCTGCTGACCGCCGGAACGACCGTCTCCCGGCCACCGCCCAGCAGATCCAACTCCCGGTACCACTCCCGCATCTGCACCTCCCCGTACTCCTTCGCCTGCGGTTTCGTCCCGTGCCGCCGCAGCGTCTCCTCGAACGGCACGTCGAGGTAGTACATGCGCGTCGGCCCGAGGTGGTCACGGCACAGGGCCTCCAGCATCGGGCCGTACCGGTCGGCGTAGAGCATGCCCTCCACGACCGTGTGGAAGCCGTGATCGAGGGCGTACCGAGCGACGGTGTCGATGAGTCCGATGTTCGCCGCACCAGGCACATCGCGTTCGCGCAGCACATCGCGGCGCAGGTTGTCCTGGCCGACGACGGCGAGGCCGCGGCCGTACCGGTGGCGGAGTTCGGCGGCGACGGAGGACTTGCCGGAGGCGGAGTTGCCACGGAGGACGATCAGACGGGTGTCGGCGCTGCCGACGGGGTGCGCGCGGGTCATGCCGGGGACGTTAGGGCATCCCCCGGGCCGGGCCCCGCCCCCTCCACGCAACACCGTACGAAGTCCCGCACGACCTCGTTCCGTTCGTCGCCCGGCGCCCACGCCACCCCCACCCGCGTCGGCCCCACCCCACGCACCGGCCGGTAGACGACGCCGGGCCGGGCGTAGTACCGGGCGGCGGACTCCGGAGCAAGCGCGATCCCGTACCCGTTCGCGATCGCGCTGAGCCACTCGTCGGGCTGATCGACGACCGCGCCGATCCGAACGGCCCGCCCGCCCCGCTCCTCGGTCCCGAGCCAGTGCCCCTGCCAGCCGCCGGTCTCGGGCGGAGCCGCCACGAAGGGCTCGTCCAGAAGCTCCCGGAAGTCGATCGACTCCCGCCCCGCCAAGGGGTGTCCGGAGGCCAGCGCCACCCACCGCGCCTCCGCGAACAACTCCTTGACCCGCCACCGCTCCTCCCCCGGAAACGGCAGCCGTACGAGCGCCACGTCCACTTCCCCTTCCGCGAGCCCGGCACTCGGGTCGGACCACGAGGACTGCCGCATGTCGGCCCGCCACCCGGGCCGCAGCGCGGCGAACGCGGCCACGATCCCCGGCGTCGCCTCGTTCGCGGCACTGGCCAGGAACCCCACACGCAACACCCGCGCCGCCCGGCTCGCCGCACTCCGGGTCGTCCGCAACGCCCGCTCCCAGTCACCGAGCAACGCGGGCGCGGCCCCGGCAAGGGCCCGCCCCGCCTCGGTGAGGGCCATGCCGCTCCGGGAACGTACGAACAGGGACACCCCCACCTGCGCCTCCAACTGCTTCACCTGCTTGGTCAGCGCGGGCTGGGAGACGTACAGCCGCTCCGCGGCCCGGGTGAGGCTGCCTTCTTCGGCGACCGCGACGAAGTAGCGCAGCAGCCGGGTGTCGACGTCGGCCGTACTCACCCTCCGGACCGGAGCGGCCGGAGCGGCCGGAACAGCCGCAGAGCCCGGAGAGCCTTCGCGATCCACCATTCCGCCAGGTTATAGACGCAGGTATTGGACGCCAAGGAGCCGCAGCGGGAGTGTGGTTGGCGAGACACCCCCACCCTCCCCCCTCCCCCGAATCCGGAGGCCCCCGTGTACGCCGCCTACCTCACCGTCGCCCTGCTCACGATCCTCGCCAACGCCTCCGTGGCCGCCACCGACCTCTCCGGAGCGAAGTTCGTCCAGGCCAACGCGGCCGAAGTGCACGTCCCCGCGTCCTGGATCCCCCCGCTCGCCCTCCTCAAGGCGGCGGGCGCACTGGGCCTGCTCCTCGGCCTGCTGGGCCTGCATCCCCTGGGCCTGGCCGCCGCGACCGGCCTCGTCCTCTTCTTCACCGGCGCCCTGATCGCACACGTCAGGGCCCGCGTCTTCCACAACATCGCCTTCCCCGGAACATACTTCGCCCTGTCCGTCGCCACCCTCCTCCTCATGCTCGCCGAGACGACTACCGTCCTGTGAGATGACGACCGCACCCGACCCGACGAGCTGGCTGGCCCGCTCCTCCCACCCCCTCCACACGCTCTCCGCCGACGCACCGACCACCGACCTCCAGCCCCTGCGGGACGTTCTCGACGGCGTGCGGATCGTCGGTCTCGGCGAGGCCACGCACGGAACGCGTGAGTTCTTCCGGCTCAAACACCGCTTACTGGCCTTCCTCGTCCGCGAACTGGGGTACTCGACCTTCGCCATGGAGGCCAGCGAATCCGCCGCGCCCGCCGTCGACGCGTACGTCCGTCACGGGATCGGCAGTGCGGCGGAGGCCGTCGCCGGGCTCGGGTTCTGGACCTGGCGGACGCGGGAAGTCCTCGCGATGGTCGAGTGGATGCGTACGTACAACAACGGGCGGCCCGAGTCCGCGCAGGTCCGCTTCCTCGGGATCGATCCGCAGAAGTGCGGCCCCTCCCTCGCCGCGCTCGCCGCCACCCCGGACCGCCTCCCCGCACCCGAACGCTCCCGGGCCGCCACCCTGCTCACGGCGCTCCGCACCCTCGACGGCGCCCAGCCCGGTTCGCGGCCCGACCCCGGACAGCGGCTGGTGCGAGAGGCCGAGGAGCTGGTACGCCTCCTCGAACCGCACGGCTCCGACACCCTGCGGCACGCCCGCAACCTGGTCCGGGCCGCCGACCTGGTCACCCGCCCCTGGCAGCACACGGATCCGGAGCAGACCCTCTTCGCCGTACGCGACCGGCACATGGCCGACGCCCTGGAGGCGGAGCTGGCCGCCGCCCCGGCCGCGAAGACCGTGCTCTGGGCCCACAACGGACACATCGGCAAGGCCCGCCACGGCGGCGCGATCCGCACCCTCGGCCACCACCTCCACGACCGGCACGGCCACGCCTACTACGCCCTCGCCCTCCTCTTCGGCAGCGGTGCCTTCCGTGCGCACCGCACGCTTCCCGGCCCCTGGCGGGGGCCGCGCGCCCGAACCCGTAACGCGCCCGTCCCCACCCACCCGATCGGTCCTCCCGAAGCCGACACCGTCGAGGCACAGCTCGCCGGGGCCACCCCCGGCGACCACTTCCTGGACCTGCGCTCGGCGCCCGACGCCGTCCGGGAGTGGGCCGACACCCCCCATCCGCACCGGAGTTACGGGGCGATGGTCCCCCGCTGGAGCTACCGCCTCCACCGGACGCCGGTCGTACTGAACGAGTCCTACGACGGCCTGGCGTACGTGGCCACCTCAAGCCCGTCCGAGCCGTTCACCGTCCCCCTCGCCGTGGGCCGGGGCTAGCCCAGGTCCCGTACGGCCTTCCGTACCCGGTCCGCGAGTCCGTTCGGCAGTACGCCGTAGCCCTCGCGCTCTGTCGATGCCTGGCCCGCCTCGCTCAGGGCGTGCAGGAGGAAGCCGCGGAGCGCGGGGAGGGAGGCGGGCGCGTTGCCTTGGGCGCAGACCACCGCGTACGACAGCTGGACCAGGGGGTACGTGCCGTCGGTGCGGGCCGCCTTCGCGTAGTCGAGGGTGAGGCTCCCCCGGCCGATGACGGCCGGAGCGGGGGCCAGGGCCACCGTGCGGGCGGTGGAATCCGCGTCGGGAAGTACGGAGGCCGCGTCGGGTCCGGGGGTGAGACGGACGTGGGTGGTGGTGGTACCGCGCGCCTCGGTCAGCGGCAGGAAGGTGATTCCGCCGTTCGACGCGGCGACCTCCTGGACGGGGGTCTTCGCCGTCACGGCTGTGGTGCCGGACGGGGTGGCGAGGGTGTCCGACGGCGGGCGCGGCCAGTTGTCGGGGGCGGCTGCGGAGAGGTACTGGGTGAAGGTCCGGGTGTGCGGGGACTCGCCGGAGGGGAGGACGACCGTCACGGGCGCGGCGGGCAGGAAGACGCCGGGGTTGAGACGGGCGACGGCCTGATCGTTCCACCGGGTGACGCGCCCGTTGAAGATGTCGGCGACGGTACGCGCGTCCAGGTTCAGGGCGGAGACCCCGGGGATGTTGACCGCGACCACGATCGGGAGGGTGTTCAGGGGGAGCTGGAGGACGCCGTCGGGGCCGCAGCGCTTGGCGGCGGAGGTCTGCTGAGCCTGTGTCAGGGCGACGTTGCTGACGGCGAGTTCGGTCCGGCGGGCCAGGAGGCTCGCGAGCGCGGCGCCCGATCCGTTCGGCTGGTAGTCGATGCTCGCGGACCCGCCGCACTCCTTGGCGTACCCCTCGGTCCACCGCTGCACGGCGGCCTTCTGGGCCCCGGCTCCGGCGGAGCGGAGCTTTCCGCCCGTCGGTGCGCAGAGGGGTGCGGCCGAGGCCGTACCGCCCGCTCCTGACCTCGTGCCGTCTCCCGCCGCCTCCGGAGAACCCTTCCCCTTGAGGAGGTCCGGCACGACGACGGCCGCCGTCGCCACGACTGCCAGGAGCGCCACGGCACTTGCCAAGAGGAGGGGTTTACGGTGACGGGCACGCGCGGCGGGGGTGGGGGTGGGAGCGGTGGCCGGGACCGGGGGCACAGGATGCCGGAACCCGGCCGCCTGCGTGGGCTGCCCGGCCAGCGCCTGCGCAACGGAAGAGGCTGGAGAGGCTGGTGGCAGGGTTGCGGGTCCCGGCTCCGGGCCGTTCCACTCGGTGGCCGGGTGCGGCGCGGGCACGGCCCGTGCCGCCGCCACGGGCTCCGTCTCCGGGGGCACGGTCCCCTGCTCCGTACGTATCGTCCCCCGCTCCGTACCCGCGGCGGCCCCGGCCTTCCCGTGCGCGCCCGCCAGTACCTCCAGCAGGCGGGGAACGGTGGCCCTGCGCTCGGGGTCCTTCTCCAGGCAGGAGTGCACCAACTCGCCGAGTTCCGGCGGAAGCCCGGTCAGGTCGGGCCCCTCGTACACCACCCGGAAGCCCACCACGTGCGCCGTGTCGCCGTCGAAGGGGCCGTGGCCCGTCGCCGCGTACACCAGTACCGAGCCGAGCGCGAAGACGTCGGCCGCCGGGGTGACCTCCTCGCGCCGGAACTGCTCGGGGGCCATGAACGGCGGCGTTCCGACGGCCACCCCCGTGCTGGTCAGGGCCACCGCGTCCGAGGTGCGGGCGATGCCGAAGTCGATGACCCGGGGGCCGTCCTCGGCGAGGAGTACGTTTCCGGGCTTGAGGTCCCGGTGGACGAGCCCGGCACGGTGGATGTCCCGGAGCGCTTCGGCGAGGCCGGCACCCAGACCCCGTACCTCATCGACGGTCAACGGGCCCTGTACGGATACCCGTTGGGCGAGCGAGAGCCCCGGCACGAAGAGGGTCGCGAACCACGGGGCGGGCGCCTCGGGGTCCGCGTCCACGACCGGCGCGGTGAACGCACCGCTCACCCGGCGCGCCGCTGCGGCCTCCTGGCGGAAGCGTTCGCGGAACCCGGGGTCCTCGGCCAGTTCGGGCCGGATCACCTTGACGGCGACCTGACGGCCGGAGACGGAGCGCGCCAGGTAGACGACGCCCATCCCTCCGGCGCCCAGCCGTCCTTCCAGCCGGTATCCGCCGATCTCGCGCGGATCACCCTCCTGCAGCGTCACCCGTTCCGCCTCCCCCTCGATGCCTCAGGCAAGGATGCCAGGGGGAGTGCGGGCCAGGTGGAGCCAGGGGCGGACGAGGCGGTCACTTCCGTCCCCGACTAGCGTCCTCCGTATGAAGATCGACCAGCAGCCCGCCACGGAACAGCCCGCTGCGGGACAGCCCGCGCCCCGCACCTCCGAGCAGCGCAAGAAGGACGTACTGGCCCGCCTGGAACAGGAGTCGGACATCTGGGTCGCCACGGCGGACGAGGACGGCGTCCCGTGCCTGGTCCCGCTGTGGTTCCGGTGGGACGGGGAGGCCCTCTGGCTCGCGACCCGTACGAGCAACCCGACCGGCCGAAACCTGGAACGGCTCGGCCGCACCCGGCTGGCGTTCGGGCACACCCGGGACGTCGTGCTGATCGACGGGACGGTGGAGAGCTTCAGCGCGGAGGCGGTGCCGGTCGACGCGGCGGACGCCTTCGCCGCGCGCTGGGGCTGGGACCCCCGTACATCAGCAGGGTCGGCCAAGCCGTATGCGTACTACCGTGTGGTGCCCCGGGCGGTGCAGGCGTGGCACGAGCAGCACGAGCAGCCCGGGAGGCATCTGATGCGCGAGGGCGTGTGGGTGGTGTGACGTTGAGGGTGTGACGCGGGGGGTGTTGTGGGATGGGCGGTGACGTGAGTCGGCACCGGGACCGCGGCTGGTGGCTCGCGGAGCTCTCGGCGCGGATGTACGTGGTGTGTCCGGGGTGCGGCGGCCGGGCGGTGGTGGTGCCGCGTCCCGGCCTGCCGGACCGGAAGTACTGCACGGACCTGCTGTTCATGCCCCGTCGGCTGGCCTGCACCGGATGCGGGGCGACGGCCGAGTGGACGGCCCCGATGGACGGACGGGCGCTGGTCGGCGTGGACATGGGCGGCACCGAGGACCCGTACTTCGGGCGGCCTTTGTGGCTGCAGACGCGGTGCGCCGGGCGGGTGCTGTGGGCGTACGACGAGGAGCACGTGGCGCTGCTGTCCGCGTACGTGGGCGCACGGCTGCGCGAGCACGGCGCGGTGACTTCGCTCCAGGCCCTGATCCCGCGGCTCCCCGCCTGGATGAAGCGCGCCGAGAACCGGCCCGACGTGCTGGCGGGCCTGGAGCGGCTGCGCGAGCTCGCGGACAGGTCGGCCCCGCGGGAGAGGTCGGACGCGGCGTACGTACAGGGTGAACGGCCCCGGAAACAGAGGCACGTGTTCTTCCGGGGCGGGCCGTACTAGCACCGTCCGGAGGATGCGCCTGTGCCCCACGGGTACCAGGCAGAGGGTGCACCTGGGTCCCCACTTGGGTGGTGCTACCCCCAGCGGAATGCACCTGCTGCCCGTATGGGCTTGTGGATCTTGAACGGAGAACCTGGAGGAGTCCAGCCGCCCCCTGCGGGCGGCGCCCGTTCCACTCCGCCCCAGGAGGCCCCCGTGACCGACCGTTCTTCCGTACGCACTCCCGAGCGCCCCGCACGCACCCTCTCCGCGTCCGGCCGCCGCCGGGGAATCACCGCCGTGGCCGCACTCGCCGCAGCGCTCGCCGTGGGCAGCATCCTGCCCGCGTCCGCGGCCCCGGCCCAGCCCGCTCCCCCGGCCTCGTCCGCAGCCTCGTTCTCATCCACGTCCAGCCAGAAGGACGCCGCCTTCCGCCAGGGCCTGCGCGATCTCGTCCAGAAGGACAAGTACCCGGCCGCTCTCGCCGCCACCGTCGACCGCGACGGCCGTGCCCACAACTACGCCGTGGGCACAGGCGACCTGAAGACCGGAGCCCCCGCCCCCGTCGACGGGCAGGTGAGAGCGGGCAGCAACACCAAGACGTTCACGGCCGCCGTCGTCCTGCAACTCGTCGGCGAGGGCAAGGTCGACCTCGACGCCCACATCGAGGACTATCTGCCGAACCTGGTGCGCGGCGAGAACATCGACGGCCGGAAGATCACGATCCGTCAGCTCCTCAACCACACCAGCGGCCTGCCCAACTACACCGACTACATCCTCAACGACATCCTGGGCAAGGACCGGCACACCTACTTCCAGCCCCGCACCCTCCTCGACATCGCCCTGGAGCACAAGGCGCTGTTCGAGCCGGGGGCCAAGTGGTCGTACAGCAACACCAATTACACGCTCGCCGGACTGCTGATCGAGAAGGTCACCAAGCGCCCGCTGGACGAGCAGATCAAGCACCGCATCATCGACCGCGCGGGACTGCGGAAGACGTACTTCCCGGGGGTCGGCGAGGAGCGCATCCGAGGCAAGCACCCCAAGGCGTACCACGCATCGAAGCCCGGGGCGCCGCTGGTGGACTTCACCGAGATAGACCCCTCGTGGGGCTGGGCAGCGGGCCAGATCGTCTCCACCCCCAGCGACCTGAACCGCTTCTTCAAGGCGCTGTTCGACGGCACGCTCCTGAAGCCCGCACAGGTCAAGCAGATGCGTACGACGGTCGCCGTGCCCGACGAGTGGGGCGGCAAGGGAGCCCGCTACGGACTCGGAGTGCTGCGTACGCCGCTGAGCTGCGGCGGCGCGATGTGGGGCCACGGCGGCGACATCCCGGGCCACGCGACCCGTACCGGCGTCACGGACGACGGCCGCGCGGCGGCACTGGCGCTCACGGCGAACATGGCGCCGACGGTGGAAGGACCGGTGAACGCGCAGAAGCTGCTGGACACGGCGTTCTGCGCGAAGTAGCCGGACCCGCCACGGGGGTTGTGGGTACGGGAGTTCACGCCCGTACCCACCTCGCCGTCCCGGCCGGGGATCAGCAGTCGGCCCTCAGTAGTCGATACGGTCGGACTTCGCCAGCCACGCCTCGAACGGCTCGTTCCGGTTCGCCACGTCCAGCCGCTCGATCGTCGCGGGCCACAGCTCCTGGGGCCGCTTCTCGAACAGGTCGTAGAACTTGCGGTCGTCGAAGCCCGCCACGGCCGCGTCGTCCCGGTCCGCCGCGAAGACGATGCGGTCGACGCGCGCCCACAGCGCGGAGGACAGACACATCGGGCACGGCTCGCACGAGGTGACCAGGACACAGCCCTCCAGCGAGAAGGTGTCCAACTCCTTGCAGGCGGCGCGCATGGCGCTCACCTCGGCGTGCGCGGTGGGGTCCAGGTTCGCGGTGACCTGGTTGTTGCCGAGCGCCACGATCCTGCTGCCCTTGGCGACGAGCGCGCCGAACGGACCGCCACCGTTCGCCACGCTGGTGGTGGCGATCCGGATCGCCTCGTCCATCCAGGTGCGCTCAAGCTCCTGGACGCTCTTCTCTTCGGCGTACGCGGTCACAATGACTCCCTCTGCTTCGTTCACCTTGTGTGAGGGAGTACACAGGCAACCAGGGGGTGGCAGCGAGGGGTAAAAGACATGAAAACCCGGCAGGCTGAGCCCCCCTCTTCGTAGACTCCTACAAGCGCCGCCCCACGCGACGTCACCCCAGGTGAACGCCTCACTGGCCCTCACACCGGCTGCACGCCTCCGGAAGCACCGGTGCCGTACGCCCCGCCGACGCCACGGACCATGTCGCTTCGCCCCGCTCCGCACTCGGGTGGCGCACTCCTTCACGCCCGCCCCGATCCTCCGATACGCCGACATGTGCCCCGGCCCAGTCGATACGGTGTGGGATCCCACCGGTGAACCGCGTACGAAGGCACGATGCCGTGGAACCAGGTACGAATCACCGCGCGGAGCCACGGCCCGGCGATCCCGTGGGGCCGGAAGTCGGCAATGGGTTCGAGGCCGCCGACTGGATCGACTACCGGGACATGCGGGCCGAGCTCTCCAGCCGCGCCCGCGAACTCCAGCGCCTGAACGAGGAACTGCGTCTCGCACACGCCAGGGGTCAATGGGCCAGCTGCGCAGCGCGCTGAGCGCGGCCGTCCGCGCGGCCGAGGGCCCGGCGCAAGCGCTGGAGGTGCTGGCCGAGCACTCCCGTACGGTGGACGGCGCTCTCGCCACGTCCGCTGCCCTGACGGTCGCCGACCGACCCACCCGCACCTGCCCCCGGGCCGCCTCGCGGACGCCGTACTGACCGATCTGGGCCTGAGCGACGGCGGTACGGACGACATCGCCCTGGTGATCGTCCGCCTCTGAGCGGGGCCCGGGAGGGGCCCCACAGCAGCCCGAGAAGGCCCCGCGACAGGGCCCTCAAGAGTCCCTACTTCGCCTTCTCGGCCTTCTGCTCCTTGATCCGCACGGTCTCCTTGCGGACCTCGGCCTGCGTGGCGCGCTCCTTCTGGAGCCACTCCGGGTTCTCGTCCTTCAGGGCGTCGATCTGCTCGCTGGTGAGCGCCTCGGTGACACCGCCGCGGGCGAGGCCGGAGATGGAGACGCCGAGCTTGTTCGCGACGACGGGACGGGGGTGCGGGCCGTTGGCGCGCAGGTCCTGGAGCCACTGGGGCGGCTCGGCCTGGAGCGCGGTCAGCTCGGCGCGCGAAACCACGCCTTCCTGGAATTCCGCGGGGGTGGCTTCGAGGTACACACCCAACTTCTTCGCCGCGGTGGCGGGCTTCATGGTCTGGGTGTTCTGGTGCGACGTCATGGTGTCCAGGGTATCGAGCATGTGCGCTACCGCTGACCACGCCGCTCACCCGCCCCACCGCCGACCGCACCCTGCGGCCGCTGCCGGTAACCTGACCCGCGTGACAGGCTCGGAAGCACCCTCCCCCACCTCCCCTTCGTTCCGGCTCGCGTACGTCCCGGGCGTGACCCCGACCAAGTGGGTGCGGATCTGGAAAGAGCGGCTGGCCGACGTCCCGCTGACCCTGGTCGCGGCGAGCCCGGCCGAGGTGTTCGACGTACTGCGCGAGGGCGGCGCCGACGCCGGTTTCGTACGCCTGCCCGTCGACCGTACGGATCTGGCCGCGATCCCCCTGTACACCGAGACCACGGTCGTCGTGATCCCCAAGGACCACGTGATCGCGGCGGTGGAGGAGATCACGGCGGACGACCTGGCCGAGGAGCTGGTCCTGCACCCGCTGGACGACACCTTGGTCTGGGAGCAGCTCCCGGGCGTGCCCGCCAAGGAGCGCCCGGCCACCACCGCCGACGCGATCGAGCTGGTGGCGGCAGGTGTCGGCGTCCTGATCGTCCCCCAGTCCCTGGCCCGTCTCCACCACCGCAAGGACCTGACCTACCGGACGGTCACGGGCACCCCGGAGTCCCGGGTCGCCCTGTCCTGGCCCCACACGGAGTCCGGCGAGCCGACCGAGCTGGTCGAGCACTTCATCGGGATCGTACGAGGCCGAACGGTCAACAGCACCCGAGGCCCTGCCCTCCCCAAGAACGCCGCCGACGCCAAGAAGCAGAAGCGGACGGAGAAGCCGAAACAGTCGCCCCGCAAACCGGCGGCCAAGGGCGGGGGCTCCGCCAAGCCGAAGCCCGGCGGCGGCAGGGCCGTCGCGAAGAACAGCCGGAACACCCCCAAGCGCGGCAAGCCCCGCCGCTGACCGTCGGACCGGTTCCGCCCCTCCCCCGCCGCTGGCCAACGGCTCGGTCAGCCGGACGTCGCCGCCTCCAGTACGACGTAGAGGCCGACGGTCGCATTCAGCGCGGAAAGAGTGGAGGCGGCCGTCCCGGCAGCGGCGACCAGGGCGGCCAGGCCGACCGACGTCAGGGCAGGCGGCCAGCCGTTGGCGGGCGGGAGCGGGCCGAGCAGCGCCGCGACCCGGCGTGGCACCGGCCCCGGTTCCGCGAAGGCGGCCAGACCGGGGAAGGCGGCACCCCGCGCACCGCGCCCCCTGGCCATACGGGAGACCAGCGCCGCCTTGCCGACCGCGCGCGCGGTCGTACGGCGGTCTCCCGTCACGCGGGCGGCCTCTTCGTCGGCCCACCGCTCGGTGCAGTAGCCGACGACCCGATGCAGCGGACGCAGCAGGGGGTTGGCGCAGCCCGCCAGCCGGACAGCGAGCAGGAGGCGGTGGTGCCGCCCGGCGAGGTGGGCCCGTTCGTGGGCGAGCAGCGCATGGCGTTCGGAGTCGGAGAGGGCGGCGAGCATTCCGGTGGAGACGAGGACGCGTCCGGGCGCACCGGGCAGTGCGTACGCGTACGGCTCGTCGTCCGGCAGTACGGCGACCTCGGACGCGGTACCGAGCCCGGCCAGCGCACGGTGCGCGCGAGCCCGGTAGCGGCGCTGCCGGTGGACGGTGTACGCGCAGGTCAGCAGGACGAGTGCGAGCGCACCGATGGACACTTTGCCCGCGATCTCGTCGTACGGGACGGCTGCGCGCACCTCGGGGTCGGACCAGCTGTCGGGCAGCGGATTGCCAGGCAGTTGCGCGGTGCCGACGACCACGAGGAGCCCCAGGCATACGGTGCTGCACGTGGCGAGGATCGCGGCGACGCCGGTCAGCAGGCGCGCTGCGGTACGCGGGTGGAGGTGCTGTTCGGCGAGGCGGGCGACGGGCAGTGCGGTGAGCGGCAGGATCAGCGGCAGGTAGACGAAGACGCCCATGGCTCAGCGCTCCGGACCCCGGCCCGGCGATCGGCCCGCGCCGTCTTCGGGCGCGCCGCCCTCGGGCGTTCCGTCCTGGGGCGCTCCGGACTCGTGTGCTCCGGACTCGTGCAACAGGGCCCGCAGGAGCCGTTCGTCGTCCGCGGAGAGTGCCGATACGAAGCTGGAGAGCACGGCGTCGCGGTCGTCCTCCCGGTCGAGCAGCTTGCGCATGCGCAGCGCGACCAGCCCGGCCCCGTCGGCCACCGGCGTCCACTCGAAGGACCGCCCGGAACGGGTGCGGGTCACCGCGCCCTTGGCGTACAGCCTGGTGAGGATGGTGATGACGGTGGTGTACGCGAGTCCGCCACCGAGCCGCTCCTGCACCCAGGCCGCCGTCACCGGGCCGGGCGCGGCACCGAGTACGGAGAGCACGTGGCTCTCCAACTCGCCCTGCCCGCGCCTGCGGTCGCGCGCCCGTGGGCGGCCGCCCGGATCCGCGCTCTCCGTCCCGTCCGTCATTCCCGCATCCCCTTCGTTCGCTTTCCCGCCATCTGCCGCCCGGCTGACCGCCGCGCTGACGTCGGAGCATCGTACTCAGGCACGAGGCACTCGGGCACGACGCACTCGGGCACCAGGCGCTCAGGTGCTCGGAACACTCAGCCACGAAACTTCTACAGTGCTGTAGATTCACTTCCGCATTCGAATTCTGGCACTCGGGAAGGGAAACGACATGGGCGTGAGCCTCGCCAAGGGCGGCAATGTCTCGCTGAGCAAGGAGGCCCCCGGCCTGACGGCCGTACTGGTGGGCCTGGGCTGGGACGTACGGACGACCACCGGCGCCGACTACGACCTCGACGCCAGCGCGCTGCTCGTCGACGAGTCGGGCAAGGTCCTCTCCGACCAGCACTTCGTCTTCTTCAACAACCTGAAGAGCCCGGACGGTTCGGTCGAGCACACCGGCGACAACCTCACCGGTGAGGGCGAGGGCGACGACGAATCGATCAAGGTCAACCTGGCCGCCGTGCCCGCCGGGGTGGCTCGCATCGTCTTCCCCGTCTCCATCCACGACGCCGAGAGCCGCGGCCACAGCTTCGGCCAGGTCCGCGGTGCCTTCATCCGTGTGGTCAACCAGGCCGGCGGCGCGGAGATCGCCCGCTACGACCTGAGTGAGGACGCCGCGACCGAGACCGCGATGGTCTTCGGCGAGCTGTACCGCAACGGCGCGGAGTGGAAGTTCCGCGCGGTCGGGCAGGGTTACGCGAGCGGACTGGCGGGCATCGCCTCCGACTTCGGCGTGAACGTCTGACCCGAGCCCCGGCTCCCGCCCGGCGCTCCACCGGGGCGCGGCACCCGTCCGCGCCCCGGACACGCCCGCCCCTCTCACCACCACCCATACCGGTAAGACCCACACACCAAGGGAGCGGACCCCGATGTTCGGAATCAGCGAGCTCGCCATTCTCCTGATCGTCGTCGTTCTCGTCTTCGGCGCGAAGAAGCTGCCGGAACTCGCCCGCAACGCGGGCAAGGCCGCCCGCATCCTCAAGAGCGAGGCGAAAGCGATGAAGAAGGACGGCACCGACACCACGGCACAACCGGCGAAGAACTCTCCGGCCTTCCGGATCCGCCCCGGAGGCGGCACGACCGACGCTTCCTGACTACTCATCACACACCTCCGAGCCATTTCTTCCTTCATGGCTCCGATGATGACACCAGCCACTGACAATGGCTTTGACCTGGGTATACACCCTCGGCACACCTCATCACATCGCCCCCGAAACAGCCCCGAAGGAGCTACTCCCAGACAACATCGCGCCACGAATCCTTGCAGTGACACCACAGTGATGCCATTCTGGTGCCACCCGTGAGGTCCGCCTCAGCGAGCATCTGCCCTGGAGGAATTCGTGCAGCACGAGACACCGACCGAGCCCACCGCCACCTGCCCCATGGCTTCCGCCCCCGCAGCACCAGCCCCCGGGGAGCCGCTGGCCCAGCTGCCCACCGGCCGCGACGCCGGATGCCCCTTCGACCCGACCGCCGAACTGAGTGCCCAGCGCGAGCAGGACCCGCTGGTACGGCTGCGCTTCCCCGACGGTCACGTCGGCTGGCTGGCCACGGGGTACGAAACGGTCCGGTCGATCTTCGCCGACTCCCGCTTCAGTGCGCGGTACGAGATCCTGCACTACCCCTTCGCGGACATCGGGGAACTGCCGCCCGCACCGGTCGGGGACATGACGGGGATGGACGCCCCCGAGCACACCCGCTTCCGGAAGCTGCTCATGGGCAAATTCACGGTCCGCCGCATGCGCGAACTCACCTCACGCGTCGAGCAGATCACCGCCGACCAGTTGGACGCGATGGAGCGCGAGGGCGGCCCGGTGGACCTCGTCGAGGCGTTCGCCCAGCCGATACCGGCCCTGATGATCTGCGAGCTGCTGGGGGTCCCCTCCGCCGACCGCGACTTCTTCCAGCGGTGCGCGTTGCAGCTGACCTCCATCGTCTCCGACCAGCAGGCGCAGTTCGAGGCGATGTCCGCGCTCGGGGAGTACATGCACAAACTGGTTCTCGCCAAGCGGGCTGCCCCCACCGACGACCTGCTCGGCGACCTGACCTCCACCGACCTCACCGACGAGGAACTCACCGGCGTCGGCAGCTTCCTGCTCGGCGCGGGACTCGAAACGACCGCGAACATGCTGGCCCTCGGCACGTTCGCCCTGCTCCGCCACCCCGACCAGTTCACCGCCCTGCGCGACGACCCGGCCCTCGCCCCGCAGGCGATCGAGGAGCTGATGCGCTATCTGACCATCACGCACACCGGCGCCAAGACCGCACTCGAAGACATCGAGCTGAACGGCAAGCTGATCAAGACCGGCGAGACCGTCGTCCTGTCCATGGAGGCCGCCAACCGCGACCCGTTGCGCTTCCCCGACCCCGACACCCTCGACCTGCACCGCAAAGCCACCGGACACGTGGGCTTCGGGCACGGCATCCACCAGTGCCTGGGCCAGCAACTGGCGCGCGTGGAGATGCAGGTGGCCCTGCCCGCCCTGCTGACCCGGTTCCCGACCCTTCGGCTGGCGGCCCCCGTCGACGAGATCCCGCTGCGTACGGACCAGACCATCTTCGGAGTGCACAGCCTGCCGGTCACCTGGGACGAGGTGTAGACCCGTGCCACCGGAAGCTCAGACCCGCCCGGACGATTCCGCCCCCGAGGAGTGGGAGGTGCGCGTCGCCCGGGACCACTGCATCGGTTCCGGGATGTGCACGCTGACCGCCCCCGGAGTCTTCGACCAGGACGCCGAGGAGGGCGTCGTCCGCCTCCTGCGCTCGCGGCTGCCGCGGACGGGCCCCGATGCCGAGGCAGCGCTCGACGCCGTGGGGCTCTGCCCGGCACAGGCCATCGGCCTTCGCTGACGATCGAGCACCCGGCCGCCGACCGGGCAGGGCCGAGGGACTGAAGGACCGAGAGACGACACGTCGTCCGGCGGCTGATTGTCACTGGTCCCTGCCACTATGTCCCAGCAGTGGAATCCACCCCGATCCCCACTCGGACCCCTTCACCCCCATCCATCACACCAGGAGCGAAAATGGGCGCTTGGGACCTCGGCCCCTTCGACAACGACACCGCTGCGGACTTCTCCGGCCAACTCGACGACGCCGCAGAGAGCGAGCGCGAGAACCTGGTGCGCGGGGCCCTCGCAGAAGTGCTCGGCGAGGACGACTACCTGGACCAGGACCTGGCCTCGGAGGCCGTCGCCGCAGCAGCGCTGATTGCCGCCCAGTGCCCGGGAGGCACCCCGGTCGACACCGCCTACGGGCCGAACGAGCCGCTCCCCCGGTTCTCGGCCGAACTGCGCGCACTGGCCGTCCGGGCCCTGGACCGCGTGGTCACCGAACCGTCCGAGCTGTTGGACCTGTGGGAAGAAGTCACCGAGGAGGGAACTCCCAACCCGTGGCACACCACCATCACCGACCTGCGCAACGTTCTCGCCCCCGTACTTCCGGCTCCGAACTCGCCGGAAGTGGCGGCGCTGTAGGCGTCGACGCAGGAGTCGAACGGGACACTCCGACCACCACTTCCCTACTGCGCACTTCCCTACTGAGCCAGGGGCCTGCACCGCTGCGGCGGGACCTTCCAGGCCCCTGGACCCACTCCCCTACCAATCGCTACTTCCCGGGGGTCTCTCCGGCCGCCAGCGCCGCCGCCCGTGCCTCTCCTTCCAGCTTCTCCACGTACTTCTCCCACGAATGCGCTTCGGTCGGGGGCAGGTTCTCATTGCCCTTCCCGAGCCCCGCGCTTCCGTCGATCAGTTCACGGACGATGTCCGCGTGGCCGCCGTGCCGGTTGGTCTCGGCGAGCATGTGAATCAGGATGCGGTGGAGCGAGACCTCGTTCCGGTCCTCGGGCCAGTGCGGAACATGGCCGGTGGAGTCCCACTCCAGCGCTTCGATCGTGACGTCCGCGTGCGCGCACGCCTTCCGGTAGAGACCGATGACGAATGCGCGTGACTCCTCGGCAGTGGCCCACATGTCCACGGTCGGATCGTCGTCGAAGTCCTCGACCCAGGGCATCGCCTCGGCGGTGAACGGTCGGCCGAAGGTGTCGCCGAAGTACCCGACCTCACAACCCGCCAGATGCTTGAGCAGCCCCAGCAGGTTGGTTCCGGTCGGGGTCACAGGACGGCGGACGTCGTACTCCGACAGCCCCTCGACCTTCCAAAGGAGAGCCTCTCGGGCGGACTTGAGGTAATGGTGCAGGTCCTTCTTCGGATCAGTCTGAATCATGTGGGACAGCCTCCCACCCACCACTGACAATCGGCATCCGGATAACATCCGGTCAGTCTCCGACGTACTCCGCGAGGTGCTCGCCGGTCAGCGTGGAACGGGCAGCGACGAGCTCCGCCGGAGCCCCCTCGAAGACGACCTGGCCGCCGTCGTGACCCGCACCGGGCCCCAGGTCGATGATCCAGTCGGCGTGGGCCATGACCGCCTGGTGGTGCTCGACGACGATGACCGATTTACCCGAGTCGACGAGCCGGTCGAGCAGCCCGAGCAATTGCTCGACATCGGCGAGGTGGAGGCCCGCGGTCGGCTCGTCGAGGACGTAGGTGCCCCCCTTCTCCGACATGTGGGTGGCCAGCTTGAGCCTCTGCCGTTCGCCGCCGGACAGCGTGGTGAGGGGCTGGCCGAGGCTGACGTAGCCGAGTCCGACATCAGCGAGCCGAGTCAGGATCCGATGCGCCGCCGGTGTGCTCGCCTCCCCCGACCGGAAGAACTCCTCCGCCTGCGCCACCGACATCGCCAGCACCTCGCTGATGTCGCGGCCGCCGAGTTTGTACTCCAGCACCGATGCCTGGAACCGCTTCCCTTCGCACTCCTCACAGGTGGTGGCGACGCCCGCCATCATCGCCAGGTCGGTGTAGATGACGCCGATGCCGTTGCACACGGGGCAGGCGCCCTCGGAGTTGGCGCTGAACAGGGCAGGCTTGACCCCATTGACCTTCGCGAAGGCTTTGCGGATCGGGTCGAGCAGTCCGGTGTACGTCGCCGGGTTGCTGCGTCGTGAGCCGCGGATCGGGCTCTGGTCGATCGACACGACGCCTTCGCCTGCCGGGATCGAGCCGTGCACGAGGGAACTCTTGCCGGACCCGGCCACGCCGGTGACGACGGTGAGGACACCGAGTGGAATGTCGACGTCGACGTCGCGCAGGTTGTGCGTCGACGCACCGCGGACCTCCAGCGTCCCGGTGGGCTTGCGCACCTCAGTCTTGAGCGAGGCCCGGTCGTCGAAGTGGCGTCCGGTGACGGTCCCGCCTGTCCGCAGCCCTTCGACGGTGCCCTCGAAGCAGATGGTGCCGCCTTCCGTCCCCGCCCCCGGACCGAGGTCGACGACATGGTCGGCGATGACGATGGTCTCCGGCTTGTGCTCCACGACGAGCACCGTGTTCCCCTTGTCCCGCAGTCGGAGCAGCAGGTCGTTCATCCGCTCGATGTCGTGCGGATGCAGCCCGATGGTGGGCTCGTCGAAGACATAGGTGACGTCGGTCAGTGAGGATCCGAGGTGGCGGATCATCTTGACGCGCTGGGCCTCGCCCCCCGAGAGGGTTCCCGCTGGACGGTCGAGAGCGAGATAGCCGAGTCCGATCTCCACGAACGAGTCGAGAGTGTGCTGCAGAGCGGCCAGCAACGGTGCCACGGTGGGTTCTTGGAGACCACGGACCCATGTGGCCAGATCCCTGATCTCCATGGCGCACGCGTCGGCGATGCTGATCTTCTTGATCTTGGAGGACCGCGCCAGCTCGCTCAGTCGCGTGCCGTCGCACTCGGGACAGGTGGTGAAGGTGACCGCCCGGTCAACGAACTCCCTGATGTGCGGCTGCATCGCCGCCCTGTCCTTGGACAGGAATGACTTCTGGATCTTGGGGATGAGCCCTTCGTAGGTGAGGTTCACTCCCTCGACCTTCACCTTGATCGGCTCGTGGTACAGGAAGTCCTGCATCTCCTTCTTGGTGAATCTACGGATCGGCTTGTCCGGGTCGAGAAGGCCCGATTCGGCGTAGACCCGCACGGTGAAGAAGCTGTCCGACTTCCAGCCCGGGATGGTGAACGCGCCCTCGGCCAGTGACTTGGTGTCGTCGTAGAGCTGGGTGAGGTCGATGTCCGAGACCGCGCCACGGCCCTCGCACCGCGTACACATGCCGCCTGTGCGGTTGAAGGTCGCCTTCACCGTCTTCTTGGTGCCGCGCTCGACGGTGATGGCCCCGCTCGCCTTCACGGAGGCGACGTTGAAGGCGTAGGCGCTGGGTGAACCGATGTGCGGCTTGCCGAGTCGGCTGAAGAGGATGCGCAGCATGGCGTTGGCATCGGTGGCGGTGCCGACCGTGGAGCGGGGATCGGCTCCCATGCGCTGCTGATCGACGATGATCGCAGTCGTCAGCCCGTCGAGAACGTCGACCTCGGGCCGGGCCAGCGTCGGCATGAAGCCCTGCACGAAGGCGCTGTAGGTCTCGTTGATCAGCCGCTGCGACTCGGCGGCGATCGTGGCGAACACCAGCGAGCTCTTGCCCGAACCCGAAACGCCGGTGAACACCGTCAGCCGCCGCTTCGGGAGCTCGACGCTGACGTCCTTGAGGTTGTTCTCACGCGCCCCGTGCACCCGGATCACGTCATGGCTGTCTGCGGCGTGCGGCAAGGACGACCCCACGTCCGACCTCTTGGCCCTGCTCATCGTGCCTCCATCTGTTGGGCGGATGGATCCCCATTCTGGGTGCGGGGCACAAGAATGGCCGGTTCTTTCCCCGATTGCGGGGGTTCGCGCCGCAGTTGTGTCCAGTCGGCGGCATCGCACAGTCGGCGGCATCGCAGCGGAAGATCTCCGGCACAGCACCGTCCAGGGCTTCGGCGTTCAGTTCCGGTGTGGCGACGTCAGCGCGCGCAGAACACGCTCCCTCCGTGTCTCTCGTGCCTGCTGCGTCAGCGCCTGAAGCAGCGGAAGGATCAACTGATAGCGGGCCGTACTGTCCAGCGCTTCGAATGCCTTCTTCGCCTCGGGGTCGGCTTCGAGCACCGCGGCCAGGTCAGGCGGGGCGGTGGCCGTCTTCTGCGACGCGTACGCCTTGGCCCAGCGACCGTCCTCCTGCGCTTTGCGCACCTCGGCCATTCCGGTTTCGCGCATGCGCCCCTCGGCGAGCAGCGTCGCCACCTTGTCGACGTTGACCTGCGACCACAGGCTCCGGGGACGACGCGGCACATACCGCTGGAGGTAGTGGTGTCCGTCGAGTGAGCGCCGCTGCCCGGAGATCCAGCCGAAGCACAGCCCGATGTCGACGAGTTCACCATCGGTGACGGAAGGAATCCCGGAGTTCTTCTTCGCCACCTTGACCCAAATGCCCTCCTGGCGTGAGTGGTTGTCGTCCAGCCATCTTTCGAACGCCTCACCGTCAACGAAGTTGAGGATCTGGATGCCGTCGATCAGGCCGTGCTCGCTGCTCCCACCTATCTCATTCATGTGAAGCAGGCTAGTACGCGGCGGATTGAATACGATGCAGAGCCGTATCGTTTTTGCCATGACGTCTGATCCTGAAGCCGCTCCTCCCCGCACGCCCGGCCGCCCTCGCAGCCGCGCAGCGGACGAGGCGATCCTCACCGCCGCCCTGGAATCGCTGATCGAGCGGGGCATCGCCTGGACCAGCATCGAGCAGATCGCCCGCCGGGCCGGAGTCACGCGCGCAACGGTGTACCGCCGGTTTCCGAACCTGACCGAGCTGTTGGTGCGGGCCATCGAATGGGAGTACCGGAACACCGACCCCGAGGCGCTGAACTGGCCGGATGTCTCCGCCATGGTCAGCGACTGGGCCGACCAGCTCAGTGAGCCCCGCGCCCGGCGTCTCATTCGCCGCCTGTACGGCACCCTGGACGACCTCCCCGAACTGCTCCGCACGTACGACTCGGTGCACGGGAGCCACCGGGGCCGAGCCGTCCGCGACGTGCTCAAGCGGGCCCGCGCAACAGGCCAACTCCCCCCGCACAGCGAACCGGAGACCCTCCAGCAGGTGCTCAGCGGTGCGGCTCTCCAGCACCTGGCCGCCTACCCCGACACCATCAGCGCGCAGGACGTCGAGGCGTACTTCCTCACCATCCTCCGGCAAGCCGGCCTCGCGGCAGCGACCCCCTCCTGCCGCCCCTCCCCCTCGCGCAGGGGTACCGAGCGATGACACACAACGACGCACCGAGCAGCATGTCGTGGCTCGGTCCGGACATCCGGCGGGCCCGCAAGCAAGACCCTGCCGCACTTGACCGTCGCCAACGTGCCTGACTGGCCGACTCTGTTGCCCGTGCTCGCTACTTCGTGGACGACCCCGAGCGGATCGGGCAGAAGTTCCTCGGTGCGTACATGGTGGCCACCACCTCCGGAACCAGCGGCCGACGCGGCCTGTTCGTATTCGACGACCGCTACCTGAACGTGGGCGCCGCACTCACCTCACAGGCCCTCGCCACCTGGCTGGGCCCTGCGGGCCTCTTGCGGGCCGTCGCTCGGGGAGGCCGGTTCGCGTAACTGGTCGCGGTCGGCGGTCACTACGTCGGCTTTGCCGGGAACCGCTGCGCGGCCCGTGAAGGAGGCTGGCGCAGCAAGATTCTCCGCGCCTTCTCCGTGCACACTCCCCTGCCCCAACTGGTCGCCGAACTCAACACGTACCGACCCGCCGTCGTCATCGGCTACGCCAGCACGATTCAACTGCTCACCGCAGAAAGGGAAGCCGGGCGTCTGCACATCGACCCGGTGCTGGTGGAACCTGCCGGAGAGACGATGACCTCGGTGGACACGGACCGTATCGCTGCGGCCTTGGAGGCCGCTCCGGCGACAGTCTGACTTTTCCCGGTGCCTCCGGCCACGAGGCTCGGATCAGCCCTCTCGCACTCAGCACCTTGGCTGAGGCTGTTGTCCGCGGACAACAACCTCGCGGAGCTGATCATTGAACGAGCCGAGGAACCTCCGCGGCAGTCCCCCGGTGGAAAATTCAGGATGATCATGCCACTCACCTGAATGGCCCACCCGGGGCAGCAAATACCTACCCGCAGGACGAACCCGGTGTCACACAGGGGGCCAAAAACGCACAGGAGCGCCCCTGGGGGCCTCCCACGGGGCCCGTGATCCCATCACCCCACCCATCTGGAGTTCGCGCCTCTAAGGCCCCATTCTGTGGGTCGATTTTCGCCCCTCTTTGAGAAAAATAGGCAGCTTCATCCAAATACGTCCGATGTTCAACTGTGACTGCTCTCGCGCCTGCCATCAAGCGAGCAGAAGTTGTACCGCTCGACGTACCGAGCTTGAGGGGTATCTGTTGTCCGCGGACAACACTTGCGTTGTTGTCCGCGGACAACAGCTGGGCCTCCCCCACTCTCGCGACGCATTGCGAAGCTGACGTCATCGGGTCGTACGCGCCCCTCCATTCACGTTCAGAACCTGTCCGGTGATGTGCCGAGCAGCTGACGAGACAAGGAAGGCAACGGCACCCACGATGTCGGCAGGCACGCCCGCCCTGCCGGTTGCGGTGGAGTCGACCAGCCTGCCGCGGCGTTCAGCCGAAAGGTAGCTACGGAAGAACTCGGTGTCGGCGATATAGCCCGGTGCCACGACGTTCGCCGTGATGCCGCGAGGCCCCAGCTCCGCAGCCACGTTCAGGTTCCAATTGGCAAGCCCTGCCTTGGCCGCCCCATAAGAACCTGATGCCTGGTCGGCGGCAATAGAACCGATCTGCACCACAGCGCCGCCCGCCGACAGCCTGCTCTCCAACGCCTTCGTCGTCAGAGCGGCGCTGATCAGATTCGCGTCCAGGTTGGCCCGAAAGGCCCGGGCGTAGGACGCAAGATCGACTTCCGTGCCGGGCTCAGAATCGAAGTCGGTATTGCCACCGGCGTTGTTGATCAGCACGTCGATGCGCTCGGGAAGTTCCGTCAGGAGCCGGTGGAGCGCATCCGGGTCGGTGTGGTCGCAACGCACGGCTCGTACGTTGTCGCTCTGTGCGGCCCCTTCCTTGAGAGGGCCGAACCGACGACCCGTGATCACGACGGCGTCCCCCTGTGCCGCAAAGTGCTCGGCCACAGCGCGACCGATTCCCGTTCCGCCGCCCGTGACGAGAATGTTGCGTGACATACGATGCCTCCAGAGCTGATATTCAGGTCTAAATTTAGATCTAAACGTAAGCAGGGGAGTCATGCTTTGGCAAGGGAACAAGTGAACTCGGGCGAGCAGTACCCGACGGACAGTGCTTCGACGTATCCCGTTCAGGACATCGCCTCGGCTTGGGAGCGGGAGCGCCCGGGCACTCCGGTCTCCTCCATCGGCATCGTCACGCCCATCTGGCGGCTCGCCAAGCTTCTCGGTGACGACCGCAGACGCGTCCTCGCCCAAGCCGGTGTGGACGCTGCCACTCTCGACCTCCTCAGCGTGCTGCGCCGGAGTGGTGCTCCGTACACTCTCAGCACGCGCGAGCTCAGTCGGCGCTCTTTGGTCACGGCGGGAGCCATCTCCCAACGTGTAGCCCGAGCGGAGCGCGAAGGTCTGGTCACTCGCCGCCCCGGCGAGGGACGACCCCGTACCGTCGAAGTGTCCCTGACTCAAGCCGGGCATGACCTGGTCGAGGAAACCGTGGACCAGGTACTGGGCCGGGAAGCCGAACTGATCGGTGGCCTGACGAGTGACCAGCAGGACCAGCTGACGGAGTTGCTCCAGACCCTTTTCCAGGACGTTCAGTACCGACTCGGCGATGCCCGAATCACCCACGTCGGAGAAGACTGAGCCCAGCAGGCGGGCTATTTCCCTCGCCGGACAGCATCCGTTGTTGTCCGCGGACAACAAATCTGGGCCACTCCCTGGTGCCCGCTGGTACGTGAAGGAGCTTGAACCTCCACGAGCTGTTGTCCGCGGACAACAGATTGGCGATATCCGAAGGACGGGTCTGCCACCCAGTTGTTGTCCACGGACAACGCCTGGGGCGGCAGACCCTGGGGTGCAGTTGTTGTCCGCGGACAACAACTACCGACGGACAACTTCGGCTCGTGAACTATCGGACCGCAGCGCTGGGAGGAGTGCGGACCGATGCCGAGGTGGCCAAGGTGGCGACTAAGGCCACCGCCTCGTCCAGCCGCTCCATCTCTTGTGGGGTCAGGTTCGGGTCAGCAGCCCTCCGTGTGCGGGCTCGTACGAGGCAGCCTGAACGCGCATCGCCCAGGTCGATTGCGCTGCCCCGTCGCGCCAGCAGATGCGCCAGCATCGTCCGTGCTCCGATTGTTGCGGCGGAGGCTTCCGGCCCTGCTTCGGGCGGTGCGGGTGCGACTGCGACCTCGGCAAGGATCAGTGCGGACATTGCCCAGTCCAGCCCCTCCGGTCCCTCAACCGTCGTGCACCAGTCGATGACCATCGGGCCATCAGCTGTCAGCATCACGTTGTCCGGGTGCAGATCGAGATGAAGGATCCGGTCCTCGGGGTGGTTCGCTTCCCTGGCCGGTACCTCGTGCAGGCGATGGAGAAGGTCGGCGAGGATCGTCGCCCCTTCTAGTTCAGTGATCTCACCCGAGGCAAACGCCTGAAGCATCGTCTTTCCGTACAGCCGTTGCATCACCATCTCTGACGGCACCTCGGTGGCGCGGACGGTGGGCACTGGGAATCCGTGCGCTGCCAGATGGGCCATGACGGCGACTTCCTTCCCGACATCACCTCCTCTTCGGTTCCGGCGAAGTACCCATGCGTCGTCGAGCGCGAAGACCTCTGCGCTACGCCCTGAACCCAACAACTCACCTATGTTCATGCGGTGAAATATGCCGCATCCCTGCGTTCAGGTCAGACCGTTCCACCAGCGGTGCGAGCCGGGGGAGTGGGGTGCCGGAGGAACGTCCGGTCGCCGGGTGCCACCGTGTCCGCGAAGCTGGGCCCAGCATGAATGTGCCCGGCTCGCAAGTCGGGGGGTCTGTCGAAAGAGGACAGTTGCACCGTGCGCAGGCCGCGCTCGTGTGCGGCGTCTCGCATCGTCCGGGCGGGAGGGGGAGCCGCCTGGCCCTGTGGTCGCCTCCGGAGAACGCCGAAGGGGCACGCACCGGCGTTGTCGGCCAGGTGCGTGCCCCTTCGGCGGATGCATCACATGTGCTGGTGCAGTTCCTCGATCAGAGCCACGAGTTCGTCGCCGCTGAGTCCGGCCGCCAAGGTGCGGGCCTGCTCTTTCGACGTGGCACCGAGTTGCTGCACAAGGCGGCGGGCCGCCTCGGATCGCGCGGACCCCGAACCGGCTTCGACGGCCCCGGACACGTCGTCGTCAGCGTCACCGTCACTTTCACTGCCATCAGCGAGTTCGGCGGGGTTGTCCTTCTGCGCGACCAGACGGGCCGAGTTGTTGTCCGCGGACAACAACTCGGGTACTTCCGCGGGCTGTTCCTCAACGGCCCGTACGGGCACGGGCGTCGGCGCGGGGGCCGCGGCAGGCGCCGGGGCCGAGGCCGGAGTCGGGGCAGGTGCCGGAGTCGGGGCCGAGGCTTCAGCGGCCACGGGTGCGGCAGGCTCGGGCGCGCGCGGAGCGGGAGGGTTCTCCCACACGGGCTGCGGCATGTTGTCCGCGGACAACGCCCGCTCGGCTTCGGCCTTTTCGGCGACGAGCTCCGCACTCTTCCGTGCAAAGGCTTCTTCGGTGGCGGACCGCCCTTGCTGCTTGATCTGGTCCGCGATGGCCTTCGCCTCCTCGCGGGTCCTGGCTTCCTCATCCCGGTACTGCCTGAGGTACTGGAGGAGGCTCGGCACGTCGAGTCCGGGTTCCTCCTTGAGCCGACGGGCAAGCAGCCGTCCGTCGCGCTCGGGCAGCGAGCCCGTGCTGAGCATGCCTTGCAGGTCTTCGGGGAGGTCCAGGAGCGCGAGCTGGTTGGTGACCCAGGAGCGGTCCCTGCCGAGGCGCTTCGCGGCACGGGCACGGGCGCCCGATGCGGACTCCTCGCTGCACACCAACACCAACTGCTGCACGCCCCGGGCGCGCTCGACGACGTCGAAGTCCTCGCGCTCCAGGTTCTCCTTGAGCAAGTGGTCTATGAATGCCTCGCGGGAGGACGCGAGGTCGTCCCGTACGACGAAGTCCAGCGACTCCAGACCCACGTGCGATGCGCTGCGGTAGCGGCGTTCACCGTTGATCAGGACGTACTGGGCATCCCCGATGGCCAACTCGTGCTGCGGCCAGATCTTGAGGTACGCCTTGCGGGAAATGGCCACACAGGCAGCGAGCTGGGTGTTGCGGAGCTCTTCGCCGAAGCGGGTCATCTCCTCTTCCGAGCCGAAGTTGCGGCGCGGATTGAGGGGAGTCGGGGCGACTTCTTCGAGACGGATGCGGGACAGCTCGTACTCGGGCACGTCGCCCTGGACGAGAGCCTTGGCGCGGCCGCGGGCACTGCGGCCGCGCGGAACACCCCCGAAGGAGGACCCGGTACCGAGGCGGTCGGCGACGCTCATGAGGTGATCCTCCGTGCGATGGTGCGCATGATCTCGGACTGCTCGCAGTCGGGGGCGTAGCTGAGGAGCGGCTGCTTGAGCCGGACAGCCTCACGCTGCTCCTTGCGCTCCGGCATGATGCCGATGACCGGCGGGTCGCCGATCGCCTTCCAACTGTCCAGGGAGGACGTGGCGATGTAGCCCTTGCGACTGTCGTACATGTTGACGATGAAGCCGAGCATGGTGATCTCGACCTCCATGTCCGCGGTCAGATCCTGGATCTGGTCGTAGAGCATGTCGTAAGCGTCCGCCGAGGAGTCCTCGGCGAGGACGGGCACGAAGACGCCGGAGGTCTCCGGCTCTTCGTCCTCGCGGGTACGGCAGTAGTAGAGCGCGGTGTCCATGGAGTAGCCGAGGCTGGGCGGACAGTCGACGACGATGTAGTCGAAGTCCCTCTCCAGCGGCTCCATGGCCTTCTCCAGTGCCGTCTCCTTGACCCGTACGAAGCGGCTGGTGGCCAGTTTCGCGTCGAGCAGGAACGCGTCCTTGCAAGCGGGCAGCAGGAACAGCCTGCCCGCGAAGCCGTCCTCCTCTATCGGGACGAGGAGTTCGCGGAGATCGCCCTTGGCCTCACCCAGCATGTGCTTGGCCAGGCTTGGCTCCTCGATGTCGAAGAGCTGGTAGCCGAGTTGCTTGGTGAGGTGGCCCTGGGGGTCGAAGTCGATCAGCAGAACGCGATTGCCGCCTTCGGCCAGGGCCTGGGCCACGCCGGAGGACGTGGCGGTCTTGCCGACGCCGCCCTTCTGGTTGCCGAAGATGATGCGGCGCGCACCGTTGGTGCGGGCGGGGCGACGGGGGGAGGGGTGGGCTCCGAGCCAGAGGCGGATCGCCTGAGCGATGCCCTGGGTGAAGGGGAGGCCACGCTCCTTGCAGTCGTCCTTGAAGTCCCCGTAAAGGCCGGTGGGGAGGTAGGTCGAGAAGGAGCTGCCGCCGGTCGTGTCGACGATGGGGTGTTCGGAGTCGTCCGAACGCCACGCCTGTACACCTTCGGTGACGGCATCCTTGATGTCGACGCCCAACTCGGCTGCTCTGACTTTGAGTTCCTGGCGCAGTGAGGCGGGAAGCTTCGCTACTACCTTTTCCCGGTCGTCCGGGGTGTATGGGACGGTCATGTGGTTACCTTACTCACCTCCGTGGGGTTTTTGGTGACATTGGTGAAGTCAATGCGCTGCGTGTCGGGTGACAGCAGGGGCTTCTGACGGAGCGTGAGGGGTCCGACGGGGTGCTTGGCCGGGGCGGTCCCGTGGCCCGTGGCCTTCTCCGTAGCGGACAGGAGACGGAAAAGAATGCGTCACACTCCGGCCAGCAGCAGTCCTCCCATGGCCACCATCGTCACCGCGACCACCCCGTCCAGCACCCTCCAGGCACCGGGCTTCGCCAGCAGCCCGCTCAACAGGCGCGCTCCGTACCCCAGGGTCGTGAACCACGTGAGGCTCGCCAGCATCGCGCCCACTCCGAAGGCCCACCTCAGGGAGCCGTGATCGGTGGCCACCGAGCCGAGCAGAAGAACGGTGTCGAGGTAGACGTGGGGATTGAGCCAGGTCATGGCGAGGCAGGTGAGCACTGCGGCTCGCGCCGAGCCGGTCGCCTTGCCTGTCGCGGTGAGGGCGGCATCGGGGGAGGGGCGCAGAACACGACGGGCGGCCAAGACTCCGTACGTGATCAAGAAGGCGCCGCCGGCAAGACCGACCACGGTAAGAGCCGTCGGCCAGGCGGTGACGAACGCACCCACGCCCGTCACGCCCAGTGCGATAAGGGCCGCATCGGACATCGCACAGATCGCGACCACCGCGAAGACGGCGTGCCGGTGAGCTCCCTGACGCAGGACGAAGGCGTTCTGTGCGCCGATGGCCACGATGAGGGCGAGTCCGGTACCGAAGCCGGCCAGGAGCGCAGTGACGATGCCTGAAGTGCTGTCTGTCATGTCACCGACGCTATGGATCAGCGCAGATTCAGTCCAGCTAAAGATTCTTACGTACCATTAGCGTTCGTGATGGATGAACTTCCGCTTGACCAGGTGTACACCCTGCTCGCCGTCGTCGACGAGGGCACCTTCGACGCTGCGGCGGCCGCCCTGCACGTCACCCCCTCCGCCGTCAGCCAACGCATCAAAGCACTGGAACAGCGCACCGGACGCGTGCTGTTGATGCGCTCGAAGCCAGTACGGCCCACCGACTCTGGGCAGGTGGTGGTGAGGTTCGCCCGACAGCTCGCTCTGCTGGAGCGGGGCGCACGGACCGAGCTGGGGCTTGCAGCGGGGCCGGGGGAGAGGCAAGGACCTACCAGGCTGGCCATCGCAGTGAACGCCGATTCGCTCGCAACCTGGTTTCTGCCCTCTCTGGACCGCGTGCCACAGGACCCGCCCATCTGCTTCGAGCTGCGCCGTGAGGACGAGGCACACACCACCGCGCTGCTGCGCGAGGGTCAGGTGATGGCGGCAGTCACCTCGTCGCCCGATCCCGTGGCTGGTTGCAGCGTGCGATCGCTCGGCCGGGCACGCTATCTGCCCGTGTCCAGTCCCGAGTTCGAAGAGCGGCACCTTTCCTCGGGACGACTCGTGGATCGGCTCCGGGAAGCTCCGGCGATGTTCTTCGACCGACGGGACGAACTCCAGGACGCCTTCGTACGGTCACTGGCAGACGACGGCACGGGCATTCCGGCAGCAGGCGGTTTCCGACACTACGTGCCCACCTCTGAGGGGTTCCGCGACGCCATCGTCGCCGGGCTCGGCTGGGGACTGGTACCTGAGGCACACGCTTTGCCTTTGCTGCGCTCGGGGGCGCTCACGCTGCTGGCAACCGATCGCACCTTGGACGTACCGCTGTTCTGGCAGCAGTGGAAGTTGGACTCACCCGCTCTTGCGGCCGTCGCAGCGGCGGTGGCCGCGACGGCCGCTGAGAAGCTCTTGCCTCCGGAGTGAGGAGCCTGTCAACGGGGGAGCACCGCGCGAATCGTTTTGCCCAAGACGCCCGCGGTATTTGCAGTACTGAACCTCGGGGCACGACGGGGACGTGGACTCCGCGCCGGGACGATCGTTACTTCCTGGGCCAGGAGCTGCACGAGGTGCCAGCCGAAGCCACCGCCGCTGTCATCGATGTCGGGAATGCGTTCGCGGGGAAGCTCCGGGCTGGGATCGCCCACGGCGACGGTGAGAGTGTCGAAGGTGGCCGAGAAGGCGAGTGTGTACCGGCCTCCCCCGTGCCGTACCGCATTGGTGACCAACTCCGACACCACGAGAACAAGAGAATCCGCCGCATCCTCAGCGGGGGCAGGGGACAGACCAGCTGTGAAAGCCCTGGCCGCCCTGCGCGCGTTGGCCACACCTTCGATTCCCCATCCTCGGACAGGTCCCGGCAGCAGGTCCGACGTCGCCCGGGATGTTGCCGTCTGCTGGATCAACTGCTTGCTGTTCATGCGCGTACGCCCCAATCCATGATCGGTTGTACCGCCTTGAGGCAGGCGTATGCCCGATGTATCGGCACTCAGACAACGCAGGAACATCCCTGAGCCGTTGCAGATGCGAAATTCAGCTCGTACGAGTGACAACGCGGACAACCAGGGGCCACAGGTTCACGTTCTCACTACGGCCTCCTGCCGTTGGCCAGCTGGTCCAGCAGCGGCGCAGAGCGCCCGAGGACTGTGCCCCCTCCGAGCCTTTGTTGGTTTTCTCAGTCCTTGAGTCCCTCAGTCCCTCCCTGCGCTACGTGCCCTGGAGTCGTCTGCCAGCGCCCGGAGGGACTGGGAGCCCGGTGGTGAACAGTTCTTCCTGCTGGGGACGGGTGATCGATTCTGAGCAGGTTGCCGACACTCACGGGACTGGAGCGGGAGGGACGGATCCGTTCAGTCCCTCGTTTTAGTCCCTCGGGAAAACCGCAGGTCAGGGGCATGGAGAAGGTTCCGACGGAGGGACTGAGGGACTGAAGGGACTCAACTTTGCAGTATCCATCCCAATTGTGTGCGCGTGTGTATGCGGACGCGTGTAGTAGGCAGGTATATGCCTGGAGCGCTCATAACTAGGATTTTCAGTCCCTTCAGTCCCTTTCAGTCCCTGTCTCGGCTAGGTGCACCCCGCTGACCTGCAGGTTTCCCGAGGGACTGAACCGAGGGACTGAACCGTTCCGTCCCTGACCCTTCCGTCCCTGGTCCCGGAGAGGCGAAGAAACAAACGACAGGGGCATGCTTGTGCGACGTACGGTCGAGAGGTCGGCGACCGCCCCGCAGGACTCGTGCAGCACGCAAAAGCAGGCCGGTACGAAGATCGCCCACCCGCCGAGGGCTCAAAGGGACTCAAGGGACTGAAGAACTGATACAACGGCAGTTCCCCGCGGAGATTCCCCACCCTTGCGCTAGGCTCAGGACCTCATAGGAAAGTTCAGTCCCTTCAGTCCCTCATACGGGTACCTACAGGGCGCTGACCAGCGCTTTTACTGACAGGGACTGAAAGCACCAGAACGCACGACCTCTGACCCCGACAAGGACGACCGCGTGCCGCGCCACGGTGAGACCAGTACCCCAGTCCCTTCAGGGACTGTGCGGGCACACGATGTTGCCCGCTGGTGCGCGGGCAACGGCTGGCCGGTGCACCCGTTGGCCCCAGGCCGGAAGACGCCCGCCGCCAACTGCAACAAATGCCGGGAAGTCGGACACCAAACCAGGGACTGCCCCTGCATTCCCGCAGGCCGCTGGTGTCACGGCTTTCGGGCTGCCACCACAAACCCGGCCAGGATCGACGACTGGTGGGGCACTCACCCGGCGATGGGGGTGGGCGTCGCCTGCGGTCCCGCAGGACTCGTCGTGCTCGACGTGGACGCCCACAGTGCCGAAGTGCCTCACCGCAACCGGCTCCTGCCGGGCATTCACATCGACCCGCGTGTTGACCTGACAGGGCTTGCCTCCGGGTTCGACACGCTCGCACTGCTGGCTGCCTACAGGGGGCAGCAGGACCCGTCCAAGGACAAAACGACCCTCCGCGTCCGCACGCCCTCGGGAGGTCTGCACATCTGGTACCGGAACACCCGCCCCGAGACCCGATTCCGCTCCTCCACGGGCTCCAGCCCCAAGGTCGCGCTCGCCTGGCAGGTCGACATCCGGGCGGACAACGGCTACATCGTCGCGCCCACCAACCGGATCCCCCAGGGCACCTACGCCCCGCTGGGCGACGCGAGGATTCCTGCCCCGCTGCCGGACTGGCTCGCCGACGAGCTGACCAGGACGGGGCACGTGGTGCAGGTCCGCGCCCAGGCACCCGCCGCAACGCGCGCCCCCGCTGACGTACAGCCCCAGAAGAACCTCAGGACGCCGCAGAAACCGCTCGAAGCCCTGAAGCCCCCTCTGGGGCCTTCAACGGTTCCCTACCCCCGCCTGCGCGTCCCAAGCGCTCCCAGGGCGGCACAGCGCCTCCTGGACCCGCTCCTGGCCGAGGTCGCGGCCTGCGCGGCAATTCCGGAAGGGGCGAGCTTCTCCGAGAAACTCAACCGGGCCGCGTACACCGCAGGCGGCCTGGTGGCCGGCGGCCACTTCACGGAATCGCTGGCGCGCGACCTGCTGACCCAGGCGGCCCAAGCGGCCCGTCCGCACCAGCCACAGCGCAACACCACGATCATCGACTCCGCCCTTGCCGCAGGTGCCACCCGACCGCTTCACCCCCAAGGACGCCCATGAGCAGCGCCGAGAGCACGAGCTTCGACGCCACTGCCGCCGCTCAGCAGATGCTCGAATTCCCGGTTCCCGAACCGGACTCGGACACCGCGACCGCCAGCACCGCGCTGCCAAACCAGCAGGCGTCGGGCCACTCCGGTGCGCCGGGGCCCCTTGCCGTGCACGAGCAGTACGACGCCATCGGGCAGTTGCCGCACATGCTCACCGACCGGGGCAACGCCAAGTTGTTCGCGCAGCTGTACGGCGACCAGTTCCGTCACGTGGAGGGTCTGGGCTGGTACTCCTGGGACCAGTACCGGTGGAAGCGCACCGGTGGCGAGAAGGCCGCGCTGTGGGCTGCCGGAGACATGGCCGAGCAGATGCCCGCGCAGGATCCGCGCGGCTTCTTCAGCGACCGGGAGCTGTACGCCCACCGCAAGCGCACCATGTCAACGCCGGGCATGAAGGCCCTGCTCACGCAGGCCAAGGCGTCTCCCGCGCTGACCCTGGACCCGGACGTCCTGGACGGCGACGCGTACGCGCTGTGCACGCCGGAAGGCGTCGTGGACCTCCAGACCGGGGACATGCACAAGCCCGACCCCGTCAAGGACATGCACTCGCGGGCCACCAGCGTCGCTCCGGAGAACATGCCGACGCCGCGCTGGCACAAGTTCCTGCACGACACCTTCGGCGACGACGAGAAGGGACTGGAGACGATCCGGTTCCTGCACCTGCTGCTCGGCTACTCGATCACCGGGGACGTCGGCGCGCAGGTGCTTCCGTTCCTCTTCGGTGCGGGCGCCAACGGCAAGTCGGTGCTCCTCGACGTGATGATCCAGATCCTCGGCGACTACGCGGACGCCGCGCCGCCCGGCTTCCTGATGGAGAAGGGCAAGTTCTCCGAACACTCCACGGAACTCACCGAACTGCACGGCCGCCGCATCATGGTCTGCTCCGAGCTCAAGCCCAACGACAAGTTCGACGAGTCCCGGGTCAAGCTGCTCACCGGCGGTGACCGGATCAAGGCCCGTCGGATGCGTCAGGACTACTTCTCCTTCGCCCCCACCCACAAGCTGTGGCTGCTCGGCAACCACCGCCCTGAGGTCGGAACCGGCGGACATGCCTTCTGGCGGCGCATCCGCCTCATCCCGTTCGAGCGTGTCGTGCCGAACAAGCACAAGATCGACAACCTCGCGTTCGAGCTCGTACGGGACGAGGGCCCCGGCATCCTCCATTGGCTCATCGAAGGTGCGATGAGTTATCTGGAGACCCGGGACCCGCTCACAGGTCCTGATTCCGTACGTATGGCCACTGAGGCGTACGAGTCCACGGAGGACCACATCGGCCGTTTCCTGAAGGAGTGCTGCATCAAGAGCCCGCCGACCGCCAACGGGCCGGACCGTTTCTCCGACCTCCGCGTCGAGCAGGGTGTGCTCTATGCGGCCTACGGCACCTGGTGCAACGCCAGCGAGGGAATCCGGCCTGCGACCTCCCGTTCTTTCGCCAGCCGCATCCGTCAGGAGCTCGGTCTGGCATCGCCGAACGACATGATGAAGTCCAGCGGAAAGAAGTACTACCCGGGACTGGGCCTGCTCTCGGACGAGGACGATCCGGCGGTCGCGGGGGCCGTTTCCGGCGTTTCGAACGGCCCGGCAATCACATGACGCCCATTCGTGCACTGTGCCTTGACAGCGGGCAGCCTTACGATGGGTACCGAGCCTCCGGGCAGACGCACACACGGGACCCGAAGAGCGGACCCGGCCCGGAGCGAGAAAACCGAGGCCGGTGCGTGGTCGGACACAACGAGGAGGGGCTTCAGCCATGAGCTCGCTACTGAACGAGAGCGATCTCGCCCACGAGAATGCGGTGGTGTGGCTGGAAAGCCCCGACGACCTCGACTACGTGCGTCAGGCGCTCGACAAGACCCCGCGCCGCCGAGGCAAGCCGCGTTACGCCCGGGACGGCCGCCTCGTCGGCTACACCGAGCTCGACGAACACGCCGAGGCCGACCCCGACAGCGGTCTGCACAAGCGACGGGTCTTCTTCCTGCTGCCGCACGACCGTGACACCGCTCCCGGCGGGTACTACGCGGAGGGTGCACCCGGAGAGGCCGTCGACCCGCGCACCATCGACCCGCAGAAAGTCGGTGAGAAGACGCCGCGCTCACAGCAGGGCGCTTCGGCTGCCGCCATAGCGATGCCCTGAGACGTCGCGTGATGCGGCGGCGTGGGGTTCCGGACGGTTCCGGATGGGAGAAACTGGCCGGGTGACCTCAGCTCCGGTGCAACAGCCGTTCCGTGACCGTCCTGGGCTCGGACGTGGCGTGTCGACCCTCATTCCGTCCGGTCCGGGCACCGCCGTGGATTCGGCCGCGGACCGGGCGCGGGCAGCGCTCGCGGGGGTCCGGACGGTTCCTGTGCATGTCGGAGTGCTGGAAGCAGCGGTGGTACTGCTGGAAGAACGGGCCCGGATCAGCGAGGACGGAACTGAGCGGACGGCTGCCGCCGCGACGGTGGTCAAACTGCGCGAGGCCATGCTGAGCGGGGCAGCAGACGAGTGAGACGCCGCCTCGTCAGGGGCGTGCGACAGCGCCGTGCAGCACGGTGTCCACCGTACGTGTGACGAAGTCCGCGTCCAGGGGGAGCTGGCGGAAGACGAGACGCAGCCAGGCAGCCCCGGCGAGCAGATCCATGAGGTGCGTCAAGAGGGCCGGGTCGGTGCCGGAGGCGAGTTCCCCCCGGGCGACGGCGCGGCTGAGGATCGGCTGTTCCCGGTCGAGCCGGTCGGCGAAGAACCTGCGCGCGTGGGTGGCGAGTTCGGGGCTCTGAGTGATCGCGCCGAGCGCCGCGATCGCGGTCTTGGACGCGGGCTCAGTGGTGAGCAGCGTGACCACGGAGCCGAGCACCGCCTCCAGATCGCCCTGGAGCGAGCCCGTGTCGGGGAGCGGGAAGTCCAGCTGCGTGCCGTTGACGAGCGCGGCTCCCAACAGTGCTCCCTTGGAGGGCCACCAGCGGTAGAGGGTCGTTTTGTTGACTCCGGCGCGCTCGGCGACGCCCTCGACGGTCAGGCCCTCGTAGCCCCCTTCCTGAAGGAGGCCGAGTGTGGCGTCGAAGATCTCCTGGGACTTGCGGGGGGCGCTGATCCGCTTCTTGGGTCTGGCCCCGGTGTCCCCGTTTGCGGGCCCCGCGCTGTGTGAGTGCGGCTGTCGTTCGTCGTTCATGGCTGTCGAGGCTAGCAAGGAGAAGATTCCAAAACAACGCAACGTAGCGTTGCATGTGGTGTTAGCTTCCGTGGCATGGAACCCAACGACTCAGCGCTGCCCCTGGTCTTCCTGCACGGCGTTCGTGTCAGCGGCACGATGTGGCATCCCGTCATGGAAGCCGTCGACGCCGGTTCCGGTCATCGTCGGATGGTCGCACCCGACCTGCCCGGCCACGGTCGGCGGCGCGGGGAGCGCTTCACCATCGACGCCGCCGTCGACGCGGTGGCCGAGGCCATCGACGAACTGGGCGGCAGGGCGCTGCTGGTAGGTCTTTCCGCCGGCGGATACGTCTCCATCGCCACCGCCGCCAGGCATCCCGGGCGAGTGGCGGGTGTGCTTGCGCTCGGGTGCACGGGCGTACCCCGCGGGGTGTACGCGTCTGTCTTCCGGCAGCAGTTCCACCTCGGGGCCCGGTACCCCGAGGTGGCGGAGTGGCTCAGCGTCCGGGGATTCCGCCGGACGCTTTCCGCGCGCGCGGCGGAGGCCATGACCGCAGGCGGGCTGTCCTGCGAGGTCATGGGTGACGTGGCAGATGCCATCACGGGCCTGGATCCCCTTGGCCTGCTCGCCCAGTACCCCGGCCCTGTCTGGCTGGTGAACGGTGCCCGGGACCCCTTCCGCGGCGACGAACGTGCCTTCCTGGCCGCCTGTCGCGACGGCCGCCTCGCCGTGTGGCCCGGCTTGGGTCACCTGACGACCTTGTCCGACCCTCGGGCGCTCGCCCGTACGGTGCTGGACGTGACGGCCGCCGTGGAACACCAGAGGTGCGCGGCGGTCTGAAGGGCATCGTTGGCAGCCGCATGGAGGTCAGACCGGTGCGGTGTACCACCTGCGGTGCGTCAGCGGTTCGACCAGCAGGACGCCTGCCGATGCGGCCGTGGCGACGGCGGCGGCCGGAAGAGAGCCCCAGGCCGCTGCGACCGCTCCGGCGAGCACGACCAGGGGGCGCACCAGGGTCAGCGGACCGAGGCCGATCACCACGGCGAGAGTGCTGGCGCGCAGCGGGCCCCAGAGGTAACAGGCCAGGCTGGCGGCCACGATGACGGTGTACGGGGCGTACACCAGCAGCATGCGGCCCGCCGCCGCTTCGAGTTCGGCGTAGCGGGCGTCCGGGGTGGTGTGTGTCCCGAGCAGCAGGGCGGCCAGGGCGACGGCCGAGGTGGCGGTCAGGGTCAGGGCGCCGACCACGAGTCCGCGGCGGGTCGCCTTCAGAGTGGGCCTGGTCTTACGGATGCGGCCGTCCCGGCCCGCGTAGGCACGGAACCCGGCGAACGCCGCGTCGACCAGGGCCAGAGCGGCGAGCAGGAGGGGTTTCATCGGGCGTCCCGGGAGGTGGGGCGGGTGAGGAGGTCTACCAGGTCGCCGGTCAGGCGGCCGGTGGCGCTGTGGCCCAGGGCGGCGTGCAGGGCGGGGACGAGTCCGGGGCGCAGGCCAAGGACCGGGCGCACAGTGGTGCAGAAGGGGTTGCTGCGACTGCGGGGTTCGTACACGAGTGCGACCATGCCCCGCGCTTGGGCGGCGGCCCGCAGCAGGGTCGCGTCGTCGTGGGCACGGCGGGCGGACATGACTCCGTCGTGCCGCCCGAGAGGGTCGCGCATCCGGGCACGGTGGAAGATCCAGGCGCCGACGGGAGCGAGTGGGGTGGCCGCGATGTCGAAGTGGCAGAAGGCGGCGGGGCCGGAGCCGATGCTGCCCTTTGCGTTTCTGGCCTCGGTTCCCGTTCCGCTTCTACGAGAGGCCGGAGATTCGGGCATCGCCTGGGCGGCGAAGAAGGAGTCGAGGGAGGCGCCCCGGAAGTGGTGCAGTACGCCCGTGGACACGTACACCGTCGCAGGTTCCGAGAGGGCGAAGGCATTGCCGCGTACGAAACGGCAATGCAGGTCCTCGGCCCGTGCGAGACGTTCCGCTTCGGTGACCAGGGCGGCGTTGAAGTCGACGCCGACCAGCTCGACGTCGGGACCGAGTGCGCCGGAGGCGGCCAACCACCGGACGAGATAGCCGAGACCGCAGCCCACGTCCACCACCCGGAGAGGGCCGACGGCGGGGTCCGTGCGGATGGCGGCGAGGAGGGGGCGCAGCACTTCCGCGACGCGTTCGCCGAGCCGCAGTTCCTCGCTCAGACGCTGGAGTTCCGTGTGCACGGCGACCAGGCGGCGGTCCACAGCCTGCGGGTCGAGAATGCCGTCCTCGTCGCAGGCCAGTCCGGCTGCGATGCGTGCGCCGCGATGGTCGCCCGCCGCGCGCAGGCGCGCGACGACATCGGCCCGGCGTACGGGCAGGCGCGCGAGGCTGCGGGGATCGTGGTCGACGACCAGGTCGGATATTTCGAGGAAGGGCACGCGCTGACGTTACGTGACGTGCGGGGTACGACTCGGCGAGGGGGGAGCGGAGGTACGAAGCCCGTGCGTATGGGGCGTGGGGTTGTCCGCAGGGCGACGGTGGGCGAACATCGGGCGCGGTGGGCGCGTGATGGACGCGGCCTTTCGGGCGGGGAGACGGGCGTGGTGGAGTCAGCTGTGGGGGATTCGGATTCCGAGCAGGCGGGATTCCTGGATTCGGGGGCGCCGGAGGAGTGCGTGGCCGGGGTGAAGAGGGAACTCGACCGGTTGATGGGGGCCTTCCTCGGCGCTTTCGACAACCGGGGAGAGCGGCGGGCGGATGTCGCTGCCGTACGGGAGGTGTTCATTCCGGAGGGGATGATCATCAAGAACGTCGGTGGTGAGCCCGTGATCTACGACGTCGAAAGCTTCGTCGAGCCCCGGGAGAAGATGCTGGGCGACGGGACGCTGACGGAGTTCTCGGAGTGGGAGATCGCCGAGCGGACCGAGGTCTTCGGCACGGTCGCGCACCGGTTCAGCGCGTACGGCAAGTCAGGCTTCCTCGACGGTGAATGGTTCGAGGGGGCCGGGCGTAAGACCACCCAGTTCCTCAGGACGCCGGTCGGCTGGAGGATGAGCTCGATGGCGTGGGACGACGTGCCGTAGAGAGGGCTTCGGTGGGGTAGATCCGCTGGTCGGTGGCGTACGGATGGGGAAGGATGCGGTGCTGTGACAGACAACGACAGCATCCGCGTCACCCCGTTCGCCGAGCGGCCGGAACTGATCGGGCGGGCCTACGAAATCGCCGACACCTGGCCGGAGTTCACGTCCCACGAACCGGTCGTGAACGCGCTGCTCAGCCGAGTGGTCGAGGAGTTCCCGGAGTACTGCGTGGTTGCCACCGACGGCGACCGCGTCGTCGCGCGCGGGTTCAGCGTGCCGTTCAACGCGGTGCTCGACGGCCGTGAGGAGACACCGGACCGAGGCTGGGACCAGGTGTTGCTGTGGGCCTTCGCCGACCGGCGGTTCGGCGACGCGCCGTCGATCGCGAGCGCGTTGGAGATCTCGATCGACGCCGACTACCTCGGCCGCGGGCTGTCGTACCGCATGCTGGCCGCGATGCGCGGGGCCGTCGGAAGGCAGGGGCATGACACCTTGCTCGCGCCGGTGCGCCCCAACGCCAAGCACCTCCGGCCGACGGTGTCCATGGCCGCGTACGTCCAGGACCTCCGCGAGGACGGACTGCCGGCCGACCCGTGGCTGCGCGTGCACGTCAAGGCGGGAGGCACGGTGGAGAGGATCGCGCCCGCGTCGATGACGGTGAGCGGTTCGCTGGCCGAGTGGCGAAGCTGGACCGGCCTGCCCTTCGACGAGGACGGGGGAGTGGAGGTTCCGGGGGCGCTCGTGCCGGTGGAGTGTTCCGTGGGGCACGATCGTGCGGTCTACGTCGAACCGAATGTGTGGGTACGGCACCGGGTGGCGGGACGGGGCCGGTAGGTATTCGGGGACGTCAGGGCATTAGGGCTTCGGGCGTAGGTGGGTGCGTTCGCCGTCGTGGTCGAGGATGCAGAGGATTTCGGCCGGGCCTTCGTGGGCGCCGAACGCGTGCGGGATCATCGTCGAGAACTCCGCGGCCTCCCCGGCCTCGACCAGGATCGTCCGATCGCCGAGCAGGAGTTCCACCGTGCCGGACAGCACGGTGAACCAGTCCTTGCCCGGGTGGACGCGCTGGGAGTCCGTGCTGTCGCGCGGGGCGGGTTGGGTGAAGCGCATCTTTGCCACGCTCATGCCCTGCGGTCCTGGTTCCCGGCTCAGCACCCAGGTGGTCCTGCCGTGTGCCTCGTCGCGCTGCGGCCGGATCACCACGTCGTCGTCCGAGACCGTTTCCACGAGCTGGTCCAAGGAGGTGCCGAGCGCGCGGGCGATCGGGGCGAGCTGGTCGAGGGCGATCCGGCGGTGGCCCGTCTCGATGCGGCTCAGGGTGGACGGGCTCAGGTAGCAGCGGGCAGCCAGCTCGTCGAGGGACCAGCCCTTGGCCATGCGCAGGCCCCTGATCCTCTTGCGGACCAGGTTGTCGAGGTCTCCGTCTTGCGTCATGCGCAAGAGTGTATGCCGTATGCGCAAGCATCCCGTACGGTCGGAGGTACGGGGAGCCGCAACGAGAGTCGGGAGCAGGTTCGGATGACGCAGCAGGATGGGGCTCCGCAGAGCCACGGGCACGGACATGGGCATGAGCACGGGCACGGTGCTGGGCGAGACCATGAGCACGGGCACGGTGGGCACGGACTCGGTGGGCACGAGCCGGGTGGGCACTCCGAGGCCGACGAGGCAGGACTCGCCGAAGTCCTCGACCTCGATGCCGAGGTCCTGCACTCCTACCTCGCCGAGGTCACCCATCTGCTCGCGGAGCTGACCACCGCCGCTCCGCCCGAGCGCATCCTCGACCTGGGGAGCGGTACCGGCACCGGCACCCTCGCGCTGCTCGGGCAGTTCAAGGGTGCCTACGTCACCGCCGTCGACCTCTCCGCGTCGATGCTGCGCCGCGTCACCGACAAGGTCGGCGCGGCCGGGATCGCCGAAGGCCGGGTCCGTACCGTACAGGCCGATCTGGACGAGGCTTGGCCCGAGGACCTCGGGCCGGTCGATCTCGTATGGGCGTCCGCGTCCCTGCACCACATGGCCGACCCCGACCGTGCTCTCGCGGAACTCATGACCACGCTGCGGCCCGGCGGGCTGCTGGCCGTAGTGGAGATGGACGCCTCACCGTTCCCGCGCTTCCTCTCCGAGGAGTCGGAGGCCGCGCTCGGCCGACCGGGGCTGGAGGAGCGCTGCCATGCCGCCGTCGCCGACCAGCACGCCTCGGACGTACCGCACCTCGGTGACGACTGGGGGGTGCGGCTGGCCGCTGCCGGATTCGCCGTGGAGGCGGAACGTCGCTTCGATATCCGGCTGACCGCACCGCTGCCCGCCGCGACGGGCCGGTACGCGCAGGCATCCTTGCGGCGCCTGCGCGATCACCTTCAGGACCGGTTGAGCGGTGAGGACCTTGCCGCTCTCGCCACCCTCCTCGACGGGGACGGACCCGAGAGCATCCTGCGCCGCGACGACCTCACGGTGGTCGCGGTGAGGACGCTGTGGGTGGCCAGGAAACCGTGATTTTCCGAGCGCGGTGAGTCCTGGAGTACGGCGAATGCCCGGAGTGCGGCTGCGTCTCCGGGCATGCGGCTGTGATTCTCCAGGGATCCTTGGCGTGTTGCTGGTGCGTTACGCGCCGGCCAGCGTCAGCTTGACCGCGAAACCCAGGAAGAGCACTCCGGCTCCCGTGGTCGCGCCTGCCGAGAGCCGCTTGCGGCGGCGGAAGGCCGCAGCGAGCCGTGTGCCGCTGAAGATGAGCGCGGTGAGGTAGAGGAAGCTCGCCAGCTGGGCCAGTGCCCCGAGGAGGACGAAGGAGAGTGCGGGGTAGGCATAGGCCGGATCGACGAACTGGACGAAGAAGGACACGAAGAAGAGGATCGCCTTCGGATTGAGGAGGCTGATCACGAGAGCGCGCCGGTACGGGCGCTCGATCGCGGCCGGGGCCGCGGCCTCAGGACGTTCGGCGTCGGCCTTGTCGTGCCGAGTGCGCCACATCGACCACGCTGCCCGCATCATGCCGATCGCGAGCCAGGTGAGATAGCCCGCTCCGGCGTACTTCACGATGCCGAACAGGAGCGCGTTCGCCTGGAGCAGGGAGGCGACTCCGGCGGCGGAGAGCACCATGAGCACGGCATCGCCGCACCAGACGCCCGCCGCTGCCGTGTATCCGGCGCGGACGCCGCGGCGGGCCGCGACGGACAGTACGTACAACGAATTCGGTCCTGGCAGCAGCACTATCAGGACGAGACCTATGAGGTAAGTCGGAAGATCGGTTACACCCAGCATGCGTGGAGTGTCACACGTGTGCGGCCTGCCCTGCCTCGGCTTTTCGCATGCCGGACCGAGGTGCGGGCCCCTGCGGATTTCGAGTCCGTCCGAGTGCCGTCCTGCCCGTCGAGTCCCTCGACCAGGCGGAGGGTGCCTTCCTCGCCCTCGGCAGCGACATTGAGGTGCCCGCACCGGACGCGCTGCCTGCGCGGCTGGGCGCGATGGTGCGGGAGCTGGCGAGGCGTTAGGGGACTGCGGGCGGTGAAGCCTGTACGGGTGGTTGCCTTGACGTCGGCGTCAACGTTTAGCGTCGTCCTCATGCGCATCGGCGAACTGGCGGAACGGGCCCGGGTCAGCACGCGGACCCTGCGGTACTACGAGTCGCGCGGGCTGTTGCCCGCACGGCGCTCGGTCAACGGGTACCGCGTGTACGGCGACGACGAGCTGCGGCTCGTGGAGCAGATCCGCACCTTGCAGGACGTCGGGTTCGAGCTGGAGGAGACGCGTCCCTTCGTGGAGTGCTTGCAGGCCGGGCATCCGGCGGGGGACGCCTGCCCGGCCTCGCTCGACGTCTACCGGCGCAAGCTGGCCGAACTCGACGTGCTGATAGCGGAGTTGCGGGCAGTGCGCGAGCAGGTGGGCGCGCAGCTGGTCCGGGCGGAGGCCGAGCTTCCAGAGGGTCCCGTACCGCTCTGCGAGCTGAGCCGTGCGCGGCAGAACGAGCAGGAGTGACGAATCGATGGAGGGGATCACGATGATCAAGGCAGCAGGGGTGGACGAGGTCACGGACGCGACCTTCGAGGACGAGGTGCTGCGTGCGGGCCTTCCTGTGCTGGTGGAATTCACCGCCGCCTGGTGCGGTCCGTGCCGACAGCTGGCTCCGGTGCTGAGCGCGATCGCGGAGGAGGAGCGGGGCCGGTTGAAGGTCGTCCAGCTGGACGTGGACGCCAACCAGGAGACGACCGTCGCGTACGGGGTCCTGTCGATGCCGACGCTGATGGTGTTCCGCGACGGTGAGCCGGTGAAGGCCATGGTGGGCGCCCGCCCGAAGCGGCGACTGCTGGCGGAGTTGGCGGAGTTGGCGGACGTGCGCTGAAACCAGGAGACCGTACGGGCCTGCTCGGGGCGTGCTCGCTTACGGGGGACGGGCAGGGTGAGAGTGGCGCTCCGTGTCCCGCTCTTTAGGAAGCGGTGCCGGGAAGGTTCGGGCCGTGCGCCGCCACCGCCGAAGGGGCGGCGGATGCGATCAGCTTCAGCAGGGCCGTGTGCGTCTCCGCGTCCGCCGCCGCGACCAGGCCGCCCGCGCTCGATGCGAGCGGCAGGCCGTCGATGCCCGTCACCGTGCATCCCGCCGCTTCGCACAGGGCGATCCCGGCCGCGAAGTGCACGCTGCCACGGAGGTCTTCGCCGTCCGTGACGTATGCGGCCCGGCGGCCTGCCGCCACCCAGGCCAGCGCGAGGGTGGTGGAGACCACGCGGGGGCGGAAGCGTTCGGGGAAGCCCGGGGTGGTGAGGAGGTGGGCGGTCCGGAAGGTGGGGAAGGGCGGGTCGAGGTTCAGGTCGACCAGGCAGGAGGCCGGAGACGGTTTCAGGACCGTGTCCGACCCGTCCTTGCGGAGGGCGGCATGCGTGCCGTCCGTCCAGAAGACCTCGTCGTTGAAGGGGTCTGCCGTGGCTGCTGCCGTGGTGCTGGTGCTGGTGCTGGTGCTGGTGCTGGTGCTGGTGCTGGTGCCGGTAGCGGTGTTGGAGCCGGTTATGCGGAGGGCGACGTTCACGCCGACGAGCATGTTCTGAACGGCGTAGTTCAGCGTGCCGCACAGGGGGTCGACCAGCCAACGGCGATTCGTCCCGGCCGCACCAGTGGCACCGCTTTCCTCACCTGTCACCCCGTCCTTGGGGCGTGCGGTGCGCAGCAGGTCGAGGATGGTGTGCTCGGCGGCGAGGTCCGCCTCGGTGGCGAAGTCACCGGCCGACTTCTCGACGCGGGCCAGCGGTGCACCGTACAGCTCGCGGACGACGGAGGCGCCCGCCCGGGCGGCTGACAGGGCGAGTTGGGCGTCGTCGGTCGTGTTCATGATCGGCATGGGGGGAGGGTAACCGGGGTGGATCCGTGCGTGTTCAGGACCAGCGCGGCGAGTGCCTCGGGTGCGCCCTGCTGGCCCCGGATGCCGGGGAAGGCGTTGATGTCGACGATCAGCGGAGTGCCGTCGTCCGCACCGATGACGTCGACCCCGTACACCTGGAGTCCGAACACCTCGCCCACCCGGCGGACCAGGTCGGTCCGGTCGACGAGTGAGGGCGGGGTGTCGAGGTCTGCGCGGGCCAGCTCGGAGCGGCGGTGCGCGGCGAATACCCGGCGGCCGACGGCCCACAGTTTCTCGTCCCAGCCGTCGTTCGGCACGAACTCCTGCACCACCACCGGCTCGTGCGGGTGCCGTGCGGCCAGTTCGTGCAGTTCGGCGGGGCCGTCGACACGGGCGACGAGGTCGTCCTTGCGGCTGTGTCGGCTCTTGACCACCACCGGTCCGGTGAGTTCCGGGCCTGCCGCGACGTCGGCGAGTGCGGCGAAGGTGCGGGTGCGGACGAAGGGGAGCCCGGCGCTTCGGGCCACGGCGGCCATTTCCGTACGGTCCTGGAGGAGTGCCGTCGCGGCCGCGGAATTCAGTACGCGCGCACCACGTCGCTCCAGCGCACGGGCCAGGGCGAGGGCGCGCGGTGTCCGGGCCTTGAGGAGGTAGACGTCAGCCGGAGGTGCGGAGAGCGGAGGTTCCGTGTGTGCTCCCGCGGACGACGCGTCGTGTACATCGTGTACGAGGACCTGGTGGCCGCCGTCGATGAGCAGCGCGGCGGTCGCCGACAGGAGCGGGTGGTCCGGCCGCGGCGTGATCAGGCCGACCCTCATGCGCCCTCACCCGCGGCGACCGGCATCGGCGTGCCCGAGAGGGACTGAACCGAGTCGGGGAGGGGCCGAGACGGGTTCGAGAGGGACCGAGGTGAGTTCGAGAGGGACTGAGAGGAGCCCGAGAGGGACTGGGCAGGGACCGAATGTGCCCGGACGGAGGCCGAAAGGTCCTTATCTGCGCCTGAAATGTACTGATTCGCTCCCGAAAGGGACTGAAGGGACTGAACTCTCGATACTTCCGCGCCACCGGGTCCCGGCAACTCCGGTCCCCTCCGCGCGAGTTCCAGTACCGCCCGCGCCACCTGTCCCGCCGCGTCCGGGACCCGGCGGAAGCTCGGAAAGTCGTTCACGTCCACGACCACGGGACCGTCCGGACCCAGGAGCACGTCCACCCCGTACAGATCGAGCCCGTACACCTCACCCACCCGTACGACCGTCTTCGCGACCTCGGCCGGAAGTGCGACGCGGCGTTCGCGCGCAGGGTGGTCGGGATGGAGCGGGGAGCGGCGTTCGGTGGCGTACAGCTCGCCGCCGACGCAGTACACCTTGAGGTCGACACCCGCGTTGGGGACGTACGGCTGGGCGATCAGCATGCCCTCGCCGGACAGTTCCGGGAGCAGGGCGGCGAGCCGCTGAGGCGTCGGGACCAGGTGGACCGAGCGGCCCGCGCTGCCGTCGGCGGGCTTGACGACCAGGGGGTATTCCGATTCGGGTATCCCGGCGAGGAGTTCGGGGGTGGCCGCCGCGTAGGTGGGCGGCATGGGCAGGCCGTGGCTGCGGCCGATCGCCGCCGCCAGGGCTTTGTCGCGTACGCGGCGTATCGAACGGGCGTCGTTGACGGTGGTCAGCCCGGCTTCCGCGGCCGCCTCCAGGAGGGTGAGTCCGGGGCCGCCGGAGACGGTCTTCAGGACCCAGGCGTCGTGCGTGCCCGCCCGTACCGCCTCGCCCATCTCCAGCAGGGAACCGCCCGGCCGCACCACGTCCACCCGGTGACCCCAGGAGGTCAGACGCCCGATCACCTCGATCGGCATGCCGTCGTGCCGGTAGTGCTCTTCCACCAGGAAGCAGAGCCTCATCGATGTTCCCCGTAACCCCAACGCCCCCGGACGCCCGCCGGTTCCCGTCCGGTGAGTCGTGACACTCCAGGATGTCATGACCTGTCAGAAACGGATCTTCCGGCCGTCGCCCGGCCGATGTGCTCGCTGTGACGGGGGCGGGGGCGGGGACGGGAGAAGAGGGCCGCCCCCGTACGGATGGGGGATCCGTACGGGGGCGGCGGTCAGGGGGGAGCGCGGGGACTTAGAAGTCGTCGGCGCCGTTACGGAACTCGTGCGTCCAGTAGCCGGTCTTCGCGGTCTTCTTGTCGACCTGGAAACCGCGCGGCACGGAGACGATCTCGGCGCCCTCCTGGGCGCCGCCGCCCGCGGCGAAGACCTGCACGTTGAACTCCTTGAGGGCGACGCTGTCCTCGTCCACGCCCCCGTAGTTGATCTTGATCTTGGCGTAGGCGGGCGCGCCCGGCTCCAGCACGACCGGGGCTTCGGGCTTGCTCTTGGCGACGGCCGGGATGACCTTGGCGGTGTGGAAGTCGCCGAAGGTGACCTGCGGGTAGTCCACCAGCTGGCACGTGCGGCCGGAGGTGTTCTTCGCCGTCAGTTCGAGGTGGGTGAAGGGCGGCTCCGGGTTCGTCGTCGCGGACATCTTCACGTCGTCGACGGTGCAGGCTCGGGTCTTGCCGGTGCTGGGCTTCTTCGAGCCGGTCTGGGAGGCGGAGGAGCCGGACTTGCCGGAGCCGGAGTCGTTGCCCGAACCCGCTGAGCCCTTGCCCTTGTCCGTGTCCGAGGACTTGCCGTCCGAGCCGGGCCCGGTGGACTTGTCCGTACCGGATGCCGACTGCTCCGAGGCGGAGGACGGGGAGGAGGCGCTGCCGGACGCGGCCTTGTCGGCACCGTTGCAGGCGGTGAGCGAGAGGCTGAGCGCGGCGACAGCGGCGGCGGCGAGGACGGCGGGACGGCGGGCGGAAGTACGCATGTGGGGCTCCCCCTGGGGTGGCGCATTGGTCGGTGCCGTGTACAGGCACCTGGTCTGCTTTCAGCTTCAGCCCCGGTCCTGTCGTTCCGCTTACGTTCCGCTAACGCCTCGCTATTTCCCATCTGACCTGCGTTTTTGCCGTTTCACGGCACCTTCACAAGGCTTTGCATTTCTTCTCTGAAAAGAAGGAACCGAGGTGTCTGGACCCCGTTCGCCCCCGGGGGCTAGCCCCACCCCGTAGAGCGTGGTTGGCCCCATTCCTTCCCGGTCCGCGAATTTCTACGGTGGAGGCATCAAGCACCACCAGCACCAGATCACCCGTGGCTCCGCACACCGCGAGCCGTGCAGAAAGGGACGTCATGGCCTTGCGTCGAGACCGCACGCACACCGAGACGCGTACGAAGCGCCCCAGGAGCGAGGCCCCGGCGAACCCGGCCGCGTCCTACCCGGCCCAGCACCACCCGGCCGCCTCTTCCTCCTCCTCCCCCTCGGCTCCGTATTCCGCCGCGTCGTACCCGACCGCGCCGCCCGCCATCGAGCTCCGCTCCGTCGCACGCTCCTACGGTCGCGGCTCCGCCACCGTGCACGCCCTGCGCGGCATCGATCTCGTTCTGCCGCGCGGCGGCTTCACCGCGGTCATGGGTCCCTCCGGTTCCGGCAAGTCGACCTTCCTCCAGTGCGCGGCCGGACTCGACCGGCCCAGCTCCGGCGACGTACTCCTCGGCGGCGAATCCATCTCGCGCCTGCGCGAGGACCGTCTCACTGAACTCCGCCGCTCCCGCATCGGCTTCGTCTTCCAGTCCTTCAACCTGTTGCCCTCCCTGACCGTCGCCCAGAACGTCCTGCTGCCGCAGCGACTCGCGGGCGTCAAGCAGGACCGTCGGCTCGCCCAGCAACTCCTCACCGAGGTCGGCCTGCCCGAGCACGGCGACCGTCGGCCCGGCCAGCTCTCCGGCGGCCAGCAGCAGCGTGTCGCCATCGCCCGCGCGCTGATCACCCGCCCCGAAGTCGTCTTCGCCGACGAGCCGACCGGCGCTCTCGACACCCAGGCCGCCCAGGAGGTACTCGGGCTGCTGCGGCGGGCCGTCGACTCGATGGGGGCGACCGTCGTCATGGTCACTCACGATCCCTCGGCCGCCTCGCACGCCGACCGCGTGCTCTTCCTGGCCGACGGCTCGCTCGCGGGCGAACTCCGCCATCCGGACCCGCAGTCGGTGGCCGCCCGCATGGCCGACCTCGCCGCGTACCGTCCCGCCTCCTTCGCGGGGGCCGCAGCGTGAGCAACGGTCTCGCCCGGGCGGCGGTACGCTTCCGCCCCGCCTCCTTCGTGGGCAGCTTCGTCGCCCTCCTCCTCGGCGCCGCCGTCATCGCGGGCTGCGGTGCCCTCCTCCAGACCGGCATCGTCGCGAAGGTCGACCCGGTGCGGTACGCGAACGCACCGGTGGTCGTCGCGGCCGATCCGTACACCTCCATGACGGTGAACCGGGGCGGCGAGGGCGGCCCGGAGACCATTTCGGCTCCGCTGCCGGAACGCGGCCGGGTGGACACCGCGTTGGCGGCACGGATCGCCGACCGTCCCGGCGTCGCCTCGGCGGTGCCGGACGCGCCCTTCCCCGTGCAGCAGCGCGTGAATGCCCAGCAGCGCGCGCAGGCCCAGCCGCTGCCGCTGACCGGAGGGAGCATCGCGGCCGCCGGACCCCTGGCCACCGGTCGTGTTCCTTCCGCCGGTGAGGTCGTCCTCGACGAACAGGCCGCGAGGAAGGCCGGGTTGAAGCCCGGCGACCGCATCCGCCTCACCGCCCCCGGCGGCTCCGCGACGTACCGGATCTCCGGCCTCGCAGCCCCGTCCCCGCTCGGTACGCAGGCATGGTTCGCCGCCGCGACCGCCGACCGGCTCTCCGGGCACCCCGGAAAGGCCGACGCGATCCTCGTCACCCCGAAGAAGGGGGTCGAGGCAGGCGCCCTCGCGGCCCAGGTGAAGGAGGCCGTCGGCGGTAAGGCACAGACCCTCACCGGCAAGGACCGAGGAGACGCCGAACTGCCCGCCCTCGCGGCGGGCAAGACGTATCTGATCGGCCTCGGCGGGTCCTTCGGCGGCGTCGCCGCCATGACCGCCGTCTTCGTCATCATGGGCACCATCGCCCTCGCCACGACCCAGCGCGCCCGAGAGTTCGCCCTGCTCAGGGCGGTCGGCGCGACCCCGAAGCAGATCCGGCGGACCATCGCCACCGAGGCGATGATGCTCGCCCCGGCGGCCGGACTCCTCGGTGCGGTTCCCGGCTACGCCCTGGCCCGCTGGTGGTTCGGCGAACTGGTGGAGCGGGGCGCGGTGCCGCCGCAGCTCTCGTTGGAGACGGGTGTCCTGCCGATTGTGGCGGCCGTCCTGCTCAGTGTTCTCTCGGCCCTGGCCGCCGGGTACTTCGCGGCCCGCAAGCCCGCCAACCTCCGCCCGGGACTGGCGCTCGGCGAGGCCGCCGTACCCACCGCGACCCTCGGCAAGGTGCGGAAGGGCTTCGGTATCGGATTCTGTGTGGGCGGCGTGGCCATGGCCGTCGTCGCCTCTCAACTCGGCGGCGACCTGGCCGCGACGACCGCGCTCGGCGTCGTCCTGCTCCTCTTGGTGGGGGTGGTGCTGCTCGGCCCCGTGATCGCCCGAATCGGCACTGGAATCATTTCTTTTCCCCTCAAATCGGGTGTGGCGGGGGCGTCTGGATCGTTGTCCGCGGACAACACCCGTGTCAACGCACGGCGTTTCGCCTCCGCCATCACGCCGATCGTCATGGTGATCGCCTTCTGCGGAACGCTCGTCTTCCTGCAGAGCAGCATTCGCGAAGCTTCCGCACGGAACGTCTCGGCGGCCGTGGTCGCCGACCGCGTGCTGACCTCCGGGGCCGGACTTCCCGCCGCGACCGCCGGTTACGCCGCCGCGCTTCCGGGTGTCGAGAGCGCCACCGGAATCCTCCGTACCGCAGTGGTGTACGAATCGATGCAGAACCTGGCCACGGCCACGGCGCTGGGCGTCTCCGGAAACCCCGCCGACCTCACCAAGGTCCTCGATCTCGGACCGGCAGACGGCTCCTTCACCGCCCTCGGCTCCGGCCGCGACACGGTCGCTCTCGACACGAAGCTCGCGGAGAGCCTGGGCGTACGGACGGGCGACCGCGTCCCGCTGCGCCTCGGCGACGGTACGAAGGTCGAGCCGAAACTGGTGGCGACCTACACCCGGGGGCTGGGCGTGGGCCAGGTACTGATGCCGCGCGCCGCACTGGCGCCGCACGTCACGGCCGCGTACGACTCCCACGTCCTGGTGGCGGCGAAGCCGGGTGCCGAGCAAGCTTCTCTGGTACGGGACTTGCAGGGTCTCGCTCCCTCGACGACGGTCACCGACGCGGCCGGGTACGGCGTGCAGGCCGACCTCAACCAGGAACTCGGCGCGTGGGCGAACACGGTGATGGCAGCGGTCCTCGGCGGGTTCGCCGCCATCGCAGCCGTCAACACGCTGGTGATGACGGTCCTGGAACGCCGCCGCGAGGTCGGCCTCCTGCGGCTGTCCGGCACCACGCGCCGCCAGGTCAGGGGCATGATGCGCTGGGAGGCGCTGTTGGTCGCGGGCACCGGCCTGACCATCGGCTCGGCCATCGCCTGGATCACGCTGCTCCCGATCGCACGGGGCGTCACGGGCTCGGCCCCGTACATCCCGCCCGCGGTGGCCGTCCCGCTGGCCGTCGGAGCGGTCCTCCTCACCGTCGCGGCTACGGCGTTCCCGACCCGGGCACTGCTCAGGGTGCGGCCGCTGGAGGCGGGGGCGGGCAAGCAGTAGGCGCGCCTGGACGGGCGTAGGGGCCGGACCGCTGTCGAGCGGTCCGGCCCCTACGCTTCCCTCATGACCCACACCACGCCCGAGACTCCCAGCAGCCCCAGTAGCCCCAACAAACCGGCCGTGCACATCCGTCCGGGTGGGATCGACGACGTGCCCACCGTGTTGGCCATGCTCGACGGTGCCGTGGTCTGGATGAACGCGCGCGGCAACACCCAGCAGTGGGGCACCACCCCGTACTCGCAGAAGCCCGGTGGGGTGGAACGGATCCAGCAGTACGCGACGGAGCACGAGACGTACGTCGCCGAGCTGGGCGGCGAGCCGGTCGGCGCGATGGTGATCGGGACGGAACCGGGCCCCCAGGTGCGGATTCCGTCCCTCACCGAGCCCGAGCGGTACGTCCGACTGCTGATCACCGACCGGCAGCGGGTGGGGCAGGGCATCGGATCGGTGCTCCTGGCCCACGCGGTGGAGACCACCCGGCGGGCCGGGGTGGACCTGCTGAGGGTGGACTGCTGGGCGGGCGGCGGAGGCGAGCTGGTCGCGTACTACGAGCGGAACGGGTTCGCGCCCACCGAGCCGTTCATGGTGGGGGAGTGGCCGGGGCAGGTGCTGGAGATGCGGGTGGGGGTTGAGGGGGGTGATGGAATCGGGTGATGACGAGACCGTTGACGCGGCTCTTTCAGGCCCTTGACCGGTTTCACGCCGAACGGCCCTGGGATCACAACGCCCACTACCACCCGTGGATCCTCTCGCAGCTTCCCGTGCGGTTCGGGAGTGCGCTGGATGTGGGTTCCGGGAGTGGGGACCTGGTGCGGCTGCTGGCGGTTAGGGGTGGGGTGGTGCAGGGGGTCGACGCGGATGCCGCGATCGTCGAGCGGGCCCGGGAGCTCACTCCGCCCGGGCTGCCGGTGAGCTATGCGGTGGGGGACGCGAGGGAGGGACTGCCTGCCGGGCCGTACGACGTCATCACGTGTGTCGCCGTGCTGCACCACCTGCCGTTCCGGGAGGCGATGGAGGGATTCCGGGAGAGGCTGGCGCCCGGGGGGACCTTGGTGGTGGTCGGGTGTGCGCGGGAGCAGGCACGGCTGGATTACCTGGTCGGGACCGCTTCCGCGGTGGCGAACGTCGTGATGGCGCTGGTCAAGAACCAGGGGAGGAAGGTGGCCAGACCCGCTTCGATGACCGCTCCGGTTCAGGAGGCGAGCATGAGTTTCGCGCGGATCGCGGGAGAAACGAAGGCCCTGCTTCCGGGGGCGAGGGTACGGCGGGGGCTCTTCTGGCGGTACACGTTGGTGTGGCGGAAGCCGTAGGTGAAGGGCCTCGGCGCCTCAGCGTGTGGGGCGCAAGGCGTCCTGCGAGGCCACGTACTTGATGAGGAGGCGGGCGAATTCGAGGCGTTCGGTCTCGGGCCAGTCCGAGGTGATCGCCTCGAAGGCCGAGCGCTGGTGGCGGCGGAAACGCGCCATCAGGTCCCTGCCCTCCGGGCTGAGGTGCAGAACCGTGCGGCGGCCGTCCCGCTGGGAGGCGGCGCGGATCAGATAGCCCGCCGCGATGCAGTCCGAGACCATGCGGCTGGCGACGGAAGGGTCGGCACCCAGGTGGGCGGCGACTCCTCCGACGGTGATCTCTCGGGCGTCCTCCGTGCGCTCGGACCCTTCCGCTTCCAGGACGATGTTGAGCACCAGCGTGCGGCTCAGGTCCTTCGCGGAGATCGGGTTCTCCACGTCAAGCAGGGAGGATCGCCGCAGTTTTCCCAGGGCCGGGCCTGCGGCGTCGAGGAGCTCGTCGGCCGATACCGGTTCCGGTTCCGCAGGCGCTTGCTTCGTCATGGCTGATATCGTACATAGATGATTTCCCGCAGGCATGTGTTGACGTGAAAACGTGTGCGTGTCAACATGCATATGTTGAAGCGCAAGCAAGGGAGTTCTTTTCGTGACCATTCTTATTACCGGCGCCCGTGGCCAGATCGGCCGCGTCGTCGTCGACCGGCTGCACTCCGCCGGTCTCCCCGTCCGCGCCGCCAGCGCCCGTCCCGCCGAACTGACCGTTCCGGCGGGCGTCGGCACCGTCGAGCTCGTCCTTGACCGGCCCGAGACCTTCAGCGCCGCGCTCGACGGCGTGAAGCAGGTCTTCCTCTATCCGAATCCCGCCGGGATCGACGAGCTGATCAAGGCGGCCACGGCCGCCGGGGTCGAGCACGTCGTGCTGCTGTCGTCCTCGTCGGTTCTCGCGCCGGGCGCCGAGAGCGAACCTCTCGCGCTCCATCACTCGCAGGTCGAACGTGCTCTCGCCGACTCCGGGCTCACCGCCACGTTCCTGCGGCCCGGCGCCTTCAACAGCAACGCTCGCGGCTGGGCGCGCACCATCGGGCAGTCGCTTCCGGTCCAACTCGCCTATCCGGAAGCCGAGGTCGCGTCCATTCACCCGGACGACGTCGCCGATGTCGCGGTGGCAGCCCTCACCGGCGACGCGCTGACCGGCCGTTCGCTCACCGGCCGTTCGCTCACCCTCTCGGGCCCCGAGTCGCTCAGCTTCCGGCGGCAGCTCGCCCTGATCGGGGAGGCCGTCGGTCGCGAGATCCCGGTCGAGCGGATCTCCCGCGCCGAGCAGGAACGGCAGATGGCCGCCTTCATGCCCGAGCCGATGGTCGCCTCCCTGCTCAAGGGGTGGGAGGCCGCCGACGGGAAGGCCGAAGACATCGCCGACACCACGGCTTCGCTGCTGGGCCGCCCTGCTCGTACGTTCGCCCAGTGGGCGCGGGAGAACGCCCACGTGTTTACGGCCTAGTGAGTTCTGTCGATTCGTGGCGAGTCCTGTTGAGCCGTGGTGGTCCCTGGGGAGTCCTCAGGGGTGACGCGCAGGCGGCTGATGTGTTCCATGACGGTGTGCTCTGCCTTCAGTACCCGACCCGGTGCGAGCGTGGCGAGGGGGTCGCTGAAGCCCGCGGAGGGCAGCAGTTCGGGGGCATGCGCCCATGCGTACAGGGAGATCAGGAGGGGCTGCGACACCGGTCGGCCCATGGGCCTGGGCAGGGCCGGGGATGAGTCGTCCATGTGGTTGGGCAAGCCGGAGTGGACGAGTGGCGTCAAGGGCGGTGGTCTCCCTCGGACACCTTCCCGGCGGAGTCAGCGGGCCCAGCGCGGTGGCCAGGCGTCGGCGATCGAGTCCATCAGCGCCTCCGTCCCGAGGTCGGGACCGACCGCATCGATACGTCGCGTCGATCCCGCCGTGCAGCAACGCCTCGATCGCCCTGCCCGCGGTCGTCGACGCGCAGTGCGTGTTCCGGGCCGTGCCGCGGCGGCTGCCCGCTCCGCCGTCCGCAGGATCTCCCTGGTGTGCGGGAGGAACGCCTGCCCGTCCAGAGGGAGGCGCGCGCGCTGCGAGCGCTGCGAGCGCTGCGGACGAACAGGGGCACCCCGAGGGCGCGTTCCAGGCTCGCCACCCGCTTGGAAACCGCCGGCTGGGTGATGCGCAGCTCGGCGGCAGCCTCCTGGGACCGGCCCCATGCCGTGACGGCGACGAAGGCGCGTACGGCATCGATGTCCACGAGCCCGCGGAAGACCGCGACGACTTCGACCACGTCGTCGAGGCCGGTCTCGACGTGCCCTCCGGGCAACTGGTCGTCATGGGGTGCAGCGACTACTTCCCCGACGCACCTCGCTTCAGCGGGCCCGCCGGGTGGATACGGGTCCGGGCCTCCCGCCGCAACCCCGCGGCTACCGTCGACGCGGACATCGACTCCGACGAGTCGCCCGAGAACCCCGAGAACCCCGAGAACATGGAGCAGGTACGCCTCCAGCCCTGGCCCGCCGTGCACCAAGCGCACTCCGCGCTTCGCGTGCTCCAGCGGTGGGAACCGGCGGGCAGGTGGAGGAGCCTCCCTCCGGCGCCGAGGAAAGTGCTGGCCGATTCCGGCGGGTTGTGGTTATGCTCCCGGCGATGACTACTTCCTCGGTTCGCAGATTGGGGGCCCCGTCCGCGCAAGGTGAGTGCTGATGCTCACTGAGTACGCGGCGGTGGATGCCCGCCCATTCCCGGAGTCCGGACTCGTTGTCGAGACTCCCTCTTCTTCTCCACTTTCTCCTCCGCCGGACACCCGGCATTCCCTGTGGCTGCGCGTGCGTGAGTTCGCCGTGCCGCCGACCATGATCGAGACCGCTGCCCGACGTCGCCTTGCCGGGGACTGGGCGGGAGCGTGTGCCGCAGCCGGTGTCGACGTCGACATTCCACTGCGTGACGTGCGGCAGGCGTACGGCAAGGACTTCGTGGGGCGCGTGCGCGACGACCTCCGCGACCTGGTCCCTGACTTGCTGCGCTGGCACCTGCCCCGGATCGCCCCTGACGGGCTGCTGCGGCCCGGACTGACCATTCCGCTTGCACGGTACGAGGGCGCGGGGCCCGGCGTGGTGTGGCTCGTTGTGCGTACGCCGCCCGCGTGGGCGGATGCGGGACAGCGCGTCAGCCTGGCGTTGTGGGACGGGGCGCGCGGTGGGCTCCGTGGCGTACGGGGGCGTTCCCGGCCTTCCGCCCATCCCGACCGGCGGTTCCGCTTCGATCTGCACCGGCATCTGTGGGACGCCCGCAGGGCGGGGGAGTTGGGGGTACGGGCCGGAGTCGGCCCGCGTCCCGGACAACTCGCCGATCTGCCGCACCGGGAGCGGTTCGCCGTCGACCGGTGGGCCGACGAAGCGCGCCTCCTGCTCCGCGAGGACACCGGGCGGGACCAGGGCGTCGTGCAGGTGCGGGTGGGGCGACGGCACCGGGTGGTGCTCGACGTCGCGGCCGACGAGGTGTCGCCGCGCGTCGTGGACGGCACGGTGGAGCCCGGGATTCCGGTGCTGCCCGACGCGGCGACCTGGGTACTGCCCGACCTGGAACTGCTGCGCGCCGGGTTGATCGACGCCGACGGGCTCCATCCGCTGGTCGCTCCCGTACTCGTACCCGGGTACGTACGTGCTCCAGCGGCACGGGAGGTGCCGCCTGCCGGGCGGCCGCGGTACGTGGACTGCCGGGGTGCCCGGCACCGGATCGGGCTGGTCGACGGGGTACTCGTGGCGCTGGACCACGAACCGACGGAGCTGCGCCGGGAAGAGCTGCTGGTCGAGCTGACCGGCACCCCGCTGCCCTGTCTGCGCGCCATCGACGAGGCCCACCGCAATCCGCACTGCCTCCGAGGCGTGCGCGAACGCCTCGACCACGGAGACGTGGCCGGTGCGCTCGCCGTCGTCGAGGGCCTGCTCGGGCCTGCGGCGACCCTGCGCAGCGGTGCGCTCCAGGAGGAGCTGGAGGACGCGGCGCGGCGGCGGGTCGCGTACGGACTGTTCCGGGTGGGGATCGACGAGCCCGGACACGACTGGCGGGAACTGGTGCGTCGCGGCGGGGAGTTGCGTCGGCCTCGGGCGCGGCCCCGAACAGCCCAACGCGATTGAGGGCCCTCGCCCGGTAGAGGGCCTGCTCTCCCGCCTGCTCCCGCTTGCTTTCCCGCCCGCTCTCCCCCTTCTCCTCGCTGTCTCTTCCCCGCTGTGCGCTCGTGCGGCGGTTCCTTCTCGTACCTCAAGGTGATGCCTCATGTCCGCATTTGCCCCTTCCATGACTCAGCTCGACGTAGCCGCCGACCTGTTGGGTCTGCTCCGCGACACCACGACGGAGCCCCGGCCCGACGTCCAGCTGGAAGCCCTGACCCTCGCCGTCGCCGCCGACCTGCCCGTACTGCTGTGGGGCGAGCCCGGCATCGGCAAGACCGCCGCGCTCACGCAGCTCGCCGAGTCGCTCGACCTGCCCCTGACCACGGTGATCGCGAGCGTTCACGAGCCGTCGGACTTCTCCGGGCTGCCGGTGATCGGAGACGATCCTGCGACGCAGGGCGTTCCCATGGCCCCGCCGGACTGGGCGGTGCGGCTCGCGGAGGCGGGACGGGGGCTGCTGTTCCTGGACGAGCTGTCCACCGCGCCGCCCGCCGTGCAGGCCGCCCTGCTGCGTCTCGTACTGGAGCGGCGCGTGGGTGCGCTCCAACTCCCGCCCGGTGTGAGGATCGTGGCCGCGGCCAATCCGCGCGCCTCGGCGGCCGACGGGTGGGAGCTCAGCCCACCGCTCGCGAACCGCTTCGTCCATCTGTACTGGACGCACGACCACGACGTCGTCGTACGGGGCCTCGGCGGTACGTGGCCGCGCGCGAGCCTTCCGCAGCTCGACCCGGGGAAGCTCACGGACGCGGTGGCGTTCGCGCGGCGTGCGGTGTGCGGGCTGCTGGAGGCCAGGCCCGCACTCGTGCACCGGCTGCCCAACAGCGAGACCCGGCGCGGCGGGGCGTGGCCCTCGCCGAGGAGCTGGGACATGACCTTGAGCCTGATCGCGTTCGCGACGGCGGCGGGAGTGACGAGGGAAGCGCTGTCGCTGCTGGTCAGGGGCACGGTGGGAGACGGGCCCGGCCTCGAACTCCTGGCGAGCATCGACCGGATGGACCTCCCCGACCCGGAGTCGGTCCTCGCCGATCCGGCCGGTGCGGAGCTTCCGGAGCGGGGCGATCTGCGGCAGGCCGTGCTGGACGGGGTGGTCGCTGCGGTCCGCAAGCGTCCGGAGAAGGCGCGGTGGGACGCGGCGTGGGACGTGCTCGTACGGGCGATGGAGACGGGTGCTCCTGACCTGGTGGTCGTACCGGCGACGACACTCGCGTCCCTGCGCCAGGAGGCGTGGGACGTCCCCGCGTCGATCGAGCGGCTCGCGGGGGTCGTGCAGATGTCGCGCAGGGCGGACCGGGCCGCGGGCCGGGTGGCGGCGGTCGCGAAGGCGAGCCGATGAAGGGGGAGCACGGGGTGCAGGGGCACGTGGAAGGGCGGCCAGGTCGTACGAGCCCGGGGGCGAGGCCGAAGCCCGGGCCTCGGCTCGGGTCTCGGCCGCGCCCCGGGCCTGGACCGGGCCCGTTGCCCGGCCACGCTCGCTCCGGCCAGCTTCCCCCGTCGGCTCCCGGGCCAGGCCCCGCTCCCGACGACCACACCGACCCCGACACCAACACCGACCCCGCCCTCGCCCTGGACCTGGACAAACTCCTCACCGCCCGCCTCCAGGCCGTCCGCGCCCGCCCCTACCTCGCGACTGCCCTCTTCGCCCTCCACCCCGTCGCCTCGCGGGCCGTTCCCACCATGGCCGTCGACCGGCACTGGCGCTGCTACGCCTCCCCGGGGTTCGTCGAGCGCACCTCCGTCGAGGAGTTGGCCGCCGTCTGGGTCCACGAGGTCTCGCACCTGCTGCGCGACCACCACGGGCGCAGCGATCGCGTCGCCCGTGCCCGCGACCTGACCGGGCCCGGCGACCGGCTGCGCATGAACATCGCCGCCGACTGCGAGATCAACGACGACGCGTTCGGGGACGGGCTGGTGCATCCGGAAGGGGCCGTCACGCCGGGGCTGCTCGGGCTCGGGGACGGGGAGCTGATGGAGGACTACCTCCGCCAGTTCCGGCTCGGCCCGCACACGCGGGACCTCACCTGGCTCGACTGCGGCAGCGGGGCCGACGGGCACGAGCGCGCCTGGGACCTCGGGCCCGACCGGGCGCACGGGCTCAACGCCCAGGAGCGGGACGCCGTACGGTTCCGGGTCGCGCAGGGGCTTTCGGCCCGTCCCGGGAACGCCCCCGAGGGGTGGAAGCGGTGGGCGGAGGAGGCGTTCCACCCGCCGCAGCCCTGGCGGGAGTTGCTCGGCGCGGCGATCCGGGCCGCGGCCTCCGCGTCGGGGTCGGGGGACGACTATTCGTACGGGCGGCCCTCGCGGCGCTCCGCGAGCGTGCCCGGCGCGGTGCTGCCGAGCCTGCGGCGGGTGCCGCCCCGGGTGGCGGTCGTCATCGACACGTCCGGTTCCGTGAGCGACGCGGAACTGGGCAGCGCCCTCCTGGAAGTCACCGCGATCGCGCGCGCGGTGGGCGGGCGCCGCGACCTGGTGTCCGTACTGTCCTGCGACGCGGCCCCCCAAGCCGTGCACACGCTGTGCCGGGCGGAGGGGATTGCGCTGGTGGGAGGGGGCGGCACGGATCTCCGTACGGGGTTCGGGGCAGCGCTGCGGGCCCGGCCGGGGCCCGACGTGATCGTGGCGCTCACCGACGGACACACCCCGTGGCCGTCCGCCCGCCCGTCGTGCCGGACGGTGGTCGGGCTCTTCGACCGGCCGTACCGGGGATCGGTCCGGAACGAGGACGACCCCGAGTACGTACCGTCGGGGCCGCCGCACTGGGCGCGGGTGGTCAATATCGGGTAGCGGGACAGCCCGGGGAGCCGGACAGTGTGCGGGCAGGCCGCACCTCCCGCACGCCGTCGGCGACTACGCCATGACCGTCCTCTGCTGCGTCCCCGACGACGCCCGGTACCTGGCGCTGGACCGCCTTCGCGTGTCACGTCCGCGGACCGGGGCGGGCAGTGCGGTGACTTGCTCCTGACGTTGCGGCAGGCCGTAACTTCGGCAGTCACTGCCTCCACCACGAGCGCAGTCCCAGGGCGCACGACATCGAGAGGACGGCACGGTGAACGAGAAAATTCTGCGGGCAGCCGCGGTCGTCGCCTGTGTCGGGTGTGGGGGGCCGGTGGCGGACAGCCAGGGGCCCACGCATCCGTACATGCTTGGCTCACCCGGATGCTGGCACCTGTACGGCGAGGTGATCGCCCGGGGCCACCATGCGGCCCGGTCCTCGGCGACGCACCGGCATCACGTGGACTGTTATGCCGTCCAGCATCCAGGTGGCGCCGAACACGACCGGCAGCAGCGCCGGTCGGTCGCCGTCCACCTCACCTCCTTGTGCCTCCTGCTGGAACACGGGGTGCCCGCAGTGAAGGTGCCGGTACTGCGAGGGCGGATGAGCCGGACCGTCCTGCCCCGTCTCGGCCTGACCGGCTGGCCCTACCTGCCTCCACCGGCCTTCCTCGGCGCGGTCACCGTGGTCGACGTTCACCGTGCCACCGGCGGGGCCGGCGACGGGGCCGCCCACGCGGCAGCCGTCCGTGACTGGGCGCAGGCGGCCTGGTCGGCCTGGTCCGGCCACCACGAGCAGGTGCGGCTGTGGGCGTCGGCCGGATTGACCGGGGCGTGACGGCCATGGCGATCATGATGACCAGCTGTCCCGGGTGCGGTCTTGCGGCTCCCGCCACCGGTGGGCCGCTCCCTGCCGAGCGCGTGGCGTCGGCCGAGTGCTGGCAGCGCTACGGCGAGCTCCTGGCGCGTTCGTACACCGTCGCCGACTGTCGCCACGTCCACCAGTTGGTCGTGGATTCCTATGTCGCGCAGCACGCGGGCGGCGAAAGCCGACGGGAGATCCAGACCGTGGCCCTGTGCCTGATGACGCTGTGTCTGTTCGTCGAGGACGATGCCGATCCGCGCGAAGGACCGGCGCTGCACCGGCGGATGATGGCCGACCGACCGGCCTACTTCCACTGGCTGGAGCCTCCGCCGCAGATCGGACTGATGACCGCCGCCGACGTTCTCGCCGCCCGTGACGCGGTCGAGCACGAACGCCTCGTCCGGGCCTGGAGCCGTGGCGTGTGGCGGGCCTGGGCGCCGCACCACGCCACGATCCGAGGCTGGAACGCCCGGGCACTGACACGGCCGGACACCCCGGACACCTGAGTCCGTCCTCCTACTTCCCCATCAGCTTCCGCAGGTCCGCCGTCAGGGAGGCGATCGCCCCCGGGTTGCGCGGGCTCTCCACCAGTTCCGCGTAGTCGAGGACGACGATCCGGTTGTTCTTGATCGCGGAGACGTTCTTGAGCGGGGCGTACGACATGAGGAAGGCGCGCTTCTGGGCGGCGGTGGTGTCGCCGTAGTTGTTGATCACGATGACCTCGGGGTCGCGCTCGACCACCGTCTCCCAGCCCACCGTCGCCCAGCTGTCCTTGAGGTCCTTCATCACGTGATCGCCGCCCGCCCGCGTGATGATGTCGTGCGGCGCGGCGTACAGGCCCGAGGTGAAGGGCTTGTCCTGGCCCGCGTCGTAGAGGAAGACACGCGGGCGGTCCGCGCCCTTGAGGGCCGTGGCCTGCGCGTCCGACACCTGCTTGCGGAAGGTGGAGATCAACGTCTCGGCGCGGTCCTCGACCGCGAAGACGCGGCCCAGGTTACGGAGGTCCGTGTAGAGGGCGTCGAGGGGCGGCATCACGCCGCGCGACTGGGCGCCTCGGCCGTTGCGGCAGGACTCGCTGAGGAGGTACGAGCCGATGCCGACCTTCTTGAGGTCGGCGGGGGTGAAGCCCTCGCCCTCGTTGAAGCCGTAGTTCCAGCCCGCGAAGACCAGGTCGGCGCGGGCGTCGAGGGCCATCTCCTTGTTGATCTGCTTCTTCGAGAGCCACGTGGTCTTCGTGTAGCCGTCCTTCCAGGGGACGGCGGACAGGTCGCCCTTGTCCTCGGGCATCACGAAGCCCGCCATGTGCTTCTCCAGGCCGAGCGCGAACATGATCTCGGTGATGCCGACGTCGTTCGTGACCACCCGCTGAGGGGCCTTCGCGTACGTCTGCTTCTCGCCGCAGTTGGTGATGGTGACGGGGTAGCGGGCGTCGGAGGAGCCCTTGGCGGAGGGCTTGGCGTCGGTGACCTGTGCGCCGCAGGCGGTCAAGGAGGTCAGAAGGAGGGCGGCGATGGGGAGCGTGAGGGTACGGGTGCGCATGAGGTGCGGGGTCCTTAGGAAGGGGTGGGCAGGAGGCGGTCGAAGAGGAGCTGGACCGCGCCGGTCTCGGGGTGCCGCACGCGGTGGGCCCGTACGCCGAAGACATCGGCCAGGAGGTCCGGGGTCAGGACGTCGTGCGGCGCGCCGGAGGCCACGATTCCGCCGGACTCGATGACGTAGAGCAGATCGCAGTGGAGGGCGGCGAGGTTGAGGTCGTGGAGTGCGGTGAGGACGGTCAGGCCGCTGCGGCGCACCAGGGCGAGGACCTCCAGCTGCTGGGCGATGTCCAGGTGGTTGGTGGGCTCGTCCAGGATCAGCGCGCGGGGCTGCTGGGCGAGTGCGCGGGCGATCAGGACGCGTTGCTTCTCGCCGCCGGAGAGGGTGAGGAAGCCCCGGTCGGCGAGGTGCGCCGCTCCTACCTGGGTGAGGGCGGTGGTGCAGGCGTCCAGGTCCTGGGAGGTGGTGCGGGCCAGGGCGCGCTGGTGCGGGACCCGGCCCATCGCGACGACCTCGGCGACCGTGAAGTCGAATTCGGTGGCCGCTTCCTGGGGGAGCGCGGCGACGCGTCGGGCGCTTTCGCGGGCGCTCATGGCGTACAGGTCGTCACCGTCGAGGAGGACGGTGCCGGTGGTGGGGCGCAGCGCCCGGTAGACGGTGCGCAGGAGGGTGGACTTGCCGCTGCCGTTCGGGCCGACCAGACCGACGAACTGGCCGGTGGTGGCGTGCAGGGAGATGTCGTGGACGAGGCGGGTGGTGGAGATGTCGACGGAGAGACCGGTGACGTCGATACGCATTACGCGGCTCCGTCGGGAGAAGGGGCGCTACGCATGACGCGGCTCCGTGGGGAAAAGGGCGCTGAGCATTACGCGCCTCCGAACGTGTAGGAGTTGCGCCGCATGAGCAGGACGAAGCAGGGCACCCCGACGGCGGCCGTGAGCACTCCGACGGGCAGTTCGACGGGGGCGAGGAGCGTGCGGGACAGTACGTCGACCCAGATCAGCAGCAGTGCACCGAGCAGCGGGGCCACGGCCAGCAGCCGCCGGTGGTCCGCGCCCACCAGCATCCGTACGGCATGCGGCACCATCAGCCCGACGAAGCCGATCGCCCCGCTCACCGCGACCACCGCACCCGTCACGGCCGCGCACACCACGAACAGCTCCTTGCGGAACCGGCCCGCGTCCACGCCGAGCGCGGCGGCGGTCTCGTCGCCCATCGCGAGGGCGTTCAACCGGCGGGCCGACCAGGCGAGATGGGCCAGGCCCGCGCACACCGCCGCCGCAGCGATGGGTACGGAGGCCCAGCTCGCCCCGCCCAGGCTGCCCAGCAGCCACATCATGGCGGAGCGGGCCGCCTCGCCGCGTTCGGCGGCGAACACCATGAAGGTGGTGATGGCCGAGAAGCCGTAGTACAGCGCGGTGCCGGTGAGGACCAGGCGCAGGGGGGTCAGGCCGCGCGGCGTGCGGGCGACGGCGTAGACGAGGGCCATCGCGGCGAGCGCGGAGACGAAGGCGGCGGTGGACAGCGCCCAGACGCCGAGTGCGCCGAGCGCGCCGAAGAGGAGGACGGCGTTCGCGCCGACGGCCGCGCCCGACGAGATGCCGAGGACGAACGGGTCGGCGAGGGCGTTGCGGACCATGGCCTGCACGGCGATGCCGATGGAGGACAGGCCCGCGCCGACGACGGCGGCCAGCACGGCGCGCGGGAAGCGGAGTTCCCAGACGATCGTGTACGCGGGGACTTCGTCGGGGGATATCGCGCCGCCGGTGAGGCCCGCCCAGAGGTAACGGAGGACTTCGGGCCAGGTCAAGCCCGAAGCACCGAGCCCCGCGCCGCAGACGAGGGAGAGGAGGACGCCCACCAGGAGAGCGGGCACGAGGACGGGCAGGGGGATGCGCCGGGGCGGCGCGGGGCCCGTGGAGGGCCGCGCGGTGAGGTGCTGCTCGGCGGGAGGGCGCTCGGAGGGGAGCCGGTCGGTGGGGGTGGCCACGGGGCAGGATCGCTTTCGCCTCGGGCCGTGGGGGTACGGCGACCGAAGCGGCGGGCCGGGACGCGGAACACCCGGTGCAGCGTCTTTCGCAGTCCACGGCGAATTGACTCGTGCATTTCGCTCCGTGGGTGGTCGGGCTCGCGGAACCGGGGTGTGGTCGGTCCTGCCTACCGTTGCGGGTCAGCGCCGGAGTTCGACCGGCTTCCCCCTTGGAGTTCTCGCAGCTTAATGGGTGGGTGGGGAGTGCGGGTGTGCCGCCCGGACCGAGATCCGGGCGGCACACCCCGGTCCGGTCAGGCGCAGCGCCCCCTCGGAGTCGTCCGGGTCACCACGTCCGGCGTGCCGGTCGTCGCGTCCAGCCAGATCACCTGGCTCGACGCGACCGCCGCGGCGGCCGTCTGCTCGCCCCGGTTGCAGGAGACGCGACCCTTGTACGTCGTCGGGGCGTCGGGCGCACCGGAGGCCGCGAACTGGTGGAGCTTGCCGGTCGACTCGTTGCGGATCTCGGCATCGGGGAGGTGGGTGCCGACCGTCACGGTGTCGGCGGAGACCGTCAGGTCGTACATGTTCAGGGCGTTCGGGCCGGTCTGCGCACTGAGGTCGACGACGTTCGCCCCCGAGAGGTCGGCGCGGCGCAGGGTGGTCTTCCCCTCCGCCGAACCGTCGTTCAGCAGCCAGAAGACGTGCGTGCCGTTGAGGGCGGTCGGGCCGAGGCTGGTGCCGCTCGGGTTCTCCCGGACGATTCTGTTCTCGCCGGTGGCGACGTCGAGGAGGCGGGTCGCCAGGGAGTATTCGGCGGCGGCCCGCCCTTGCGGACCAGCGGCCCGGGCTCCTTGGAGGGCGACCCTGCGGCGCTCCTGGTAGGCCACCTTGCCGTTGCTCACCGAGGAGCCGTGCGCGCGGTGGTACGTACCGCCGCCGATGGACTCGATCGCGGCGGGGTCCTTCAGGCTCAGGTACTTCACGCCCATCCGGCCGCCGTGGTTGTAGTAGTCGAAGGCGACGAGATCACCGTCGACGTCGATCGAACTGTCGGTGGCCCGGCCCTTCCACAAATTCTTGATCACGCCTCCGGCGAGCGGGCGCGACAGGACCTCCGTGCCGTCGGGGCCGACCGCCTGCCAGACCACGGTCTTGCCGTCGGTGGCCGGATTGACGTGGTAGCGGCCGTCGTTGGGGCTCATCAGCAGCTTCTGGCCCTTGCCGTTGACCCGTCCGGCCCAGACGGAGTACGGCTCCGAGCCCGCCTCGTTCGACTTCGCGGCGGCCCACCAGCCACCGCCCGCGCCGAGGTTCGTGTCGGCGGTCTGGATGCGGCCGAAGAGCTTCTCGGAGTCGATGCCGAGAGCTTGTTCCCAGCCGGGGACGATGCCGTGCGCGGTGAAGGCGCGGGTGAGGGCCTTCTGCTGGGCGGCCGTCACCTTGAGGTCCTTGGCCGCCGCCAGCATCGCCGCGCGACCCTCGGTGAAGCCGTCGATCGGGGTGAGGTACTGGGTCAGCGCCTTGTAGACGATGCGGTCGGCCAGGTCACCGCCCAGTTCCTTGCGGGCGTCCCACAGAGCGCCGCCGAAGATCGTGGAGTTGAGGTGGACGCCGCCGTTGTCGTTGGCCTGGCCGACGCCGATGAAGGAGCCGGTCGTGGTACGGCCGTCGCCCAGGTCGCGCAGGGCGCACGCGCGCGGGCCCTTGGTGCGGCACAGGCGGTCGCCGATCAGGCCCGAGTCGGGGTCGCTCGCCGGGATGCCGTACGCGGAGGTCTCGACGGCGTTGCCGAAGTAGTCGGCGATGGCCTCGTTCATGGCCCCGGACTGGCCCGCGTAGACCAGGTTCGCGGAGGTCTCGACCACGGCGTGGGTCATTTCGTGGCCGACGACGTCCAGGCCGGCGGAGAGGGGCAGGTACTCCTCGTCGCCGATGCCGTACACCATCTTCTGGCCGTCCCAGAAGGCGTTCACGTACGGCATGCCGTAACTGCTGATGCCCACCAGGGAGTTGATGGCCATGCCCCGGCCGTCGAGGCTGTCGCGGCCGTGCTTGCCCTTGAAGTAGTCGAAGACCTGGGCCGCGCCCCAGTGCGCGTCGACCGCTCCCGCGTCGGTGGCCTCGGGGCCGAAGGCGGGGGTCGGGGAGCTGAACTCCTGGATGCCGTCGGGCCAGTGCCCGGACACGTCGCTCGCCCACTTGCCGCGTGCGTCCCAGGTGGAGAGCGTGCGGTGGTAGCCGTCGTCCTGGGGAAGGCGGGTGCGGTCGCGGAGGACGTACAGACCTCGGGCGTCGTCGCGTTCGGCGTCGAGGGCGACGGGCTTGCCGTCGAGTTTGGTGCCAGTGCCAGTGCCAGTGCCAGTGCCAGTGCCAGTGCCAGTGCCGGTGCCGGTGCCTGTGCCGTTTTCGGGTGCGGCGGCGGCGCGGGTCCGTACCGGATTGCCCTGCGGGGCGCGGGGTGCTGTGAACGTCTTGATACCGCTGTACTGGAGCACGGGATACCCGGCGCGCGCGTCCACGTACACCTCGCGCAGCACGGGTTCGCCGCTCGACGGACCGGTGCCGCGCACCGTGATGTGGTGGGTGAGGACGCCGGTGCCCTGCGGGAGGACGACCAGGCCGCGTGCGGTGCCCTCCAGTACGGGGTCCTCGCCCGCGAAGTCCTGTTCGGCGAGCCGGGTGCGGACGGAGTCCACCGCGCGTTCGACGGCAAGGGTGGCGTCCACGGCGGGGGTGGTGCTCGCGGTCAGGCCCGTGAAGTACTTGCCGGAGGTGCCGGTGACGACCCGCTCGCCGCCCTCGCGTTCCATCCGTACGACGTACTGGCCGCCCAGCACGGGGACGCCCCGGTGCTTCTGCTGGAGTCGTACGCTCTCCTGGCCTGCGGTGTTCGTGCTGCGAGCCGGGGTCAGGTCGCGGGCGGCGTCGGCGATGCGGTAGCGGTCCTGCCGCCCGCCCAGGTACGCGCGGGCCGCGTCCGGTGCGCTCCCGGTCGCGGGTGCGGCCTCGCGGATGCCGCGTACGAGCGAGGGGGTCAACGTGCCCCGGCCCGGGGTGACTTCCGCCGGGGCGGGGCCGGGGGCCGGGGCCGGTTCCGGCGCGGCGTGGGCGAGGCCCGGGGTGGTCAGGACCAGCGCGGCTGCGCCGATCAGGGCTGCCGCGCCGGGTGCGCGGCGTATTCGGGCCGCGCTCGCGCCCGTACCGCTGCGGGTGGTTCTTCGTGAGTGGCTTGAGTGGCTGGAGTGGCTCACTGGCTTCTCGTCCCCCCTTGTCGGGTGCCGGTGGCGGGTCGCCGACCGGCAGGGGACATCGAAGCGGCTGGGGCGTCGATCGATCAATGGTGCGGGCGGGACCGGAGTCGACTTCCGGCCGTCATCTGTTCGATTTCCGGGAATTCGAATACCGCTCGGGCTGAAAGTAAGCGGAATGTGTCCACTTCGTCGCACGATCTGTCGATCGAGCATTGCCCAACGGTTGATACCTTGACCAACTCCCAGCTCAGCGGCGCAATTTACTCAAAATTTGGCAGGAATAGGGTCTGTCATCAAAGGTTAATGTGATGGCAAAGTGAGAGTCACGGGAGCCCTGAAGGCTGTTTCCCGTAAGACCATCGACCCGACCACACCGCGTCCGCCCCCCACGGCGAGGACGCAGGAGGCAGGCCACCATGAAGTCCCTCATCGACAACGCCCGTTCCTTCGCCGCCACCCACGTGGCGGACCCGCGGAACGCAGCGGCCTTCCAGGCCCTGCGCGCCGGGCAGTCACCCGAAGCCCTGTTCATCACCTGCTCCGACTCGCGCGTCGTACCGGCCCTCATCACCGGGGCCCGTCCGGGCGAGCTCTTCGAACTCCGTACGGCGGGGAACGTCGTACCCCCCTACCCCACCCACCGTGCCCGGCCCCCACAGGGCGAGGCGGCCACCATCGAGTACGCGGTGTGCGTGCTCGGCGTCCGTGACGTCGTCGTCTGCGGACATTCGCACTGTGGCGCGGTCGGCGCGCTCGTACGGGGCGAGGACCTGTCCGCCGTACCGGCCGTACGCGACTGGCTGGAGCACTCCGTCGCCCCCGACGCGGCCGTGCGCACCGCCGCGTCGGCCACGCCCGACGTCGCGGAAGCCGTGCAGGCACACGTGCTCGCGCAAGTGGAGCGGCTGCGCGCGTACCCCTGCATAGCCGAGCGCGTCGCCGACGGCACGCTCACGCTGCACGCCTGGTACTACGAGGTCCACACGGGCACCGTCACCGTGCACCGCCCCGCCTCCTGGGAGGCCCGAACGGCAGGCGTGCGGCCCGCCTTCGTCCCGCTGTGAGAAAGCCGCGCATCGATCGCCCGGCCCGCTTCTCACGACAGGACCCCTACCGTGAAGTCCACCCTCATCTCCTCCTTCCGCGCGCCCTTCTCCGCCCTGCGTGAACCCGGCGTGCTCCGACAGGACCTCCTCGCCTCACTCGTCGTCTTCCTGGTCGCCCTGCCGCTGTGCGTCGGCGTGGCGGTCGCCTCCGGTGTCCCCGCCGAACTCGGCCTGGTCACCGGCATCGTCGGCGGCCTCGTCGTCGGCCTGCTGCCGGGCAGCGCCCTCCAGGTCAGCGGTCCGGCAGCCGGGCTCACCGTGCTCGTCTTCGAGGCCGTGCGCGCCTTCGGTCTCGGCATGCTCGGCGCGATCGTGCTGCTCACGGGCGTGCTCCAGATCGGTCTCGGGCTGCTGAAGTGCGGCCGCTGGTTCCGCGCCATCTCCGTGTCCGTGGTGCAGGGGATGCTGGCCGGGATCGGTCTCGTACTGATCCTCGGGCAGCTCTACAGCATGACCGGGGCCGACCAGCCCCTCTCCGGGACCGCCAAGTTCGCCGGGCTGCCCGGCCTGGTCGCCGACACGATCGCCTCACCCGCCGCGCTCACCGCGGCGGCCGTCGGTCTCGGCACGATCGCCGTGCTCGTGGTGTGGCCGAAACTGCCCGCAGCCGTGCGCGTCGTGCCCGCCCCGCTGGCCGCCGTCGCCCTGGCCACGGCGGTCGGCCTCGTCCTCCCGCTCAACCTGGAGAACGTGACCGTCCAGGGCCTCTTCCACGCCATCCAGCCGCCGGGAGCCGGTGACCTGGCCGCGCTGGGCAGCGTCGCCGTCCTCGGCACGGTCCTCGCCTTCACGCTCATCGCCTCCGCCGAGTCGTTGTTCAGCGCGGCGGCGGTGGACCGCATGCACGACGGCCCGCGCACCCACTACGACAAGGAACTCCTCGCCCAGGGCGTCGGCAACACGGTGTGCGGGATCCTCGGCGCCCTGCCCATGACCGCCGTCATCGTCCGCAGCTCCGCCAACGTCCAGGCGGGCGCGCGCACCCGGCTCTCCCGGGTCGCGCACGGCGGCTGGCTGCTGCTCTTCGCCGTCCTGCTCCCGGCGGCGCTCGGCGTGATCCCGCTCGCCGCCCTCGCGGGCGTACTGATCCACGCGGGCTTCAAGCTCCTGCCGGTCAAGGACATCGTGCCGCTGGCGCGGGCGCACCGGGGTGAGGCGTTGGTCCTCGCCACCACGGCGATCGCGATCGTGGTGACCAACATGTTCGAGGGCGTCCTCATCGGTCTCGCCCTCGCCGTCGTCAAGCTGGCCTGGGACACCTCCCACGTCCATGTGCAGGTACGGGAGCTGACGGGTGGCCGGCTGGTCGTCACCCTCACCGGGAACGCCACCTTCCTCCGGCTGCCCCGCATCCTGGAAACGCTGGAGGCGCTGCCCCAGGACCGCCCCATAGAGCTCGACCTGACCACCGTCCACCACCTCGACCACGCGTGCCGCACGACCCTGGAGAACTGGGCGATGCGGCACAACGACGCCGACACGGAAGCCGTACGGATGCGGATGCGGACGCTGTCGAAACCCGCACCGGAACCGGAACCGGAGGTGGGCGCGCCGCCCGGGTGACCACGCGTGGCGGAGGGACCACGCCTTCGGTCCGGAGGATCGCCCGGTGCGTCAGACCAGCCAGCGGCCGTCGCGCATCAGGACCCGGCCGGAGAGCTCGTTCGCCTCGCGCCATGCCTGGATGCGGCGCGGGGTGATACGGAACCAGCGGTACGCGGTGGTCAGCGCCCGGGGGTCGAAGCCGGTCCGCGCGCAGAACCGATCACCGCGTTCCTTCGGCAGGGCGTCAAGCTCCAGGACCTCGACATCGCCCTCGATCATGGTCACGTCGCGGGTGGGGCCGATGCCCAGCCGGGCCGTCCGGCCGGAGGCCAGGTTCCGGCCGGTCGGACTGGCCGAGGGGGTGGCGACCAGGAGCGTCTCACCGTCCCACTCGAAGGAGAGCGGGACCAGGTACGGCACCCCGTCCGCCGAGGCACTGGCCACCCAGACGTCGGTGTCGTGGGCGAGCCGGTGCTCGGTGTCGCGACGGCGCTGGGCGGGGGAGCGTACTTCGGTGCTCAGCTGGGCGGGGGAGCGTACTTCGGTGCTCATGGGATGCCTTCGTTCCTGTCGGTCGGCGGTGACGTCGGCGGTGCGGGTGGTGGTGAGGTCGGCGCTGCGGACGGCTGGTGCCGTCGTCGGTGCGGTCAGTCCTGGAGGACGCCGATGAGGTTGCCGTCGGGGTCGGTGAGGGTCGCTACGAGGCGGCCGCCGCCGACGTCCTGCGCGGGCTGCCGCACGGTGGCTCCGGCGGCAGTCAGCTCCGCGACCTTCGCCTCGATGTCACTCACGTGCCAGTAGGCCAAGGACGAGGACAGCCCCTGCGGGCCGCCGCCGGGCACCAGGCCGACGTGCTGGCCCGCGACGTCGAAGCCGACGTAGTAGGGCGCGTCGGTCTGCGGCTCGACGCCCAGCAGCGCGGCGTACACGGCCTTGGCCTTGGCGAGGTCGGAGACGGGGTGCAGGACGGTCTTGATTCCGGTGGTGGTCATGGCTTCTCCTGTGGGTCGTGGTGGTGCGGCCGTTCTCCGTGGCCGTTCCTCGTGCTCACAGACTCCCTCGCGGAGGGCCCCGGGCACCTCCGTGCTCACCACGGAAGCCGCTACGGATAATGACTCCGTGCCCAGTCCAGTGGTCCCCTCGCCCCCGGCGGTCTCGGCCCGTGAGGCCGAAGTGCTGGCGCTGCTCGGGGAGTTCCTCAGCAACGCCGAGATAGCCGCCCGCCTGTTCATCTCCGTACGTACGGTGGAGTCGCACGTCTCCTCGCTGCTGCGCAAGCTGGAGGTGCCGGACCGGCGGGCGCTCTCCCGGTACGCGGCCGAGCAGGCCCGTACGGAAGCCGAACAGGCCCGCACGGAGGCGGCGGCGGGCCCCGCCCCCGCCCGCGCTCTCCCCGCCCCGCTGACGGCCTTCGTCGGCCGGGTGCGGGAACGCGGGGAGCTGGCCGAGGCGCTGAAGGCGCGCAGGCAGGTGACCGCCGTCGGCCCCGGCGGCGTCGGCAAGACCCGCCTCGCCCTGGCGGTCGCCGCCCAACTGGGCGACGACGAGGCGCACTTCACCGACGGGGTGTGGTTCGTCGACCTGGTCCCGGTCACCGACCCCGCCCGCATCGGCGCGACGGTGGCCGCCGCCCTCGGCGTGGGCGAGCAGCCGGGCCGCGACATCGACGAGTCGCTCCTGTCGACGTTCGCGAACCGCCGGGCCCTGCTCGTACTGGACAACTGCGAGCAGGTCCGCGACGGAGTGGGCCCGTTCCTGGAACGCCTGCTCGGGGCGTGCCCGCACCTGCACGTACTGGCCACCAGCCGGGCCCGCCTGCTGGTGCCGTTCGAATGGGTGTACCCGGTGCCGCCCCTGTCCCGGGACGGCGGCGACGCCTCCGAGGCGGTCACCCTCTTCATGGAACGCGCGGCAGCGGTCGGCCTTCCGCCCGATCCGACGGTACGGGGCCGGGTCGTGGCCCTGTGCGAGCGCCTCGACGGCATGGCGCTCGCCATCGAACTCGCCGCGGCCCGCTGGCCCACCCTCGGCCTCGACGGACTGACCGCCGGGCTCGGTGACCAGCTCCGCGTCCTGTCCGGCGGCCCGCGCGCCGCCGACCGGCACCGCTCGGTGCGGGCCGCCCTGGACTGGAGCCACGACCTCCTGTCACCGGCGGACCGGGCGCTCCTGCGCCGCGTGTCCGTCTTCGTCGCGCCGTTCACGGCACAGGCAGCGGGAGAGGTGGCGGGCGCTGCCCCGCTGACCCCGGCTTCGGTCGCCGACGGACTCGGCAGGCTCGCCGAACAGAGCCTGCTCACGGTCGTCCCCTCCGCCTCCGGCACCCGCTACCGGGCCCTGGAGACCATCCGCCAGTACGGTGCGGAGCGCCTCGCCGAGGCCGATGAGACGCTGAACGTCCGTTCCCGGCATGCGAGGTGGTGCCTGGCGGGTGCCGAGGCGCTCGGCGCGACGGACGAAGGGGCGGACTGGCGGGCCGGTTTCGACGCCCTGGCCGGAGACCTGCGGGCGGCCCTGGACTGGGCCGTCGGCGAACCGGGCCGAAGGCGGGACGCGCAGGGGCTCGCGCTGCGGCTGGCGGAGCTGACCTTCGCGCGGAACCTGCTGGGGGAGTCCCAGCAGCGCTACGAGCAGGCGGCGGAGCTGGCGGAGGAGTCGGCCGGGGTCGGGGCTGGGGCTGGGGCTGGGGCTGGGGTCGGGGCCGGGGCCGATGCGCTGCGGCATGCTGCCGGGGTCGCCGGGTGCCGACGGCACGGGGACGACATGTACCGGCTGCACGTCGCCGCCGGGGAGGCGGCCCGGCGGGCCGGGGACAGGGCTGGTGCGGCCCGTGATCTCGCGGCAGCGGCGACGGTCGCGTACCGCTTCTCCAGTGAGTTCGCGCGGCTGCCCTCGGTGCAGGAGGCCACCGCGCTGCTCGCGGAGGCGAGGACGCTGGCCGAGTCGGCCCGGTCCGGGGAGTCGTCCCGGTCCGGAGCGTCTGCCCAGCTCGGTGAGCCCGCTGAATTTGTCGAGTCATTCGGCATCCCCGACCCCACCGCCTCCGCCGGAATCGCGCTCGCCGAGGCGGCAGTGCTCGCCGACGCCTTCGGCGCCGTGCAGGGCGACGCGGACAACACCGCCCAGGAGACGGTCGGTTACGCCGAACGGGCCGTCGCCCTCGCCCGCGCCGGGGGCGACCGGGTGGCCGAGTCCGCCGCCCTCGATGCCCTCTCGGGTGCCCGCACCTGGGCGGGCGAGAGCTTCGGGGCCGCCGCCGCGGCCCGGCACCGTATCGACGTCCTCGCGGCAGCACGCCGTACCCCAGCGAGCGCACACGAACTGACCGACGCACTCGCCATGGCCGCCGCCACCGCCGTCGGCGTCGGCGATCTCCCGGCGGCCCGCCGCTGGGGCGAGCGGCTCGCCGCCCTGCCCATGCTCGCCGAAGTGGGCCACTACGCCACGTCCTGGCTGCTGGTCGCGGACGCGTTCGCGGGCAACGCCGAGGGCGTGCTCACCGGCGGCACCAGGTTCCTCGACGCCTGGGAACAGAGCGGACGCCAGCGCTCCTTCTCCCTCGGCCCCGCCGCCGCCGCGACCGCGATGGTCCACGGCCTGCGCGGCGACGAGGACGCCCGTACGACGTGGCTCGCCCTGGTCGACGACGCGGGCACCGCACGGGAATACCGCCACGGCTACGGCGCGGTTTTCGACGCGATGCTCCTGCTCCACCGGGGCGAGGCGGACGCCGCCAGGGAACGGGTCGAGGCGGAGCCCGAGGAGGTGTGGAAGTGGGTGTCGTGGATCTGGCTGCACTGGTACGTGGCCCTGCGCGCCGAGGCGGCCGTGCTCGCCGGACACCCGGAGGCCGGAGCGCGGATCGCCGCCGCCCGTCGGGTGGTCGAGGGCAATCCGGTGGCGTCGGCGCAGGTGGACAGGGCGGCGGCGCTGCTCGCGGGCGACGTCCCGCGCCTGCTGGACACGGCACGGGCCTTCGAGGCGGCGGGCTGTCGCTACCAGGCGGCGCGGACCCTGCTCCTGGCGGGGGGCGCGCACGCGAAGGCGGGGACGGAAGCGCTCGCGGCGCTGGGCTTCGAGCGGGGAATCGCCGAGTAGCCGTTCGAGGCTCAACGGGCCTTCCACTCAACGGACTTCATCCCGCCCCACCCCTTCCGGCTTTCGTCCCCCGCCGCCATGCTGGGCCGGTGACCGAGGAAGTGGCAGAGCCGAGGGACGCGGAGCCCGGTGTCTTCCGCTGGGAGACGTACCGCAGTCAACACACGAAGCAGCGGGGCGGCGACGGGGGCGTCGTCATCACGCTCCTGCACGTCGTGATGGTGGCAGGGGTCACCGTGGCGGAGCCGTGGGCCGGGCTGGTGCTGGGCGGGGTGTTCGGCGTGTTCTGGGGGAGCCTGCTGGTGCCGCCGTGGGTGCGTGACCGGCGCGCGGTGGTGTCGGCGGAGATCCGGCAGGGGCCACCGGGCGTACTGGTCCTGGTCCGGAACAACGGCAGGCGGATCGTCCGCCCGCTCGACTCGGTGACGACGGTGCGCCCGCTCACGGTGGGGTACCGGTCGGTGGACAGCAGCGCCGACCACATCCTCGAACTGCGTGTGGCGGGCCGGACGTACCGCACCCGCACCGGATTAACCCGCCCCGCGAATGACCCGGGCATCCTCCAGAACGCACTGGACCGGGCGTGCCCGCACCTGGTGATCGGCCCGCATGTCGACAAGTCGAGCTGGGTGACGGACGCGGGATAGCGGACCGGACGGGGCCCTTGAGTCTCCACCCGGTGGAGACGCCAAGCTGAACCTCATGGACAACGGCACCACCGACGACCCCCTCCACCCCATCGGCGAGCTGGCCCGCCGCACCGGCCTCCCGGTCAGGACCATCCGCTTCTACTCCGACGCCGGGATCGTCGTCCCCACGAGCCGGGGCACGAACGGCTACCGGCTGTACGGCGCGGAGGCCGTCGCCCGCCTCGAACTCGTCCGCACCCTGCGCGAACTGGGCCTCGACCTGCCCACCATCCGTACGGTCCTGGACCGGGAAGCCGCCCTCCCCGAGGTCGCGGCGGCGCACGCGAAAGCCATCGACGTACAGATCCGGACCCTGCGACTGCGCCGGGCGGTACTCACCGCTGTGGCGCGGCGCGGGGCGGAAGCAGAGGAGTTGGAACTCATGCACCGCCTTGCGAAGCTCTCCGAGGAGGAACGGCGCCGGATGACCGCGGAGTTCCTCGACGCCGCCTTCGAGGGACTGCACGCCCACCCTGCCTTCGGCGCGGTCATCCGCTCCATGACCCCTGCCCTGCCCGACGACCCGTCGACGGAGCAGATCGAGGCGTGGGTGGAGCTCGCGGAACTCTTCCAGGACGCGGACTTCCGGACGAGCGTGAACGGAATGGCCCGGAACCTGGCCTCGGACCGTGCCCCGGACGGCGACGGACTCGCGCTTCCCCGGATTCTCGCGGAAGCCGTACGTTCCCTGGTGGAACCGGCGCTGGCAGCCGGAGTCGATCCCGCCTCCGCGGAGGGCACGGCGATCGGGTCCACGTTGGCGGGGCACTACGCGCGCACCGTCGGACGGGCCGACGGCCCGGAACTGAGGTCCCGCCTGGCGGACCATCTCGCCGCGATGAACGACCCCCGCCGCGACCGCTACCTGCGACTGCTGGCGGTGGTGAACGGCTGGCCAGAACCGGACGGGATGGCTCCGGTATTGGAGTGGGCGGCGCGGTCGGTGCGCTGAAGGGACTCTGCCCTGCTTCCCGCTCCTCCCCGCTCGCCGGGCTTGCTGCGGCGTCGGCTTTCGGGGCCCCGCGCATGGGTCGGCGGAGACCTCGCGCTGCCGGGGCGGGACACTGAGACCATGTCGTGGCTCGCGGATCTCGACACGGCGGGCGGGGCGCCCCGTGCGGCGGTGTGCGCGCAGCGGGGGGCGCAAGGCTGAGGGCTTGAGGAGGGGACGGTGGGGATGAGCGAGTTCGTGGACCACGTGGATGAGGACGACCGCGTCATCGGTGTCGTCGAGCGCGCTGCGGCCATCCGCGACCGGCAGCTGCACCGCGTCGCCACCGTCGTGTGCCGCGACGCCGAGGGGCGGGTGCTCGTGCACCGGCGGCCGGGGCACCTCTCCCGCTTTCCCGGGCAGTACAACTGGCTCATCGGCGGAGCCGTCGACGCGGGCGAGAGCTATCGGGCCGCCGCCGAGCGGGAGGTGGAGGAGGAGCTGGGGGTACGGGTCCCGGTCCGGCCCCTCTTCACATTCCTGTGCCGGGGTGAGATCAGCCCGTACTGGCTCGCCGTGCACGAGGCCGTCGTCGAGGGGCGGGTGTCTCCCGACCCCGGTGAGGTCGACTGGTACGACTGGCTGACGGAGGGCACGCTCCGTGAGGTGATGAGGGAGTGGCCGTTCGTCTCCGACGGGCTGGAGGTCTTTCGACGGTACGAGCGTGAGGGCGGGGCGAGGTCCGCCTGATCGGCCCCGGGGCAGCCGACTGTCGTACTAGGCGTCGTCTCCGCCACACTCGCGACTCCGCGCCCGCCTGCTGTGCCGGGCCACTCGCACCCGGTTTCCGCATGCCGTCGTGCACCATTCACGGCGTACCGGACTCTTCACGAAGTACAGGACGCAGCCCGGCGCCGGGCAGGCCCGCACCTTCTCCCAGTCCTCCCCCGTGAACAGCCGGATCCCCTGCGCCGCGACCTCGCCCAGCGCCACCAGCAGCGGATCGGGCTCCGGCCAGCGCGGGACGACGGCGAATCCGGACCCCGCGTCCAGCTCTTCCCAACGGGCCGCCAGCCGCGCGGCCGCGTTGACCGTCTGGACGTCCCTGATCTCAGGGATACGTTGCCGGGCCCTGGCCTCGCCCAAGTGGACAAGGTCAACCACCGTTATCCCGCGTATTGGTGGTGAATGCCGGGAGTAGGCCGCTGACCTCGGACGATCGTCCCCCGCAGCAGCGTTGTCAGTGGTGCGTGCGACGATCCGGAGCATGAACGAACAGCTCGCATCGCAGGCGTCGCTGGATGGGCTGCTGCCTCTCCCCGGTCAGGCGCACACCTCGACCGTGCACGCCGACTGGGCCGCCGCCCACGATCCGGCCGCCGCCGGGATCGCACGCGACCTGGTCGACGAGATGCGCACGGAGCTGGGGCGCTCCTGGCAGAAGCCCGGCCGGTTCGTGGACGACATGGCGAGACGAGCACGGCGGCTGCCCCCGACGCACCTGCCGTGGTTCTGGGACACGGTCGGCCACCGGCTGCTGGGGTACGGCAGCCGCCCCGGCGGGCGGGCCTATGTGGCGGCCCGCACCGCCGAGGTGGACCACCGACTGCCCGTCGACCCCGCCTACCGCAGGGCCAACGCGCTGCTGTTCGCCAAGTACGGCGCCATGCCCGCCAAGGAACTGGCGGCCCATCAGCGTTTCCTCGCCGAGACGCTGGAGCCCGCCGAGGCGCACACGGCGCTGGAGGAGTTCCTCATCGCGTGGGCGCACTCGAAGGCGGACCTCCCCGCGGACCTGGTGCGCCGACTGCGGGCCTCCGCGAAGACGGCAGGCGCCCCGGACGCGGACGTCGCCCGGACGATCGGCGCGATCCTGGCCGTCACGCGCGAGAAGTCCGTGCCGGACGCGCTGCTGGCCGCCGCCGCCCCGCTCCTGACCGCCCACCCGCCGACGGACGAGGTCGCCGCCGCCCTGCTGGAGGTCTTCCCCGACGGAGCCGTCGACGGCGGCGCCTGGCTCCGGCTGCTCATCGGCTGCGGTGCGACCGCCGCGATGGAGGCCGGAAGGCTCACCCCGGAGGGCGGATTGGCCCACTGGGTCGGGCACTTCACGCGGATGTACCAATACGCGAAGCAGCCGGGCGGCGGGGTCGGCAGGCAGCAGGTGCCGGAGGAATTCCTCTACCTGATCGGCCGGTTGGGGCCCCGGCTGCGGGCCTCGCAGAAGCCGGTGGCCGTGCACTTCACCCGCTTCCACTACCAGGGGCTCGACTCGGACGTGCTGGACGCCTGCCTCGCGGCCGGGGTCCCGGTCGTCGACCCCGGCCGCGAGGTCCGGATGCGTTTCTGGGGCGAGCAGTCCCGGCGCGACCTGGCCGCCGTCGCCGCCGACCCGGTCTTCGGCCCCCTGCTGGAGGGGACCGTGCACGCGAACCTGCTGCCCAGCCGGCATGCGGCGCGCGGCCGTCGCCCCGGCTCGGCCGTCACCCTGCTGCCCGGCAACGCGGGCATCGCCCAAGGCGTGGCCGCCCGGGCGGGCAGGCTCGTCGACGCCGTCGGGGGCGGTGGCATGGCCGGGGCCGAGGAGGCGGTGGCGGAGCTGGAGACCGTACTGGACCGGCCCACGGTGTCCGCCCTCGACGGCGTCGCGGACGCCCTCGAAGCGGCGGGCGCGGCGGGTGCCCTGCGGCGCTCCCTCGCCGCCGGGCTGCCCGAGGAACTGGCCTGGCCCGCCCTGGAGTCGGCCTACGAGCGGCTCGCGGCCGATGGTGAAGAAGGGAACGGGCCGCTGCCGGGGGTGGCAGGGGTGACCTCCACCTGGCCGGTGCTGACCGTCTTCGGGCGCGACCTGGCCATCGCCGTCGCACCCGACGGGGAGCGCGGCTCGTGCCGCTTCACCGTCCCGGACGGGGCGACCATGTACGCCGTCCACTACGTCGGCGGGTCCTTCCTGGTCAGCTGGACCCTCCAGCCGAGCCCCTACTACTGCGACACCGCCGTGTGGGCCGACCGTCCCGACGAGCCGTTCACACCGGACGAGTTGTCCGGGCTCGTCCCGTTCGACGGCAGCCTGGACGGGGCGTACGGGTTCCAGTTCGAGACCGCCGACGGGGGAGGGCGGCACGGCGGCCTGCGCGTACTGCGCCCCGGCGAGACGACCGGCATCGACCGCGAGGAGCTTCAGCTCGGCGACGGCGCACACCTCTGGACCAACACCGTCTACGGCCGCAAGCCCTGGGAGACGGTCCACCGGGTCACGGGGGAGCGGCAGGGCGTCCGCCCGTTGCCGGACTTCCCCGGCCGCGCCCCGAGCCCCGACACCGAGGCGCACCTGTCCCTGGACTCCGAAGCCCTCCAGCTCGCCCCGCTGCCCGAGGGCCTGACCGGCTCCTCCCTCGGCAGCAAGGACGGCCTCGTCGGCACCCGCGTCCTCTTCCGCACCCGGCATCGCGACCACGCCCCCGACCACTACCTCGTGGAGAGCATCGACGGGCGCACCGCCCGCTTCGACATCGACCGGCAGGGCCAGGAACCCTGGGGCCTGTGGGCCGCACCGGAGGGCGCGGTCGAGGACGTCGTCCTGGCCGAGGCCCAGACCCGCACGGGAGTACGCGCCTACGCGGCCGACGGCGCCCTCCTCTGGGAACAGGACGGCCACACCGCACCCCAGCACTCCCGCCCCACCCACACCGACCGCCGGGCCACCGCCTCGGGCGGCGTCGCCCTTCCACCCGCCTTCTGGTACCTGCTGCGCACCCGCGACCCGGCCGCCTCCCGCGCCCTGCGCACCGTCGCCCGGCACACGGCGGACGCCCTGCTCGCAGCCGCCCTCACCGATCTCGAATCGGCCTCGGGACCGGCCTCGGCTGCGCTGTACACCGCCGTGACCCGGGAACTGCCCGCCCTCACCGACCCGTTCCTCATCGAGGCGGTCGCGGCCGTGACCCGGCGGGCGGCGCAGGTGGAGAAGCGGCGGCTTGCCCTGCACCACCGCGTCACCCTCCTCGGCGAGGCCCCGCCCGCGGCTCCGCGCCGCTCGGCGCTCGACGTCGACCTGATCCCGGCCCTCCACGGACTCCTCACGGACGGCTCCCGCGCCGTACGACGCCCGGCAGCGGACGCGGCCCAGCCCGCGACCCTCGCGGCCCTGGCCTCCGACGGAGCCTGCCTGGCCGGGACGATCGGGGAGGAGGTGCGCCGCCTCTCGCCCCCCGCACCGCCACACGACTGGTCACAGCTCCTGGGTGCGATCGACGCGGTGGCCTGGCGCGCGGCGGTCGCCCCGACCCCGCCCGAAGCCAGGGCCGCACTGCTCGCCCTGCTGGACACCTGGGCCGACCAGCCGTTCGCCCAAGAAGGCAGCCGCTGGTGGGCGGGGAGCACGGACGACCCGGCGGCACTGGCCGGGCTGCGCGAGGCAGGCGCGGCGGTGGCGTCGGCGGGGAGGCGCGGCGGAGGAAAGCAGCGCTGGTTCGTGACGGCGGCCGACCCCGCGAAGGGGGCCGCTGACCCCGCGACGGAGGCTGCTACCCCCGCGACGGAGCTGGCCACCGCACCCGAGGCCGCCCCCGAGCCCCTGCCGGACGCACCCCTGCCCGAGGCCCGTCTCGTCCGGATCGACCGGGACGACGCCACCCGGCTGCGGGCACTCGTGGCGGCGGTCGACACCCTGGGACCGGTTCCGCTGCCCGAGTCGGCAGCCGCGCGCTTCGCCGAACTCACCGGAGTGCGCGAGGCGTTGGCCCGCCTGGTGGTGGGAGGGCTCGTCGGCAGCGCCAACGAGGACGAGGAGAGCGCTCTGATCCGCAAGGCCCCCTACAAGGCGACCCCGCTGACGGTCGAATCGTACGGAAGCCTGCGCAAGCGCCTCGGTCAGGGCGGCCGTCGTGCGCTCCTGGCCGCCGCCCTGCCCGACGACCCCACCGACCTGTGGGGGCCGGGCGGCGTCGAGGCGGCCGTCGAGCGGATGGCCGCGGTCTGGTGCGAGCGCATCGGGGCCGAGCCCGCCGTGCACGACGAGGCCGCCGACACCCTCGAAGCGGACCTCGGGCTCTCCGAGGTGTGGGCCCGCCGCCTCGCGGGCGGCTACGCAGCGGCCCGGGACACGGCCGTGCCCGCCGTCGGCTGGGAGCTGGCGGCCAGTGCGTACGGTGCGGGAGTCGAGGTCAGGCCGATCCCTCCGGCCGGGCCCGCCCCGCGCTACGGGACACAGGTCGGCCTCCCGTGCAGGCTGATCGCGAGCGCCCTGGTCTGGGCGTGGACGGACCGCCCCGTCGGCGACCCGGCGACGGCGGGCGCGTACGACCTGTACGAACGGCTGCGCGGCGAACTCGCCCGCCCGGACCTGCTCATGGAGGTGTACTACGGCTGGGTCAAGGGCACTCCGGAGGAGCTCGCCGAGCGGTTCGGTCCCGCACGGCTGCCGGTGGCGATGCACACGCGCAAGAAGGAGGGGCCCTTCGAGGTCGTTCCCTACGACGCGGGGTCCGTGGTCGTGTGCGCCCCGAAGGGTGCGGCCTATCTGCGGCCCGCGCTCGTCGACGGTTCCGAGGCGTTGCGCAGGCTCGGTGCGGACACCGGCCTGGCCGACGAACTCGCCCGGCTGGAACCGCTGTTGGCGGGCGCCGGCCTGGAGCGCATGATGCACCGGTCGCGCTCAGGGACCGTACCGGACGGGGCGTACGAGGCGGACCCCCGTCAGTCCTGCCCCGAGCTCGTCGCCCGCGCCGCCGCACACCTGGGCACCGGCGAGGACGCTGCCGCGCTCTACCTCCAGCTCGCCGCGCTGGCCGAGCCGACCGACCGCAACGTCCGCCGCTGGAACGGCTGGTCCGCCAAGCGGCTCGGCGAGGTCCGGGCGGAACTGCTCGCTACCGGCGCGGTGCTGGAGGCCAAGCGGGCCAGGGCGGGCCGGACCCTGTTCCTCCCCGGGGAGTGGACCGAGCTCAAGTCGCCGTACCTGCCGCTGGAGACCGCCAAGCTGGCCGCGTACGCGGTGCGGCCGTGGTTCAGGGGCCAGATCTTCTCCCCGTTCCTGCGGGTGCTTCCCACGGCGCCCCTGCACGAGATGTTCGAGCGGGCGTGGGAGGGGGTGACGGCCAAGGCTTCCTGACCGTCCTCCCCGTACCGTTCCCACCCCGGCGGTAGCTCGTTCAGTTCGCCAGGCGGGCGGCCACCGGCGGCACCAGGGCCGCCTTCGGGAAGGCCCGCCGGTAGTCGCTGGGGGACACCCCGATCTGCTTGAGGAAGTGGTGGCGGAGGTTGTTCGCCGTGCCCATGCCGCTCAGCTCCGCCACCTTCTCGACCGGCAGGTCCGTCGATTCGAGGAGGCTCTGGGCCCGGCCCAGGCGCTGGTTCAGCAGCCACTGGAGCGGGGTCGTGCCGGTGGCCGCCTGGAGCTTGCGGTGCAGGGTGCGCGGGCTCATCGCCGCGCGCCGGGCCAGGTCCTCGACGGTCAGCGGTTCGTCCAGGTGCGCGCGGGCCCAGTCCAGTACGGGATTGAGGCTCCCGCAGTCGGTGTCCGGCACCGACAGGTCGATGAACTGCGCCTGCCCGCCGGGTCGGTGGGCGGGCACCACCATCCGCCGGGCCAACTGGTTGGCGACGTGCGCGCCGAGGTCGCGGCGGACCAGGTGCAGACACAGGTCGAGGCCCGCGGTGACGCCCGCGCTGGTGAGGACGTCACCGTCGTCCACGTACAGCACCGAGTCGTCGACCTCCACCTTCGGGTAGCGCGTGGCGAGCTGGGCGCTGTGCAGCCAGTGCGAGGTCGCCCGCCGCCCGTCGAGCAGCCCCGCCTCGGCGAGTGCGAACGCCCCTGTGCACAGGGACATCATCCGCGCGCCCGCCGCATGGGCCCGGCGCAGGGCGTCGATCAGTGCGGGGTCCATGGGCCGCCCCTCCTCGACGCACGGGTCGGGCACCGAGGTCACGATCACCGTGTCCGCGCCGACGAGATCGTCGAGCCCGTACGGAGTGCGCAGCGACATCCCGTACGGGGCCGCCCCCGCGCCTTCCGCCGCGGCCTCCCCCGAACGGCACAGCTTCAGGTCGTACCAGGGGATGGTCAGATCGGGCGGCGGCTGCCCGAACACGGTGAGCGGGATGCTCAGTTCATACAGGTCCCACGAGGGGACCCCGATGTCTTGCGGTACGACCACGGCCACGGAGCCGGGACCAGGGCCGGGGACAGGGGCAGGAGTAGGAGCACTCATGCCGTACAGCCTAAGCACAAGAGGTGGCAGGAATTTGGTGGTTGCCGTCACCGCTGCCACTGTTTCCGATCCGTGCGCACTGAGATCTTTGATTCACGAGATCGAACACCGCGAAAGCGGCCGAACACGGAGCAAACGAATGCTTTCTGACGCATCATCAGGGATCGGCAAGCAGGCCGTGACCGTCCTGGGCCTCGGCAACATGGGCTCCGCCCTCGCCGCCGCCCTCCTCGACCACGGCCACGAGGTCACCGTCTGGAACCGCACCCCCGGCAAGGCCCAGCCGCTCGTCGACCGGGGTGCCCGCCTCGCCGCGACCCCCCAGGAGGCCACCGCCTCCAACCAGTTGATCATCGCCTGCGTACTGGACTACGACGCGCTCTTCGGCGTCCTCGACCCCCTCGCGGACTCCCTCGCGGGCAAGACCCTCGTCAACCTCACCTCCGGCTCCCCGGAGCAGGGCCACGAGGCCGCCGCCTGGGCCGTCCAGCACGGCGTCGACTACCTCGACGGCGGCATCATGACCACCCCGCCGGGCGTGGGCACCCCCGAGGTGATGTTCCTCTACAGCGGCCCGACCGCCGTCTTCGCCACCCACCGCCCGACCCTCGGAGCCCTCGGCGACCCCCTCCACCTGGGCGAAGACCCGGGGCTCGCCTCCCTCTACGACTCCGCCCTCCTCGGCCTCATGTGGGCCACCTTCAACGGATGGCTGCACGGCACCGCCCTGGTAGGCGCGGAGAAGATCGAGGCCAGGGCCTACACCGAGATCGCCCTGCGCTGGCTGAAGACCGTCAGCGTCTTCATGGACACCTACGCCGCACAGATCGACGAGGGCCACTATCCCGGCGACGACGCCACCGTCGACGTGCAGATCGTCACCATCGACCACCTCCTGCACGCCGGTGAGTCCCGGGGCCTCGACAACGCCCTGCCCGAACTCCTCAAGGCCACCATGGAGCGCGCCAAGGCGAGGGGCCACGGCTCCGACAGCTACGCGAGCGTGATCGAGGTCCTGCGGAAGCCCGGCGGCCCGTCGTAACCCCGGCGCTGCTCCCTCGCCCCCGCCCTCCTCCCTCCTTTTCCCTCCCTCGCAAGGAGTCCTGTCATGTCCATGTCTGCACCTGCGGTCCCTCTCCCACGGATGGACAGACGCGCCTGGGGTGTCCTCTTCGTCCTCTGCGGTGCGATCTTCCTGGAGGGCATCGACGTGGCGATGCTCAATGTGGCGCTGCCCTCCATCAGGTCCGAAATGGGCCTGACCACGGGCCAGTTGCAGTGGGTGATGAGCGCCTACGTGCTCGGCTACGGCGGTTTCATGCTGCTCGGCGGGCGGGCCGCCGACCTCTTCGGCCGCCGCCGGATGTTCCTGCTCTGGCTGACCGTCTTCCTGCTCTTCTCCGGGCTCGGCGGTTTGGCCACGGAGGGCTGGATGCTGATTCTGGCCCGCTTCGTGACCGGTGTGGCCGCCGCGTTCATGACCCCGGCGGGTCTGTCGATCATCACGACGAGCTTCGCCGAGGGCCCCCAGCGCAACAAGGCCCTGCTCGTCTACTCCGGCACGGCCGCCGGCGGCTTCTCCATCGGCCTCGTCGTCGGCGGTCTGCTCACCTCCATCGACTGGCGCTGGGTCTTCTTCGCCCCGGTGCTGCTCTCCCTGGCCATCCTGATCGCCGCACTCTCCCTGCTGCCACGCGGCGAACGCCCCGAACGCAGCCCGCACGGCGTCGACTTCGGCGGAGCGATCACCGTCACCGGCGCGATCATCCTGCTCGTCCTCGGCGTGGAACGCGCCTCGCACACCGGCGCGCTGTGGACGGTGGCCACCCTCGGCGCGAGCCTGCTCCTCTTCGCCGCCTTCGTCATCCTCGAACGCCGCTCGGCGGCACCGCTCGTCCGTCTGGGCCTCCTGCGCAACGCGGCGCTCGTCAGGGCGAACGTCGTCGGCCTGCTCTTCGCCGCCGGATTCTTCGGCTTCCAGTTCATCGCCGTCCTCTACCTCCAGGAACTGCGCGGCTGGTCCACCCTCGCCACCAGCTTCGCGCTCCTCGCGATCGGCATCGACGCGATCCTCGCCCCGACCCTCACCCCGCGCCTGGTCGCCCGCTTCGGCAACGCCAGGGTCATCCTCGGCGGGCTGATCCTCGCCGCCGTCTCCTACGCCCTCTTCCTGCCGCTGGGCGCGGACCGCTCGTACGCCCTGATGTTCCCGTCCATGCTGCTGCTCGGCCTCGCGTTCTCGCTGGCGTACGGTCCGCTGACGATCGTGGCCACGGACGGCATCGCGGAGGAGGAGCAGGGCCTGGCGGGCGGACTCCTCTACACGTCCTTCCAGTTCGGCGCGGCGCTCGGTCTGTCGGCGGTCACGACGGTCAACGCGGTGGCTACCCAGGGCAGTTCGCCGGACGACCTGATCGGTGGCTTCCGGGCCGCCCTGTTCGTACCGCTGACCGCGGCACTGATCGCGGCGGTCGTGGCCGCGACGGGGCTGCGGAGGAAGAAGGGGAGGACCGCCGTGAAGGCCGCATCCGCATCCGATGCGGCCCCGACCGAGACGAGGGAGCCGCAGCACCAGTAGAGAACTGCACGTCACATGGCCGTCGCGGAACCGGGATCCCGGTTCCGCGACGGCCATGCCGCGCGCCCTGCCATGCACACCACACCACACCACCCCATCCCGCCCCACCCAGCCCCGCACCGCTCAGTTCCGCACCGCTCAGTTCCGCATCGCTCAGTTCCGCATCGCCAGGATCCAGGACGAAGGCAAGCTTCGTAGCGAGAGCGCTGCACGACGACCAGCCTATTGACGGCGGGGCGCTTAACGTTCGTGAGAACGGCGCAAGTTCGCGTTGACTTCGCGGTAGCGTCTGAGGGTGCCCCACTTCCACTCCACAACAGGCGAGCTACGAGCAGTGCTCCCTCCGCTCGTCGAAACGTGGGAGTCCTGGGCGCGCCTTCACCTGGATGGGACAACCGTCCACGGTGACCTGAACCCCCGAAACATCCTGATCGTTCCAGAGTCCGACGACGGTAGTTCTGCCCACTGTCGGGCGGTGCTGATCGACTTCGCAGCGATCCCTGACCTCCACGCCACTCAGCGCATCAGCACTCAACTGGCACGCGTCCAAGATGCCTTGGACGCAGAGATGCACCGGCGCGCCGTCATGCAGATGGTGGTCGTCAATGGACAACAGTCCGTCGCCGCCCTGCAAGCAGTCTTGGACGGCCCTGACGCGCTGACGCGGCGAGACGAGTGGGGAGGGCCAGGCCAGCCCGGCTACGGCGGCGCTGTCTATCTCGACTCGTTCTTTGCGCAGGATCCGGTAGAGGCGAATGAGCCGTGGTGTCTGCCTTCCATCACGACGAACCTGCTGAGCCAGGTAGCCAGGGCACTGTCCGGCCTCACTGTCGAGCAACTTCGTGCTCTGGCGAGTGATGTCGCGAAGATCCAGAACGTCGTCATGCGGCTGCTTCAGGACCTCATCGAACCGCCACCTCATGGACTGCTGGAGCACCACCCGCCTTCCAGCACCTCGCCGTGCGGTGTGATCAGGCGTGCGACACCGCGGGTACCCCGAGCGCCGGGAATGCCGTTGCTCTCTGACGTCTTCTCCCAACCTCTCGCGGTGGCCGCTTGACCCTTTCGGTCAGAGGCCGCCGGCCCGGACCGAAAGAACCGAAACAATGACCATGATTCGAGAACTGATCGGCCTGCTCCAGGAAGACCCCTCCAACGCATGGGTGTTGGCCCTTCTTCTCTTCATCGCAGCCTTCTTCCTCATCCCGCTCGTTGCCCCGCGAGCACAGTGGTGGAAGGAACACCTGCCTGAGGTGCACGTCAACCGCCGCCGCCGGTAACACACGGTGTTCGGCCCTCGTGCGAGGACGGGGGCCGAACTCGGGCGTGGCCCCCACGAGGTTGCTCCAGGCGATGGGCCGTCCCAGCCGGTTGCCCGTCCCGCCGAGCAGCCCCAGAAGCTGGGTCGCCGCCGCGGGATCGAAACTGCTGCTGCCCGAAGTCCCCCTCCTGGGTAGCTTTGCGAGCAGCGGCCACACGCTGCGCGTCGATGGTCACGTTGGAGATGCCCCTCCTTCCGAGGCCGCCTCCTTGCTGGCCCCGTGTGGTGATCGAAGCGCCCCTTGGGCGTCTCCGTCAGGTGGGGGTTCAGTGGCCCATGCCGACGCCGCCGTCCACGGGCAGTACCGCGCCGGTGATGTACGAGGCCGCAGAGCTGGCGAGGAAGCGCACGGCGGCGGCGATCTCTTCGGGCTGCGCGATGCGGCCCAGCGGGGTCTGCGCGACCATCGCGTCCATCCGCTCCTGGGGCAGATTCTCGGTCATGCGGGAGGCGGTGAGGCCGGGGGCGACCACGTTGGAGGTGATGCCCCGCGACCCGTACTCGCGGGCAAGGGAGCGGGCGAAGCCGACCAGGCCCGCTTTGGAAGCGGCATAGTTCGACAGGCCCGCTTCCCCGAGCAGGCCCACCGCCGAGGATACGAAGACCATGCGCCCGCCCTTGGCGCGCAGCATGCCTGGGCTGGCCCGCTTCGCCACCCGGTAGGCGGAGGTCAGGTTGGTGTCGAGGACGTCGGTGAAGTCGAGTTCCGACATCCGTGCCAGCAGGCTGCCCCGGGTGATTCCGGCGCAGTGCACCAGGACCTCGACGGGGCCGTGTGCCTCCTCGGCGCGATGGAACGCCCTGTCGACGTCGTCGGGGGAGGTGACGTCGCAGTGCACACCCAGGACTCCGGCCGGTGGTTCGCTCGCACGACAGGTCACCGCGACGTGATCACCGTCGGCGGCCATGGCCTGGGCTATCGCGAGGCCGATGCCTCGGTTGCCACCGGTGATGAAGACGCTGCGGCCCATGGGGGTCCCTTTCGCGGTTCTGGTTGATACCGGCTCCGCTCCGGCAGGTCACGCCGTGCGGGCAAGCGCGCCGGGTACCCGCTCCTGCGGGGGCCTGACGGTGGATCAACTCTGACACCTGGATTGAACGCGTTCGATGGATATCCCTATCCGTACATCTCCAGTACTGGCGGAACTGGTCCTCCCGGTACCGGTGCAGCGGCCACTGGGCGACGGAGCTGTTGCGTGATTGCCTGAATGCCCGAAAAGCGAAGCGGGGGCTAGAGGGCGGCCTGCCATCGTCCCCCGTGAGCTTCCCGTACCCGGTACGCCGCCTCACTCAGCCCGACGCCGGCCGCAGCGAGTTCCACGGACGAATCCAGGACGCGCGCCAGCAGGTCGCGGATCTCGATCACCCCGGACCGTCCGGTGATGTGCCCGTGTCGACACGCTGTCCCCCTCTCGCCCCCCGCGACGGCCTTGGTGCCCTACCAGCGACCGGGCGTCACGTGAATCGCCTGCTCAGAGTGCGTTTCTCGTTGAGTGGAAGCCCTTGGCAACCGCCCGCGCAACGCCGTGAACAAGGTCCTGAAGGGGGCGCGGATGCATCCGTGACGTGGTCGGCTGCAGTTCGGTCGTCCCGTCGAGGGCTTCTTCGCGCCGTTTTGACAACCCGTCGAGACCAATTTACCTTCATCGTGGAATTGCTTCATGATGGAGGTAACTGGCGTGCGTGACTCGTCCCCCACCCTTGACGAGACGGCCGAGCCCTACCGCTGGCGGTGGCTGATCCTGGTGGTGGTGATCGTCGCGGAGGTCATGGACCTCCTGGACGCCTCGATCGTCAACGTCGCGGGGCCGGACCTGGAGAAGTCGCTCGGGGCCGGTTCCGTCGGGCTGCAATGGGTGATCGGCGGCTACGCCCTCACGCTGGGCGCCGGACTGGTTCTCGGCGGCAGGCTCGGCGACCGGTACGGCCGGCGCCGGATGTTCCTGATCGGCCTGGCGGCCTTCACCGCGAGCTCGCTGCTGTGCGCGGCCGCGCCGAACATCGAGGCGCTGATCGGCTTCCGCCTGATCCAGGGCACGGCTGGGGCCATGCTGCTGCCCCAGGGCCTGGGCCTGCTGCGCGAGAACTTCTCCGGCCCCGAACTCACCCGGGTCTTCGCGATCTTCGGTCCCGTCCTCGGCCTGGGCGGCATCATCGGCCCGGTCCTGGGCGGCTTCCTGATCGAGGGCGACTTCTTCGGTCTGGGCTGGCGGTCGGTGTTCCTGATCAACCTGCCCATCGGATTCGCGGCGCTGGTCCTCGCCGCGAAGTTCGTGCCTAAGAAGGCGGGCGACCGTGCGGTACGGGTCGACCTGACGGGCGCTGCCCTCGTCGTGGCTTCCTGCGCACTCCTGGTACTGCCGCTCAACCAGGGGCAGGAGGACGGCTGGCCGCTGTGGTCGTGGCTGTGCATGGCCGCCTCGATGGTCGGCTTCGCCCTCTTCGCCCTCCAGCAGCGCCGAACGGCCGCCGAGGGCCGTGAACCGCTGGTGACACCGGGCCTCCTGCGCAAGCCCGCCTTCACCGTCGGACTCGGCGGCATCGCCCTGTTCTTCGGCGGGCTCGTCGGCACCCAGCTCACGCTGACCCTGTTCCTCCAGCTCGGCCAGCACTTCAGCGCCGGTGACGCGGGGCTCGGCAACCTGCCCCTCGCGGTGGGAACGGCGATCGGCGGCGCGGTCAGCGGCGCGTTCCTCGCGGACCGGATCGGCCGCAAGGTGCTGCAGATCGGACCGCTGGTCCAACTGGCCGGTGCGGCTCTGCTGTGGATCGAGCTCGACGGCCTCGACACCGGCTCGTTCTCGATCTGGGACATCGCTCCCGGCGTGACGGTGGCGGGCATCGGTGCGGGCATGGTGATCGCCGCCCTGTTCAGCTTCATCCTGGCCGCGGTCGACGACGACGAGATCGGGTCCGCCTCCGGCGTCCTGTCGGCGGTCCAGGCGGTCGGCGGCTCCATCGGCGTCGCGGTCTTCGGCTCGGTGTTCTTCGCCCGGGCCAAGACCGGCGACTTCACCACCGGCTTCCACCACGCGCTGATCGTCCAGGCATGTCTCCTGGTGGGCTTCCTCGCCATCACCTTCCTGCTGCCCAAGAAGGCCCGTCCCGAAGAAGAGCAGCACGGCGTCACCACCCACGCCAAGCACGGTGAAGGTGAAGGCGAGCACGCCAAGCAGCGCGTCACCGGGTGAGGCGGGGGAGTCGCGGGGGCGGGCCTGCACCGCAGGTTCCTGCCCGCCGACGCCTCACCCCTCGGGAAACGCGGCCTCCGTGAGTTCCTGGGACACCTGCCAGACGCGGCGGGCTTCGTCGGCGCCGCGCAAGCGGGAGTGGAGCTTCTGTTCGGCCGGGGGGCCGCCCAGGTGCCCGGGGCCGCTCGGTCCGTAGAGGCGGGAGCCCCGGGCGGAGGTTGATGGCGCCCCGGTTCTGGTGGCGGTGGCGAGGCCGGTGCCGTCACTGGCCCCGGTGACGACGGCACGCTGACCGGTCAGCCCGGGGAGGGGGCTTCCGGGGCTTCCGGGACTGTTGTCACGGCCGGGCCCCTCGGGGCCTCCGGTGCCGGTGGCCCCTCCATCCGTACGCCCCGCACCACCACCACGATCACGCAGAACGCGATCAGGATCTCCGCCCAGAAGAAGGCGAGGTAGTCCAGCAGGCTGCCGATCGGCGGCGTGCCCGGGGCTGCGTTGCGGAAGGCCGCCAGTGCGAAGAGGGTGGCGGCCATCCAGCTCAGCGCGGGCCAGGTCAGGCCCTTGCGCCGACTGACCAGGAACCAGCTGCCCATCAGCACCGCCACCGCCAGCGCCCACATCGCGCACATCATGAACACGGCGAAGACCAGCACGCTCCGGGAGCGGGACACGTCCGCGCTGAAGGCGACCGCGTCCCGCACCGTCGTGCCCCCGACGTCGAGGGCGAACAGGGCGTCGCTGCTGGAGAGGGTCATGCGCACGGGGACGCCCTCCCCGGCCAGCACCGCCCCGAACTCCAACTCCGCCGCGTACGCGTCGAAGGGGTAGTCCGTGACGGAGCCGCCCGTCAGCGTGACCGGTACGTCGACGCTCGCGATGCGGCGGTGGGCGGGGAAGGACAGGTCGCCGCGCACCGAGGGCGAGGTCTGGAGGGTGAGGTCCTCGACCGGGGCCACCCCGCCCGCCTCCGCGTACGCGCCGCGCGGTGTGACCCGTACCCGCAGCGCCAGCTCCCGGCCGAGGGCGTCGACGCGCTGGACGGACGCGTCGATGTCGATACGGTCCGGGGCCGAACTGCCCACGGTCGAGCGGGCGTCCTGGTCCTCGCGCTCGCCGAACTGGAGCCAGAGGCCGCCGAGTACGGCCGCCGTGACGGTGAGGAGGATCAGGACCGTGCCCAGGAGCCCGGGGCGGCGGGGGGATGTCGTGGCCATCGTCAGGCAGCGGGCTTTCCGGGCTGGTCGTGCGTGGAGCAGTGGATGCCACCACCGCCGGAGGCGATGGTGTCGATCGTGACCTGGACGACGTCCCGCCGGGGGAAGTGCTCCTGGAGGATGCCTCGGGCCCTGTCGTCCGCCTTGCGGTCGCCGAACTTCGGCATGAAGACGGAGTCGTTGGCGACGTAGAAGTTGGCGTACGTCGACACGAAGTCGTCGCCCTCGCCGGTGATGCGGTCCAGGTCGGGCTGGGGGAGGTCGATGATCTCGAACTTCCGGCCGCGCGCGTCGGTGGCGCGGGAGAGCACCGAGCGGGCCTGGTCGGCGGAGCGGGACCAGGAGTCGGGAGGCGTGCCGGGGAACGCCTGGTCCAAGAGGACGACACCGGGTGCGGTGAACCGTACGAGACTGTCCACGTGCGCGTCGGTGATGTCCTGGCCTCGGACGCCCGCCAGCCAGACGACCTTCTCGACGCCGAGGGTCGACATCAGCTCCTTCGTGATCTGGTCCCGGTTCTTGCCCCGGTTGCGGTTGTCGTTGACGATCGAGCTCTCGGTGACGAGGAGGGTTCCCTCGCCGTCGGTCTCGAAGGAACCGCCCTCCGCGACGAGCGGTGCCTGGACGCGCGGGACGCCGTACTTGGCGAGCAGCGTGCGGCCGACCTTGGCGTCGCTGCCGTGCTCCTGCTTGTTGCCCCAGCCGTTGAAGTTGAAGTCGACGCCGACGACCTCGTCGCCCTCCTCCACGAAGACCGGGACGGTGTCGCGGGCCCACAGGTCGTCCACCGGGAGGGCGATGACCTCGACGTCCGAGCCGCACGCCCGCTGGGCCGCTTTCTGCTGGTCCGGGCGGGCCATCATGACGACCGCCTCGTACTTCCCGACCGCCCGGGCGATGCGCGCGATGTCCTCGCGCACGTAGCGGAGGTCGTTCTCCCACACGGATTCCAGGGCGGGCCAGGACATGAAGGTACGGGTGTGGCTGTCCCACTCGGCGCCGAAGCGGCGGCGTTCGGTGGACGGGGCCGCAGTTACCGAGGAGTCCCCGGCCGGGGTGACCGCGCCCGTGGTCTTCGGGGAGTCCTCGGGGCCGCAGGCGGTGGCACCGAGGGCGACGGCGCCGCCGATCCCGGCGAAGGCACGCAGGGTCGTACGGCGAGAGAAGCTGCCGGTACGGAAGGGGGAGGGGAGGAAGCGGGACACGGGGGACTCCGATCGTGGGCTGGGCGAGGCTAACGGGCAGCCGCGCACGCGACGTGAGGCGCGCGCGGCGGGCGGGACCTACGGACCCGGACTTCACGCGAGTGGCGTCCCGTCCTTTCCATGCCGGTGAGGTGGTGGGGGAGGCGGCGGTGCCCTGCGTGGGTGGGGGTGGCCGACCTATGTGGGGGTGGCCGAGACGACGTCACTGTGACACTGACTGGATTTTCAGTCAAACTGGGAGGGGTGAGGTTGAGGTGGATTCTGCCTGGTCGGGGCAGGTACGCAGGTGAGGGACTGGATGGGGGTGGCGCAGGATCGTCCGAGGGTCCTGACGGTCCGGATAGGGTTGACGGCATGGCGTCTCGTAGTACTCAGATCCTTGAAGCGGCCGCCCGGGTCATCGCCCGGCGCGGGGTCCGCGGGCTCCGCGTGGAGGAATTGGCCACCGAGGCCGGTGTCTCGACCGGCCTCATCTACTACCACTTCAAGGACCGCACCGGGGTCCTGCGCCACACGCTGGAGTTCATCAACGACCGCGCCGAGCGGTACACGACCACCCAGGACCCCGACGCCGAGCCGCTCGCTCCGCGCGAGGAGCTGGAACAGGTCCTGCTGCTGGAGCTCCAGGACACCCCCGAGGTGCGCGAGAACAGCTCCGCCTGGGGAGAACTCCAGGCCAGCGCCGTGTTCGATCCCGTACTGAGGGAGGATCTCGCGCGGGCCACGCTCCAGTGGGTGCAGGAGGTGGCGATCCTCCTCGGGCAGGTGCGGCCCATGGCGTCGGCCGCCTCACTGGCCTCCTCCGCCGAGCGGCTCACCGCCCTCCTCCAGGGGTTGAGCATGCGGTGGCTGAGCGGGAGCCTCGGCATCGAGCACGCGCGGACCCTCATGCGGGAGGCGGTCGCTGTGGAGGTGGCGGGGTTGCGGCAGCTGTAGCTGCCGGTCCGGTTCCGCGGGCTCGGTTCGGCCCGTTCGGGGTTCGTTCCGGCGGAGGGGTTTCCCGGGTTTCGCCGTGTCTGGCGTAGGTGATGTCCCGTATGCGCAGAGTTATGACTGAAATTTCAGTCAGTACGGCAATGAGTGCTCTCCAGCCCTCTGCCTCTCTCGCAGGGGTCTCGCCGGGGCTGCAAAGCGCAGCGAGCACCGCGCGCCGGGGGAGGGCCGCCACATCGACCCGTACGAGTACGCGTCCGTGCACGGGCCCCGTGCGGGGACCGGTTTCGGATCCGGCCACGTCGACGCGACCTCCTGCTTCCTGGCTTCGTACGCCACCTACTACCTCTGCAACGGGGCTGTCATCAGCACCCACTTCGGCGATACGACGGCCGACCGGGCGGCGGTCGGCGGCGGCATCCACTGCGTGACGCGGCAACAGCCCGCCGTGTGACGGGCGGGATGCGTTCGGGCGCGGGAGATCAGGCGCGGGAAAACAGGCGTGTGAGATCAGGCGTGTGAGATCGCTCCGGTTCGGGGCGTACGGCAGCGCACATCGCCGTACGCTCCGGACCATGAAGGAACAAGAGATGCTCTCCAGGGTGATCGGCGTGCTGACCCAGAGCGGCCAGTGGTACCGGGACATCCACCGCGATCCGCACGGGCACGAGCCCGCCGACGGGCGTGTGGTCGGCGAGCTGGTGGCGGAGCTGCTCGACGGGGCGCTGCCGACGGGTCTTTCCGAGGAGGAGGAAAGGGAGTTGCGGCGGTCGACCGCGCGCCTGGTGAGCGTGTTCGCCTTCGTCTTCCACCAGTTGGCGGAGGTGCACGACACGGGGCGCGGTGACACCTCGTCGAGCGAGCTGCTCCAGCAGCTGGCGCTGAAGGCCGGTTACGGGAAGGGGGAGGACTGAGCGGAGGCGGCGGGGGAGTCCGTCCGGGTCTTCCGCCGGGGAGGTCCGCCCGCCTCCGTCCGGGTGACCGGCACGGTGTCATTTCCGACTCCGCCCGGGTCCGGGAGAACATGGACCGTTCATCGCACCAGTAACTCCTGACCCGGAAGGCCCGCAACCGTGCGCCGTCGCTCGTTCGTCCTCACCGTCTCCGCCGCCGTTCTGGCGGTTCCGTTCCTCTCCGGCTGCTCCAGCGCCGAGGAGCCGACCGCCGAGAAGTCCACGTCGAGCAAGCCCGCCGCCCCGGGCAAGAACGTCTTCTTCGACGTCGCCATCGACGGCAAGCCCGCCGGGCGCATCGAATTCGCCCTGCGCGACGACGTCGCGCCGCGCACCGCCGCGAACTTCCGTGCCCTGGCCACCGGCGAGAAGGGCTTCGGCTACAAGAAGTCGACCTTCCACCGGATCATCCCGGACTTCATGCTTCAGGGCGGCGACTTCACCGCGGGCGACGGCACCGGCGGCAAGAGCATCTACGGCGAGACCTTCAAGGACGAGGACTTCTCGCTGAAGCACACCGACGCGGGCACGCTCTCGATGGCCAACAGCGGCCCGAACACGAACGGTTCGCAGTTCTTCGTCACCACGGCCGCCACCCCGTGGCTCGACGGCAAGCACGTCGTCTTCGGCAAGGTCGTCAAGGGCATGGACGTCGTCCGCAAGGCGGAGGCGCAGGGCTCGCAGGAGGGGACCACCAAGGCCCCGGTCACCATCACCGACTCCGGAGTCGTCTGATCCCCCGCACGCGCGGGCGGCGATGCGTCTCGTACGGCTCGGTCCTGCATGGACCAGTCCTGTACGGCTCTGTCCTGGACGGAATAGCAGCGCGCCGCCCGCGCCTTGACCTGACATGCGATACGACGAGCGCGCCGTCGCCGTGGCCCGCAACATCAAGGAACTCCTCGGCGCGGGCCTCACCACCGAGGACGTCGCCCAGTACCTGGCGGCGGGCTGCCTGGACCGTCCGCTGGCCGACTCCCCTCGCTGTGCGGCCGAACTACGCACCGCACAGCGGAGGTTGGCCGGTGTTGACGAGCGGATCGCCCGCCTTCAGGAGGCCAGGGGGCGGCTCGCCGCGCATCACGCGAGCGTCCGTTCCGGGGTCGGGCCCGGGGGCGATGAGGCGCCTGTCGGCTGACCTCGGCAGCTTGCGCTTGACACTGGTGTCAGGGTCCTACGGTGCGCGCATGACTGCTCCAGCATCGGCAACAGCTACTGCAAGGCCCTGGTGGTGGGCGGCTTGGTGGTGTTCGCCGCCTCCAAGGTGGCGACCGCGCTGGCCCCCAGTTACGCCGTGCTGATGGCGATGCGCGTGCTGACCGCGCTCGTCGCCGCGTCGATCACGCCCGCCGGAACCGGGTGAACGGCAGGCGTCGGGTCTGGAGTGCCGGGGTGTCGTCGGCGGTGGCCTGGGCGCGCCGGGTGGCGGAGACGGCGACGGTTCCCGCGAGGATGCCGAGGCCGATGCACAGCGGTGAGTACAGCGCGGAGTTCCAGGTTCGGAAGCCGCTGGTGGAGCCCCGGTTCAGGGCGTAGCCGCCCACCCCGCGCAGCAGCATGACACCGGAGAGGCCGTAGACGCCGAGGCGGCGCAGGCGCTCCGGGCCGACCCCGGGAAGAGTCTCGTTGACCATGAGGGTGAGTGCGGCGCTGCCGATGAGGGCCGAGCCCACCAGTGCGGTGGGGGCGACCGGCGGCATGGTGCCGCTGGCCTCGCCGCCGATGAGGTTCGAGAACGTCGTCGCGTCCGGCAGGGGCCAGGGGGTGAACGTCCAGAGGAGGTGGAGGCCGCCGATGCCGGTGAGCGCGGTCGCGAGCGTCGCCGGAACCACGGTCCTGACCAGTGTCGCGCTCATGACTGGGGGGTGGTGGTGCTGGTGGGGGCGGCGGGAGCCTGTGGCTTGGGTTCCTCGGGTCCCCCGGGTCCGTCAGGTCGCCCGGGTCCCTCGGGGAGCAGACGTGCGCGGTCCCGCCAGGCGCGTTCCCAGGCCCGGGTCAGCGCCGGATAGACGATCAAGTACCGGAAGGGGGCGATGCAGCCCATGTACAGCCGTCCGAAGCGGCCGTTGGGCTTGACCAGCACCGCCATCCGCAGCTCGTAGTCGTCGGTGCCGGTGCCGGATCCGGTTTCCGCCGGTACCCACCCCAGGTGCATCAGGGTGTGCACGGTGCCGTTCGCCAGCTCGCGCACCGCCTCGTTGTGGCGGAGGTACACCGGGCTGAACAGTCCGTCGCCGACCCCGTCCGTGGTCTCCCGGAGGTCCTCCGGGATCCGGTCCCGCAGTGGCTGGACCCGCCCGCCGAGGCCCGACCCGGACTTCTCCCAGCCGAACAGGGCTCCGAGCTTCCAGCGCACCGCGAACAAGAACCTCACGGGGCCTGGCTGTTGGGAGACGTTGCCGCGCCCCCGCATCGCGGCGAGCATCACCGGGAAGTCGTCGGGTCCGGCGCCCGGAGTCCGGAAGGACCACACGTCTTCGACTGCGAAGTCGGGGGTGAGGTCGTGGACCAGCCACGGCTGGTCGGTGTGGGAAGTGCGAGGAAGTTTCATGGCCGCAGCCGCCTTTCCTGCCACGGGGCGTCATCCGCCGCCCCGATATACGCTGGCGTACAGCATGAGGTTAGGCCGGTTGTACGGTTGCGTATATCCGGTGGGACGGTGAGGTGGGACACATCGCGGACGCCGCGCGCGTGTCCTGCTGGGCACAACTGCCGTGCTGGTCAGGCGGGTTCGACGGTGATGTCGCCTTGCAGGCTGGTTCCGGTCGTCCAGCCAGTGGTGGTCTGTATGTCCACGGGCGCCGTGGCCCCGGTCAGGTCGATGCGCCCGGAGGAGGTGGACACCTCGACCGAGTCCACGTCGCTCAGGCTCAGGCTGACGGCACCGCTGGACCTCCGGCCCGTCACGGGCAGGCCCGCCGGGAGGGCGCGGGAGGGCGACCGTGGGGGAAGCCCCGGGTTTCTAGCTTGCGGGCTCTCCTCAGGGATGGGCGGGACGGGAAGGGAAGAGATCAGGGCGGTCCCTGCCTCCGATCCCGAGGATGTCCGGCTCCGGGTACGGGGTCTCCCGGCTCTCCTCCCGGAACCTGCGGAAGAAGTCCGACAGCAGTGCCGTGAGCGGCGCGTCACGGATGATCAGCTTGGCCACGGAGTCGGGGATTCCGGTCGGGATCTCACCCTGGGCGTACGCCTGCACGCGTGCGACGCGCTCCTCCCTCTCGTATCCGTACAGGTTCGCGACCATCCAGCTCACCAGGTGCCAGGTGGTGTACGCGCGGTCGTACGTGCGGTTGTTCTCGCAGAACGCGGCCTCGGCGGGGGAGAGGTCGAAGCGGTCGGACAGGGCGAGCCCGAAGTCCGTGAAGTAGAGGCGGTGGCCGTCGGTGAGGATGTTCTCGAAGTGGGCGTCGAGGTGCAGGAGGCCGTGGTCGTTCATGAAGGCGGTCCCGGCGGCCAGTTCACGTTCGGCCAGCGCGCAGGCCCGCTCGGTGGACTCCTCGCCCGCTGCGGTCTGCTCGCCCAGCCACTGGTGCAGGTTCTGCGGGATGTACTCCAGGAAGAGCGCGAGGCTCGCGGGGGAGTCCCGGACGCCTTCTATCCGGTCGCGCATCGGTGCGCTGTCGTTCCAGTAGGCGACGGCCCGGTCGATGTCCGCGAGCTCGTCGGGCAGGGGAGTGGTGTCCGGCAGTACGCGCCAGTGGTGGAGGAGCGGGAAGCCCTCGTACGCGCCCGAGAGCGCCCAGTCCGTCGTCATGACGTGCGCGGCGAGCTCGCGCCAGGCCCCGAAGCCGGGCGTGCCGATCGCGCCGATGCCGAAGTGGCTGAAGAGCGGCAGGTCGAAGAGGTTGGCGGTGGAGCGCAGGTTCTCCGGGCGGAGTTCCAGGTCGGTGAGCGCGACGCGCTTGACGAAGACCCGCGTCCCCTCGACGTCCAGGAGCGCGGTCTTCCCGCCGATGCCGCTGCCGGAGGGGGCCGTTCGGTCCAGGAGGTCCGCGAGCGCGCGGTCGCTGTGGAGGGCGAGGGCGGTGGAGACGCGGGCGTGTGCGGTGCGGCGGGCCGGAAGCGACATGCGGGGAGCCTAGCCGCGCCCCGCCTGCTCCCCTTTCCCGGGCTCGTTCCCCACCCCTCCGTGACCCCGGCTCGCGTCTGCCCCTCCGTGACCCGGGCTCACCCCCTACCCCTCCGTGAGTAGCGGCCCCAGCGCCCCCCGCAGTCCCCCGATCGCCACCTCCCGCAGCTCCACCCGCGTACACGTCTCCCGCTCCAGCCAGTCCACGCACAGGACCTGGACGAAGACCAGCCAGCCCTTCAGTACCGCCGACACCGCCTCCCGCCGCCCCGGATCCGTCACGCCGAGCGCGTCGAGCAACCGCTCGCGCAGCGCGTCCAGTTCGGTCGCGATCACGGTCTGGACCAGGCGGTCGCCCGCCAGCGTGCGGTTCGCCGCGATCACGGTGTTGCGGTGCTCGGCGAAGTACGAGATGTGCGCGTCCAGGCCCTCGGTCAACTGCTCCTCCAGCGTGTCCGCCGGATCGAACCGGGACTGGGCGAGCAGCTTGTCCGCCACCTGCTGGTAGATCGCCACGAACAGGTCCCGCTTGCTGGCGAAGTGCCGGTAGAGCAGCGCCCGGGACACTCCCGCCGCCTCCGCGACGTCCTCCATCAGCACCTCCTCGTAGGGCCGGGCCGCGAACAACTCCGAACCGACCGCGAGCAGTTGGGCGCGGCGGCCTTCGGGGGTGAGCCGCTTGCGGGGGGAACCGGGGGTGCGAGGAGTCACGGAGGCACTCTACTTGACACGCGTCCACTAAGCTCCGGTAGCTTAATGACGCGTGTCTACTAAGCCTCAATAGGGTTCGGCAGAAGGTGAGTTGCTCCATGTCCACCGCTCTCAAGGTCCTGGCCCGCGTCATGGGCGTCGCCTGCGTGGCGATCGGCGTTCTGCACGTCGTCGGCGGCAACGCCGTCATCCCCGGTGGCGAGAACGCGGGTCCCACCATCGACAGCCTCGGCCGCTTCTTCGGTGCGATCTTCGCCGGGTACGGCCTCGCCTGGCTCTGGGCGGTCAGGCAGGCACCGGTCCCGGCGAGCGTCGTACGCGTCCTGTCCGCGATCTTCCTGTTGGGGGCGGTGGGGCGGCTGCTGTCGCTCGCCACGGCCGGCAGCCCGCACCCGTTCCAGATCGCGCTGCTCGTCCTCGAACTCGCCCTGCCGCCCGTGTTCTTCTGGCTCGCCGACGCCGACGCCGACGCCGACGCCGATGCCGACGCCGATGCCGACGAGAAGCGGCACGGGGCCGCGGCCCGTTCCTAGGACCCCAAGTACCGCAGCACCGCCAGCACCCGTCTGCTGTACCCGCCCTCCTGCGACAGCTCCAGCTTGTCGAAGACCGCCGCGAGGTTCTTCTCCACCGCGCTCAGCGACAGATGCAGCTTCTGCGCGATGGCCGTGTTCGTGTGGCCCTCCGCCAGCGCCTCCAGCACCGTCCGCTCACGCGGCGTCAGGCGGGCCAGCGGGTCTCCGTGCGTCGTACGGAACACCAGTTGCCGTACGACCTCCGGGTCGAGCGCCGTACCCCCGGCGTGCACCCGCTCCAGCGCGTCGAGGAACTCCTCCACCTGCCCGACCCGGTCCTTGAGCAGATAGCCCACGCGCTCCGCCCCCGCGCCCAACAACTGTGCCGCGTAACGGCGTTCGACGTGCTGCGACAGCATCAGGACCCCGACCTTTGGCCACCGCTCCCGGATCTCCAGTGCCGCCCGCAGCCCCTCGTCGGTGTGCGTGGGCGGCATCCGGATGTCCAGGACCACGAGGTCGGGACGGCGTACCTCCATCTCCGTGAGGAGCGAGTCCGCGTCGACGCAGGCGGCGGGCACCTCATGCCCCTCCTCCGCCAGCAGGCGTACGAGGCCCTCCCGCAGCAGGGTCGAATCCTCGGCGATCATCACGTGCACGGCAGCTCCGCGGCAATGGTGGTCGGACCCCCGGCGGGGCTGTCGATGTGCAGGACGCCGTTGCACGCCGCCACCCGGCTGCGCAGCCCGGTCAGCCCGCCGCCGGAGGGGTCGGCGCCGCCCCGGCCGTCGTCGGTGATGCTCAAGTGGAGGGTTTCGTCGCGGAGTTGGACCCGTACGGACACCTGGGTCGCACCCGCGTGCTTGGCCGCGTTCGTGACGGACTCCGACACCACGAAGTACGCGGCGGTCCGAACCGGTTGGGGGAGGGGTGCGGCCACGTCGTACTCCGTACGTACGGGAAGCGCGCAGCGTTCCGAGACCCCGCCCAGCGCCTCCTGGAGGCCCAGCGTGTCCAGCGCGGAGGGGTAGACCCGCCAGGCCACCTCGCGGAGTTCGGTGAGGACGCCCTGTGCTTCCTGGTGTGCCTGGGACAGGAGTGCGTCGGCGTGCTCGGGGTCGCGGGCGCGGCCCCGGCGGGCCCGGCCGAGCAGCATGGACAGGGCGACGAGGCGCTGCTGCACTCCGTCGTGCAGATCGCGTTCGATGCGGCGGCGCTCGGAGTCGACGGCCCGAACGACGGCCGCGCGGCTGGCGGCGAGCTCGTCGATGCGCCGTTGGAGCAACTCGCGCTCGGAAGGGCCGAAGTGTTCCCGTGCTGTGCGCGCGTCGAGCGCGGCCAGTGCGTACATCCCCTGTACGTCGAGGAAGAGGAGGACGCTGCCGAGTCCCGCCTGGGTCAGCAACTGACCCACACCGAGCGAGAGTTGCACTGCCCTGAGCGCCAGCACCCCGGCCAGGGCGACGCCGAACAGCAGGAGGGCCAGAACCACCGCGAGCACCAGGCCCGTACCACTGCGGACCGCCAGGTAGCGCAGGACGTCCGGGCCCGCCGCCCGGTGGGGCGGGGAGGGGAAGCGGTCGCCGAAGAAGAAGGTCCGCCGTGCGCGCTCCAGTTCCGTCAGCCGCCGGGCTCCGCCCAGCAGGACACCGAGGGCCCCGGCCCGGGTGAAGGGCCAGAGGAGGAAGGGGCCGAGGGCGGTGCCGACGGTCAGGAAGTACGCGGTGTGCAGGAGCGCCGTGGCGCATCCGGCGAGCGTGCCGAGGACGCGCATCGGGCGGGAGGGGGTGCGGGAAGTGGACTTGGCGGGGCGTGGAGTGGTGTCGACGGGGCGTGCGGTGGGACCGACCGGGGCGATGCCCTCGTGACCTGCGCCGCTGTCCCCGGATTCCCCCCGCACGGTGCCCGACCCTACAACCCTCACGACGTACGGCGGTGCCGGGCGGCTGCCTCGCGGCCCCGGACCCGTACCGCCACGTACCCGGCGAAGGCCAGCACGACCAGCACGAGCACCACCTTGGACAGCACTCCGACCGAGGACTCCACGACCTCCCACCCGTCGCCGAGCCAGTAACCGGCCAGCACCAGAACCGAGTTCCAGATCAGGCTGCCGAGCGTGGTCAGCATGACGAACACGGGCAGCGGCATCCGCTCGACCCCGGCAGGTACCGAGACCAGGCTCCGGAAGATCGGCACCATGCGCCCCAGGAACACCGCCTTGGTGCCGTGCCTCACGAACCACGCCTCCGTGCGCTCCAGGTCGCCCGCCTTGACCAGCGGCAGCTTCGCCCACACCGCGTGCATGCGCTCACGCCCGAACAGCAGGCCCAGCCAGTACAGGACCACCGCCCCCACCACCGAACCGAGCGTCGTCCAGAACAGCGCCGAGACCAGCGTGATCGCCCCCTGCCCGGCGGCGAACCCGGTCAGCGGCAGGATCACCTCGCTCGGCAGTGGCGGAAAGAGGTTTTCGAGCGCGATGGCCACCCCCGCCCCGGGCCCGCCCAGGGTCTCGACCAGCCCGGTGGCCCACCCGGCGATGCCGCCGGAGGGCTCCGGCGCGGCGGACAGGGTGATGACGGCGTGCTGCACAACGGCCTCCGGATGACGTACGAGTCGGCTGCCGGAGCCCGTCGCTCCGACGACTCCCACGCTAGGAATCGCAGCTCAGCGCCGGTATGAGGGTTGCCGCCCGGTGGGGTGCGGTTTCCCGTAACGGCCGGGTGCGGAAAGCCGCACCCGACGGGGCGGCCGTCAGCCCCGTTCGAAGCAGTGGAAGCGGCCCACGGCCGAGAAGCCCCGGCGCGCGTACCAGTGCTGCGGCCAGTCCGTCGCGTCGGCGGTCAGGAACCGGAGCCCGCAGCCCGCGTCCTCGGCCATCCGCAGGGCGGTCGCGAGAACGGCGTCCGCGTGGCCGCGCCGGAGATGGTCGGGCGAGGTGTTCAGGTCCTCTATCTGGGCGATGCCGGAGACCGGGTCGAGATAGAGGTCGGCCCACGAGGCGACCTCGCCCGCCGGGGTGTGGTCGGCGAGGAAGCGTACGGTGTCGGCCCCCCTGCGCCGTGTCTCGCGCCGCTCCACGAGCTGGCGGATCACCTCGTCGTCGACGTCCGGGAGGGCGCTGCGCCACTGCCTGTCGAGCGGGGCGCGGAGTTCGTCGAGACCGACCTCCACCGCGGTGGCTCCTGCGGCGGTCGGCACCGGACCCGTGTGCACCATGAACACGTACGTGGACCGGCCGTACCCGGCCCGGCGCAGGGGCTCCGTGCACGCGACGCCGGTCGCGTCGTCAAGGACGTTGATCATGCGGTGCGGCAGATGCCCGAGCACCTTGTCCGCGAGGGCGGGCAGCTTCTCGGGGTCGACGGCGTCGCCGGTTTCGAGAGTCGAGTCGACGATCACGTGGTTGTTCGCGCGGGACTGCGCGAACGCGTCGTCGTACACGGCGAATCCGCCCGGGACGTCGACGGTACGCACGGCCTGCCGCCGGGCGAAGGCGACCAGGAAAGGCCCGAGGAGGGGGAGTTGGGGTGTCGATGGCATGCGGGACAGGCTAGGCGGGGGGGCTTCTGGGCGTCAGCCTTTCGGGCGTCAGCCGTCTGGGTGTCAGCCTTCCGGTTGTCGGCCTTCCGGTTGTCAGCCTTCCGGGTGTCGGCCTTCGTGGTGTCAGCGGGAACCAGGGCCTCCGTGTTCGTCACGGCCGGTCGACTCGTCCGGGGTCTGCCACGAGTCCGCGCCGGGCTGCGGCTCCTGCGGCAGGTTCGCGCGGTGGCGCTCGGCGCGCTTGCTCCCGTACCAGAAGGCGCCCAGTAGGAGGAGGACGACGGGCACGCCGATCACCAGCAGCCACAGGGCGGGCGATCCTTCGGCGGCCAGGGTGTGCAGGGGGGTGCCAGGGGTGAGGTTCATGGCGGACGTGTTCCCTCCGCTCGTCTCCCGGTACCGCTTCCGGGCCGGGCCCGCTCGTATGGCGCACCGCCGAACGGGGGACCTCCGGTCAGTCGACGCACGACTCGGACGTACGCGTCAGCCGTATGCGTCAGACGTACGACTCCAGGGTGCCGCGCCGCCTGACGTCCAGCGTCGCGCAGTGGAAGGAGCCGCCGAACGGTGCGTAGTGCAGCAGGTCGCACGGGATGGGTTCGAGGCCCCAGCTCTCCAGCGCGCGGAGCATGCCCGTGTGATGCCGTTCCGCGATCACCCGCTTCTCGTCGACCATGAGGACGTTCATGCTCAGCCACTTCCCGCACATCGACGTGAGTTTGAGCAGCGGATCCTTGATGGGTTCCGGTTCGGGGGCGATCAGGACGTCCCAGGAGCTCAGCACGTCCGGCAGTCGGTCGACGTCGATGTACTCGGGGTTGACCAGCACCTTTCCGGGGGCGAGCAGGCAGAAGGTGGTGTCGATGTGCATGGGGGTGCGGCAGCGGCTCTCGATCTCGTGGATGCGGAATTCAGGGCCGAGGTGACGGCGCAGCCACTCGATGCCCATGGCGTTGGTGACGTTGCTGCGCGTCACGAACAGGTCGCGTCCGGCGCGTACGAAATCCGCCGCGTCGAAGACCGGCTCGAACTCCGTGAGGAGGTACCGCATCGGCTCGCCCGGCTTCGGAACGCGGAAGTCCGGGTCGAAGAGTTCGTCGGTGAGCTGCGGCTTCGGGGCTGCCGTCCAGCGGGCTCCGCGCCGGAAGTAGTCCTTGAGGAGCGGGCGGTAGGAGTGGGTCTCGAAGTAGCGGCAGGGCCAGGCCATCGGCGTCTCGATGATCTCGTCGCCGATCACCAGCATGCTGTCGCGCGGGCAGGTGTTGCAGAAGCCGCGCGACGACCAGTCGGGGGTGCTGAAGCGCTGTTTGTGGTCGACGGCGTCGGGGCGCTTGACCGTGACGCCGAGGGACTCCAACAGGGCGACGAACCGGTCGAGTTCCTCCTGCGCGCGCTCGATCAGGAGCTTCGGATAGCGGAACCCGGCGGCCAGGCCCTGTAATCGGCCCGCCCAGGGCGGGATGTTGCAGAGCACCACCGGGTGGTCGGAGGGAATCGTCGAACCGTCCAGGCGGCCGACGACTATCTCTTCCAGAGGGTCCCATTCGTTGTACGAACTGACCGGGGAACCAAGAATCTCCATATCTGACATGTTCACCGCTGGCGGCCGTCAAAACGTGCAATAGTGGCCGGACTTAGGGAATCTAAGGGGTATATCCGGAGGAATTGAAGCGTCCTCGTCCTGGCATACTGACCCGTCATGATCACACCGGGGAAGCGTGCCGCACCAGTCCCGTCGGAAGCCCCGCAGACGCCGGGTCCGCTTTCCTCGCCACGGTTCCGCTGGTTCTTCGCGGGCAGACTCGTCTCATATCTCGGCGGTTCGATGACGCCGGTCGCACTGACCTTCGGAGTCCTTCAGGTCACGAACGACCCGAAACACCTCGGATTCATCCTTGCCGCCGGGATCATACCGCTCATCTGTTTCACCCTGATAGGCGGCGGGCTGGCCGACCGGTTCAGCCGTGACGTTCTCCTGCGGGTCACCCATACCGGGGCCGGAATCAGCCAGGCCGCCGTCGCGTTCTGTGTGATCACCCAGCAGAATCCGCTGGTGCTCATTCCCCTGGTCGCGTTGAACGGCGCCTTCCAGGCTTTCACCAGCCCCGCCCTGCGCGGAATCGTCCCGCAATTGGTGGCGACCGCGGACCTGCGCAGGGCGAATTCCCTGCTGAGCATTTCCCGGAGCGCCACCCGCATCATGGGGCCGCCCGTGGCGGGCCTCCTGGTCGCGCTGACCGGTGGCGGCCCGGCCCTCGCGCTCGACGCGTTCTCGTACCTCGTCGCCGCCTTCTGCATGACCAGGATCTCGCTGCCGGGCACCCCGAAGTCAGCCTCCCGGAACCTGCTGCGCGAGCTCAAGGAGGGCTGGGGCTACTTCCGTACGCACTCCTGGATCTGGTCCGTCACCCTTGCCTTCGCCGTGCTGAACGCCGTCCAGATGGGCGTGTGGCAGGTGCTCGGCCCGGTCATCGCGAACCAGGGCATCGGGGCGGCGGGCTGGGGAGTCGTGTCCGGTGCCAAAGCCGTCGGACTGCTCGTCGCGGGATTCCTCGCCCTGAAATTCGTCCTGCGCAGGCCCCTGGCGACGGGCTTGTGCGGAATGGCGTTGAACGCCATTCCCTTCGTGCTGCTCGGGATGGATTCGGAGGTCCACTGGCTGGTACTGGCCACCTTCATCGCCGGAATCGGATCAGGGACCTTCAACATCGCCTGGGAGACCGCACTCCAGTCGAACGTGCCGAACGACATGATTTCGCGGGTGAGTTCGTACGACGAATTCGGCTCGTACGTGGCGATTCCCGTGGGGCAGCTCTCCGTCATGCCGATCGCCGCCGCATTCGGTGCGGGGCATGTCGCGGTGGCCGGTGGAATTCTCTTCTTCGTGGTGACGCTGCTGCCGCTTCTGTTCGTCTCGGTGCGGCGACTGGAAGACAATTCCGCGAAGGCGTAGCAGGTGGTGCGGTTCAGGAGGACTGTGCCAACTGCCGGATTTCCGTGACGATGCGTTCCCACGACGGCTCCGGAACCTCGTGCCCGACCCGGGGCAGCGGCACCAGTCGAGCCCCCGGCACCCGGGACGCGATGGCCTTGGCCGCGCGGGGCTTGATCAGGGGATCGTCCTCGCCGTGCAGGACGAGCAGGGGCCGGTCGATCCCGTCGATCGACGGCCCGTGCCACTGCGCCCCGATCTGGCGGCTCTGCGCCTCCTGGTCGTACACCCCGCCGTCCGGATTGGCCTCCACGGCGGCGCGCGCGGCCGCCTCGTCGAACGTCCGGCGCGGCGAGGCGAGCAGCCGGGTCACCTCGATGCCCGCCGCGACCGCCCCCTCCCGAGTGTCGGGAAACTTCAGGCGGGCGAACTTCGCGAGGGTGCTCAGCCGGATGTACGGCAGGGCCCGCAGCCCGGCGACGTCTCCCGGGACGGAGGCCATCGTGGTCAGCGTCCGCACCCGTTCCGGGTGCCGCAGAGCCACGCGCTGCACGACGGCGCCGCCGAGCGAGACGCCGACCAGATGCGCCGAATCCCAGCCCAGTTCGTCCAGTACGGCGATGGCGTCCTCCGTCATGTCCTCGGCGGTGTAGGCGCTCTGACGCTTGGCGAACAGGGCGGCGATGGGGTTGCGGGCGGCCGTGGCCGGGAGGTGGGTGGACTGGCCGCCGTCCCGCTGGTCGTACCGGACGACCGTGAAGCCGTGCTCGGCGAGCATCCGGCACAGGCCGTCCGGCACCCAGAGCCGGTTCGCACCCAGACCGGTGGCGAGCAGGAGCGGCTCACCACCGGTGGGCCCGGTTCGCGCGCTGGGCCCGGTCTGCTCGGTCCACTCGTCGAAGGCGAGTCGTACGGGCCCGTTCTCGGCGAAGCGGAGGGGGCCCCAGGGGGATGCGGCGGGGGCTGCGGGCGTGGTCGTCATGGAAAGTGCCTCCCGAGAGGGCGTGCGGGGAAAAGCGTGCGGGAATCGGTGCGGGCCATAAACTGCGACCGTCGTTCGCAGTTCTACACTAGGGCATCCGGCCCCGCTTCGGAAAGGGCCGCGATCCGCCAGGAGGAACCCCCGTGCCGCAGGAGCCCATGACCGTCTGGGACCGCCCCGAACGAGGCGCCCGAGGCCCCGCTGCCGCACACAGCCGCCACCAACTGGCCGCCACCGCAGTGGAATTGGCGGACCGCGAGGGACTGGCGGCGGTCTCGATGCGGCAGGTCGCCCAGGCGCTTGGCACCGGGCAGGCTTCCCTCTACCGGTACGTCGCCGGGCGCGACGACCTGCTCGACCTCATGGCCGACGCGGTCGTGGCAGAGCTGGAGCGGGACCCGCTCCAGGGCGACCCGGTGGCGGACCTGACCGCCCTGGCCGTCCGCACCAAGGCCCTCCACCTCCGGCACCCCTGGCTCGCCGACCTCCCCCCGGAGCCCCTGCGCCTGGGGCCGAACGGGCTCGACCACCTGGAGCACTCGCTCGCCGCGCTGGCTCCGGTCCCTCTCTCCGGCCCGGCCAAGCTCCAGGTCGTCGCGCTTCTGAACGCGCTGATCGCCCAGTTCGCCCGCGCGGAACTCCAGTCCGCGAGGGCTCCCGGCGGCCGCGCGGTCGCCCAGGCCGCCTACCTGACCAGGGCCGCCGAGCAGGGGGACCGCCCCCGGCTCCGCGCCGCACTCGCCGCGTCCCCGGAGCCCGACCCGGAGGCCCTGTTCGACCGGACGGTCCGCCGCATGCTCACGGGCCTCGTCGCGCCCGGCTCCTCGTGAGCAGTGCCTGGCCCCCCGTGAGCAGCCCCCGCCCCCTCGTGAGCAGCCCCCGGCCGTCGTGAGCCGCCCCCGAAAAGGCATTGCCCCTCCTCGGTCCCGTGTGGGAATGTTTCTCCGGCCTGCACCAGGCCCCCGCACACAAGCACTCACCCCGAAGGACTGAAGCCAATGATTGCGGCGCCCCTGCGCGGCCGCCGTCGGCCCTGACACCCTGCCGCTTCCGGCACGGTGCGCACCGGCGTACGGCGGACGCTCCACCCGTCCCGTACACCCGCAGTTCTTCTTCGTGAGGTCATCCACACCATGGACATCAACGTCCAGAGCTTTGCCGCGCACAACCTCCGCCGCCGACCCGAACCGGTCGAAGTCGGTGGATTCGTCGCGGGCTTCGACCCTTCCACCACCGACCGCAACCTCAACTACGCCACCCCGCTCCCCGGCGCCCGTCCGACCGACCGGGACGTCGCGGACCTCGTGGAGGCGTTCCGCGCGCGGGGCCTCGTACCGCGTCTGGAGTTCGCCCCGGACGGTGCTCCCGCCGTCGAACCGGCGCTCCGGCGTGCGGGTTTCACCACGGAGGCGGTGCATCCGTACATGGTGTGCACCCCGGCCACGCTCGTCACCCCGGCCGGGTTCCGCGTGCCGTCCGCCGACCACCCGCCCGTGCACGTGGCGGTCCCGCGCACGGACGACGACTTCGCGGCGATCGACGCCGCGCTGTCCGAGGCGTACGGAGCCGAGATCCCGCCCGCGTCCGTGACCAACGCGTCCGCGACCAACGCGGGTGCGGCGAGGCTGCGCCGCATCGAGGCGGGCGGCGGGGCGGTCCGGTTCGTCCGCGCCCCCGACGGCAGCTGCGCCGGTGCCGCGACCTGCTCCGCACCCGCCGCGGGCACCGCGGAACTGGCGGGCGTGGGCACCCGGCCCGCGTACCGAGGGCGCGGGATCGCCGCCGCGGTCACCGCGTCCCTGAGCGAGACCCTGTTCGCCCGGGGAGCGGGTTCCGTCTGGCTGGAGTACGAGGGCGAGGACGCCCGCCGCATCTACGAACGCGTCGGCTTCCGGCCGCACGGCACCCGCCTGTACATGGCACTCGAAAACAGCGAGCACCCCGCACCGTGAGCCGGGTGGGGGTGGATCCGGGTCGGCCCGGCTCCGCCCCCACTCTCACCTCATGCGGAAGTCGCATGACCCATTGGTAGGGTGAGGGTCATGGGACTGAGCTTGCAGGAGTTGTTGCGGGTGACCGTCGCCGCGCTCATGCAGGCGACCGGACACTCGCAGCGCACCGTCGCGGACGTACTCGGGCTGACGCAGACGCAGGTCTCGCGCCGTCAGTCCGGGGCCGCCGCCTGGCAGCTGGACGACATCGACGCCCTCGCCGCCCACTACGGCATGCGCCCGCTCGACCTGCTCGACGGCCCCGCGCGGGCGTGTGAAGCGCTGCCCGCCGCCCATCGACGTACCACCAGCACCTCACGCACCACCACCGCACGCACCGCCCACCGGGCGAAGGGGTCGACTCGGTGAGTGACGTCGGCGCCATCGGTTCACTGCTCTCCGGCGTGGCTCCCCAGGTGCCGCTGCCCGCCCCGGCCGGGACGCCCTCGCCGGGCACGGTGGCGGCGTGGACGAGGCGACGGCCGCTCTGCTCAAGTCTGCTCAAGCGGGCGATCCCCGATGCGATGACCCTGCTCGACGAGTACGTCACGAAAGTGGGATTCACCGCCTGAGGCGCAGGAGGGCACGGGCAGGGGTTACGTGATGGTGGTGTCGCCGAGCGAGATCAGCAGCCGGCGCAGCTGCTGGGCCAGGGCCTCGCACTCCTCCCGGTCGAACGGGGCGAGCAGACGGGCCTCGTTGGCGAGGTGGCCGGTCATGTAGTCGCGGGTGACCTCGTGGCCCTTCTCGGTGAGGCGGATCTTCACCGAGCGGCGGTCCCCGGTGTCCCGGACCCGTTCGACCAGGCCCTTTGCCTCCAGCCTGTCGATGCGGTTGGTGATCGCGCCGGAGGTGACCATGGCCGCCTTGCGGAAGGCCCCGGCGTCCTGGCCGCCGCCGTCGTGACCGTCCCGCTCGTCCTGCACGTCCGTCGCCGCCCGGACGGCTTCGCGCCCGCCGCCGTGCTGCGCTCCCGCGCGTTCATCGGCTCGGCCCTGCCCGCCTTCGTCTTCTCGACCTCGTACTTCATCCTGCTCTTCGCCCTCCCGGAGCTCGTCCGGCGGCGTACGGACTGGAGCGCGGCGGCCATCGGCACCGGCCAGCTCGTCGCGCTCCTCACCGGCTCCGTGCTCTCCTGGCTGCTCGCCGCCGCCGCGCCCAGGATCGGCCACCGCAAGGTGCTCACCGTCCTCGTCGGCCTCGGTGCCGCCGCGCCGCTCACCGCCGCCTTCGCCCCCTGGGGAGTGGCGCTGCTCCTCGCGGCGGCGGCGGCCGTGTTCGTCGCGACCGGCAGCAACGCGGTGCTGTCCGTGCGCACGGCCCAGCACGCGTCGGAGGCCCAACGGCCGTCCGCCATCAGCCTGTTCGTGCTCTGCTACCAGCTCGGCGGGGCACTCGGACCGGCCCTCGCCACGGTGCTCGTACTGACGTGAGTGATGTCGTACGGTCAGCCGCCGACCAGCAGGTCCGCGAGCGGGGTGCGGGTGTGGCGGACCGAGAGGCCCGTGCGGGTGGTGGTGAGCAGACCCGCCGCCCGCAGTGCGGAGGCGTGCGCCGAGGCCGTGGCGTTGCTGACGCCGAGGCGCAGGGCCAGGCCCGTCGTGGTCGGCGACTCGTCGAGGGCGCGCAGGAGCGCGAGGCGGGTACGGCCGATGACTCCCGCGAGGGGGGCGGTGCCGGCGTCCTGCGGTGCGCTGCTGGTGAGGTGGGGGATGCCAGGGCCCGCCGGGTACGCGAGGGAGACCGGGCGTCCCGGCTGGTCGGGGAGGTCCTGGACGAGGGGCCCGGGCCGCCAGTGGAAGGTCGGGAACAGGACCAGGCCGCGACCGGAGAGGTGGACGTCGCGCACGGCGTCCGTGGGGGCGAAGGGGGGTGCGGCGGGCGGCAGTTCCCAGACCCCGTCGTGGAGACAGGAGCCGGGGGCGACGGCCGTCAGCGCGGCTCCGAGACCGTGCTCGGCGACGGCGAGCGCGTGGCGGGTGAACTCCGCGCGGTGGAGGTCCTGGATCAGGGGCCAGACGGGGGCGAGGACGGACTCGTACGCAGCCCGCTGGGCGCGCTCCCAGATCCGCCAGGCTTCGGGGAGACCGCTGTGCAGGGCGCGAATCCAGGGCGGGGCGGGGCGGCGGCCGTACGACCGCTCGATCTCGGCCCTGACGACCTCGGGGCGCGCGGACCGGATCAACTCGCAGCCCTCGTCGAGCGATTCGCCGACGACGTCGAGGAAGGCGGGCGGGCGGCCGTCCGGGACCAGGTCGGCGAGGGGGCCGGTGGCGGCGGGGAGGGCACGCACGAGCTTCGTGCGCCAGTGGACGTGCAGCGGGTCCTGGGGCGGGTCGGTGGGCGGTTCGTTCGGCGGTTCGTTCGGCGGTTCGTCGGCCAGTTCATTGGGCGGGGAACCGAGCGTCATCAGCGCCGCGTGCAACTCCGGCACGGGGGCCGGACGCGGGGCGAAGCGCAGGCGGGCGAGGTCCTCCGCCGTGAAGTGGATCCGGATCATGCACAACCCCCTTCCCCACGCAAGCCTTTCGGTCCTGGCCGCAAGCCTCGTCCCCGGCCCGGGACGCCTTCACGATCCTGTCATGAGCATCTCTTCCTCGCCCCGCCGCCGCACCTTCCTCAAGGGCGGTGCCGCAGCAGCGCTCGCCCTCGGGGGCACTCAAGCCAACTCCGCACGCGCCGAGGGGAGTTCGCGCGGCGTGACACTCCGACTGCCCCCGCCCACCGGCCCGTACCCCGTCGGAGGTGACGTCCGGTACCTCGTCGACGCGTCGCGCAACGACCCGTGGAACCCCGCCATCGGCGTGCGCGAACTCATGGTCACCGTCCTGCGACCGGCCCTCCCCAGCGGGCGGCACCCTCGGCTGCCGCAGCTCACGCCCGAAGCCGCCACCTGGTTCACCCGCCTCGCCCATCTGGTCCGCGCCCCGTACCTGCCGCCCGCCGGAGTCGACTGGGGAGCCACCCTCACCCACGCCCGCACCGGGACCACGCCCCTGCCGCGACGACGCCCCACCCTCCTCTACAGCCCCGGCGGCGGCGACTCCCGCACCATGGGCAGCGCCCTGGCGACCGACCTCGCCTCGCACGGCTGGACCGTGGTCCTGGTGGACCACCCCGGGGACGCCAGCCAGGTCGAGTTCCCCGGCGTACGGCCGCCGGGACGCCCGGAACCCGTGCGGCCGACCGAGCTGCGCCCGGACACGATGGATGCGGCGCGCTTCCGCACCATGATCGGGACCCGGGTCGCCGACCTCCGCTTCGTACTCGACGCACTGCGTCTGCAGCGGGTCGGACTGTACGGGCACTCGGCGGGCGGCACCGCCGTCGCCCAGGCGCTCCACGAGGACCGGCGCGTCGCCTCGGCCATCAATCTGGAGGGCTACCTCGACGGAATCGACGGCGAACTCTTCCCGGTGGCCCGGCAACGCCCGGACCGCCCCCTGCTCCTCGCGGGCACCGACGGCTTCCGCGACGCCCGCTTCGACCGTTCCTGGTCCGCGCTCCTCGCCCACGGCGGCCCGGTCACCCGCCGCGAGATCGCGAACGCCGGGCACTGGGCTTTCACCGACTACGCGGCCCTCGCCCCGCAGCTCCAGAAGGCGGGCCTGATGACGGCGGCCCAGCGGGCGGGCATGGTGGGGGCGGCGGACCCCCGGGTGACGGTGCGCGCGGTCGGGCATCTCGTACGGTCGTTCTTCGGGCGGTACCTGGCGGTGTGATCCGGCTGGCATGATGCGTGGCCATGGATTCTTTGCCCTGGGACGCGGTGCTGTGCGACTTCGACGGAGTGGTGAACCTGTGGGAACCCGACGGCATGGCCGCACTGGACCGGGCCTGGGGTCTCCCGGAAGGGAGCCTGGCCGGGGCGGCGTTCGCCGATGAGCTGCTGGAGGACGCCGTCACGGGACGGCTCACCGACGAGTAGTGGCGGTCACAGGTTGCCGTCGCGCTGACCGGGGCCTGCGGAACGGCCGGACGGGCCCGGGCCTTGGTCGACGCGTGGTACGGACTCAGCGGCCGGATCGACACCGAGGTCATGGAACTGCTGACCGCCCTGCGCGGCAGGGTGCCGGTGGTCCTCGTCTCCAACGCCACCACCCGGCTGGAGTCGTACCTCGCCGCGCACGGGCTCGCCAAGTCCTTCGACGCGGTCGTCAACACTTCCCGGATCGGGGTCGCCAAGCCCGATCCGCGGGTCTTCGAAGAGGCGGCGCTGCGGGTCGGGGTGGAGGTGAAGCGCTGCCTGTTCGTGGACGACACGCTTGCCAATGTCGTCGCGGCGAGGAAGGCCGGGATGCAGGGGGTGCACTACCGGAATGTGGGCCAACTCCGGGAAGAGTTCGGGGTGTTGCCTGACTGAGGTGCGACCCCGGCCAGTGCGAGTGCGGAGGCAGCGAGGTGGTCCGGGTCGGCGCCGTCCGTGGGCAGCAGGGGTGCGCCGGGCGGCGCACGGAGGGCGGATGCCTCCGCCTCGGCGGCGGTGGTCGCTGCCGCCAGCTCCGGTCCTGCGAGGCCGCGGCGTAGGTCTCCGGAGATGGGCGGACCTTCGCCCAGGGCGCGACGGGTGATCCGGTCGGCCAGCGTCGCCGGTTGTGCGCCGAGGACGACGAGGGAGGCCGGGAGGTGCTGCCGGAGGGCGGTCGCGGTGGCCATGTCGCCGGTCAGGACGACCACGGCCACTCCGCGCGGCCAACCGCCGTGCCATGGAACGGGCGTTGCGGGCGCGCAGTGTACATACTAGTAGGTACAGAAGATCGTCAGGCGTGCGCGGCGGCGGGGCTGAGCCAGAGGGACTCGGCGTGGGCGCAGAGTTCACCGTCACGGGTGGCGACGGCGCTGCCCGCCACGTACTTGCGGCCGGAGTGCGAGATCTTCCACCCGAACGTCACGTACTCCTCGCCCAGCACCACCGGCCTCAGCACGGCCGCCGCGAGGTACGCCGTGACCGTGCCGCGCGGTGCGTCGGAGAAGAGGTGGCAGGTCCACCCGGCGGGGCAGTCGAGCGCACCCCACACGTGCTCGACGGGCAGAACCGTACCGCCGGGGCTCAGTTCGGGATCCGGTCGCCAGGTCGTGGCCACCATGGACTCCTCGGGCAGCGCCGAGAGGTTCTGCCGCAGGCCCCGTCCGGGTTCCCGGCCCATGCCGCAGCCGAAGCAGTCGGGGGTGGAGAAGGGGGTGTCCGTGAGCGAGTGCTCCTTCTCGGCGCGGAGCGCGTCCTCCCAGGTGGGGATGCGGGGAGGCAGGGGCGGGGTCCCGTACGGCTGGGCGATCGCGAAGGGGGCTTCGCCGTCGGTGACTTCCCGGATCTCGTACGAGGCCCCGGGCGCGGGCCGTATCTCCAGGGGAGTGCCGAGCGGCAACGGTCGGCGGAAGCTCACCTTCACCGGGTCGCCGCCCTCGTACCGCCGCGCGAGCAGCCCGGCCGCGTAGCCGCCGAACCCCACCCCCGGCAGCCCGTACAGGTGGGGCGGGACGGCGAACCCGGTGGTGGCCCGGCGGTCCCGCGTGGCGAGAGAGGACTCCACGCGCCCCAGCCACGCGTCCTGCCCGTCGGCCAGCGGCTCCGGCAGGGGGAGTGGGACGAACCGGCACGCGAACACGTACCCGGCGTCGCCGCCGTCCCCTTCGACCCGGTGCTCCCACGCGTCAGGGGTGTCCGCCGGGGCCCTGAGGAGGAAGAAGGTGGTGCGCCGGGGCTGTCCCGTCTCGGGGTGGGGTTTGTCCTCCACGGCCAGCTCCCGTACGACCGTGGCCGTCGTCAGCCCCGTCTCCTCGACGACCTCCCGCAGGACGGCCGCCGCCGGGTCCTCACCCAACTCGGCACCACCTGTTGTGACTTGGGTGCCCGCATCCGGTATTCCCACGTGGTCGAAGACCAGGAGTTCTGGAGTGTCCCGCTCCCTGATGACGTATCCCGCTACACGAATCCGAGGGTGATCCAGAGGTGGAGTCATCCCGGAATTCTCGCTCAGCCCGCGGACCTCTCCGCAAGCGGGCGGCGGCGCAGGGCGGTCTCGGTGAGGGAGCGCGGGGGGAAGGAGGCCGTCGGGTCGTAGAGGTTCGTGCCCGGCGGCACGATCTCGTCGATCCGGTCGAGGGCCGCGTCGTCCAGGGTGAGCGCGGCACCCGCGAGCAGCCCCTCCAACTGCCCCATGGTGCGCGGCCCGAGGATGGCCGAGGTGACGCCCGGGTGGGCGACGGTGAAGGCCACCGCGAGCTGCGGGAGGGTGCAGCCGATGCCGTCCGCGAGCTCGACGAGCTGCTCGACGGCGTCGTACTTGGCCGCGTTGGCGGCGAGTTGAGGATCGAAGTTCGCCGGACGGAACGCGGCCCGGCCGCCGGAGGCGAGGCCGGCGGGCCGGTGCTCGTCGTGCTTGCGGTGCTTGCCGGTGAGGAAGCCGAAGGCGAGCGGGCTCCAGACCAGCACGCCCATGCCGTACCGCTCGGCGACGGGCAGCAGCGAGGTCTCGACGCCTCGGGCCAGGATCGAGTACGGCGGCTGCGCGGTGCGGAACCGGCCCAGGGTGCGGCGCTCGGAGACGTGGTGGGCCTCGACGATCTCGTCGGGTTGGTGGTTCGAGCAGCCGAAGGAGCGGATCTTGCCCGCGCGTACGAGATCGGTGAGGACGGAGAGCGTCTCCTCGACGTCGGTGGTGTGGTCGGGGAAGTGGATCTGGTAGAGGTCGATCCAGTCGGTGTTCAGACGGGTGAGGCTGTCCTCGACGGCCTTGAGGATCCAACGGCGTGAATTGCCGCCCTTGTTGGGACCGTCGCCCATCGGGAAGTGGACCTTGGTGGCGAGTACGACGTCGTCACGCCGACCGCGCAGCGCCTTGCCGACGATCTCCTCGGACTCGCCCCGCCCGTACATGTCGGCGGTGTCGAGGAAGTTGATCCCCCGGTCGATGGCGGCGTGGATGATGCGGACGCAGTCGTCGTGGTCGGCGTTGAAGCCGTCCTGGAACATCATGGTGCCGAGGCAGTGCGTGCTGACCTCTATGCCGGTCCTGCCGAGGGTGCGGTAGCGCATGGCGGTGCCCTTTGCTGGTCATGGGGTTGGCGGGTGCGTCCCGTACGGGAAGCGGCGGAGGCCGCCGGTCGGTCGCACGACGGACCCTAGGAGCTAGACCCGGCTCTAGATCAAGCCCTCCGCCACCGGGCCCCGTCGCGCCGGGCCCCGCTACGCTGACCCGCATGGTTGAGGTCCCCACGCATCTGAGCATCGGGCAGGTCGCCGAACGCACCGGCCTGAGCGTGCACGCGCTGCGCTTCTACGAGCGCGAGGGCCTCTTCCTTCACCCCGTGCGACGCCTCTCCGGCGGACGCCGCGTCTACGGCGCGGCGGACGTTGACTGGCTGACCGTCTGCGTCGTCCTCCGGGCCTCGGGCATGCCCCTGCCCGTGCTCCGCCGGTACACCGAGCTGGTCCGGGAGGGCGTCGGCAACGAGCCGGAACGCCTCGCCCTGATGCGGGAGCACGAGGCGCGGGTGACCGCGCAGATCGCCAGGCTCACTGAGTCCCGGGACCTGATCCGCTTCAAGGTCGGGGTGTACGAGGACATCCTCGACCAGGGCGAGGGCGAGGGCGAGGGCGAAGGCGAGGGCGGAGCCGTGGCCCAGCAGTGTCACGCCCCCGCCCTCTGACGCCTCCTACCGCACGACCCTCTCGATCCGGACACTGCTCGCGCCCGCCGGAGTGCCGCGTGCGTTCAGTAGCTGGACCGTTCCGTACAACCAACGGCCTTCGGGTGCGCGGGAGTTGACCCGCACCGTCGCCGGGAAGGGGGCGGATGCGCCGTGGGTGAGCCGGACCGGCTTCGTGTCGTCGCTCAGGACCGTGCCGAACGCGGGGGCGAAGTAGACGTCCCGGTAGTCGTACGCCGTCGTGCCGGACGGGATCGCGTAGCCGTCGACGACCACCGTGTACGTCCCGGCTTCCGGCGCGGGCACGCTCACGGACTCCTCCGAGCCGTCGGAGGCGGATAGGGCCACCATCTGGCCGTCCTTCAGGACGATCAGGTCCAGATCGGCCCCCGCGTCTCGCCCTCCCTGACGCTCGGCCGCGCGGACTTCGCGGCACCGAGCGGACCGCCCTTCAACGTGGCGTCCAGCGGCGCGAGTTGCTTGGTCACCTGCCAGCGCACGGGAGCGGGACTGCCGACCCTCGCCTCGGGCACGACGTTCACCGCCGGGTCGAAGGCCGTGCCGAGCACCGTCACGTCGAGCGCGTACGGCGTGGCGAGCCGCGGTGCCGTGCGCAGCGACTCGACCTCCCAGTCGACCGCACCGGTCTCGTGGGTGGGGGTGTACGGATTCGCCGCCGGGGTGTTCCGGCCGGGGGCGGGGTGCGCCTCGGGTCCGGGGTGTCGGCGGGCTTGGGGGCGTCCGGCCCGCGGTCCTGCCGGACGTCGCGCTTGAGGTCGATTGCCTCTACGGCGGCGAGGCGCGCCGCAGCCCGGAGCGCGGCCTCGGCCCGGGGAGTGGGCAGGGTGGCCCGTACGTAACCGAGCTTGTCGTGCGTACGGTCGATCCGCGTACCGGGTACGGCGCGGAGCTGGGCGGTGAGCTGTTCGGTGGCACCCGGTGCGGCGGCCACCATCACGGTCACGTCCTGGGCACCGGACGTCCGGGCCCGGGCGAGCAGTGCCTCGTCCGCGCCGCCCAGTTCGGGCTGAGCCGTTCGAGGGCTCTTCGGGAGGGGACGGTCCGTGTCCGCCGCGAACGCGGGGGCCGGGGCGGTTGCGCACCATCCGGTCAGGAGGAGGGTGAGGAGGGCGACGGCGAGGGAGCGCGCACCGCGTCGGACGCGGTGCGCTCCGGGTGTGTGGGGAGTCTCGGGTGTGTGGGGCGGCGGAATCGGCCTCGGTAAGAAGGACGTCATGACCGCGGAGCAGTCCCCAAGTGGCTTGTGTCTGGGGAGAGTTGGGATTGACGGAAGGCGCTCGCGGCGCACACCCGCCACTGGCGCGGGGCCGCCCGCTCCGAACGGAGTGCGGCCTTCTGGCTGTCGGCTACTCCGGTTCGGCCCGCAGGAGTTGGCGGCGGGCGATGCCTGTCATCCAGATCAGGGTGAAGGGGATGACGGTGAGGTTCTTCGCGGCCAGCAGGCAGGCGAAGTAGAGCGGGCGGTCGGCCTCGGGGACGTATGCGACGAGGACGTTCTCGGGCAGGTGGTTGAAGAGGAGTGTGGCCGCGCCGAGCAGGACGCCCTGGCCCAGGAGGTAGGGGAGGAAGTCGGCCGTGGTGGTGGGGTGGCGCTTGGGGACGACGGCCTCGCCCCGGCCGAAGGCGACCTCCGGGTCCTTGCGGATCGCCAGGTGGATCACGTAACCGACGAGGACGACGCGGGAGGTCAGGGTGAGGGCTTCGAGGGGGAGTCGCGGAAGGTCGTCGTACAGGCGGGAGAAGAAGCGCTCGGTCGCGGCGACGAGGCCGAGGGCGGTGAGGGGGAGGGCGTGGAGACGGTGGAAGGCGAAGGCCCAACGGGGCGTGTCCGCAACGGAGTTGATGGTCCTCCTTAAGGAGGGGCGGAAGGGGGCGGCGGTTTCCGTTCGACGGGTCATATTCCTTAGGTTAGTAAGATGCTTAGTGCTGTGAAGGGTTGAGGACCCTGAGATGACCCGGAGAAAACGAGAAGTGGAGCAATACCGTGCCAGATCACCGCAGAATCCCTGAAGGGGACCGCCTCGGGGCCGAGTTGAGTACCGCGGTCGTCCTCTTCCACGAGGCCGTGGGCCGACAGCTGGGGCTGAGCGCGGCCGATCAGCGCGCTCTGAGCCTGATCCGTCGGGAGGGGCCGTTCACCGCCGGGGTCCTGGCGCAGCGCATCGGGGTCACCTCGGGGGCGGCGACCGGGCTGATCGACCGGCTGGAGCGGGGTGGGCACGTACGTCGTGCGGCCGATGCGGGCGACCGTCGGCGGATCCTCGTCGAGGCCCGTCCGGACGCGCCCGGGACCGGTGCGCTGGAGGAGCTGGGCCGGGCCATGGGAGTGTTCATGGCCCGGTACGACGCGGACGAACTCGCGGTCATCGAGGACTACGTACGCGGCACGATCGAGGTCCTCGGCGAACAGACGCGGAGGCTGGGTCCGCGGGGCGAGGCGTAGGGGGCGGGGGGTAGGGGACGGGCGGCTGTTGCGGAGGGGGCTACGCCCCTTGCCCCCCTGTACGGATTCGCCGCGCGTCCTCAAGCGCCGGACCCTCACGCAGCGGCCTGAACCTCAGCCATCGACCGGCATTGGCTGGAAATGGGTCAACCCTCCCAGACCGCGCAACCCCGCACATCCGCCCCCGGTCCTCCCCCGCGACATGCCGCCGCACCCGTCGCCCGGCACGCACCCGACTCGCCAAGGACCCCACATGCCCGCACGTCCCACCCGCACCGCCCTCCTCACCGCCACCGCCCTGGCCGCCCTCACCGCCGCCACCCTCGCAAGCCCCGCCACCGCCCAGACCCGCGACCGTACCGGCGACGACCACGCCCAGACCCGCGCCGCCGTCGACGCCCTCGTGCGTGACGGAGCTCCCGGCGTCGTCGCCCGCTCCGAGGGGCCCGGCGGGTCCCGGCCCTGGACGGCCACCGCCGGGGTCGGCAACGTGACCACCAAGAAGGAACGCAGTCCTCAGGACCGCTTCCGGATTGCCTCCCTCACCAAAACCTTCGTCGCCACCGTCGTGCTCCAGCTGGAAGCCGAGGGGAAGCTCCACCTCGACGACCGCGTCGACAAGTGGCTCCCGGGCGTCGTCAGCGGCCACGGCCACGACGGCCAGAAGATAACGATCCGCCAGCTCCTCCAGCACACCAGCGGCATCTTCGACTACACCACCGACCCGGAGTTCGCCCGGCAGCACATGGGCGTCGGCTTCCTTGAGCACCGCTACGACTCCCTCCCCGCCCGCGAACTCGTGAAGGTCGCCATGGGTCACGCCCCCGAATTCGACCCCGGCGCCAAGTGGCAGTACTCCAACACCAATTACGTCATCGCCGGAATGGTCATCGAGAAGGCCACCCACCGCTCGTACGAGAGCGAGATCGAGCGGCGCATCGTGCGCCCCCTGGGCCTGCGCGCCACGTCCGTCCCGCACGACGAGTCCCGGATGCCCCGGCCCAGCAGCCGTGCGTACAGCACGCTCGGGATCGACCCGGCGACCGGGAAGAAGTACGACATCACCGAATTCAACCCCACCCTGGCCGGTGCCTCGGGCGGCATGATCTCCAGCACCGCCGACCTCAACCGCTTCTACCGCTCCCTCCTCACCGGCAAGCTCCTGCCCGCGCAGCAGCTCAAGGAGATGAAGACCACCGTCCCGGTCCACGAACAGCGCCCCGACCTCGGCTACGGGCTGGGCATCTTCAAGGAGGAGCAGTCCTGCGGGAAGGTGATCTGGGGCCACACCGGCGGCATCTTCGGCTCGACCACCCACACGATGACCTCAGGCGACGGACGGAAGACCGTCTCCCTGAACCTCAACAACGACTGGAGCGGGGACACCGACTCCGTGATGGAGGCCGAGTTCTGCCCCAAGTAGCCGGGCCCTGCCCCCAGTAGAACCATGGGGGGTGGGCCCCGCCACGCGGACGGCCCACCCCCCGACACCTCCGCTCCTCCCAGAGCAGCCCACGCCCTACACGCCCGCCTACACGCCCACCTGCTCACCCGACGCGGACCCGGCAGCCTGCCCGGTACCAGAACTGCTACCAGAACCGGTACCAGTACCCGGGCGAGATCCGTTCCGCTTCTCGCCCCGCATCACCAGCAACGTGACCAGTCCACCCAGCGCGGCCACCCCCGCCGCCCCGACGAAGGCCGCACCGAACCCGTCCGTCAGCGCCGGGAGGTCGCCGAGTTCGCCCGCGCCCTGTGACGTCGCCAGCGCGGTCAGCGCCGCCAGGCCGAGTGCCGAACCCACCTGGTAGGTGGTGTTGACGATGCCGGAGGCAAGGCCGGCCTGCTCCTGCGGGGCCCCGGACATCGCGGTCATCATCGCCGGGATGTACGCGAGCGACATGCCGAGCGCGGCGACCAGCGACGCCGGGAGCACGTCCACCAGGAAGCTCCCCGTCGGCTCGACCGCCGACAGCCACAGCAAACCGGCCGCCAGCACCAGCAGCCCGCCCCCGATCAGCGGCCTCGCGCCGAACTTCGCCATCAGCCGGGCCGTGATCGCCGTCATGAAGATCATCAGGAGTACGGTCATCGGCACCAGCGCCGCCCCGCTCGCGAACGCCCCGTAGCCCAGGACCTGTTGCAGGTACAGGTTGAGGAAGTACCACATCGGAATCCACGCCGCACCGAGCAGCAGCATCGCCAGGTTCGCCGACCCGAGCCGGGGCACCCGCCACACGCCGAGCGGCATGAGGGGTTCCCGTACGGACTTCTGGATGAAGAGGAAGACACCCAAGAGGGCTGCCGCGCCCAGCAGTTGGAGCACCGTCGCCGTGGAGCCCCAGCCGGTCTCCGGAGCCCGTACGACGGCGAAGACGGCCAGCGCGAGGCCCGCGGTGACGGCTACCGCGCCGGTGATGTCCACCGAGCCCCGGCGGCTCGCGACGGCGGGCAGTATCCGGGTGGCGGCCAGAGTGGCGAGGCCGATGGGAACGTAGATGACGAACACCCAGGGCCAGCTCAGCCACTCCGTGAACACGCCGCCCAGGAAGACTCCGGCCGTGCCGCCCGCCGGGGCTGCGGCGCCGTAGAAGGCCATGGCCTTGCCGAGTTCCTTCCGGTCGTGCCCGAAGAGCATCATCAGCAGGGTCATCGCGGACGGTGTGATGAGCGCTCCGCCGACGCCCTGGACGCCGCGTCCGAGCACTTCCGCCCAGGCGGTGGTGGCCGCCGCCGCGACGACCGATCCGGCGATCATCACGATCCAGCCGGTCACGAATATCTTCCGTGCGCCGATCAGGTCGGACAGCCGCCCGCCCAGCAGCAGCAACCCGCCGAACGCGATCACGTACGCGTTGAACACCCACTGCAACTCGCCCTGCGAGAAGCCCAGATCCTTCTGCATCTCGGGGAGCGCGACCCCGATGATCGACGTGTCCATGATGACCATGAACTGCGCGGTGGCCAGCACGGCGAGTGCCCACCAGCGCTTGGGATTGACGGTTGGCATGATCCTTCCCCTCTCTCGGATTGATACCCCCTAGGGGTATCTAGAGCTCGGACATTAACATACCGGTGGGGGGTATGTGAGAGGGGTGGGTGTGCGCTGCGGAAGGTGGGCGCGCAGCGGTCCGCTCCCCACGGGCGGAGAAGTCGCCCGTGGGGAGCGGGAGTTGGCGGAAATCGCCAGGGCCGGGCCACGTCAGGACGCGGCCGGAAAAGTCAGGGCAGGAGTTCGACGTACCCGTCCGTACCGTGCACCCGGATCCGCTGCCCGTCCCGGATCAGCCGGGTCGCCCCCTCCACCCCGACCACAGCGGGCAGCCCGTACTCCCGCGCGATCACCGCGCCGTGCGTCATCAGCCCGCCCACCTCCGTGACCAGACCCGCGATCCCGACGAACAGCGGTGACCAACTCGGGTCCGTGAAGGCCGTGACCAGGATGTCGCCCGGCTGGAGATCGGCGTCCGCCAGGTCGAGGACGACCCGGGCCCGCCCCTCCACGGTCCCCGCCGAAACCGCCACTCCGGTCAGCGCCCCCGCCGGTACGTCGTCGCGCCGGTACGAGCCCGAGAGGGCCTCGCCCTCCGAGGTGAGCACCCGGGGCGGGGTGAGCGTCCGGTACGTAAGGAACTCCTCCTTGCGCCGCCGGACGAGGTCGCCGACCGTCCGGCGCGAGCGCACGACCTCCTCGAACTCCCCGAAAGTGAGGTAGAAGGCGTCCTCCGCGCTGTCGAGCACACCCGCCCGCGCGAGGCGCTCCGCCTCCGCCAGCAGGGCCTGCTTGTAGACGAAGTAGCGGCAGATGATCACGTACTTCGGGTACTCCCGGTAGCCGATGAAGGTACGGACCCGGTCGATCATCCGCCAGGTCTCGGCGGCCTTCGCCTCCCCGTCCGGCAGCTCCCGCAGCCGCGCCAGCACCTCCTGCTTCTTGTGCAGTGCCCGCAGCCTGCCCTCCTCGAAACGCCGTGCGGCGGCCCCCGCCTCGAAGTTCCGTACGTTGTCGAGGATCACGGGCACCAGCGTGCTCGGGCGTTCGCGCCAGCGCGGGCGCGTGATGTCGATCTCCCCGACGCAGCGCATGCCGTACCGGTCGAGGTACGTCTCGATGGCGTCGCGCGCCTCCGCCCCGCCCGGGACCTTCGCCAACCCGTCGAGGAATTCCCCGCCTTCGACGTCCCGCAGGTCCCGCAGGAACGCCACCACCTTCGGGTGCGGACGGATCACGTCCGCGACGTCGAGCAGTTCGAGACCCATCTCCGACGTGATGTTGTCGGGCGCGGAGAGCGTGAGGGTGTCGGCCGCGTTCTTCTCGCCGAGCCACTCCTCCAGCTTCTCGTTGAGCCACCAGGTGGCCTCCATGCCCGCCATGACCGCCTGCATGCTCAACGGGTCGCCCAGCACCCGCTTGTGCTCCTCGAAAGCCTCCCGCAGGAAGTCGAACAGCGCCGGTCCGCTCTTCGTCCGGATCTCGCGCTCCAGGGCGGCGACGGAGGCCCGGCTGCTCTCGATCAGCCCGGTGACGAGCGCCGGATCGGTCGGGATCGGTTCGGGCGTCTTCCGCACAGGCGCAGGCGCAGGCGCCGTCGGCGGCCCGACGGGAGCCGGGTCCGGCAGCGACGGTACGAATCCCTCCCTGTCGAGTACGGTCTCCAGCGCGTCCCTGACCAGCGGGTCGCCCTTCCCGATGAGGTCCAGCAGCCCGGCCCGGCTCGCGGGCGAGGCCAGCCGCCGCGTGACGTCCACGAACAGCCGTCCGCCCGCCTCCGGCATCTCCACCATGGCCGTGCGCTGCCACATGGAGTACCCCAGGGGCTTCATCGCGTCCGTCATCATCTGCTGATGGCCCACGGAGACGTACACGTGATTCTCCTGGTCAGCGGCCTCCGGAAGCGGAAACAGCGTGGTGATCGGCCGACTCTGGACGATCCGGAAGTCGTCGTCTACCAGACACCACTCGATGTCCTGCGGACTGCCGAAGTACGCCTCGATCCGCCGCCCGAGTTCCACGAGCCGTACGGCCTGAGCGTCCGTCAGGGACGGCTGCTCCTGCCGCCGCGCGTCGACCGCGACCTCCTCCGTGCCGCCGCCCGGCAGGGGCTCGACGGCACGCTGCTTGGCGGCGATCGCCTTGGCGACGACCGCGCCGTCCCGCACCGTGAAGACGTCCGGGTTCACCAGCCCGGAGACCAGGGCCTCGCCGAGCCCGAAACCGGAGTCCACGGTGGCGACCTTCCGGTTGCCCGTGACGGGATCGGCCGTGAACAGGATTCCGGACGCCTGCGGGAACACCATCCGCTGCACGACCACGGCCATGTGCACCGCACGGTCGTCGATGCCGTTGTGTCGCCGGTACGTCACGGCCCGCTCGGTGAACAGCGAGGCCCAGCACCGGCTGACGTGCCGCAGGACCTCCGCCGCCCCGATGACGTTCAGGTACGTGTCCTGCTGACCGGCGAACGAGGCCGTCGGCAGGTCCTCCGCCGTCGCACTGGACCGTACGGCGTACGCGGCCCGGTCGCCGTGCCGGGCGAGCCCGCCCGTGATCTCCGCCGCGATGTCGTCCGGAATCGCGATGCCCTCGACGGCCGCGCGGATCTCCGCGCTGAGAGCACGTACCGTCTCCTGGTCGTCCGCCGCCACGCGCGACAACCGGTCGAGCAGAGCGCCGACCGCCGGAGCCTCCGCCACGACCCGCCGGAACGCGGCCGTCGTCACACAGAACCCGCCCGGCACCCGGACCCCTTCGATCCGCGACAGCGCGCCCAGATGCGCCCCCTTGCCGCCGACGGCCTCGATCCCTCGTCCGTCGGCCTCCGCCCCGTTGCCCTCGGCTCCGTCGACTTCTTGCAGATCCCGAACGTACTGCTCGCTCATCGTGCCGCTCTCATTTCCGCAGGTGGTGGCCTCGGCCGACGATTCTCCGCCACCCACGGGGTCTTGCCGCAAGCCCCCGGGTGAGCTATAGCTTGGTAGTGGCAGGGAGAGCGATCTCCCTGCTTTTGTCCTTTCCCTTGCCGCAGGGGCTCCGCCGCCCGGTCAGGCTTGGCGCAGCGCTGCGAGCAGTTCGCGTTCGCGCGCCGCGCTCAGGCCCGCGCGCCGTTCGCGGCCCAGGCCCTCTTCGCGTTCCCACTCCAGTGTGTCGGCGAGGAGTTCCGTGCGCGGGCGGTGGCGCAGGCCCGTGGCGGTCGCGGCTGCTCCACTGCGGGAGGAGAACGCCTCCCAGCCCGGCTCGACGATCCACAGCGCCAGCGATTCGGGGCCCATGAACTCGACCACGCCCTGCTCGCGCAGCCAGGCCGAGTCGGCGCGCACCACCGGACCGGTGTGCCCGCCCGCCGAACGGGACAGCTCGATCCACTCGCCGAGCGGGACGACGGGACCCACCGCGTTGTACGTCCCCGTGGTGCCCTTCTCGGCGGAGTCGAGCAGCCACGCCGAGAGGTCGCGCGCGTCGATCGCCTGGGTCGCCAGGGACGGTTCGTCGGGCACGAGCAGAGGGTCCCGGGGAGCGCGGGCGGCGCGGGCCGCCCAGTAGCCGGAGCGCCCGCTGTGGTCGCCGGGGCCGCCGATCAGGCCCGCCCTGGCGATGAGGAGGCGGTCGCCCACGGCTGCCGTGGACGCCTGCTCGCACGCCACCTTCGCCTGGCCGTACTGCTCGCGGTCGACCTCGCGCCCCTCCGCCGCCTGGAGGAGGGCCGCCGACTCGTCGGCGCCGTACTCCGCATGCGTGGCGTACGCGCTGACGGAGGACACGTACGTCCAGTGCCGGGCCCGCGCGCCCAGGGCGTCGAGCGCGTCCCGTACGAAACCGGGCTGCCAGGACACCTCCACGACGGCGTCCCAGTCGCGGTCCGCCACCTCCTCGTACGCGGAAGGCGAGGACCGGTCGGCGCCCACCAGCACCGCCCCCTCCGCGATCCCGCCGCTCTCGCCGCGCGCCAGACACGTCACCCGATGACCGCGCTCGACCGCCTGCCGCGACAGCTCCCTGCCCAGCCATGCCGTACCGCCAAGAACCAAGATCTCCATGGCCCCAGGCAAACACCGCCCGCGCCGGGATGCCCAGGGGGTTCGCTCATGGCGGACCGGTTGCGGACGTACGACAACCGTGCACGGCGGGTTCGTGCATGGCACGCGGCAGGGTGGGAACCCGCGCCGCATGGCACTCATCAGGAGGATCGCAAGGCCCTTGCTGGCCTCGGTATTCATCAGTGGCGGCATCGGCACCCTCCGGCGTCCGGAGCAGGTGGCTCCGGAAGCCGAGCCGGTGGCGGTACCGCTGGGACGACGCATCCCGAAGCTGCCCGCCGACCCCGAACAGCTCGTACGGATCAACGGCGCGGTGCAGCTGGGCGCAGGCACCCTCCTCGCCCTGGGCCGCTTCCCGCGCCTCGCCGCGTTCGCCCTGGCCGGGACGCTGGTGCCCACCACGCTGGCCGGGCACCGGTTCTGGGAGGAGAAGGACCCGGAGGCGAAGGCGCAGCAGCGCGACCACTTCCTCAAGAACCTCTCCCTGGTGGGCGGTCTGCTCGTCACGGCGGCCGACACCCACGGCAAGCCCTCGGTCGCCTGGCGGGCCCGCAAGTCCGGCGCGAAGGGGCGCCGGGCGGCCCAACAGGCGGGCCGCCGTGCCGAGTTGGCCGCCCGTCGCGCCGAGGTCGCCCGGGTGCGCTCCGCGCGGGCGGCGCAGAAGAGGGCGCACGCGGCGGCGGGTTCGTTCCGCAGGCGGGTTTCGGCCCGTTGAGGTGCGCGGAGACGAATTGAGCTGCGTGGCGGGGCCCTGAGGTGGTGAGCTGGACTCCTCTGCCGGAGTTCCCAGGAGGCCGCCTTGTCCCGCACGCCGCAGGAGATCTTCGAGAGTTACGTGTACGCCGGTTCGCTGAGCCACGACGCCGACGCCCTCGCCGCGCAGTTCACCGAGGACGCCGTCTTCGAGGCGCCGCTCGTGCCCGCCGCTTCCTCGTTCCCCCGGAGGCTGGAGGGCCGCGAGCAGATCCGTACCGCGATGGCGGCGTACTACGAGCGGCAGGCGGAAGGGCCCCGGGCCGCGCACGAGCGCGCGCCCAACCTCAAGAAGTCCGGGTACGTGCTGCACAGCACCGCCGATCCCGACGTCTTCGTCGCGGAGATCGACACGGTCTTCGACGGGGAGGACGGCGGGGCGGACGTGGTGGTCTCCCTGGTGCAGATCTTCCGTCTCCGGGACGGCCTGATCGCCCGCCTGCGGGACTACTTCGCGCCGGATCTGGTGAGCTGAGGCCGGACCCGCCGAGGGGCACGCTCGCCCCTCAGCCCTCCGCCGCCGCCTTCGACGCCCGAGCCGAGTCCGTGCCCGCCGACGAACCCGGTCCCGAGCCCCGCCCCGCCGCCGCGAACACCCCGTGCAGCACCACCGCCGTCAGCGTCCCGGCGACCACGCCCGAGCCCAGTACCGTCCGCACCCACGAAGGGAATCCGGCGTACAGCTGCGGGGCCACCACCGGCAGCAGCCCGACCGCCAGCGCCAGTGCCGCGATCATCGACTGGCCCTGCTGGGCGAGGTCGGAGCGGGCGAGCATCTGCACCCCCAGCACGGCGATGAGCGCGTACACGACGAGCGCCGAACCACCCACCACCGCGGGCGGAATCCCGGCCACCGCACGCGACACCGGCGACAGCAGCCCCACCGCCACCAGCAGCACGCCCGCCGCAGCGGTCACGTACCGGCTGCGCACCCCAGTGAGACGGCTGATGCCGATGTTCTCGGAGCTGGTCACCATCAGCGAGGTGCCCCACGCCCCGGCGAACAGCGACATCACCGCATCCGCCCGCGCCACCTTCGGCACGTCGCGCCCGGGAGCGGCCTCGCGTCCCGAGCTCTCGCTGTTGAGAACGGTCTGACCGGTGATCTCGGCGAGCGTGGTGAGGCTGAAGACGAGCAGCGGCAGCGCGGCCAGGAGGTCGAACCGAGGTGTCCCGTACGGGAAGAGCTCGGGGAGCGCGAAGCCGCTGCCCGCCGCCGGGCCGAAGGAACCGAGCCCCGTGGTCACCGCGATCACGGTCCCGGCGGTCATCCCGATGAGCACCGCGCTCTGCCGCCACACACCGCGCAGCAAGAGGTACGCGGCGAGGGTGACGGCGACCGTGAGACCGGCCAGGACCACGGACTCGGGCCGTGCCCGCCCGGTCGGCCCGGTGACGAGCTGCGCCGCCACCCGCACCATGGCGATGCCGATCAGCAGCACCGTCACGCCCATCACGAGCGGCGGGAAGAGCCGTACGATCCGCGCGTACAACGGCACCACCGCCAGCAGCAGCAACGCCGCGAGGAACACCGAACCCGTGGCGACGGCGGGCCCGTGATCGGCGGCGATCTGGAGGAACAGCGCGGCCGCCGCCCCGCCCGGCAGCATCACGAACGGCAGCCGCGCCCCCACCTTCCACACCCCGAGCGACTGGAGCAGCGACCCCGCGCCGCACAGCACGAGCACGGCGCTGAGCAGCGACGCCGTCCGGGCGGGGGAGAGGTGCAGGGCGGTGGCGGTCAGGAAGACCGTGGAGACGGGAGCGGCGGCCATCGCGAGGACGTGCTGGAGGGCGAGCGGGGCCAGCCGCCTGAGCGGAACCTTCTCGTCGACTGCTGCTACGGCTGTGCTCACCGGCCCGCCTCCAGCCAGGGCAGCTCCTCGGCCGCGTAACGGTACGAGCGGAACACGGCGTTCGGCTCGGCCGGGAAGAGGCCGCGCACCTCGGACTCCTCGTACCCGCCGAAGTACGGGACGACGTACTCCCAGACCACGAGACCGTCCGCCGTGACCTCGAAGAGCCGACCCGCCGGGGAGTCCGTGACCAGGGTGTTCCCGTTCGGGAGGCGCTGGGCGGAGCCCATGAAGGGCGCGAAGAAGGACTCCTTGGCGGGGTCGTGGTACTCCCACACCACCTCCTTCGTCGTACGGTCGATCTCGATGACGCGCGAGTACGGGACGTCGTGGCCCGGCCGGAAGACGCCGTTGTCGAAGACGAGGAAGTTGCCGTCTCCCAGCTCGGTGGGGTGGTGCTGCTGGGAGACGGTGCCCGGATCCGTGCGCCACAGGACGTCGCCCGTGTCGCGGCTGATGACGATGACGGCGGAGGAACTGCGCAGGCTCGCCAGGACGTTGCCGTCGGCGAGCGGGGCGACGGAGTTGATCAGAGGCCAGTGCTCGCGCGCGTAGTCGGGGTGCAGCGCGTACGCGTCCCGGTCGAGGTGCTCGAAGGCCCGCCAGGACCAGACCTCGGTTCCGTCCGCGTCGACCTCGACGATGGTGTCGGCCCAGACGGTCCCGCCCCTGGCCTCCGACCCCGCGACCCCGCCGCGCACCCCTTCCGCGTCCGTACCGGTCAGCGCTTCGACGGCGGTGTACAGGATCCCGCCGCCTTCGAGGTGGTGCGCGTCGTGGTGCTGGAGCGGGTCGCGGTGCTCGCGCAGGGGCGTGCCGTCGGGCGCGTACACGCCGAGGACCCCGCCCCGGTACTTGTGCCACATGGGGAACAGGGCTTCCTGGTCCGGGAGTACGCCGTTGTGGGCGAGGCTCCCGTCGCCGAGCATCCGCGCGTGCCGCCCGGCCCGGTACGGCAGCTTCCAGGTGTGGACCTCGGTGCCGTACAGGTCGATCAGGTGGACCTCGCCGCCGCCGGTCAGCGGCGCGAAGAGGGTGTACCCGGCGAAGGCGCGCGCCGTGTCGAGGGCGATGAGCCCGGTCCCGCGGCGGCGGCGCTGGTTCTGGTCGACGCTGGTCACGACAACCCCTTCCCATTCTCAAAGTTTCTTTGACTCGGTCGAATGTCTTTGAAGGTAGGGGAGTTGTATGTCAGGGGTGTGACAGGAGTACGAAGCCTCGCGCGAAGCTGCATAAGGTGATCGCGAGACGTGAGGACGGCCATGAACGACACGCAGGACACGAACGCGCGGCACGGTGACGACAAGCCGCATTCCGGGCTCGGCGGTGCCGTGCGCCGCCGTCGGCGGGCACTCGGCCTGACCCTGGCGGGCCTCGCCGAACGCAGCGGTCTGTCCGTGCCCTTCCTCAGCCAGATCGAGAACGAACGCGCCCGCCCGAGCATCCGCTCCCTGCAACGCATAGCCGACGGTCTGCGGACCACCGCCGTCCAGCTCATGGCCGCCGCCGACGACACCCGCACCGCGCTCCACGTGGTCCGCGCCCAGGACGACCCGGGCCTCGCCACCGACACGGGGGTGCGCCCGCTGGTCAGGGGAGCCCGCCAGATGCACGCCCTGGAATTCACCGGACCCCAGCAGGCGGACCGCGAATTCCTGCACGAGAACGACGAGTTGATGTACGTGGCGGACGGTACCGCGGAGGTCCACGCCGACGGCCGCACCCTCGTCCTCGAACGCGGCGACACCCTCTACCTCACGGGCGGCGTACGCCACCGCTGGCGCGCCACCAGCCCGGACACCCGGGTGCTGGTGGTGGCCGTCGCGGACGGCAGCGACCGCTCGTAGACCGTCGCGACACTCACCGTGCTGCTGAAGGCACGCCCGATCACGGCCGGGACCACCGGCCCCGAGCGCAGCCGCAGCCAGGTGAAGACCGGCAGCACGAGGACGCAGCTCACCACCATCGCGGGCACGGCCACGCACCAGGCCCGGCCCGGGTACTGTCCGCCCATCAGCAGGGTGGGCAGGTGCCGGAGCGCGAAGGCCACGAGGCAGGCCCGTACGGTACGGGGCCAGGGCTTCGGCCACCGGAGCGCGAGGGCCGCACGCACCGAGGTGCGGCGCTCGACGACGCGCACGGCGAGGCGCGACACCGGACCATCGGGCAGGTCCGGACGTACTGGCCACCCACCACCCCGCCCCGCAGGAGTGGAGCCCGTTGGCCTTGGGCTTCCTCGACGCGCGCGGAAACTAGGAGGGGACCGGGGCGCCGTCCTGGAGGTACAGGGTGGTGCCCGTCCGCAGCGCTTCCCGTACGAGGGTGAGGCGGGCCGTCTGCCGGGGGCCGACGAGCGGGGCCCACTCCTCGACGGTGCGCAGCGCCCAGTCGTCGTGTTCGGCGGAGAGGGTGACGGTGAAGGCGGCGGGGGTGATCGACGGGCCCCGGAAGAGGAACTGGGTGTACGGGGCGAGGCCGGGCGGGCGGCACCAGTCGACGCCCAAGAGGTGCGGTGTGAGCGGGAGTTGGTGGCCGATCTCCTCGTCGACCTCGCGGACGGCGGCCTCCCACGGGTCCTGCCCGTGTTCGACGGTTCCGCCGGGGAACTGCCAGGCGTCCTCGTACGTGGCGTGCAGGAGCAGCAGACGCAGGTCGGGGTCGTGGAAGACGACGGAGGCGGCGGAGGTCGTGCGGACCATGGAGGCCAGCCACTCCTCGTGGGTGGGGTGCTGCTGTACGGCCATGTCCATGGTGTGCTCCTCGGGTTCGGCGGCAGTATTCACCACGTTGCCGGGGTGGGGCCGAACCTCCGGGCCGGGGAGGGCAATTGATCACCCCATTCGGTGAATGGGGAGGGGTCTGTCGCGGAGGTGTCAGAGGCGAACGGTCATGTCCACGGTGACCTCGTCGCCCGCCGCGAGTTTCTGCGGCTTGCGCACGGCCTGCTTGAGGGGGAGGAGGTACGCGCCCTCCTTCGGGAAGAGCGAGGTGGCGAAGGCGGCTTCGCCGATCCGGGCCTCGACGGGGACGGCGCCCCAGCCGTAGGTGGCCATCGAGGCGACCTCGCGGATGTCGGCGGACTGCTCCGCCGGGACGGGGACGAAGAAGAACGGGGAGGGGCCGCGCCACTCGATCACTCGGCCGGTGAAGGTGATGTCCATGCGGGGCGTCCGTTCTTCGGTGACTCGTGGCGGGCCGGGAGCAGTTCTGTCGGCAAGGTTGACGCAGGCACGACAGCACCCGCACATTACCTAGCGGTAGACCTACCTGTCGGTAAGTCCGGTCGCTCAGCTTCACGAGAAGCCTCACGAGAAGAGGGAGCACATGCCGAAGTCGTTCCGCAATGTCATGGCCGCGTCAACACTGGCCGGGGTCATGGTCCTCGGTCTCCCCGCCACTGCCGTACCGGCCGCCGCCGCACCCGCCGCCGTCGCACCCGCCGCCGCACCCACCGCCGCCCCGGCCTCCGCCCCTGCCTCCGGACCGGCCGGCTCCGCCTCGTACGGGACGCTCAACTACGTTGCGCTGGGCGACAGTTACAGCGCGGGCTCCGGCGTCCTCCCGGTGGACCTCAGCAATCTCCTCTGCGCGCGCTCCACCCGGAACTACCCCCACCTCATCGCCTCCAGAACGGGCGCCCGCCTCCAGGACGTCACCTGCGGCGGGGCCCAGACCAAGCACTTCAGCCAGTCCCAGTACCCGGGCACCGCCCCCCAGCTCGACGCGCTCTCCGCCACCACCGATCTGGTGACCCTGACCATCGGCGGCAACGACAACAGCACCTTCATCAACGCCGTCGTGGCCTGCGGTACGGCCGGAGTCCTCAGCGGCGGCAAGGGCAGTCCCTGCAAGGACAAGAACGGCACGATGTTCGAGGACCAGATCAAGGACACGACTTACCCGGCGTTGAAGGCCGCCCTGAGCGCGGTCCGCGCCAAGGCGCCCGGCGCTCGGGTGGCCGTGCTGGGTTACCCGTGGATCACCCCGGCCACCGCCGATCCGTCCTGCTTCGCCAAGATGCCCATCGCGACGGGCGACGTGCCGTACCTGCGCGGTATCCAGACGACCCTCAACTCCGCCGTCGAGCGTGCCGCCGAGGAGACCGGGGCCACCTATGTCGACCTCGCCGAGGTGTCCGACGGTCACGACGCGTGCAAGCCGATCGGCACGCGCTGGATAGAGCCGGTCCTCTTCGGCACCAACGTGGTTCCCGTTCACCCCAACGCCCTCGGCGAGCGCCGGATGGGTGAAGTCGCCCTGGCCGCGCTCGGTCTCGGCGGCTGAGTAGGCGTATTCGTGCGTGGAGTTGAGGAGATCGGGTCAGGCTTGTGTTCGACGCCGAACCGACTCTCACTCCGGGGAGCACACCATGCACCGCCGTACCACCCGTACCCGTACCCGTACCCGTACCCGTGCCTGTACAGCTGTCCGTCGCGGGGGCCGCCCGCTCGTCCTCCTGCTGGCCTCCGTGGCGGCGGTCCTCGCCCTCGGGGGCTGCGCGCAGGACGCGATCTGCGGGGGCGGTGAGTATCCCGTACTGAATGTCGGCTCCACCGGCCGCGCCTGTGCCCCCGACGGCGAGGAGCCGCCGAAGGGTTACGTCCGCTTCCCGGAGGGCAAGGTGCCGGAGCGGGTGGGGGACGAGTGGGACGAGTACTGGCAGACGCACACCGTCGACACGGACGGGAAGATCGTCACGGCCCCTGCCGGGTAGGGGAGTTCGTCCCGTTCCTGTTCATGCCGTCGCCGATCGCGCGTACGGTGGCCGTACGAGCCGCCAGGCACGGACACGGACGTGTACCCACGCGGACACGGACAGGGACATGAACAGCGAGGGCATCGGCACGTGACCGCGATCCCGGCACGGTTCGCCGCGCACGTCGGCAGGACCGTCAGAGACCTGCCCGCCCCGGCCAGGGAGGAACTGCACGACGCGCTCCTGCGGGCGTGCCGCGACCCCTGGTCCTGGCCGCAGGCCGACACGTACGAACTCGACGAGACGGTGCGCGTCATCACCACGTCCGCCGCGATCGTCCACTACGCCGTCCTGACGGGGGCCGACCCCCACCTCTGGGTCTTCGCCGTCGTCATCTGAAGACCTCTCCGCGCGGTCGCTCGGGGCGTGGTGGGCCGACATGACCCGGCGTGGCCGCTCAGGCCGCCGGATGCCCGCTGCGGAACGCGCGCCGGTAGCTGTCCGGTGGTACGCCGACCAACCGCTTGAACTGGCGGCGCAGCGTCGTCGCCGTGCCCATGCCGGTGGCGAGCGCCACGGACTCGACGCTCTGGTCGGTGGTCTCCAGCAGTTCCTGGGCGCGGCGTACGCGCTGGGTGAGCAGCCATTGGAGCGGGGTCTGTCCGGTCACCGAGCGGAACCGGCGGCCCAGGTGGCGCGGGCTCGTGTTCGCCCTGCGGGCCAGGTCGGCGACCGTCAGCGGACGGTCCAGGCGCTGTCCGGCCCAGGCGAGCAGGCCGGAGAGCGAGTGGTCGTCGTCGTCCGTGAGCTGGACCGGGGTCGACACGAACTGGGCCTGACCGCCCGGCCGGTGCGGCGGCATGACGAGCCGCCGGGCGACCGCGTTGGCGACGGCGGCGCCGTGGTCGAGGTGGATCACGTGCAGGCACAGGTCCACCGCCGCGGCCTTGCCCGCGGCGGTGAGGACGCTGCCGTTGTCCGTGTAGAGGACGTCCGGGTCGACCTCCGCCAGCGGATGGCGTGCGGCCAGGTCCGCGGCGTGCGCCCAGTGCGTGGTGGCCCGCCGCCCGTCGAGGAGCCCCGCGGCGCCCAGGACGAACGCACCCGTGCACAGCGACGCCACCCGCGCCCCGGCCTCGTGCGCCGCGCGCACGGTGTCGACCAGCTCCGTGGGCGGGGGCTCGTCGACGTCGGCGCAGGCGGGCACGATCACGAGGTCCGCCCCGATCGCGTACGGCAGGGCCCGGTCGGGCTCCACCGTGAACGGTCCGACCCGAACAGGGCTGTTCCCGCAGAGAGTCACGTCGTACCAGGCGTCGGCCGCGTCCCTCCCGGTCGGCGGATTGCCGAAGATCTCGTACGCCACTCCCAGTTCGAAGTGCAGCGGGCGGCCGACGGCGAGCAGCGCGACAGAGGGCATGTCCGAAAGTGTACGCATGACGTCGTTCTGGCCACTCACGCGGGTGCCGCGCCGCCGATCACACTGGAGCCATCAACCGCGCACGTGATCGGAACGGGGAACAACCATGAGCGGGACCAAGGCAGTTGTGGTGTACGGGGCGACCGGGCACACCGGCCGGTTCGTCGTCGCCGAGCTGCGCGGACGCGGCCTCGGCGTCGTCATCTCGGGCCGCGACGCGGAGCGGCTGGGGGCGATGGCGGACGAGGACGCGTCCCTGGTCGTACGTCCGGCGGCGGTCGACGACGCGGACGCTCTCGACCGGGCCCTCGCCGGTGCGGCGGCCGTCGTCAACTGCGCCGGACCCTTCGCCGTGACGGCGGGCCCGGTCGTCGAGGCGGCCCTGCGGGCGGGGATTCCGTACCTCGACGTCGCGGCGGAGATCGAGGCGAACGCCGCGATGTTCGCCGACCACGCGGAGGCCGCCCGCAAGGCGGAGGTGCCGGTCGTCCCGGCGATGGCGTTCTACGGGGGCCTCGGCGACCTGCTCGTGACGGCGGCGACGGGGGAGCAGGAGTCGGCCGACGAGGTCCAGGTGGCGTACGGGCTGAGCAGCTGGCACCCCACCCCGGGCACGCGTGCGGCGGGCGAGGTCTCGCACGAGCGGCGCGCGGGCCGCCGGGTGCGGTTCGCGGGCGGGGCGCTCGGCTACCACGACGAGCCGGTCGTCCGGCAGGACTGGGACTTCCCCCAGCCCCTGGGCAGGCGCACCGTGGTCGCGGACTTCACGATGGCCGACGTCGTCACCGTACCCAGCCACCTGGCCGTGCCCGAGGTCCGTACGCACATGTCCGTCGAGGCGGCGGGCGATCTGGCCGGACCCGACACCCCGGCCCCGTCGCCCGTCGACGAACTCGGCCGCTCCGACCAGACCTTCGTCGTCGACGTACGGGTCCGCACGGACGGCGTCGAGCGGCGTGCGACCGCCCACGGCCAGGACATCTACGCGGTCACCGCGCCGCTGGTGGTGGAGGCCGTGGAGCGCGTCCTCTCCGGGCGGATCCGCACCACCGGGGTCGCTTCGGCAGGTGCGATGTTCGACGCACCGGACTTCCTGCGGGCATTGGCCCCGCACGTGACGGTGGACCTTCCGGAGTGACCCCCGGAACGTGTCACGGCTTTCCCCTGGGCTGGCGTATCCGGACCACCTGCGCGTCCAGGTCCACCTGGAAGGGCGGCTCCTCCGCCGGTCTGACGTTCTTGCGTACGCGTTCCTGCTCCAGGGCGTGCTTCTGGGCCCGGGCCCCGGGCGTGACCTCCTGGAGGACGTCCGAGCCCATGGACAACAGGCTCTTGCGCTTGCGCCAGTAGATCCAGCCCCGCTCCTCCATCCACAGCAGCGCGCGGTCCGCGAGGAACAGTGCTGCGGCCAGCACGGCCGCCCCGCCGACGATCAGTACCACCGTGTTCATCACGTCAGGGTGAACCGGTCGGGGCAGGGGGAGAGTTCCCGTGACCGTCGGCGGCGGGTGCTTTTCGGCCACCTCGTTCCTACGACGTTCCCTCGAAGGTCAAAAGGAGGTCCGCCGCCACGCTCACCGCGATCGTCGCGGGCTCCTTGCCCGTGATGTCCGGCAGCCCGATCGGCGTCTTGATCCGGGAGATGGCGGCGTCGTCGTGGCCGCCCTCGTCGGCGAGGCGCTTGCGGAAGCGGGACCACTTGGCGGCCGAGCCGATCAGGCCGATCGAGCCCAGACCGGGAGTGCGCAGGGCGGCGTCGCACAGCGCGGCGTCCTCCGCGTGGTCGTGGGTCATGATCAGGACGTGGGTGCCGGGGGCCAGTTCCGTGAGTACCTCCTCCGGGAGGAGGGGGACGTGGTGGGCGTGGACCTGGGCCACCGCGTCCGAGAGGACCGCGAGGCGGTCGGGCGAGACCATGTCGGGGCGGGTGTCGACCAGGTGGAGGTCCAGGTCGTGGCGGGCCAGGATGCGGGCCAGTTCGATGCCGACGTGGCCGACGCCGAAGACCGCCACCGCCGGGACCACCGGCAGGGGTTCCAGGAGTACGGTCACGGCCCCGCCGCAGCACTGCACGCCGTGCGGACCGGACACCTTGTCGTTGAGGGCGAACTCCATCAGCTCCGGTTCCGGGCGGGGCACGGCGATCAGTTCGCGGGCCCGGTCGATCGCGACCGCCTCGATGTTGCCGCCGCCGATGGAACCCCACGCCTCGGTCCGCCCCACGACGAGCTTGGCGCCGGCCTTGCGGGGGGCGTGGCCGCGCACGGTCGCGACGGTCACGAGGACACCGGTCTCCCGGCGTTCCCGCAACCGCGCGACCGCGGCCACCCAGGTCATGTCAGGCATTGCTGAGTGCGGTGGTGGTGGAGGGGGCCTCGGCGCCGTCGTCGCCCTCGCGGACCGACTCGATGGCCCAGTACACCGCTTCCGGCGTCGCCGGGGAGGCCAGTTCCACGCTCGCCCCGGCGGGGCCGAACGCGGCGGCGGCCTGGCGCAGTGCCTCGCGTACCGAGAAGGCCAGCATGAGGGGAGGCTCACCGACGGCCTTGGAGCCGTAGACCGCGCCTTCCTCGGTGGCGTTCTCCATCAGGGTGACGTTGAACTCCTCCGGCATCTCCGAGAAGCTCGGGAGCTTGTACGTGCTCGCGGCCTGCGTCTGGAGACGGCCCCGGTGCGGTCCTTCGCTGGTGTCCCAGCGCAGGTCCTCCAGCGTCAGCCAGCCCGCGCCCTGCACGAACCCGCCCTCGACCTGACCGATGTCGATCATTGGGGAGAGGCTGTCGCCGACGTCGTGGACGATGTCCACGCGGCGGATCCGGTACGCCCCGGTGAAGCCGTCCACCTCGACCTCGGTCGCGGCGGCGCCGTTGGAGAAGTACTTGAAGGGGGTGCCCCGGAAAGCCTTGGCGTCCCAGTGCAGCCCCTCCGTCCGGTAGAAACCGGCTGCCGAGAGCTGGACCCGCTGGAAGTACGCGGTGCGCACCAGGTCCTCCCAGGCCAGCTCCTTGTCGCTGCCCAGGACCCGGGCGACGCCCTCGACGATGCGCACGTCCGAGGCGTTGCCGCCGAGCTGGGTGCCCGCCACCTGGTGCAGGCGGTCGCGCAGCTGCTCGCAGGCGTTCTTGATCGCCCCGCCGTTGAGGTCCGCGCCCGCACTGGCCGCCGTGGCGGAGGTGTTGGGGACCTTGTCCGTACGCGTCGGAGCCAGGCGCACCTTGTGGAGGGGGATGCCGAGCGTGGTGGCCGCGACCTGCATCATCTTGGTGTGCAGGCCCTGGCCCATCTCGGTGCCGCCGTGGTTGATCAGGACGGAGCCGTCCTTGTAGATCAGTACGAGCGCGCCGCCCTGGTTGAAGGCGGTGAGGTTGAACGAGATGCCGAACTTGATGCCGGTGAGCGCCAGCGCCCGCTTGGTGTGCGGGTGCGCTGCGTTGAACGCGGCGATCTCGCGCTTGCGGTCGGCGAGTTCGCTGTTCTCCTTGACCTGTTCCCAGACGGCGGAGATCCGGTCGGCCTGCGTGACGAGCTGGCCGTACGGCGTCGTCTGGCCCTGGCCGGGCCGGTAGAAGTTGCGCTCGCGCAGCTCGATCGGGTCCAGGCCGAGCAGCGGGGCGACGCGGCCGAGGATGTCCTCGATGACGAGCATGCCCTGGGGGCCGCCGAAGCCTCGGAAGGCCGTGTTGGAGACCGTGTTGGTCTTCGCGATGCGGCCGTTGACCCGTGCGTTGGGAATCCAGTACGTGTTGTCGATGTGGCACAGTGCGCGGGCGAGCACCGGCTCGGAGAGGTCCAGGCTCCAGCCGCCGTCGGCGGTCAGCGTCGCGTCGAGGGCCTGGATGCGGCCCTCGGCGTCGAAGCCGATCTTCCAGGAGGCGTGGAAGCCGTGCCGCTTGCCGGACATGGTGAGGTCCTGGGTGCGGTTGAGGCGGAAGCGGACCGGACGGCCCGTCAGCTTCGCGCCGAGCGCGGCGACGGCCGCGAAGCCGTGCGGCTGCATCTCCTTGCCGCCGAAGCCGCCGCCCATCCGCAGGCACTGCACGGTGATCTCGTGGGACGGGACCCCGAGGACGTGGGAGACGATCTCCTGGGTCTCGGAGGGGTGCTGGGTGCTGGACTGGATGAAGAGCTGTCCGCCCTCGTCGATCAGGGCGAGCGCGGCGTGCGTCTCCAGGTAGAAGTGCTCCTGCCCGGCGAAGGTGAACTCACCGGTGAACACGTGCGCGGAGTCGGCGAAACCGGCGTCGACGTCACCGGTCTCCATGTGGGGGCGTGCGCCGTGGAAGCTCTCGGCCGCGATGGCCTCGCCCACGGTGACGACGGCGGGCTTCTCGTCGAGTTCGACCTCGACGGCCGCAGCGCCCAGGCGGGCCGCCTCCAGGGTCTCGCCGAGGACCCAGGCGACGGCGTGGCCGTAGAACATGACCTCGTCGGGGAAGAGCGGCTCATCGTGCTTCATGCCCGCGTCGTTCACGCCGGGCACGTCCGCGCCGGTCAGGACGCGGACCACGCCGGGCACCGCGAGCGCGGGCTCGGTGCGCAGGGCGGTGATCAGGCCGTGGGCCTTCATCACCTGGACCGGGTAGGCGTGCAGGACGTCCTTGGTGCGGTGGACCAGGTCGTCGGTGTAGAGCGCGGTGCCGGTGACGTGCTGGTAGGCGCTCTCGTGCGGCATCGAGACGCCGACGACGGGCTTCTCGGGGCGTTCGGACAGGTGACTCATGACGAAACCGCCTCGGTGGTCTGCGCGTACAGCTTCTTCAGGCTCGTGCCGAGCATCGCGGAACGGTAGAGGGAGCTGGCCCGGTGGTCGCTCATCGGGGTGCCCTCGCCGCGCAGGACGCGGGCGGCCGCGTCCACGGTCTCCCGCGTCCAGGGCTTGCCCTCCAGGGCCGCCTCGGTGGCGAGGGAGCGGATCGGGGTGGCGGCGATGCCGCCGAGGCCGATGCGGGCCTTGCGGACGATGCCGCCCTCGATGTCGACCGCGAAGGCGACGGCGACGCTGGAGATGTCGTCGAAGCGGCGCTTGGCGATCTTGTGGAAGGCCGTGACCTGCGACAGCGGCGTCGGGATGCGCACCGCGCGGATCAGCTCGTCCGGGCGGCGCACGCTCTGCCGGTAGCCGGTGAAGTAGTCGGCGAGGGGGACGACGCGCTCGCCGTCGGCGTCCGCGAGGACCAGCGACGCGTCGAGTGCGAGCAGTACCGGCGGGCTGTCGCCGATGGGGGAGCCGGTGCCGAGGTTGCCGCCGAGGGTGGCGCTGTTGCGGATGAGGAGTGATGCGAACTGCGGGAACAGCTCGGCCAGCAGCGGGACGGTGCCGTCGAGGCGCCGCTCGATCTCGGTGAGCGTGACCGCCGCGCCGATCTCGACGTACTCGGACTCCACGCGCAGCTCCCGCAGTTCGGGGAGGCGGTCGACGGCGACGACGCAGGTGTCGCGACGGGAGCGGATGTTGACCTCGACGCCGTAGTCGGTGCTGCCGGCGACGACGACCGCTTCGGGGCGCTCGCGCAGCAGCCGGACGGCTTCGCCGAGGGTGGCAGGGCGCAGGAAGGTGCTGTCGCCCTGGGTGTACGCGGTGGCGACCGGCTCCGGCGCGGACTGCTCGCGGCGCTGGGCGAGCGGGTCGTCATCGGCGGGCTCGCCGACGGCGTACGCGGCGTCGCGGATGGGGCGGTAGCCGGTGCAGCGGCACAGGTTTCCGCTGAGGGAGTGCAGGTCGAAGCCGTTCGGACCGTGCTCGGCGTCCGTCTGCCCGTCCGGATCCGCTTCCGTGTGCGTACAGCGGTCGGGCCGGTAGTACTCCGAGGCCATGCTGCAGATGAACCCCGGGGTGCAGTAACCGCACTGCGAGCCGCCTCGGACCGCCATCTCCTCCTGCACCGGGTGCAGCGCGGCGGGCGTGCCGTCCGCGCCGGGGGTGGCGAGGCCCTCGGAGGTGACGACCTCCTGGCCGTCGAGTGCGGCGGCCGGGACCAGGCAGGCGTTGACCGCCACCCAGTCGGTGGGCTTGTTCACGCCGGGACGGGCCACCAGGACGGAACAGGCACCGCATTCACCCTCGGCGCAGCCCTCCTTGGTGCCGGTCAGGCCGCGCTCGCGCAGGAAGTCGAGCACTGTGGTGTGAGGGGCGTCCGGTGCAAGGGGAGTTTCTTTCCCGTTGACCGTAATGCGCGCGCTTACCATGGCAAAACCTCTTTTTGGTGCGCAATCGACCTAATTGTCAAATTGGGCATGTGGGGAGCTTTCTACGGGGTCGCGGATCGGCACGCCGGGGAGCGCGTGCCGTGCCGCAGGCAGGGAGGGATCAACTGACGCCGGGGTGCCGCGCGTTGGGCGGGCCGGGCGGCGGAGGAGCTGCCTTCAGCAGCCGTGGGCCACACGGCCCGGGGCCCAGGCGGTGCGCCGGGCGAGGCGTTGCAGGTCGGAGATGATCGACATCCGACGTCGCCTCCTTTCGGCTTGACGGCTCATGGGTTGATCTCTTCGAAATTAAGTTGCCGCAAGGTGACCGTCAAGAAACCTGGGGCAACATTCGGGCACTTCGGCGGAAGCTATGAACGAGAAAACGAATGCTCCAAATGCTCCCGACAGGCGTACCTCATTCACGCGGATTCCACGGAAACGACGCGCCGCAGCCCCCTAATCGCCGGGATCGCGAACAGCGCCGCGCAGCCCATCAGGCACACCCCCGCCGACACCAGCAACAGCCGCTCCGGGGCGGCCAGCGCGAGGGCGGGCCCGGCCAGGATCTGGCCGATCGCGATCCCCGACACCGAGCCCGCCAGCTCGTACGCGGAGACCCGGTTGAGGACCGCCGCCGGGGTGTGGGTCTGCACGCTGGTCGCCCACATCACCGACCAGAACGCCATCGCGCCCCCACCCAGGACATGCCCCGTGAGCAGCACCGGAAGCCCGGCGTCCAGCGCCACGCACAGCGGCAGCACCGTGTACAGGGCCATCGCCCCCGCCCCGGCGGCCAGTGGCCTGACCGGGCGCACGCGCAACGCCAGCAGCCCGCCGACGACCGTTCCGACGCCGAGGAAGGAGACCGCCAGACCGTACGTGTCCGGGCCGAGCCGCGCCCCGACGAGCGCGGAGCTGAGCGGCACGAGCGGGCCGAACACCAGCACGCCGTACACCATCCAGATCAGGATCACCGCCCACATCCAGGTGCGCGCACGGAACTCCCGCCACCCCTGACGCAGATCACCGCGCAGTGAACTCCCTTTTTCCGCAAGGGAATTCACGGAATTCGCGGCGCCCGGGGCGAGCCGAATGAACGCCAGACACAGTGCGCTGAGCACAAAGGTCCCGGCGTCGACCGCGTACACGGTCCCGGCATGGGTCAGCGCGATGAGCAACCCTGCCACGGCCGGGCCCAGCAGGTGGGCGAGCGCGTCGGCGACCTTGAGGGTGGCGTTGGCCCGCTGCGGTTCGCGGGCGACGAGCGGGACCATCCCGTTCATCCCCGGCAGGAACATCGCGACGGCCGCACCGCCGACCGCCGCCATGCTCACCAGCAGCCAGAACGGGGGCGTCCCGGTGAAGAACGCGACGGCCAGCACTCCCTGGGTCACCACCCGTACGAGATCCGCGCCGACCATCATCCGCCGGGCGCCGAACCGGTCGGCCAGCACCCCGCCGAACAGCACCAGCACGACGAACGTCCCGGTCCAGGTGCCGAGGACGAGCCCGACCCCGGAGATCCCGTACACCGCACCGACCGCGAGCGCGGCGGCCACCGGCATCATCGCGTCGCCGAACTGCGAGACCGTACGGGCGGCGAAGAAGAGCGTGAAGGGCCGGTCCCACAGGGGAGGGCGGACGGCGGCCGGACCGCTCCCGCACGCCTGCTTCCGTTGCTGCTCGGGTTGCTGCTTCTGGTGCTGCTTCCGGGGTGGTGTCTGCGAGGAGGTCACCGTACGAATAATGGTTCAGACCAATTGGCGAGCCCCAGTGCCCGGGAGGGCGCGATGCGGTGTTTTCCAGCCATACCCCACCGGCTCAGGTGCCGAGCGCGTGTCCGGTCGTCGCGTCCACGTGGTCCGGGATCCCGACGGCGTGATCCCCCACGGTCAGCGTCCCGGTGGGCTCGAACAAGAGGATGGAGGTACGGCGTGGAGCGTACGGCTTGTGCTCCGTGCCGCGCGGGACGGTGAAGACCGACCCCTGGGGGAGCACCACCGTGCGCTCCCCTCCGGGCTCACGCAGGGAGATGTGCAGTTCCCCGTCGAGGACCAGGAAGAACTCGTCGGTGCTGTCGTGGACGTGCCAGATGTGCTCGCCCTCGACCTTGGCGATCCGGACGTCGTAGTCGTTCACGCGTGCCGCGATGCGGGGGCTCCACAGGGCGTCGAAGGAGGCCAGGGCTTTGCTCAGGTGTACGGGTTCGCTGCTCATGGGGTCATCGTGGGCTGTTTTCGGGAGCCGCACGAGTGATAGGAATCGCATATGACGCAAGAATCCTCGCATGCGGGTCGGGCGGCGGGCGCACACCGGGTCGTCGTGATCGTGGACGAGAACTCGAACCCCTTCGAGCTCGGCTGCGCCACCGAGGTCTTCGGTCTCCGCAGGCCGGAGATCGGCCCCGACCTGTACGACTTCTCGCTCTGCTCGCCCGAGCCGAGCACCCTGATGCGGGACGGCTTCTTCACCCTCACGGGAGTCGCCGGCCTGGCGGCCGCCGATACGGCGGACACCCTGATCGTGCCCAACCGCCCGGACGTCGAGGTGCCCCGTCGCCCCGCCGTGCTCGATGCCGTGCGACGGGCGCACGAGCGGGGTGCGCGCCTGGTCGGCTTCTGCAGCGGTGCCTTCACCCTGGCCGAAGCCGGAGTCCTCGACGGGCGCCGGGCCACCGCGCACTGGCAGTGGGCGGATTCCTTCCGGGTGCGCTTTCCCGCCGTTCACCTCGAAGCGGACGTGCTGTTCGTGGACGACGGCGACATCCTCACCGCCGCGGGCAGCGCGGCGGCACTCGACCTCGGGCTGCACCTGGTGCGACGTGACCACGGCGCGGAGGTCGCCAACGCGGTGAGCAGGCGGCTGGTCTTCGCGGCCAACCGGGACGGCGGGCAGCGGCAGTTCGTGGAGCGCCCCATGCCCGACGCCCCCGACGAGTCCCTGGCACCCGTCCTGGACTGGGCCGAGGAGCGGCTGGGCTCCCCGCTCACCGTCGCCGACCTCGCGGCGCGCGCCGCCGTCAGCCAGGCGACACTGCACCGGCGCTTCCAGGCGCAACTGGGTACGACGCCGCTGGCATGGCTCACGGCTCAACGGGTCGCCCTGGCCTGCCGGTTGATCGAGCGGGGCGAGTCCCGCTTCGAGGTCGTCGCGCGGCACAGCGGGCTCGGCACCGCCGCCAACCTGCGGTTGCTGATGCGCCGCGAGACCGGCATCACGCCGTCGGCGTACAAGGGCCGGTTCGGGCCCGGGGGCCGCGCGCTCGGCGAGAGGTGACCTCCGGCCCGCCCCGGCCCCGGGCGCTCCTCAGGCCGCCCGGCCCACGGCCCCCACGGCGTCCAGGTCGCGGACGGCGACGGCGGTGCGGCCGATGATGGCGTCGCAGACGGCGTCCGGCTGGTACTTCGGCTGGATCGCGTTGCGGCCCCGGGTCGTGAGCCAGATGTACAGCGGATAGAGAGTCTGCCGCCGGTAGGCGAGCCACGCCGCTTCGGGGTCCGGCGCGGCGCCGCCCGCCTTCGCCAGCTCCTCCAGGTAGAGGCCGAGCAGGTCGCGCTCCCAGGCGCGCCGGTCCTCGACGGCAAGACCCGAGGTGATCAGGTACGCGACATCGCAGGCCCAGCTCCCGCGCATCACGACCTGCCAGTCGACGAATCCCGTCCGCCCGTCGGCGGTGCGGTAGGTGTTGCCGATGTGGGCGTCGCCGTGCAGCAACGTCTGCGGGCCCGTCGCGGCCTGGTCCAGGGAGCGCCGCAGTGCGGAGTACAGCACGTCCGGGGAAGGGCCGTCGTCCGGCTCCGGCGGCAGTACGGGTGCGGAGCGGCGCAGGCCGACCCGGGAACGCGCGTTCATGCCGATCAGCCGGTCGAGGTTGGCGAAGTGGACGTCCGGGGTCTTCAGGAAGCCGTACCCGGACAGGCTCGGGTCTGCCCACAGCTGACCGTGCCGACGGGCCGTCTCCGTCAGCAGACCCTCGATCTCGGGGCGGGTGAAGGGCACGGTCGGGTCCAGGAAGACCGCGCCCCTGCTCGCGGCCACGTCCTCGATCAGCACCACGCAGCGCCCGGTCGCCGGGTGGGCCGCGCCGTGGAAGCCCCGGGGCGCCTCGATGTCCAGGGCGGGCCTGAGTTCGTTGTAGAAGGCGGGCTCCTGGACGAGGACGTCGGCCAGGTGCAGGGTCAGGCGCTGGAGCACCCCGGCCGTGCTCTTCACGAACACCCTGGTCGGCAGCCCGGCCGCGACGCCTGCCTCGTCGTACGTCACCGAGATCCGGAACCGCGACGAGGTCCCGCTGCTCACCGGGACCACCTCGCAGCCGGTCACCGTGGCTCCGGGATGCTCGGCGCACAGGACGGCCGTCAGCCAGACCGGGTTCACCTCCCCCGGCCGTACCGGCACGTCACCGGCCCGCCGGGCGGGAACCGTACGGACCGCCTCACCGGCGGCGGCCGACCCGATCCGTACCAGGTTCCCCAGAATCTCCCGCGCGGCGCTTCCGGCCATGACCCACCCCTGTCCGCTGGCTGCTCGAAGCTGACGGCCAGTCAATATGCCGCGTACGCCCAGGGGAAGAAGGCGTACGGAGATGGGAGGAGCCGTTCCGGGCAGCGAGGCGGCACCCGGCGAGGCCAGGGTGACCGGCTTCGTCTCGTCCGGCGGGGTCACCACGAGGCCGCCTTATGCGACGGCGGTGCCCTCCAGTTCGACCAGCTGACCGGGAACCGCCAGGCGGCGCACCTCCAGCATCGTGGAGGCCGGGGCCACTCCGGCGGCTCCCAGCCGGGCCGCCAGCACGCCGTAGTGCGGGAAGAGCGCGTCGACGTCGGTCGTGTAGACGTTGAGGCGGACGAGGTTCGCGAGGATCATTCCCGCCTCCGCGAGCACGGCCTCCAGATTGTCGACACTCAGCGCGAGCTGCGCCGCGATGTCGCCCTCGTGCTGGGGCTTGCCTTCGGCGTCCATCGCGGTCTGCCCCGAGACGTACAGGGTCCGGGTCTGTCCGGAGACCAGCTCGCCCTGGTTGAAGCCCAGCTCCACGGACCAGGTCACCGGGTTGACCGCTGTGCGTTCCACTGACATGTCGGCTCCATCTGCTCGTTCGTTCCATCGGGCGTTCCATCGGGCGTTCCATCGGGACTGCGTACGCGGAAACGAGACTCGCAGCCATTCACGACACCCTTGGTCATGTATTCCGTGGGAGTTCTCGCACGTATTCGGTGCGCGTTCCGGCACACGCCCCGACCCGCCTTGCTCAGTGGCACCGACCGGCGGCTAGTTTGTGGGGAAGGACATGCAGGTAGGACATGCAGACAGGCCACGTGGCCAGGTCATACAGGCAGGTCGTGCAAGCAGGTCATACAGACAGGTCATGCAGGCAGGACATGCAGGCAGGTCACGTGGACAGGCCCGTCGGGGCACGGACGTACGAGGGGCAGGAGGGCGGGAAGAGTGTCGCTGCGCGGAGGTGACCCGGCCGAGATCGGTGGCTACCGGCTTGAGGCACGGCTCGGCTCGGGCGGCATGGGCACCGTCTTCCTCGCGCGTACGGACTCCGGCCGCCCGGTCGCGATCAAGCTCATCCACCAGCAGTTCGCGGCGGACGAGGAATTCCGCATCCGCTTCCGGCAGGAGGTGGCGGCGGCGCGGCGGGTGAGCGGCGCGTTCACCGCCGCCGTGGTCGACGCCGCCCCGGAGGCCGAGCAGCCGTGGATGGCCACGGCCTACATCGAGGGCGACACCCTCGCCCAGCGCATCGCGGCGCGCGGCCCGCTGGCCGGTGCGGAGCTGCGGACGCTCGCCATCGGCCTGACGGAGGCGCTGCGCGACATCCACCGGGTGGGCGTCGTCCACCGCGACCTGAAGCCCTCGAACGTCGTGCTCTCGCCCGAGGGCCCGCGCGTCATCGACTTCGGCATCTCGCGCGCGGCCGACCAGCAGACCCTGACCATGACGGGCCGGGTCATCGGCACACCGCCCTTCATGTCGCCGGAGCAGTTGCAGGCGCCGCGCGGGGTGGGGCCGCGCTCCGACGTGTTCTCGCTGGGAACGCTGCTCGTGTACGCGGCGACCGGGCAGGGGCCCTTCGACGCGGACAGCCCGTACCTGACGGCGTATCAAGTGGTGCACGAGGAACCGTCGTTGGGCTCGGTGCCGGTGGTGCTGCGCGCGGTCGTCGAGCCGTGCCTGGACAAGGAGCCCGAGGGGCGGCCCTCGGCGGACGAACTCCTCGTACGGCTGCGGGACCTGCCCGTCGACCTCGGCGGGACCGACCCCGGGACCGCCGGTACCGGCAGCGGCAGCGGCACCGGCACCGGTGCGGGCCGTACCAGGGACACGGACACCGAGCACCACCTCGCCCTGCGTCCCACCCCGCCGCCCGGCGTCCCCATGGGTCCGGCCACGGCTGCGGACGGCCCCCGCGCGAAGGGCTCCCGGGCCGGCGGCCGACTGCGTCGTCGGTGGCGGCCCGTGCTCGCGGCGGCCCTCGCGGTGGCGGCGATCGGCGGCGGAGTCGCCGTCGTGACCTCCGGCGGCTTCGGCGGGAACGGTCAGGACGGCCAGGCCGACGGAGGCGACCGCAGCAGCAGCGTCGCGGCTCCCGGGCCCGCGCTGCCGCACGGCTTCCGGCCCTGGCACACGGCCCTCCTGGGCGGCCGTCCGGACATTCCCGACGAGCTGCGCTGCGTCGCGCGCGGTGACGACGCGCTGTTCTGCGGGGGCGGTGGAGTCGTCGCGGCCCGGGTCAACGCCGCCGACGGCTCGCGCGTGTGGACGAGGAAGAGCCCGGGCGTCCCCGTCCAGGGCATGCACCTGGTGGACGCCACCGACGACACGGTGCTCGGCTACCGCTTCTCCGCCGAGAACGATCCTCGGGGCTTCTCCGCCGAGGTCGTGGCCCTCGACGCGGCCGAGGGCCGGGAGCTGTGGTCCGCACCGGCCGGTATCCAGTCGATGGCCGTCACCGGCCGCTCGCGGGACGCCGTGGTGACCGGTTCCACCGTGGTGACCGTCGACGCCGCCGAGTCCCGCTTCGAGGCCCGGGACCTGCGCAGCGGCAAGGTCGCCTGGACGAGGCCGTTCCCCGCGCGCACGCGGTGCGCTCCCCTTCCGGTGGGCGTACGGCTCTACGCGATGTGCGCGCCGACCGCCGAGGTCAACGAGACGGAGGTCCGCCGACCCACCCTGCGCACGCTCGACCGCGCCTCGGGCGCGCTGGGCGGGCCCGTCGCGGTCAGGGGCCCCGCCGTGCCGATGGGCGTCGCCGACGGCGCTCTCGTACTGCTCCAGGTGCACAGGGAAGGACCGGCGTCGGCCGGTTACGAGGGGGTGGCACGCTTCGACCCGACCACCGGGAAGGTCACGTACTCCCGGCTGTCGAAGACGTACGCGGGCACGCCCGGCCTGGCCGACGGCACCCTCTACGTCAGCGGGCAGACCGGCCGCGTCACCGCGCTCGATCCCGCCACCGGCCGCGAGAAGTGGTCGCGGCAGACGAGCGTGGAGGGTGCGTCGGGTCCCGTGGCGGGATCCGGTGCGCTGTACTTCAGCTCGGCGACCGGCCGGGTGGCCGCGCTGTCGCCGCGCGACGGCAGGCCCCTGTGGACGACGGATCCGCAGGCGGACGGCCTGACGGGCGAGCAGGGGGCGAGCCCGAGGGTGACCGTCGCGGGCGGTGCGGTCGTCGTGACCGCCGCCAGGAACACCGTCTTCGCCTTCGACGCGAGGAAGCCGCCGAGGTCGGGCTGAGGACTGAGGGCCGGGGCCGGGACTGAGGCCCGGGGGCTGGGACTGAGGCCCGGTTCCGTCAGGCCGCGAGAGTGACGGGAGCCCCTGCGACACGGGCCGCCGCCGTGCGCCACGCCGCCGTCACGGCCGCGTGGGCGTGCGCGGTGCGGGCCGCCAGATCGCCGGTCGGGCGGATCGGCGTACCGACGTGGACGTGCAGCCGGGGGCGGCGCAGCGGAGCGGTCGCGAGGCCCGCGAGCTGCTTGGGCACGCTGCCGGAGGTGATGCGCCGGGCCCCGGCCTGGCCGAGCGGGACCACGGCGGCCCCGGTGCGCTGCGCGAGCCGGGCCAGCCCGCTGCGGAAGGGCTCCGGCGGGGCTTCGCCCGCGTCGGGTCGGCGGGGCAGGCCGCCCTCCCCGTAGATCAGGACCAGCCGTCCGTCGGCGAGGGCTTCGGCGGCGTAATCCAGAGCTTCGGCGGCCCGGCGGGACTGGCGGTGGACGGGGATGTGGCCGCCTTCGGAGAGCATTCGCCCGAGGACCGGGATCTTCCACAGTCCGGCGGCGGCCATCACGGTGGGCCGGATCCCGAGCTCGCGGAGCCCGGCCAGGACGAGTGCGGGGTCGGCGAGCGAGGTGTGGTTGGCGGCGATGATGCTGCCGGGGGCGAACCCGGCCCCCGCGTCGACGGTGACGGACAACCGGCCCGTGCAGGGCAACAGGGCTCCGGCGAGACGGCTGAGCATGGGGGCGGTACCTCCTGGTCGGATGCGGTGCGTCGACCGGATCGAGCGCGGTGCGTCGACCGCGTCGGGTGCGGCGCGTTGATCACATCCTGGGCGGCGGGAGGGGCGCGCGCGTGAGTACCCGTACTCAACCTCCCTGGGGAGGAGGGAGGTCGAGTACGGGCAGTACGGGGGCCGGTACGTCGTCGGCCCTGCTCAGCGCACCATTTCCGCCAGCACCGTGCGGAAGTCCTCGCCGGGCTCCGGGCGCAGTGCGTCCGCGAGCCGGTCCGCCGCGTAGTGCCAGCGGTGGTCGAGGTCCGGGTGCACCTCGGCCGCCTGCCGTACGGGGCTGGAGCTGCCCAGCAGGTCACGGAGCGCGTCGGTGAGTTCCGGCCAGCCGACGTGGCCGCTCACGGCGTTGGCCACACCGTGCACCGGGGCGTCGAGGCACGCGGTGACCGCGCGGGCCAGCGCCGAGGCGTGCACCCAGGCGGCCCCGTACCACGCGTGGCCCTCCGTGCCCGGTGCGGGCAGGGTGATCAGGGCGTCCGCGCGGGCGGCCTGGTAGAGCAAACCCGTCGCGCCCCAGCGGAGTTGGTCGCGCAGTCGGTCGTGCGCCCCCCACACGAGGGGGGAGCGCACCACGCTCGCGCCGCCGCGCCCGCCGGTTCCGGCGGCCCCGAGGAGGATGTTCTCGCAGTCGGCCTTCCCCTGCCCGTACGGGCTCAGCGGCAGGCCGGGCGGGGCTTCCTCGGCCACCTTGTCCGTCGCGGGGCGGCCGTACGCGTCGACGCTGCTGACGAAGACGAAGGGGCCCCGGCTCCAGGCGTCGGCCATCGCCCGCATCGCCGCGACGTCCACCTCGGGCCGGGTGAAGGTGCAGGCCGCGTGGATCACCGCGTCCGCCCCGGCGACGGCGTCCCGCAGCCCGTCGAGGTCGGCGAGGTCGCCCTCCACCACCTCGACGCCGTCCCCGGCCACCAGGTGGGCGGACTCGGGGCGGGCCAGGGCCAGGACGGGGCGTCCCCGTGCGGCCAGTTCCCGCAGGACGAACGCGCCGACGCCGCCCGTGCCCCCGGTCACCAGGACGGTTCCCGGCCGTACGGTGCGTCGGCCGGTGGACCGTACGGACGCGGAACGCGCGGCGGATGCGGTTGCTGCGGCCGACTGTGCGGCGTCGCGGGTCTCGGCCCGGGTGTCCAGGAGCGCGGTCAGCGCGCGCGGGGTGCGGCACTCCATGACGTCGAGGCCGGTCAGGGGCAGAACGAGCCCGGTACGCAACCGCTCGGCGAGCTGTACGGCGGCCAGCGAGTGCCCGCCCAGCGCGAAGAAGTCGTCGTCGGGTGCCGGACGGCGGCGCAGGACGTGCGCGAACGCCTCCGCCACGGCAGCGGCGTGCGGTCCGCCGGGAGCGGCGGCGCGGGCAGGCCCGGGGCTGCCGGGCAGCGCGCTCGCGTCCGGCGAACCGTCGGGCGTACGGGGCAGCGCGTCGAGCAGCGTGACCGCGACCGGCACCTGCTCCCGGGGCAGCGAGCCCCGCAGCGCGGACCGGAGTTGGGTGGGGGAGGGGCCGATCCTGTCCCGCAGTACGGCGTACGCGAGGAGCGGGCCGCCGGGCGTGGTGAGCACGGCGGCGTCCGCGACCCGGGGGTGGGCGCGCAGAGCGGCCTCCGCCGGGTGCGGGGCGCTCCCGGCGGCCGGGGCCGCAGCCCCGGGCAGGGCGGAGATCCGCAGCGAGGCGTCGGCGGCCACGGCGGTCAGGAGCGCCGCGAAGGAGCGGCCCAGCGCCACCCCTGCCTGGTCGTCCAGCGCGGCCCGCGCGTACTGCACCAGACCTGCGGGTTCCGCCGTGTCGAACAACCCGAAGGACAGGTCGAACTTGGCATCGGGCAGGGTGACGTCGACCGCTTCGGCGTTCAGCCCCGGCAGCCGCAGCGCCGTCGGCTCGCCCAGGACGTCGGCCGTCACGCGCACCAGCGCCGTGCCGTCCGCGCCGCGCGCCGCCGCGCCGAGGCGTTCCATGACCAGGTCGTACGGAACCTGGCGGTGCTGCTGTGCCTCCAGCAGCGCGTCCCGTACGCGTTCCACCAGCTCCCCGAACTCCGGGTCGCCGCCCAGGTCCACCCGTACCGGCAGGGTGTTGACGCACAACCCCACCAGACCGGCCATCTCCCGGCCCTCGCGGTGCCCGGCCGCACAGCCGATCACCAGGTCGTCGAGGTCCGTCAGCCGGTGCAACGCGGCGAAGGCGGCGGCGAGTTGCACGGTGAACAGGGTCGCCCGGTGCTTCGCGCCGATCGCCCGCAGTGCGTCGGGCACCGCGTGGCCGAGGGGCTCGACGCGGGTGGCGGCGGGCCGCTCCGCCAGGTCGGCGGGCGGCGCGGCGGGGCGGGGGAGTGCGGGCGGGACGGCTCCGGCGAGGCGGCGGGACCAGTGGTCCAGGCTCGGACCGAAACCGTCGGCCGTCCCGGCGGTCGCACCGGTGGCCGTACCGTCGGGCGCTCCGCCGACCGTGGCGTGCTCGCGCCGGGCGAAGTCCGCGTACTGCGGGGGCGACGGGGGGAGGGCGGCCGGGGTGCCGCTGGTGGCCTGCCCGTACAGCCTCCCGATCTCGTCGGCGACCGTCACCAACGAATGGCCGTCCAGAGCGATGTGATGGAACGTCAGCAGGACGGTGTGGTCCTCGGGCCCGTGCCGCAGCACCAGCGCTCGCGGCGGAGCACCGGCGGCGAGGTCGAACGGGAGCCGGGCCTCGGCGGACAGCACGTCCGCCCAGTCGTCGTCGCCCGCGTCCCCGGTGTCGACCACGCGCACGGGGACGGAGCCCGGCGCGGGCAGCGCCTCCTGGTACGGCACGTCGTCGCGCTGCCCGTAACGGGTGCGCAGGATCTCGTGCCGGGCGACGAGCGCGGTCAGCGCCTCGCCGAGCGCGTCCAGGTCGAGCGGTCCGGTGAGCCGCGTCGCGAAGGGAACGCTGTAGACGCCGTCGCGCTGACCGAGCCGGTCCATCAGCCACATGCGCCGTTGGGCGTGCGAGAGAGGGGCCGTCGCGCGGGGCGCGGCGGCCGTCGGCGCCGCCGTCGGAGCGGTGCTCCGGGTCGAGGTCCGGGCGCGGGCGCGGCGCAGCAGTTCCTCCTGGAGTGCTGCGGGGGTGTCAAGGGACATCGGTGTGCTCCGGCGCGTCGAGGGAGGTGTCGAGGGAAGTGTCGGGGGAAGGGGCGGGTTCGAGGGATTGCGACAGCGGGTGCAGATCGGTGTGCGCCGCCAGCAGGGCCCGCTCGACGAGGGCGGCGTGACCTGCCACCGTCGGCGAGGCGAAGAAGTCGGCGAGCGACAGTTCGACGCCCAGGTCCTCGCGGAGGTCGTCGGTGACGACGAGGGCGAGCAGCGAGTGACCGCCGAGGGCGAGGAAGTCGTCATCGGGGGAGGCCACTTCACAGCCGAGCGACCGCGCCCACACCTCGGCGACGGCCTGCTGGAGCGGCGTCAGGGAGGGCGTACCCGTCCCTGCCGTTCCTGCCGCTCCGTCCTGCGCACCGGACGGGTGCACCGCACCGTGATCGGTCCCGGCACCGGAGACGGACGCCGAACCAGTACCGGAGGCCGTGACGGTGCCGAGTCCCGCGCCGGGATCGACCGCCGTACCCGGACCGGATGCCGCGTCAGGGCCCGCCCCCGGCCCGGAACCGTTCCCCGCACCGGAGCCGCGCTCCACGAGCGCCCGCCGGTCCACCTTGCCGGTCGCCGTCAGAGGCAGCCGCTCCACCACCGTCAGCTCGTCCGGCACCAGATGCGGCGGCATCAATTCGCCCAGCCAGGAACGGAGTTCGGCGGGAGAGGCGCGCAGCGTCCCGGGATCGGCCGCGTGCGACGCCCCCAGCACCACGAACGCCGCCAGCCGCACGTCGTCGGGGGTCGCGCGGCGCACCGTCACCGCCGCGTCCTCCACCTCCGGCCGCTCCCGCAGCGCGTGCTCGATCTCGCCCGGCTCGATGCGGTGCCCGCGCACCTTCACCTGGTCGTCCGTACGGCCGTGGAAGTCCAGGACCCCGTCGGCACGCACCGAGGCGAGATCGCCGGTCCGGTAGAGGCGGCCGAGTCCGGGACGCACCACAAACCGTTCGGCGGTCAGCTCCGGCTGCCCCACGTAGCCCTCGGCCAGCCGGGAGCCGCCGATCCACAGTTCGCCGACCTCACCGACCGCGACCGCGCGTCCGTCCTCGTCGAGGACGTGCGCAGTCGCTCCGGCGATCGGACGGCCCACCGGCATCGGCCCCTTGAGGTCCGCCTCCGTCACGCGGTGCGCGGTGGCGAAGGTCGTCGTCTCGGTCGGCCCGTACCCGTTGACCAGTTCCAGCCAGGGGTACGCGCGCAACACCGCCTCCGCGTGCTGGACCGACAGCGCCTCGCCGCCCACCACCACCGAACGCAGCAGCGCGAAGACCCGCGAGCGGCGGGCGGCGAGCTGGTGGAAGAGCGCCGTGGTGAAGAACGCGACGGTGACGGAGTGCCGTTCCACCTCGCGCACCAGGTCCTCGAAGGACGGCCGGTCGGCGGGGCAGACCACGACGGCCGCCCCGTTGGCGAGGGCCACCCACACCTCGAAGGTCGAGGCGTCGAACGTCGCGGGGGAGTGCAGCAGCACCCGGTCACGCGGGCCCACCGTCACGTACGACGGGTCGGCGGCCAGCGCGGCGACGGCCCGGTGCCGGACCGCCACCCCCTTGGGCCGCCCGGTGGATCCCGAGGTGAACATGATGAACGCGGCGGCGTCCTGGCCGGGTCCCGGCAACGGCGTCACCCCGTCGTACGACGGCAGGTCGGCGTCCAGCACCAGCCGGGGACCGCTCAGCCCCGCCTCCGCCAGCAGATCGCCGTCGCCGACCGTGAGCACGGCCCCGGAATCGGCGACGACCGCCTCGGTGCGAGCCTTGGGGTGCGCCGGGTCGAGCGGTACGCACACCGCGCCCGCCCACCACAGTGCGAGCTGCGCCACGACGGTGCGGGCCGAGCGCCGCGTCAGCAGGGCCACGGGCTCGCCGGGCCGCAGTCCCTTCTTCTGGAGGTGGACCGCCAAACCCTCGGACAGGGAAAGGAGTTGACGGTACGTCAGTGTCGAGTCGCCGTCGATCAGGGCGAGCGCGTCAGGCGTCAGTGCCGCCTGCCGGGCGAACAGGGTGGGCAGGGAGGGCAGCGTGGAGTGCGTGTTCGCGGGCATCTCGGACCGCGTGGAGTGTGTGTTCGCGGACATCTCAGACCGCCGCCTTCAGCGTCGCCGCACAGCGTGCGTCGAGCAGGGCGACGACCGCCCGCAGGTCGGGCTGGCGCAGCAGTTCCGGCGCGCGCAGCCGCACCCCCGCCTCCCGCTCGATGGCCGCGAGCAGCCGGGCGGCGACGAGTGACGTCCCGCCGACGTCGGTGAAGTTGTCCGTCAGGGCGACATCCGCGCGGCCGAGGAGTTCGCGTACGGTCCCCAGCACGAGCCGTTCGTTCGTCGACGCGCCCTCGACGCCGAGGGCGGCTCCGGAGGTGTCCGTCCGCTCCTCCTGCTTCAGGAGCGCGGCCCGGTCGACCTTCCCGTTGGCGTCCAGCGCGAACGCGTCCACGATCCGCACCGCCGACGGCACGGCCTGCTCCGGCAGCCAGCCGCGCACGGCGGCCAGCAGGGCGTCGGGAGCCGGGGGTGCGGCAGCACCTGCGGCGGGCAGCACGTACGCGACGAGCCGGGCGCGGCCCTCCGCGTCCCGGGGTGCCACGACGACCGCGCCGCGCACCGCCGGGTCCTGCTCCAGTGCGGCCTCGACCTCGGCGGGTTCGATCCGTACGCCACTGATCTTGACCTGGTCGTCCAGGCGGCCCAGGAAATCCAGCACCCCGTCGGCGCGCATCCGCACCCGGTCGCCGGTCCGGTACGCCCGGCCCTCTTCGGTGGGGGAGGCCGCGACGAAGCGGCGCTCCGTCAGCTCCGGGTCGAGATAGCCGATCGCCAACTGCGCGCCGCCGATGCGCAGTTCACCGTCTTCGCCGCGCGGTACGACGCGACCCTCCGGGTCGGTGACCAGCACGGACACCCCGGGCAGGGGGATGCCGATGGGCGGTGCCGCCTCCTCGTGCACGTCGGCGTCGGTGGCCCGCATGGCGTGCGTGGTGGTGACCACGGTGGCCTCGGCGGGCCCGTACGCGTTGTGCACCACGCAGGTCACGTCCGGGCCGGGGCGGCGGCGCATCCGGTCGCCGCCGACAATCAGGTGACGCAGCGTCAGGTCCTGCGGCCAGTCCGCGTCGAGCAGCGGTTCGATCATCGGGGTCGCCGAGACCGCGACCGTCACCCCGGCCTCGCGCCACCAGTCGACGAGCGCCGCAGGGTCCCAGCGGACGGCGTCCGGCGCGGGCACCAGGGCCGCGCCCGAGGTCAGCCCGGCCCACAGCTCCATCACGTGCGGGTCGAAGGCGACGCCGATGAGCAGGGACTGCCGGTCGCCGGGGCCGATCCCGGTCTCCGCGCGGTACCAGCCGAGCAGTGCGCGCAGCGCGGGCTCGGCCACGGCGACCGCCTTGGGGCGGCCGGTGGAACCGGACGTGAGGACCGCGTACAGCGCGTTCGCCGGGGCGGCGTGAGCGCCGGGCGTGGGCGGCAGGAACGCCGCGACCACCCCGGCCACCGCGTTCGCCCCCGCCTCGGGCAGCGGCAGCGCGAGGTGCTCGGCGTCCCCCTGCCCGGCCTCCCGGTATGCGGGCGGCAGCACATCCGGCGCGCCGATCAGGCACGCCACGCCGACGTCCTCGCCGACCGCCGCGAGCCTGCGCTCGCCGGGGCGCGGCCCCAGCGGCAGGCAGACCGCGCCGACCCGGGCCAGCGCGACCGTCGTCACCACGAGTGCGGCGGACCTGTCGAGGCAGACCCCGACCAGGTCGCCGGGGCGCAGCCGCCCGTCCCAGGTCCGTATCAGCGCGTCGGCCGCCGCGTCGATCTCCCCGTACGTCCAGGAGTGCGCCCCGTCGAGAACGGCGGGCGAGTCGGGAGTGCGGCGCACCCACTCCTCGTAGCGGGCGAGCACGCCCGTCGGGTCCTGGGGGGCCTCCTTGCCGTGGAGCAGGCTGGGAAGCGCGCGGGGAGTCATGTCCTGAAGTCCTTCGTCGTTCGGCAGGGTGGTCATCACGACCCCGTCGGTACGGTCGTGGCGGTCAGCGCGCGCGCCTGGTCGGCGAGCACCGGGTTCTGGAAGAGCACCCGCAGCGGCGGGCGGCTGCCGAGGTGCGGCTCCAGCCACGCCGCGAGCTGCGCGGCCAGCAGGGAGTGCCCGCCGACCTGGAAGAAGTGCGAGTCCGCCGCGAACCGGCCGTGCCCGAGCACCTCCTGCCACCCCTGCGCGAGCAGGGACAGCGCGGGGTCGTCGAAGGACGGGGAGCCCAGTTCCTCCGGAGCCGACGCGGGCTCCGGGAGGGGCTCCGCCGCCTCCAGCTCCGCGGCCAGCTTCGCCAGCGCCGTACGGTGCGGCTTGCCGCCGGGCAGCGTCGGCATCGCGTCGAGGCGCACCCAGACCCCCGGCACGAGCGCGCCGGGCAGCTTGTCGCTGAGGGCACGGTGCAGTTCCTGCTCGTCCCACGCCTCTTCGGCCCCGGTGCCGCTGCCCGCGGCCTCCAGGAAGCCGACGAGGCGAGGCGTGGAGGCGGTCGACGCGTCGAGGACGACGGCACAGGACCGTCCGCCGAGCACTGCCGACGCTGCGGCCTCCACCTCCTCCAACTCGATGCGGTAGCCGCGCAGTTTGATCTGGTTGTCGCGCCGCCCGAGGAAGCGCAGCAGCCCGTCCTGGCCCCGGAAACCGAGGTCGCCGGTCAGATAGACGCGCGCGCCCTCCAGGGCGGGTACGTGCACGAAGCGGGCGGCGGTGACCTCCGGGTTGCCGAGGTACCCCTCCGCCAACCCGGCCCCCGCCACGGCCAGTTCACCGACCGCGCCGTCCGGAAGCGGCTGAAGTCCCGCACCCAGTACGTGGATCCGCTCCCCCGGCAGCTCGGCGCCGAGCGGAATCTCCGCCGTGTCCGTCAGGCCCGCCGGATCGATCTCGTACACCGTGGAACTGATCGACGCCTCGGTCACGCCGTACGCGTTGAACACCCGCAGGCCGCTGTCGCCGCCGGACAGGAACTCCCGCAGCACGTCGGAGGGCAGCCGCTCCCCGCCGAGCACCAGCAGCCGGGGCGACCAGCCGCCCCCGTCCAGCGCCGCCCGCAGTTCCTCCCGCGTGGCGAGGAAGTAGCTGGTGGGCAGGTTCGCCACCGACACCCGCGCGTCGCCCAGGAGCTGGACGAGTTCCGATCCCGTCGGCACCTCGAACTCGGGCACCACCAGGCAGGCCCCCGCGTACAGCGACGGCAGCACCTCCTCCAGCGCCACGTCGAAGGACGGCTGCGCGAACAGCAGCGCACGGTCCCCGGCCGCGAGACCGAACCGTTCGGTGACCCCGGTCAGATGGTTGCGCAGCGCGTCGGGTCCGACCGCGACCGGCTTCGGCACGCCCGTCGAACCCGAGGTGTGGATCACGTACGCGGCGGACGGCACGGTCTGGGCCGGGGCGGCGGGCGGCAGCACCTCGTCGCCCACGGCCGCCGTCGGCAGCCCCGCCGGGACCCGTACGTCACCGTCGGCGGCGGTCAGCACCAGCGCCGGGGCCAGCCGATCGAGCAGCAGCTCCAGGCGGGCGGGCGGGTCGGAGGGCGACAGCGGACAGTACACCGCACCGCCGCGCAGACAGGCCAGCAGCGTCACCACCGAGTCCACCCCGCGCGGCAGCACCGCCGCGACCGGCTGTCCGGCCGTGACCCCGGCCGCGCGCAGCCGCCGTACGAGGGAGTCGACGCGCTCGTTCAGTTCGCCGTACGTGATCCGCCTCGCGCCCACCAGCAGCGCGGGCAGCGAAGGGTCGTGGGCGGCGACCGGGTCCAGCGGGTCGTGGGCGCTCACGATCTCGGGCTCGGCGAGCGGGGCCGCCGCCGGGGGAGCGAGCGCGGCCAGCGCCGTGCCGGGGGCGTCCAGGTAGGCGCGCAGCAGGTCGAGGAAGCGCCCGGAGAGGAGCTTGGCCACGTCCTCGCCGTACAGGTCTGCGTCGTAGTCCCAGACCAGCGTCATGCCCGCCGCACCGAGCCGGGGGCCGACCCCGCGCCGGTCGTCGGGCAGCAGGACGACGTCGAGGTCGAAGCGGGTGGTCCCGGTGTTGAAGCCCTCGAACAGGGAGACCTCCAGGCCCGGCACCTCCAGGTCGGGCAGCACCGCGTCGTGCGCGCTGAACATCACGCTGAACAGCGGGTTGTCCGCCCCCGACGTGTGCAGCCCGAGCGCCCGGGTCAGCTCCTGGACCGGCACTTCCTGGTACGGCAGGGCCCGCACCAGCGTGTCCGTCACCTCGTCCATGGTGTCCTCGGCGGGAGCGTCCGGGTCGAGGCGCAGCCGCAGCGGGATGGTGTTGACGAACATCCCCACCGCGTCCTCGAACCCGATCGGACGGTTGCCGACGGCCGTGCCGACCACCATCTCCGCACGCCCGCCGTGCCGCCGCAGCAGCTCCGCGAACAGTCCCAGCAGCGTCGCGAACGGCGTCAGACCGCGCTCCTTGGCGTGCGCCCGCAGCCGCTCGGCGAGGTCCGCGCCGATCGACTGGCGCAACTGGCCGCCGTGATGACGGCGGCTGGCCCCCGGCTGGGTCAGCCCCGGCAGCGGCATGTCGTACGAAGCGCCCGCCAACTCCCGTGTCCAGAAGTCGAGTCCGTCCTGCGAAGGTCCTGACCGGCCTGCCTGGGCGCGCACGTGGTCCGCGTAGGAGGACGCGGGCGGCAACGCGGCGCTCTCGCCCAGGACCCGGGCGCGGTAGGTGCCGAAGACGTCGGCGAGCAGGATGGCGAAGGAGTGTCCGTCGTGGATCAGGTGGTGCTCGACGTGGATCAGCCGGTGGTGGTCCGCCGCCATCCGCACCAGCGTCCAGCGCAGCAGCGGGGCCTCGAAGGTGTCGAGCGGACGCTCGGCCTCCGCCCGCAGCAGGTCCTGGAACGCGGCCTCGGGATCGTCCCGCCCTTCGAGTTCCACCCGGTGCAGCCGGGGCGGGCAGACGTCGGCGACCCGCTGCCCCGGCATCGCGCCCGGCACGGGCACGAGCTCCAGGCGGAGCCCCGGGTGCCGGTCCAGCGTGGCGGCGAGCCCGGCGTGCAGGGCGTCGGCGTCGAGGTCGCCCCACAGGTCGAGCGAGGCGGTGAAGTTGTAGGCGCGGCTGCCCGGCTGCACTTGCTCGTGCAGCCAGACGATCTCCTGCGAGGAGGAGAGGGGGAGCATGGCGATCCCTTGGGTTGGTGGGTCGTGGGTGAGGAAAGGGGCGGGGGTACGGTCGTGCCCGCCGCCCGGAGGTGTTCCGGCCGGTCCACGGGTCGCGCGGACCGCACCGGCAAGTGGTGCGTGCTGTGAGGTCAGGCGACCGGCAGGCCGCTCACGCGACCGGCACTGTCAGGCAACCGGCGCTGTTCACGCGACCGGCAGGCTGGTGCGCAGCGCCCCGGCCAGGGCGGCGAAGGCGTCCTGCGCGCGGTCGTCGTCGAGCACGGCGCGGTCCCACACCATCCGCAGGTCAAGCTCGGGCCCCTGGACGACGGAGACGGCGAACGGTGCGCGGATCCGGCGGCCGTCGACGTCGACCTCGCGGCCGGTCACCCCGTCCAGCCGCAGCAGGGGGCGGCGGCCGGCGTCGTCGACGGTCAGCAGGCCGTCCAGCGCCCCCGACCACCGGGACCCTGCGGTACGGGCCGCGTGCACGACCTCGTCGAAGGGGGTGTCGGCGCGGTCCAGGTCGTCCCACCACTGGGTGGCGGTCCGTTCGGGTGCGGGGCGCACCGAGTCGGTGGCGGCGGGGAAGACCACCGTGTTGAGGAAGCAGCCCACCACCGGCGGCGCCCCGGCCGGGCGTCCGCCCCACGGATAGCCGATCGGCGGGACCTGCCCGGCCCCGTACAGCACGGTGGCGGCGGCCCGGCAGGCGTCGAGCAGCGAGGCGAAGGGGACGCCGAACGAGTCGGCGGACAGGCGCAGCCGGGCGGAGCCGGTGGGCCGTGACTCACCCGTCGGCGGACGCGGCGCACACTCCCCTACGGTGCGCAGGCGCTCGCCCCAGTACGCGAGGGCGTCCGGGGAACTGGCCCGCCTCTCCGCCTCCAGCTGGAGCAGGACCGCCTCCCGGTACTCGGCGAGCCCGGCGGCGATCTCGTCGGCCGTCGCGTCGCCGGGGCCGAGCCGGGTCAGATAGGCGTCGCCGAGGTCCTCGACGATGCGGGCCAGCGACTGCCCGTCGCAGGCGGCGTGGTCCAGGACCACCGCGAGCACCTCATCGGCGGAGGTGTCGCGGGCGAGGAAGAGCCGCAGCGGCGGCCCGTCCGGCGACCACGCGCCCACGGCACGCCGCAGCGCGTCCCGTGCGTTCTCTCCGGGTGCCGCAAGCACCTCCTGAAGCGGTACGGACGGCTGCCCGGGACGGAGTACCGGCGTGCCCCGGACCACGTGCGTCTGCGAGTGCAGGGCCGGGTGGCGGGCGGCGACGTGCTCGGCCGCCGCCCGCAGCCGCCCGGTGTCCACGGTGCCGCGCGGGAACGCGAAGAACATCGGTACGGTGTCCGGCCGCCCGGCCGGGTCCATCGCCCGCACCAGGACGAACCGGCGCTGGGCACCGGTGACGGGCAGCAGGTCCGCGCCGCCGTCGCTCGTGGCGAGGCGCTGGAAGCGGTTCAGGTACTGGCCGGTGATGGTGGTGTCGCTGGTGTGCACGTGATCCTCTCTCGTGAATCGGAAGGGTCGGGGGGAAGTCCGGAGCAGATGGGTCCGGCCGTCACTCGACGACGGCATTCGGGCGCGGCTCCGACTCGGGTACGGGCTTGGTCTCGGGCTCTGGATCGGTCTCGGGGTCGGTCTCGGGCTCGGGCAGTTCACGCATCGTGCGCAGCCGCGAGAGCAGCAGGGGCAGCGGTACGACCAGGAATCCGGCCGCGCACACCCACAGGGCGGCGCGTGCGCCGAACCCGTCGGCGACGGCCCCTCCGACGAGGGCGCCCAACGGCAGGGTGCCCCACATCAGGAACCGCAGGGTGGCGTTCATCCGCCCCAGCAGCCGGGGCGGGCACAGCATCTGGCGGAAGCTCACCTGGGCGACGTTGTAGACGACCGCGCCGAAGAAGACCACGCCGGAGGCGACCGCGAACAGTGCCGCCGCGGCCCCCTCGCCCGACAGCGGCCACAGCAGCGCGAAGGGTCCGGTGACCAGGCACGCCAGCCAGATGATCCGGGCCTGCCCGAACCGCCGGGCCAGTCGGCCCGCGCACAGGGCGCCGGCGAGCCCGCCGACCGCCGAAGCGGACAGCATCAGCCCCACGACGCCGGGCGCCAGTCCCAGCACCCGCACCAGATAGACGGTCTGGGTGGCCATGAGCATCGCGGCGAAGAAGTTGCCGAGGCCGGTCGCGGCGGCGATGACCCGCAGCAGCGGCTGGCCGAACACGAAGCGCAGCCCCTCCGCGACGTCCTTGCGGACCGAAGCGCCGGGCACGGGGTCGGGCTTGCTCTCGGGCTGCCGTATCGCCATGAGGAACAGTGCGGAAAGGGCGTACCCGATCGCGTCGGCCACGATCGCCAGGTGCGCGCCGACGAGCTGCACCAGCCCGCCGCCGAGTCCTGGCCCTGCCACCTGGGCGGACGACCGGACGGTCTCCAGCGCGCCGTTGCCCTCGACCAGCCTCTCCCTGGGCAGGAGTTGCGGCAGGTAGCTCTGGTGCGCCACGTCGAAGAAGACCGTCGCCACACCCGTGACCAGCGCCACCACGTACAACTGCGCCATCGTCAGCACCCCGGCGAGGGCGGCCAGCGGAATGCTCGCCATCGCGGCGGCGCGCACCACGTCGGCCCGGATCATCAGCGCGCGCTTGCGCATCCGGTCGACCCAGGCGCCTGCGGGCAGGCCGATCAGCAGGAACGCGGCGGTCTCGGCTGCCGTGAGCAGCCCCACCTGGAAGGCGGGGGCCCGGAGTTCGAGGACGGCGACCAACGGAAGCGCCACGAGAGTGACTTGGGCGCCGACCTGCCCGGCCGCCGCCCCCGCGAGCAGGAATCGGAAATCGCGCAGCCGTAGGAGGCCGCCGGAAGCGGCTGGAGACGAGGTGGACATGCACGAGACCTTCATCAAGGGAAGATCTGGAGTCAAAAGAGAGAGTTCAGTTCCGGTCGTTCTTCCTGTCGAAACGCCCAAGTTCCGCAAATTATTTGGCAGATGTGGGCGAAGTGGAGATGAACGACGGGGATGGGTGGAGAGGGCCGAAGTGCTTGCCGCCGTTGCCCTGCGGGCGTGTGCGCCGTGTGGAGAGGGGGCGAGAACCAGCGAATGCGCGTATGTCCGAAAGTGGTCACTCCTCACCGAAGAATGATCATGGAGGCAACCTCAACGTCTGCGGACACGTCCGGAGTTGTCAGGAAGGTGGTACCTGGGTGTGTGCGCGCCCCCGGCCTCTGGAAAAGTGGGCGTCGTACGGACCGACACACCACAAGGGGAGTCATGACCACCGAGACGTTGGAGTTCCAGGCCGAGGCCCGGCAGTTGCTGGACTTGATGGTCCATTCGATCTACTCGAACAAGGACATCTTCCTGCGCGAACTCATCTCCAATGCTTCCGACGCCCTGGACAAACGGCGCCTGGCCGGGCTCAAGGACGAGGCACTCAGGGCGGACGACCTGCACATCGACCTCGTGGCCGACCAGGAGGCCCGCACCCTGACCGTGCGGGACAACGGGATCGGCATGACGCGCGACGAGGTGGTGGGGCTGATCGGCACCATCGCCAGGTCCGGCACGGCCGAGATGCTGCGCAAGCTCAAGGAGAGCAAGGGCAAGGACCAGAACGGCGAACAGGCCGAGCTGATCGGCCAGTTCGGCGTCGGCTTCTACTCCGTCTTCATGGTCGCCGAACGGACCACGCTGCTCACCCGCAAGGCCGGGGAGACGACCGGCGTGCGCTGGGAGTCGGCGGGCGACGGCACGTACACGATCGAAACGGTCGAGGACGCGCCCGAGGGCACGTCGGTCTGCGTGCACCTGCGGCCCGCCGACGAGGAGGACGCCCTCTACGACTACACCGACGAGCGGAAGATCCGGGAGATCGTCAAGCGGTACTCGGACTTCATCTCCTTCCCGGTCCGTCTCGGCGACGACACCCTCAACTCGATGAAGGCGCTCTGGGCGCGCCCGCGTTCGGAGGTCAGCGAGGAGGAGTACCGGGAGTTCTACCGGCACGTCAGCCACGACTGGACGGACCCGCTCGACATCATCCAGATGCGGGCCGAGGGCACCTTCGAGTACGAGGCCCTGCTCTTCCTCCCGTCGCGCGCCCCGCAGGACCTCTACCACCGGGACGCCCGCCACGGCCTCCAGCTGTACGTCAAGCGCGTCTTCATCCTCGACGACAGCCGCGAACTCCTCCCCGACCACCTGCGGTTCGTCAAGGGAGTCGTCGACGCCGCCGACCTGTCGCTGAACATCTCCCGCGAGATCCTCCAGCAGGACCGGCACATCCAGCTGATCCGCCGACGGCTGGCGAAGAAGGTGCTGTCCTCCGTCAAGGACCTGATGAAGAAGGACGCCGACAAGTACCGCACGTTCTGGCGGGAGTTCGGGTCCGTCGTCAAGGAGGGCCTCCTCGACCCCTCCGAGGACCACAAGGCGATCCTCGACATCGCCTCCTTCGCCTCCACCGGGGGCGAGGAGCCCACCACCCTGGCCGACTACCTCGACCGGATGCCCGAGGGCCAGGACAAGATCTACTTCATGACCGGCGACAGCCGCACCCAGCTCGCCAACTCCCCGCACATGGAGGCGTTCCGGGCCAAGGGGTACGAGGTGCTGCTGCTCACCGACCAGGTGGACGAGGTCTGGGTCGAGGCGGTCGGGGACTACCGGGACACGCCGTTCCAGTCCATCGCCCGGGGCGCGGTCGACCTGCCCTCCGACGAGGAGGCGTCCCCGGAGCAGGCCGAGTCCTACGCCCCCGTACTGGCCTGGCTCAACGAGACGCTCGGCGACGTCAAGGACGTACGGCTGACGACCCGGCTCACCAGCTCCCCGGCGTGCCTGGTCAGCGACAACGACGGGATCACTCCGGCCCTGGAGAAGATGTACCGGGCGATGGGCCAGGTCCTTCCGCCGGTCCAGCGCATCCTGGAGCTCAACCCGCAGCACCCGCTGGTCAGCGGACTGCGCACGGCCCACGAGCAGCGCGCCGACGACCCGTCGCTCGCCGAGTCGGCCGAGCTGCTGTACGGCACCGCCCTGCTCGCCGAGGGCGGCGACCTGGCCGACCCGGCCCGCTTCGCCTCCCTGCTCGCCGACCGCCTGAGCAAGACGCTCTGATCACGTCGCGCTGATCACGTCATCCCGTTCCGGGGCTCGTTGTACGTCCTGTACGTCAACGGGCCCCGGGCGGAGCCCCGGCCACCGGCCCCGGGCGGGGGCCCGTTACCGGCCCCGCCGCTCCGTCGGCTCGGGCAGGATGCGGCTCAGCCTGCCGGGCGGCGTCTTCCGGGACCGCCACTCGCGCGGATAGCCCACCGACACCTCCTCGAAGCGGATCCCTTCGTGGAAGGTGGTCCTGGGGATGTGGAGGTGGCCGTAGACCATGGCGGCCACCCGGAACCTGCGGTGCCAGTCGGCGGTCAGTTCCGTGCCGCACCACATGGCGAACTCGGGGTACCACAGGACGTCCGTGGGGTGGCGGTGCAGCGGGTAGTGGTTGACGAGCACCGTGGGCAGGTCCTCGGGCAGCTCCGCCAGCCGTCGTTCGGTCTCGGCCACCCGGGCGCGGCACCATGCCTCGCGGCTCGGGTAGGGGTCCGGGTGGAGCAGGTACTCGTCGTTGCAGACGACACCGGTCTTGTGCGCGTACGCGAGCCCCTCGGCCTTGGTCGCGCAGCCCTCCGGCAGGTAGCTGTAGTCGTACAGCAGGAACAGCGGGGCGACCGCGACCGGCCCGCCGGGGCCCTCCCACACCGGGTAGGGGTCCTCGGGAGTGATCACGCCCAGCTCCCGGCAGGTCTCGACCAACTGCTCGTAGCGGGCGACGCCCCGCAGAGTGACGGTGTCCGACGGGTGGGTCCACAGTTCGTGGTTGCCGGGGGCCCAGACGACCTTGCGGAAGCGGCCCGCCAGCGTCTTGAGGGCCCAGCGGACGTCCTCGACCGTCTCGGCGACGTCCCCGGCCACGAGCAGCCAGTCCTCGTCGGACTCGGGCGTCATCCCTTCCACCAGGGCGCGGTTCTCGGCGTAACTGATGTGCAGGTCGCTGATGGCCAGCAGGCGTCCGGCTCCGTCGGCCATCGGTCCTCCTCGTTCGTTCGCGCACAGGTGATCACCACTACGAGACCACACCGTACGACGTTCGCGAAAGTGTTCAAGTGAACTCACCGCCCCGGGGGTTGGGGTCAGGGGTCGGGTGCGCGGAAAGTTAGGGGTGTTGTACGGGGTGAGGTGCTGCCTACGGTGCGGAGGTCCGCCCGCGCCCGACACCCACCGGGCGCGCGGCCAGGGGACCACCGACTCACCGGGGAGGGCAGATGATCGAACGGATACTTCCGGGTCGCGTCGTCGCGTACGAGACGTTCACGGACCCGCCGGAGGCGGCGCTCCTCGCCGAGGAGGAGCCCTACGTCCGGGACGCCGTGCCGAAGCGGCGCGACGAGTACACCACCGGCCGCCACTGCGCCCGCCGGGCACTCACGGGCCTCGGCCTCCCCGAGCGGCCCTTGCTGAGCGGCCCCCGGGGGGAACCGCTGTGGCCCGACGCGGTGGCCGGAAGCATCACGCACTGCGACGGCTACCGGGCGGCGGCCGTCGCCCGCACCGAGGACGTCGTCTCGCTGGGCATCGACGCCGAAGTCCATCAGCCCCTGCCCGACGGCGTCCTGGAGGCGGTGGCGCTGCCGGAGGAGCAGAACAGCATCGAGGCGCTGCTCCGCCGCGAGCCCGGGGTTTGCTGGGACCGGCTGCTGTTCAGCGCCAAGGAGTGCGTCTACAAGACCTGGTACCCGATCACCCGGCGGCCGCTGGGCTTCGATGAGGCGACCATCGCCTTCGACCCCGTCGGCGGCCGTTTCACGGCACGGCTGGCGGATCGCAGCGTACGGGGAGTCCCGGGCGCGCCAAGGGAGTTGACCGGCCGCTGGACGGTGGGCGACGGGCTGGTCCTCGCCGCGATCGTCCGTACCGCCGATCCCGTGCGCGGAGCCTGACGCACCGCCGGACCCGCGCACGGGGCACGAGCTGCGCACCCGGCAGCCGTGCGCGGAGCCTGACCTACGGCCTGACCTCCGCGCCCGGCAGCCGCGCCCGGAGCTTCAGCGGCTCCCACCACGCACGGTTCTCCCGGTACCAGGCGACCGTCGCCGCCAGCCCCTCCTCCATCGTGTGCTGCGGCTTCCAGCCCAGTTCCGCGCGGATCTTGCCGTCGTCGACGGAGTACCGCAGGTCGTGGGCCTTGCGGTCGGCGACCTGCCGGACGCGGCTCTCGTCGGCCCCGCACGCGTCCAGGAGCCGTGCGGTCAGCTCCCGGTTGGTCAGTTCGGTGCCGCTGCCGATGTTGTAGACCTCCCCGGGACGGCCGTCGGCGAGGACCGTGCACAGGGCCCGGCAGTGGTCCTCCACGTGCAGCCAGTCCCGGACGTTGCGCCCGTCCCCGTACAGCGGCACGTCGAGCCCGTCCAGCAGCCGGGTCGTGAACAGCGGGACGACCTTCTCGGGGAACTGGTACGGACCGTAGTTGTTGGAGCAGCGGGTGACCCGGACGTCCAGAGAGTGCGTGCGGTGGTACGAGAGCGCGACCAGGTCGGAGGACGCCTTGGAGGACGCGTAGGGGGACGTGGGCCGCAGCGGGTGCTCCTCGTCCGTCGAACCCCGGGGCACGGAACCGTAGACCTCGTCCGTCGACACGTGCAGGAAGGTCCGTACGGAGTGCCGCAGTGCCCCGTCCAGGAGGGTGCCCGTACCCAGCACGTTGGTGCCGAGGAACTCGGCGGCGCCCGCGATGGACCGGTCGACGTGCGACTCGGCCGCGAAGTGCACCACCGCGTCCCGGCCGGGCATCAGCTCGCCGACGAGCCGTGCGTCCCGGATGTCGCCGTGCACGAGGACGAGCCGGGGGTCGTCGGCCACCGGAGCGAGGTTCGCCCGGTTGCCCGCGTACGTCAGCGCGTCGAGGACCGTGACCGACGCGACCGGCAGCGGCGCGTCCGGCCCGAGGAGCAGCCGGACGAAACAGGAGCCGATGAACCCGGCTCCACCGGTGACGAGGACGTCGAGGGGACGGCCCGGGGGCTCGCCGAGCCCGCTCCGGGGCTCGCCCGGAGGCCGGTTCGGGAGGTGGCTCATGGAGTGATCTGCACCTTGCTGTGGTCGCCGACGAGGGGACGAGGCGAGGGGACGAAGCGGGGGGACGAAGCGGGGGGACGATGCGTCCTAGCTTGCGTCCCCGGGGTGCGGCTGCCCCGTCGCGTACGGGTTCGGGTCGTCCTCCGCCAGCACCCCCACGAAGGGTTCGCCCTCGCCCGCGAAGGTGTACGCGCCGCCCTCGATCCGCGCGATCAGGCCGCGGGTCCATTCCGCGCCGCTGTCGGCCAGGTGCAGCCACATGTTCATGATCTCGCCGATGTGCCCGAGCTGGGCGGGCCCGGCCTCCGGCAGGTAGTAATCGGTGACCCCCGCCCGCCAGTCCGCGAGCCCCCTGACCCGCTCCTTGAGCAGCGCGACGGCTTCCTCGCGCGGCAGGTCGACGATGAAGCCGACGCCTGCCGACAGCACGTCGACCTTCTGGTCGTGCGAGGTCAGGGACTCGCGCAGCAGCGTGAAGTACTCCTCGGTGCCCTTGTCGGTGACCTCGTACTCGACCCGGGGCGGGCCGCCCACCGTGCTCGGCGCCACCTCGTGCGCGACGAGGAGTCCCTGCTTGGCCATCTGCTTGAGCGCGTGGTAAATCGACCCCGGCTTCGCGTTGGACCACTCGTGGGCGCCCCAGAACTCCAGGTCGTTGCGCACCTGATAGCCGTGGGCCCGTCCGTGCTGGCGCACCGCCCCCAGTACCAGCAGCCGGATCACCGACATGAGCACCCACATCCTGACTTGTTGATCAACGTTGACTAGACCGTAACAGTAATCAAGTTTGACTAATCCTGGAACCCCGGTTACCTTCTCGGAGCTAGTCAAGTTTGACCACCAAGGTGAGGGGAACATCTTGACCGACCGCGATCCGGCGATCGTCGCCGAAGGACTGCGGAAGAAGTACGGGGACAAGCAGGCCCTCGACGGCCTCGATCTCACCGTCCCGCGCGGCACCGTCCAGGCGGTCCTCGGACCGAACGGCGCGGGCAAGACCACGTCCGTCCGCATCATGTCCACGCTGCTGCGCCCCGACGAGGGCCGCATCGTGGTGGCGGGGATCGACGTCAGGACCCGCGCCGCCGAGGTGCGCTCGCGCATCGGACTGCTGGGTCAGCACGCCGCCGTCGACGAGGAGCTCAGCGGCCGCCAGAACCTGGAGATGTTCGGCCGCCTCTACCACCTGGGCGCACGCCGCGCGGGTGCGAAGGCCGACGAACTCCTCGCCCGGTTCGACCTCACGGACACCGGAAAGAAGGCCGTCAAGCAGTACAGCGGCGGCATGCGGCGCAGGCTCGACCTCGCCGCCTCCCTCATCTCGGAACCGGAGGTGCTCTTCCTCGACGAACCCACCACCGGCCTCGACCCGCGCGGCCGCACGGAAGTGTGGAACGCGGTCCGTTCCCTGGTCGGCGGCGGCACGACCGTACTGCTGACCACGCAGTACCTGGAGGAGGCCGACCAACTGGCCGACCGGATCTCGGTGATCAACCACGGCAAGGTCATCGCCGACGGCACCGCGGACGAGCTGAAGTCCAGGACGGGCGGCGACCGCATCGACGTCGTCCTGCACGACCCGGCCCAACTGGCGCTCGCCGCCTCGCTGTTGCCCGGCGAAGCCACCGTGGACGAGGACCGGCTGCTGATCAGCGCCCCGGTCAGCGACCGCATGACAGCACTGACCGAGACCGTACGGGCCCTGGAGGCGGCCGACATCGACGCCCAGGACGTCGCGGTACGCCGCCCCACGCTCGACGAGGTCTTCCTGCACCTCACGAAGGAGGACGCCGCATGAGCACGACCCACCTGAGCACACCCCACGAAACCGCCGCCCGCACCCCCCGCGTCAAGGCCCCCGTGCTGGGCTGGGCCGCCGCCGACTCCTGGACGATGACCCGGCGCGAACTGGCGCACTGGGCCAGGCAGCCCGTACAGGTCGTCGTCGGGCTGGTCTTTCCCGTCATGATGCTGCTGATGTTCAGCTACCTCATCGGCGGCGGCCGGGGCGTCGAAGGCGACTTCACGGCCTACCTGGTCCCCGGCATGCTCACCATGACCATGGCATTCGGCCTCGAAGCGACGATGCTCTCGGTCACCCAGGACCTCGGCAAGGGCGTCATCGACCGGTTCCGCGCGATGCCGATGAACTCGGGCGCGGTCCTGGTCGGACGGAGCATCGCCGACATGCTCCAGTCGGTGGTCGGCCTGACCGTGATGATCGGCGTCGGCTACGTCATCGGCTGGCGCTGGCACAACGGCTTCGCCTCCTTCCTCGGAGCCGTCGGCCTGCTCCTCCTCCTGCGCTTCGCGATGCTGTGGATCGGCATCCACCTGGCGATGGTCGCGGGCAAGCCGGAACTGGTGCAGGCGGTGCAGATCCTGGTCTGGCCCGTCAGCTTCCTCTCCAACGCCATCGCCTCCCCCGAGTCGATGCCCGCCTGGCTGGGCGCGATCGTCGAGTGGAATCCGATGTCCGCGACGGCCACCTCGGTACGCGGTCTGTTCGGCAACCCGGGCGGGACAGGCACCTCCTGGGCGGCCGAGAACGCCGGACTCCTCGCGGTGGCCTGGCCCGCGGTTCTGGTCGCCGTGTTCTTCCCCCTGGCGGTACGGCGCTTCCAGGGCCTGAGCCGCTGACGCACCGCGCCGGGTGACGCACCACCCGCTCCTCGGGCCGGTGCGTCACCCGGCGCGGCCGAACGCCGTACCCGAACGCGGCCGACTGCCGTACTGATCGTGGCCGACTGCCGTATCGAATACGGCACTCCACCCGGCCCGTCGTTCTCGTCGTGATCCTCCCGGGCTTCGGCTTCGCGCACAGGGCGGACCCACGGTGGCGTTCTCCCGTTGGCGTGGCCGTCGGCCTGAACGGAGCCGCGCCCGTGCGTGTGCCGTGCGGCAATCAGGGGTAGAGCGCGGGGGGCCCGAGAGGCGCGAGTGAACTCCCGGGCCCACCGCCGCCACGGGACGTTCCCCGGCGGTACCCTGCACCGCTCCGGACCTCGGCGCACCCCTCACGGTGCGCAAGCAGAAGGGCGACGACGCCGTGAAGAGCCCCACGAAGAGCCCGAAGAGCCCCACGGAGAGACCCGCCCACCCGGCCCGCATCGGCCTCGCTCTGGCAGCAGCCCTGGCGACGACCGCGCTCTGCGCCACCGCCTCCGCCGCGCAATCCCCGGACGCGAGCACGGAGAACGCTTCCGCGCGTACCCAACTCCCTTGCCCCGTCGTGTACTTCGACCTGGGTGAAACCCTCATCCACACCGCCGAGGACGGCAGCACCGGCTACCAGTCCCGGGCCGCCGCCTACCTGCGCTCCCTGCACGAACGCCACATCACGGTCGGTCTGATCACCAACGTCCCGTCCGCCTGGGGTGCGACCGACGCCGAACGCGCCGCCCGGCTGAGGACCGAGGTCGACGCCACGTGGCGCGGCTCGACTCCCTTCGCCTGGAAGGACTTCGGCGACCGCGTCCTCACCCCGCGCACCGAGGCGGAACGCAAGCCCGCCGCCACCCTCTGGCAGCGTGCCAGGGCGGGCTCGGGCGACTGCCGACTCGTCTTCCAGGGCGAGAACCCCGCAGAGGTCAAGGTCGCCGCCTCGCTCGGCTTCGTGTCGTACCAGGTGGGACAACCACACCGTCCGACGTTCCTCCCGGCGGGCCTGATCGGCCTCCTCGACCACTGACCCGCCCGCACACCGTCCCACCCGTGCACCGATCCCCTCGAAGAGAAAGAGGACCCACCATGCGCACTCTCGGCCGCAACAGGTTACGGACAGCCGCCCTCGCCCTGCTGGCGGTGACGCTCATGGCCGGTGCGACGGCGACCACCCCCGCCGTGGCGGCGGACACCCCTTCGACGGCGCCCGCCATGGCCAAGAAGGGTCCGATCTCCGTCGCGTACGTCGAAGTGAACAGCAACAGCATGCTCAACGTCGGCAAGTACACCCTCGCGGGCGGCGGCGGCAACGTCTTCGACGTCGCCGTCATCTTCGCCGCCAACATCAACTACGACACCACCAAGAAGTCGGCCTACCTGCACTTCAACGAGAACGTGAAGCGCGTCCTGGACAACGCGCAGACGCAGATACGGCCGTTGCAGGCCAAGGGCATCAAGGTCGTGCTGTCGGTCCTCGGCAACCACGAGGGCGCGGGCTTCGCCAACTTCCCCTCCCAGACGGCGGCTTCCGCCTTCGCCAAGCAGCTCTCCGACACCGTCACCACGTACGGCCTGGACGGCATCGACTTCGACGACGAGTACGCCGAGTACGGGAAGAACGGCACCGGTCAGCCCAACGCCTCCTCCTTCGTCCACCTGGTCACCGCGCTGCGCGCCAACATGCCGGGCAAGCTGATCTCCCTCTACAACATCGGCCCGTCCGCGTCGCGGCTCTCCTACGGCGGCGTGAACGTCTCGTCGAAGTTCAACTACGCCTGGAACCCCTGGTACGGCACCTGGCAGGTGCCCGCCATCGCGCTCCCCAAGTCGGGCCTCTCGCCCGCGGCCGTCGACATCGGCGCGACGTCCGCGAGCACCGCGGCAAGCCTCGCCCGGCGGACCGTCAGCGAGAACTACGGCGTCTATCTCACCTACAACCTCGACGGCTCCAACCGGCAGTCGTACGTGTCCGGCTTCACCAAGGAGCTGTACGGAAGCACTGCCGTGTACACCCCGTAGCGCTCCGCCAAACCCGGCTTCCCCGACCCGTCGAAGCCAGGCGGCGCACTCGGTGGTGGAGTGCGTGCTCCCGCACGCCGAATACGCAATGCATTCATGTGGCTACGATGAGTGACTTCATGGGTCGCATCCCGCGCGGCCCGTTCCAGTGAAGAGAGCTCACCATGATGCGACGACGTATCGCCACGGCCCTGGGGGCACTGGCAGCCGCCACGACACTGCTGGTCGCGATGCCCGGTTCGGCGTACGCGGCGGAAGGAGTGCTGATCGTCAACGGCGACGCGTACGAGGATCCGAGCGGCTGTTACGCCGTCGACTGGTTCCCGTCCTCGGTGACCAACCACACCGATGCCATCGCCGAGGTCCACTCCGGTCCGGACTGCACCGGCCAGGTCGAGTGGCTGGTCTACCCGGGGGAGACGTACCACACGGAGACGGCCCAGAGCGTGTTCATCCTCTGATCCCGAACCCCGACCGTTGACTGTGGCGCCCCACCCCCGGGCGGGGCGCCCCTGTCCGCCGTCCTTCTGCGGTGCGGCGACCTGAGTCCTGCCGACGGGAGACCTCGGGTCACCACCTGCTGGAGCCCCTGGCCAAAGGCAACGCGCTCGCCTCCCTGCGTCCGCTGCGAAGGGCGGACCCTGCCCAGCCCCCTCCGGGCTCCGCCCCTCCGCTTCCGCTTAGCCTCCTGGGGCTCCGCTTTGCCTCGTCCCCTTGGGCGGCGGGGCCGCCCCCCGGGGGCGGAACGGGCGGGCAAGGGGGCGGCCCCCTCCGCTCCGGGCCCACCCCGGAGCCGCCCGCCGTTACCTCGCCCCATGGGTGCGCCGCACCCCGGTGCGCCTGCGGCGGGCCGCCCCAGACCCTTCCCCAAGCTCTCAACTTCGTTCGAGCAGGGGAGACCCCATCCTTCACCTAAACTCGCGAGGCTTGGGGGTCGTACGTACGGGTGCGTTGGGGCTGGGCGCGCAGTTCCCCGCGCCCCTAAAGGGGCACGTTCCCGCAAGCCCAAGCGAGTAGGGAGCGCCCACGCGGCGCAGCCGCACAGTGATACAGCCCCGCGCCCCTAACGGGGCGCACACCCCAGCCCCAGCGAAGCCGGGAGCGGCCACGCGGCGCAGCCGCACAGTGACACAGCGCCCCTGACGGGGGCCCCGCTCAGACCGCCTCGTCGCCGTCCGCGTCCATGGTCATCCGCGCCACATGAAGCGCCAAGTACGACACCTCGTCCTCACTCAGCGCCTCCCCCAACCGCATCTCGACGATCGTCGCCAAGCGCTGTGCGGTGCGGGTCGCCTCCGGGTAGTGGCGGCGGATCCCCGTACCGATCGTGGACTCGTGGCCCTTCAGCTGCCGGTGCTGCTGGATGCGTACGAAGAGGTAGCGCACGTGGGTGATGAACCGCGCCGCGCTCATGGACTCCTGCGAGACCTCAAGCCCGTACTGCTTCTGCACGACGGCGAGCATCTGCTGGATGACGCCGGTCATCGTGTACGTGAAGGACAGATCGCCCGAGGCGAAGCCCGCGTTGACCAGGTGCAGCGTGAGCGCGGTCGCCTCGGAGGGGTCCAGCTTCGGGTCAACGCGCTCGTTGATGGCCGCCAGCAGGCGCTGTGCCTGGGCGTACTCGGCGGCGTACAGGGCCTGGGCCTCGGCGCGCAGCGGGTACTCGATGACGATGCCGCGCTGGGCGCGGTCCAGCGCTCCGGCGACGTGGTCGGCCACGGCGATGGCGAGGGTGGGGCGGGTGGACTCGCGGCCCTCGATGCCGACTTCGCCCAGCGCGATCACCACGGCCCGCAGGACCTCCTCGCCGACGAGGGCGAGGGCCTCGGCCAGGTGGTCGGGGTCGCGGCCGTCGGACGGGACGAAGACCCGCACGATCAGCGAGGGGTCGACGGGCTTGCCCTGGCGGGCGTTGAAGCCGATGCCGCGCCCGGTGAGGATGACCTCCTGGCCCTTCTCGTCGCGTGCGAGGACCACGTTGTTGTTCAGGACGCGCAGCGCTTTCAAGTCCGGTCCGCCTTTTCGTCCGTGGTCCGATTTCCGACCAATGATCTCGCATTGTCTGCCGTGCTCGTGCCACCCCCCCCGCATCGACGCGGTGCCCGCAGGCGTCCCACGAGGGGACGTCTGCGGGCACCGGATCAGGGGGAGTTAGCGCCGTACGGTCACCACAGGTGCCCCGGCGGAGACGTCCTGCCCGACGTGCGGCTCGACCGAGGCGAAGTCCGCGGTGTTGGGCACCGTCATGAGGGTGACGGTCGGGTGCCCGGCGGCACGGACCGCGTCGAGGTCGACCACCGCGAGGAGGTCGCCGGCCGACACCTGCCGACCGGGCTCGACCCGTACGTCGAAGCCCTCGCCCTTCATCTGCACCGTGTCGATGCCGACGTGGACGAGCACCTCGACGCCGTCCTCGGTGCGGATGCCGAAGGAGTGGCCGGTGACGGCGGTGGTCACCAGCTCGCCGCCGACCGGGGCGACGATACGGCCGTCGGTCGGCTCGATGCCCACGCCCTCGCCGAGCGCGCGGGAGGCGAAGACCGGGTCCGGGACCTCGTCGAGAGCGACGACCCGGCCCGCGACGGGCGCGGCGAGGACGACGTCCCGGGGCGCGGCGGAGACGGCGGAGGCAGCGGTCGGAAGGGTGGCCCTGACCACGGAGTCGGTGGAAGCCACCGGGGCCGCGCCGACGGAAGCGCCCACGGAGACCAGCTCGCGCTCCTCGGCCGCCGCGCCCTCTGCTCGGGCGGCGCCCTCGACCGCGTCACGCTCGGCGTTGGCCTCGGCGCGCTCCGCCGGGGTGCGGAAGTCGGAGAAGTACACGAGCGCCATCGAGGTGAAGAAGGCCGCCGTGATCGCGATGCCGTACGTGGCCATCGGCGTGAAGACCGGGATGGTCAGCAGCGAGGTGAAGGCGAACGCGTTGGTGTCGACGCCGCCCAGGACGCCCACGAGCACACCGCCCACGAGGCAGCCGACCAGCATGCGCGGGTAGATCCGCTTGAAGCGCAGGTGGATGCCGTACAGCGAAGGCTCGGAGATGCCGCCGAACAGACCCGCGGCCAGGGCGCCCGTGGCGGTCTGGCGCATCTCCTTCTCGCGGTGGCGGATCGAGAGCAGCAGCACACCGGCGGTCGCGCCGAAGCAGGCGAAGTTCCAGGCGCCCATGGGGCCCTGGATGAAGTCGTAGCCGAGGGTGTTGATGTTCACGAGCATGAGCGCGTTGAGCGGCCAGTGCAGGCCCAGCGGCACCAGGAACGGGTACAGCAGCGGGATGAGGATCGCGAAGACGATCGGGGCGTTGCCGTTGAGCCAGGAGAGGCCCTCGCCGAGGCCGTTGCCCGCCCAGACGCCCATGGGGCCGATGAGGAAGGCGGTCACCGGGATCATGATCAGCATGCTGAAGAACGGCACGAAGACCATGTGCACGTTCTCCGGGAAGACGCGCTGGAGCCCCTTGTAGACCAGGGCCAGCAGGGCGACCATCAGCAGCGGCACGAACACCTGGCCGCCGTAGTCGTTCAGCTGCATCGGCAGCCCGAAGACGTGCGCCACGCACTCCTGGGTGCCCAGCGTCTGGTTGGTGGTGCAGGTGATGCCGGGGATCCCGGAGTCCTTGTTGAGCATGCCCGTGAAGTTCGGGGTCATCACCGCGGCCATCACGGCCGCGCCCACCCACGGGTCGATCTTCAGCTTCTTGGCCGCGTTGTACGCGACGAAGATCGGCAGGAAGTACAGCACCGAGCGCCACATCGCGTCGACGAACACCCAGGTCGCGGACTTGTCCGCGGCCCGGAAGTCGATCACGTCGAAGGCGTCGAGGACGGAGGCGATCGCGATGATCAGCGAGGAGCCGAGCAGCACGCCCATGAGCGGGCGGAACGAGTCCGAGAGGTACTCGAAGAAGTTGTCGACCCAGCCGTAGCGGCCGCGGCTCTTGGCCCGCATCGCCGCCTTGACCTCGGCGTCGGACGTCGGGCGGGGCGTACCGCCGCCGGTCATCGACGGCAGGTTCATGATCTCGGAGTAGACGCGTGCGACGGCCCCGCCGATCACGATCTGGAAGCGGTCGCCGGACTGGGCGACCGTTCCCATGACACCGTCGAGGGCGTCCAGGGCGGCCTTGTCGACCTTGTCCCCGTCGTGGAGCTGGAAGCGCAGCCGCGTCGCGCAGTGCGTGAGGCTCTCGATGTTCGCGGCTCCGCCGACGCCGCGGAGAATCTTCTCCGCGAGTGTCTCGGGTCCCTGTGCGTGTGTGTTCATGATGCGTCCTTGCATCTGGTGGCACGTGCCGTGCTGGATCGGTCCGCGACCTCTCACGCCGGATTCGGGCAACAAAAAAGGCCCGGGTCGCGCACGCGGCGCGTCCCAGGGCCTTGCCTCCCCTCAAGCGGTGCGCCTCCGTCGCATCGCCTGGGGCGATGACGGTGACGTCCTCGGGGAGTAACAATCCTGCGATCGAGATCGATCGAGCACGACTGTAGCACCGAGCGGGACGGGGTCGTGGTCACCGGCGCTGACGTCCTGTCAGGCGTGTCGCCGACGGCACCGGCCTCAGGAGGTCACGGTGGCGACGAACGCCGCGAGGTTCGTCAGCGTCCGCTGCGCCTTCTCCTCCAGGGTGAGGGACTCGTGGAGCCGCGATCCGGCCCCGGCGTCCTTCTTTCCGCGTACGTACAGGGAGCAGGCCAGGTCGCTACAGAGGTAGATGCCGGTCGAGTTGCCCTGCTGCCCGGCCTTCCCCGCCTTCGGTGCGACCATCAGGGAGACGCCCCCGGTGTGAGTGGTCACACACACCGAGCACATGCTGCGCCGCGTCTGCCAGGAGCCCGCGCCGGAGGTGCGGAGCTGGACGCCGACGGTACGGCCGTCGAGTTCGGCGACGAGATAGGCCCGGTCGGGGGCCTGGGGATCTCGCCAGCCCAGGAAGTCCAGATCGTCCCAGGGGCGGTCCTCCAGGTCACGGGGCACGTGCAGGCGCTTGGCCTCGCCCTTGGTGCAGTTCACGAACGCGTTGCGGATTTCCCGCTCGGTGAGTGGCTTCATAACGGACACGCTAAGTTGGCTAATGGGATTAGGCAAATGCATAATCAACATACGTAGGGGTGGGAAGCGATTCGGAGGATCGGCATGGCGCGGGTAGGACTGACCACGGAGCGACTGGTGCGGGCGGGCGCCGACCTGGCGGACGAGATCGGGTTCGAGCAGACGACCCCGGCGGAACTGGCCCGGCGGTTCGGGGTCAAGACCGCGAGCCTGTACTCGCACGTCAAGAACGCCCACGACCTCAAGACCCGGATCGCCCTGCTGGCCCTGGAAGAACTCGCCGACCAGGTGTCCGCCGCCGTGGCCGGGCGGGCGGGCATGGATGCGCTGACCGCCTTCGCGAACGTCTACCGCGACTACGCCCTCGCCCACCCGGGGCGCTTCACCGCCGCCCGGTTCCCGCTCGACTCCGAGACGGCGGCTGCCAGTGCGGGCGTACGGCATGCGCGGATGACGCGGGCGATCCTGCGCGGATACGACCTCGCCGAACCCCACCAGACGCACGCGGTACGGCTGTTGGGCAGCGTCTTCAACGGTTACGTCACCCTGGAGTCCGCCGGGAGCTTCAGCCACAGCGCCCCCGACGCGCAGGAGAGCTGGACGGAGATCCTGCACGCGCTCGACGCCTTGCTGCGCACCTGGCCCACCACCCGCTGAGAAGTTCTAGGGCGCCGTGCTGAAGATCCGGTTCAGGTGGTGGTCGAGCACCGCGAGTGCCGACTCCGGTGTGCGCTGGTTGACGAGGATGCTGGTGCCCAGGGTCGCGGTCATGGCGAGCAGGCTGACGGCCTCCGTCCGCGCGTCGACGGCGGGGTCGGCGAGGCCCGTCTCCTGTGCCTGCCCGATCAGTCCGGTCAGGGCGTTCTCGGCGGCGTCGGGGTCGTCGGTGAAGGGCTGGGAGGCGAGGGCCGGGTCGGTGACGGACAGGATCGAGTACGAGCTGTAGAGCAGGTGGAAGGTGCGGCCCTCCTCGTCGGTGGGCAGCGAGGCCAGCAGCAGCGCCTCGACGGTCGTGCGCGGGCCGGGGTCGGGGCCGGCTGCGGCGAGGCGCGCGCCGACCCGGGCCGTGAAGCGTCGGGTCAGGTGCTGGAGCCCGTAGAAGAGCAGCTTCTCCTTGGTCTCGAAGTAGTACTGGACGAGGCGCAGCGACACCCCGGCCTCGGCGGCGACGTCGCGCATGCCGACGGCGTGCAGCCCCTGACGTCCCGCGGCCTGGATGAGCGCCTCGGCGATCTGGGTGCGCCGTTCCTCGTGGTCAACGCGCTTCGGCATCCGTACAGTCTCCGGCCCGTAGTGAGGTGGTGGTCGCCGCCCGGTGCGGACCGGACTTCTTCATGGTACCGCTGTACCAGCATCGTGGTACGGTCGTATCACAAATACCGGTCCTGCCCCGGAGGTGCCCCATGCCCGAGAACGCGACCCGCCTGCGCCGCGACGTCGGCCGCTACGTCAGCGACGAGCTGCGCGACCGCTACTTCGCGGCCGCCGACGAGCTCTACGCGATGGGCGCACCCATCCGCTCCGAGACGGACGTGGAGACCAGCTTCGGCACCACGCACGTCTACCGGTACGGGACCGCCGACCCCGTCGCCGACGCCCGTACGCCGATCGTCCTGATCCACGGCGCGGGCTACAGCTCCGCCATGTGGTACCCCAACACCCCCGGGCTCAGCGCCGAACGCCCGGTCTACTCCCTCGACACCCCCGGCGACGCGGGCCGCAGCGTCCAGCGCGAACCGATGTGGCAGCCCGAGCGCGCCGCCCGGTGGATGGACGAGGCCCTCGACGCCCTCGGCCTCGACAGGGTCCACCTCGTCGGTTCCTCCTACGGCGGCTGGCTCGTCATCAACCAGGCCCACCGGCGGCCCGAACGCCTCGCCTCCGTCACCGCCCTCGACCCCGGCGGCCTGGAGAAGGTCGGCCTGCGCTTCTTCGCCTGGGTCTTCGTCAGCCTCTTCGCCAGCTTCGCGCCCAAGGCGCTGCGCCCGCGCCTGGCCTCCTGGCTGGAACAGCCCGTCATCGCCGTTCCCGAGCTGCGCAGGTGGGTGCAGCTCGGCGCCCGCGCCTTCCGCGTCCGCCGCCCGGCTCCGCTGCCGCTGTCCGACGCGGAACTGGGCTCGCTGCGCACGCCGTTCAACCTGATCATGGGCAAGCGCAGCCTGCTCGTACACCCGCAGCGCCAGCTGGAGCGCGTACCGCGCCTGATACCGGGAGCGCGCGCCGAGATCGTCGCGGCGACCGGGCACGGTCCGCAGATCGACCACCCGGACCTGGTCAACGGCCGGATGCTGGACTTCATGGACGACGTCGACTCCCGCACCCCGGCCGCAGCGGACGCGTAGTCCCGCCGTCTCACAGGCCCCGGGCTACTTCTTCCTGCGGCCCAGCAGCCAGGCGGTGACGGCCCCGGCCAGGAAGGTGGCGCCGAGCACGAACCACATGGGGGCTTCCGCCCAGGGAATCCAGAAGTGGATGCGGACGGAGCGGTTGTTGATCAGTACGAACCAGAGCGCCAGGGCGACGATCAGCACGCCCGCGACGAGCCGGGGCGAGATGTTCGGGCGCTTGCTGCTCGGTTTCCGGTCGGTCCGGGCTCGGTCGTTCTCGGCCATCACGGTCTCCTAGGGGGCCCGGCGGCCGGGCCGTTGCGACCAGGATTGCCCGGCTCCGGCGTTCCGGCACCTCCAGTCACCCTTCCGTGCCCCACCGCCTTCGGGCTGGTCAGGCGGACACCATCAGCGAGGTGACCGTGTTGATCGTCAGCGACGGGACGGTCGGCCCCGGCGCGTCCGCCAGCCGCAGCGCGGGGAAGCGGGCGAAGAGCGCGGAGAGCGCCGTACGGAGCTGGAGGCGGGCCAGGGGTGCGCCGAGGCAGAAGTGCGGGCCCCGGCCGAAGGCCAGGTGCGGGCCGCCCGGGCCGCCCGGGCCGGGGAGCCGGAAGGAGGAGCCGCCGCCCTCGCGGGACGGGTCCCGGTTCGCCGCCGCGTAGCACAGCAGCAGCGCGTCACCGGCCCGGATGTGCTGCCCGCCGAGCGTGACGTCCTCGCGCGCGAAGGCGAACGGCAGGGCGAAGACGCTGGCGTCGTAACGCAGGGCCTCCTCCAGCACTTGGTCCCAGGACACCTCTCCGGCCAGGACACGGTCCAGTTCGTCGCGGTGCTCCAGCAGGGCGCGCACCGTGTTGACGAGGGCGGCCACCGTCGTGTCGAAACCGGCGGCGAGGAACAGCCACAAGGTGTCGCGTGCCTCCTGCTGACTGAGCCCGCCCTCGGAGTCGGCCGACTCCCGCAGGTCGGCCACCAGACCGCCGTCCTCGCCGGGGGCGACCGGCCGGGTCAGCAGATGGTCGAGGCAGGCGCGGATCTCGGCGCTGAGCAGACGCGATTCCTCGGGCGTCAGGGCCGCCCGGGACAGGGCACGGGAGACGAGCGCCGTGACCCGGGGCCTTTCGTCGTCGGGTACGCGGAGCAGGGAGCACAGGGTGCCCAGGGCGAGGGGCAGCGCGAACTCCTCGCGGAGGTCCACCGGCCCCGCCGCCGGGTCGACGCCGTCGAGCAGCCGGTCCACGACGGCGGTCACGGACGGGGCGAGCGCCTTGACCCGGCGGGGGGCGAAGGCACCCGCCGCCGCCCTGCGCAGCCTGGAGTGCTCGGCCCCGTCCGAGGTGAGCATCCACTGCCGGTCGAGGTGGTCCCGCATCGGCCAGTCCCGAGGGATCTCCCCGTCCCGCAGTGCCCGCCAGTGACGGGGGGAGCGGGCGAAGAGCGGCTGGGTCAGGGCCGCCTCCAGCTCCGCGTAGCCGACGACGGCCCAGCACTCCACGCCGCCCGGCCAGGAGGCGGGGACGACGCTGCCGTGCGCGCGCAGCAGCCGGGCCTGTTCCTGGAGGTCCAGATGGGGATCGAGGGCGATGCGGTCCGGGACCATGCGAGCCTCCTGCGGAATCACGCCGTCGCGGCGACGGCCGGGGAATCCTGCCCGGGCCGCCTGTGCCCATGCCCGTGTCCGTGCGGACACCTGCGGGTCCTAGCGGGGCGGGGCGAGTTCCTTGAGGGCGGTGGGGGTCTCCAGTTCCGCGAGGGGGTGCCAGGTGTTGCCCGCCTGGGCCGTGAGCACGATCAGGGCCGCCACGAAGACGAGGGAGGCGGCTACGAAGGAACCCTGGAGGATGTAGGTGTCGTCGGGGTCGATGCGGCGCAGGAGGAGGAAGGCGTGTACGGCGGGGGCCGCCGCGCCGAGGCCGTAGCACCACAGGGCCAGGTCGTTGAGGGTGGTGCCCACGTGGATCCGGGTGGCGGGGGCGTGGAGGAGAAGGCCGGTCAGGTGGGTGCGGACGGCCGCCTGGAAGTCGGCGTGACGGCCGATGTCGCCGACGCGGGGGCGGTCGCTGACGGATCCGTACCCGGCGATGACGCGGTACGCGGCTGCCGTGACCGGGTGGGCCGGTTCGGCCGCGTTCTCCGCCAGCCGCATGCCGGGGACGTCGAGCAGCCCGGCCTCGTCCAACAGGCGGACGGCCACCGGGGCGGCGCGGCAGGCGTTCTTCAGCAGCCTGCCCGGCTGGTGGTCGGTCGCGCACAGGGGTTCGGAGGTGCTCAGCAGGTCCCGGTGGTACGCGTCGAGCCCCGGCCACGCCCGCACCTGCCGGACCGCCCGGGCCTCCATCCACCGCCGCCACGGCCGGGTCGCCAGCCCGAGCACGACGTTCACCACGGCCAGCGAGACCAGGCAGGTCGTCAGCATCCCCATGGGCACGACGATCGACGACGCGGGGCGCGGTCCGCAAGACCCGGGCGGGAGCCGCGCTGCCGTCGGCTGGGGTCGCCGACGCACTCACGGGTGACACGGGACGTGCCGGGGCGCGCGCCGACCGGGGAGTCCGGCCCGACCGCGCGCCCCTTGCGGCCCGCCCCCTCAGGAACCCTCGACGAGAATGAGTGTGTTGCCGTCCGGGTCGCGCACCGTGAACATCGGCGGTGCCGAGGGCCCCATCCGCAGGACCTCCGCGTCCGTGTCGACGCCGCGCGTGCCCAGCTCCGCGTGGTCGGCGTCGGCGTCCCGGGTGGTCAGCCGGATACCGGCCGGAATCCCCTTCAGGACGAGCGCGACGGTCGTCGTCGCCCCGGGTGGTGCCACCTCGATCCAGCGCCCCTCGCCGAACGGCGCGTCCCGGCGTACCTCGAAGCCGAGTTCACCGACGTAGAACTCGACCGCCTTCTGCTGGTCGGTGACGTGGATCGCGATCGTGGCCACCTGGGTGATGTGCGTGGTCCTGCCCATTTCCTGCCTCCGCTCCTCGGCGTTCACCCGTAAGACCGGAGCGGGCGGGGAAACTCATCGGCGGCCACGAAAGGTGGCCCACAAAGCCCCCGCGTGCCTCAGCCGGCCGCAGGGGGGCCTCCTGTGATCCGGCGTTCTGGCCGTACCTACCTGTCCGTGAGTTCCCGCACTTCTGCCCGGCTCAAGTACCCCTTCCTGCTCTCGAAGTGATCGAGCGTCGACTCCTGCTCCGCCTGGAGCCCGATGCGTACGTAGTCGTCCCCCGCCAGCGCGTTGAGCAGCCAGCCGCCGACGGCCCGGGAACGCGCGGTCAGCGTGCGCAGCGCCATCAGGTGGTACGCGGTGGTCACCCCCTGCGCGACGATCCCGCTCAGCGGGACGCCCAGGGGCCTGGCCACCGCCTGCGCGCCGCCCAGGTCGACCACGAGGCCGAGGTCCCGGTGCCGGTAGTCGGCGCCCGGGAAGCCGCGTATCGCGGAGAGCACGTTCATCGCCGCGGCCTTGCCCTGCCGGGTGGCGTGTTGGGCGGTGGGTGCGCAGACGGCGTCGGCCCCGGTCGCCAGGTCCGGGACGGACGCGGCGTCCCCCAGCGCGTACACCCCGTCGAACCCGGGCACGGTCAGGTCCGCGCGGGTCACCAGCCGCCCCCGTTCGGTCTCCGCGTCCAGGGTCGCGATCAGCGGGCTGGGGGCCACCCCGGCGGTCCACACCAGCGTCCGGCACGGCAGCGTCCGGCCGTCGGTCAGGGTGACGGACCCCTCGGTCGCCGAGGCGACCGAGACGCCGAGGGACATCTCCACCCCCCGCCGTTCCAGGACGCGCACCGCCTTCCTCCCCAGCGCGTCCCCCAGCTCCGGCATCAGCTTCGGGGCCAGGTCCACCAGGTGGCAGCGGATCTCCGACGCGTCGAGTCCCGGGTAGCGCTTGGCCGCGCGGCTGGTCAGCCGCTGGACGTAGGCGGCGGTCTCGCTTCCCGCGTAGCCGCCGCCGACCACCACGAACCGCAGTCGTGCGGCCCGCTCCTCCGGGTCGTCCGTCGCCGCGGCGAGGTCGAGTTGGCCGATGACGTGATCGCGGAGGTAGGCCGCCTCGGCGAGGGTCTTCATGCCGATCGCGTGCTCGGCCACCCCCGGAATGTCGAACTGCCGGGTCACGCTGCCGGGCGCGAGGACGAGGTAGTCGTAGCGCAGGGCGCGCACCTGCTCGTCGATGGTGCGGACCACGACGGCCTTGGCCGCAGGATCCACGCCGACGGCCCTGCCCGGCACCAGCGTCGTGCGGCGCAGCAGCCGCCGCAGCGACACGGCGATGGACTGCGCGGTCAGCTTGCCCGCCGCGACCTGCGGCAGCAGCGGCAGATACAGCTGGTGGTTCTGCTCACTGACCATCGTGATCTCGGCCTCCCGCGCGGTCAGCCTGCGCTCCAGCCGGTACGCGCACTCCAGCCCGGCGAAACCCCCGCCGACGATCAGGATCCTGGGTGTGGACATGACGCTCCTCGCATGGTGGGTCCGACGCTTGGTGGGTTCACCGCTGAGTGGGTCCGGCGCTGGTTGGTTCCGGCGCTCGGTGGATTCAACGGCTGCGCACTTCGAAGGTCCCACCCGGCCGGGGAGCCGAGCATCCCTCGGCGGGGTGAACCGACTCCCCCGCGCGGGGGAAGGGGCCTCCACCTCAAGGAAGCGCCGGAAGCACACCGCCGATGCCGGACCCGGTCCCCTGTGACGGTGTGCGGGAGACGTTCGTTCGACGACAGCGGGAGGCCCACGGCCCCGAAACGCTTCATGGCTGATCTGCTGCCCGGGAAGGGCACGCGCATGCCCGCCGTCCAACCGGCAGGTGGACAGCGGGCACGAGAGCGGCTCACCCCTCCTCGGCGCGGTGCGCCGTGGGGTGCCGTGGAGTCAGGACCGGGTCACACCCCGGCCACGGACCGGGTCACACCCCGGCCACGGACCGGATCCACGAACGGTAGGCGGTGACGTTCGTGTACGCGGTGGTGGTCTGCCGGTCGCTGGTGGAGGCCACACCGACCTGGATGCCGTTCGCCGTCATCGGGCCGCCCGAGTCGCCGCCCGCGGTGATGCCGTTGCCGCGCCGGGCGCAGATCGCCGAGCCGCCGTACGCGTCACTGCACCCGCCGGTGACGGTCACGTTGGCCACCTTCAGCAGCCGGGACTGGCAGTTGATCTCCTGGCCGCACTGCGAGGTGGCGCCCCAGCCGTACACCTGGACGCTCTGTCCGACCGTCACCGATCCGGGCTGGCCGAGTCTGGAGTACGTGCCCGCCACGGACCGGTCCAGCCGTACCAGCGCCAGGTCGGAGCTGTGCGTGTAGGTCTGGGCGCCGTTGGCCATGGTGCCGCCGCTGTGCTGGTCGAGGCTGCCGATGCGGAAGGACAGGCCGCCGCCGGAGACACAGTGCTTCGCGGTCAGGATCCAGGTGGGCGCGATGATCGTCGCGGAACAGGTCTCTCTCCCGTTGGAGAAGAGCCGCGCGGCCCACGGAGCGTTCGAGGCGTAACCGCCGCCGATGATCGGCTGGTTGCCCGCGTCGGCCGAAGCCGAAGCCGGGACGGCGGGCGGGGGAGCGGTGGTCGCGGCCGATGCGGTGGGGGACAGCAGGGCGACGACGGAGACGGCGGCGGCGAGGGCGGCGGGAACTAACCCGGCTATCTTCATGGTTCCTCGTTTCGGGGAACACGCTGAGGCGCGTGTGTGGGGGTTGACGGCCCCAGGCTGCCGAAGCGCGGCGAAGCCGGGTACTAGCGACTGGCCATAACGCGGACAGCTACCCCCTCCTGACCCTGACCGCCCCTACGACCCCGCCTCGTCGACCCGCACCCCGAGCCGCCGGGCCACGTCGGTGAGGACCTGCCCGAGGGGCAGTGCCACCCGGGTCAGGGCCTGCCGGTCGCCGCGCGTCGGGTCCCTGTTGACGATCAGCACGGGCTTCTCCGCCTGGGCCGCCTGCCGTACGAAGCGGAGCCCGGACATCACCGTCAGCGAGGACCCGAGGACCAGCAGCGCGTCCGCCTCACGGACCAGGGCGCGGCACCGCTCGACCCGCTGCGGCGGGACGGCCTCCCCGAAGAACACCACATCCGGCTTGAGGACTCCGCCGCAGACCGTGCAGGGCACCACGTGGAAGTCGCCGACCTGCTCGTCGGTGAGGTCGGCGTCGCCGTCCGGGTTGATCCCGGCGGCCACCGGGGCGAAGTCCGGGTTGGCCTCGGCCAGGCGGCGGGCGAGCTCGCCGCGCGCCCCGAGGGCGTCGCAGGTCAGACAGATGACGCGGTCCAGGCTGCCGTGCAGTTCCACCACGTTCTCGCTGCCCGCAGCCTGGTGCAGCCCGTCGACGTTCTGCGTGATCAGACCCGAGACCAGGCCGTGGCGCGCGAACGCGGCCACGGCCCGGTGCCCCGCGTTGGGGCGGGCCCGGCCGAAGACGCGCCAGCCCAGATGGCTGCGCGCCCAGTACCGGCGCCTGGCCTGCGGGTCGGAGACGAATTCCTGGTACGTCATCGGAGTGTGCCGACTCAGGCTTCCGCCCTCGCCCCGGTAGTCCGGAATCCCCGACTCCGTGGAGAGGCCCGCTCCGCTGAGCACGAGCACACCGCCGCGAGCGAGCGCGTCGGCGACCGGCTCCCAGTCCGAGGAGCCGGGTGGCAGGTCACCGTCGGGGACCCAGTTCAAGGTGGGACGCATATGCATGCTGCCAGCGTACGAAGGGGGCGGGCGCGGGGGCGAAAAGGGCACGCTCGCCCTCGCCCCCGCGCTCGCCCCGCCCCCCCCAGCCTCAGCCGCCGAAATAGGTGTCGAAGTTCCGGCTGAACTCCTGGTTGTTGAAGCGGTCCCAGTTGATCGACCAGGTCATCAGGCCGCGCAGGGCGGGCCAGGTGCCGTGGGTCTGGTAGCTGCCGCAGTTCGTCTTCTTCGTCAGGCAGTCCAGCGCCTTGTTGACCTCGGCGGAGGACACCCACCCGTTTCCGGCCTGGGTGGAGGCGGGCATGCCGATGGCGACCTGTTCGGGGCGCAGCGGCGGGAAGACGTTGTTCGCGTCGCCCGCGACCGGGAAGCCGGTGAGCAGCATGTCGGTCATCGCGATGTGGAAGTCGGCGCCGCCCATGGAGTGGTACTGGTTGTCGAGACCCATGATCGGGCCCGAGTTGTAGTCCTGGACGTGCAGCAGGGTCAGGTCGTCGCGCAGCGCGTGGATGACCGGGAGGTACGCGCCCGCGCGCGGGTCCTGGCCGCCCCACTTGCCCACGCCGTAGAACTGGTAGCCGAGCTGGACGAAGAAGGTCTCGGGCGCCATGGTCAGGACGAAGCCGCTGCCGTACTTGGCCTTGAGGGTCTTGACCGCCGAGACGAGGTTGACCACGACCGGGGTCGTCGGGTTCTTGAAGTCGGTGTCGGCGGTGTCCAGGGAGAGCGAGTGGCCCTCGAAGTCGATGTCGAGGCCGTTCAGCCCGTACTCGTCGATGATCTTCGAGACGGAGGCGACGAAGGCGTCACGGGCGGCGGTCGTGGTGAGCCGGACCTGTCCGTTCTGCCCGCCGATGGAGATGAGCACCTTCTTGCCCTGCGCCTGCTTGGCCTTGACCGCCGCCTTGAAGTCGGCCTCGGACTCGACGTTCGGGCACTCGGCGACGGGGCACAGCTTGAAGCGGATGTCGCCGCTGGTCACCGAGGTGGGTTCGCCGAAGGCGAGGTTGATGACGTCCCAGGAGGCGGGCACGTCGGCCAGCCGGGTGTAGCCGGAGCCGTTGGCGAAGCTGGTGTGCAGATAACCGATCAGCGCGTGGGCGGGGAGGTCGCCGGGGTCGGGGTTGCCGCCGCCCGGGAGAGTGGTGACGGTGAGCGCCGTCGACTTGGCCGATTCCCCGTCGGCGTTGAGGGCGGCTACCTGGACGCTGTAGGCGGTGGCGGGAGCGAGCCCGGTGAGGGTGGCCGAGGTGGAGGTGGCCGTGGCCGCCTTCGTCCCGTTGCGGTAGACCGCGTACGAGGTGGCGCCGGTGGAGGCGGACCAGGTGAGGGCGGCGGTGGTCGAGGTGACCGTCCCCGCCTTGAGGCTGGTCGGCGGGGCGGGCGGCTGGGGCTGGGTGGTGTCGCCAGGACCGAAGAGGCTCAGGTCGTCGGCGTAGTAGGCGGGGGTGCCGTACCAGCCGTGGGTGTAGATGGTGACCTGGCTGGTGTTCGCCCCGGTCTTGAAGGTGGTGCTCAACTGCTTGAAGGCGTCGGCCGACTGGGTCCAGGTCGACACGTCGGTGGTGCCGGTGCCGCTCGCGCCGAGGTAGACGTACGAACCGCGCACCCAACCGCTCAGTGTGTACGTCGAGTTGGGCTTGACCGTGATGGTCTGCGTGCACTTGGCGTGGTCGCTGCCCGCGGGGGTGGCCTTCAGAGCGGAGCTGCCGCTGCGGACGGGGGTGGTGACCACGGCCCCCGAGGTGCAGTTCCAGCCGGTGAGCCCGGCCTCGAAGCCGCCGTTGCGGGCGAGCTCGGTGTCGGCGGCGACGGCGGCGACGGGGGCGGGGGCGGCTTCGGCGACGGCTGCCGGGGCGACGGCGGTCAGGCCGGACGCGGCGAGCGCGAGTGCGGTGACGAGGAGTCCGACGGCCGACCGAGGGGACGGGCGGCGTCTGGGCGTGCGGGATCGGTGGGGACGGTCCACAACTGCCTCCGGAACGGGGGGAAGAGGAGGTTTCGACGGGGCGCCCAATTTGGTCCAGACCAATGGTCCTGTCAAGGCTGTCGGCAGCACGACGACGGATGGCCGGAGTCGCGGCCGCACTCTTGACGGGCCGTCAACTGGCCCATAAAACTGTGGACTTGCTGTCAGCGCATCGATCTCAGTGCTCGTGGCCTCCCTCTGGGCGGTGGATTACCGGAAGGCTGCTGAGCATGGACAAGAACCGGCTGCGGTACGGCGTCGCGCTCGTGGCCCTCCTGCTCTGGTGGACCACCGGCTGCGCCTTCTTCGCCGAGCCGCCCGAAGAGGAACCGCCACCCCCGGCCCCGACGGTCGCGGCACGGCCGGACGGCCAGCCCCGCTCTCCCGGCGACGGCGACGGCGACGGTGGGGGTAGGGGCAGCGACAGAGCCAGTGACCGCGACAGCGACCGCGCCGACGACGCCCAGCACCCCCGGACCGCGTCCGATCCCCAACTCCCCGTCGGCGAGCGGCCGACGGTGCTCTACCTCGGGGACTCGATCGCCATGGAGAGCCAGGTGGCGCTCGGCGACGCCGTGGCGGCGGGCGGCAGGGCGACCGTGCACAGCGCCCCGTACTCCGGCACGACCCTCTGCGACTACCTCACCGGACGCCCCTCGGGGTCCCTCGTGCCCGACAAGGACAAGGCGGCGGCTCTGGTCGCCACGCACCGCCCCCGGGCCGTCGTCCTCCAGTTCTGGGGAAACTCCTGGGGATTCACGCCCTGTATGAACAACATCCCCCAGGGCAGCGGCCGTTACTACACCCGCTACGCCCAGGACGCCGAGGCCCTGACGGAGCAGATCGCCGGAGCCGCCCGCCGGGCGGGCATCCCCCGCCCCCGGATCATCTGGGTGCTCCAGGGCCCGGACGCCTTCTCGTCCGACCGCACCCGCCGGGTCAACGAGCTCTACCAGGCCCGGGCGGCGGCCTCCGGCGACGCGGTCGCCGACGCGGGCAAGGCGGTGAGCCCGTCCGGCGGACGCTACGACTGGCGCCGCAGCCTCCCCTGCAACGCCGAGGAACGAAACCGCCGGGGTGCGTGCCGCAACGGCCTCGCCGCCCTCCACCGGGACGACGACCCCCTGCACTTCTGCCTGGCCCCCACGACGTCGACCCCCCGCCCATGCCCGGCCCCCTCGCCGGGAATCACGCGCTACACCCAGGCCATCGCGTCGGCCGTCGCGTCGCACGTGAACTGAGCCGGGACAGCACCTGATCTCAGCCGGGACAGCACGTGACCTGAGCCGGAACAGCGCGAGGGCCGCGCGGGACCCGTGCGGGGCGGCTTTATTCGGTTGCCGCTCGCCGCGACCTTCCCTCACCATGGGCCAGTCACCGGGAGCTGCCCGGTGCTTCACGAGAGGAGGCAAGACCGTGATGACGACTGTCCTCGGCCTGCCCGCAGACCGACCCCCTCTCATCTCATGGAGCACCCTCAGCGATGTCTCACGACAATCTCCCGCAGTACCCGCAGTACCCGGCAATTCCTGACGACTTCCTCGCCGGTCCCTCTCACCACGTCCCGCCCGCCGCCGACGACCTCCACGACGTCGACGACCGGTTCGTCTTCGACTTCCGTACCTACGGCGACCTCGCGGACGGCCAGCGCTGGTCGACCTGGCTCAGCGTCGAACCCCTCTCCAGGGGCCCCGAGCCGCTCCCGGACTGGGTGGTGACCTCGCAGGGCGCGATCGACACCGAACTCGGCGTCCTCAAGACCGGCAAGGAGGCCGACGTCCACCTCGTCGAGCGCGCCGACCCGCTCCACCCGGACGCGGGCGTGGTCATGGCCGCCAAGCGCTACCGCTCCTCGGAGCACAGGTCCTTCCACCGCGCCGCCTCGTACACCGAGGGCCGCTCGATGAAGCGCTCGCGCGACGAGCGGGCCGTCAAGCGGAAGAGCACCTTCGGCCGCCAGGTCGCGGCCGGTGAGTGGGCGGTGTCCGAGTGGGGCGCGCTGGTACGCCTCTGGAACCTCGGACTGCCCGTTCCCTACCCGGTCCAGATCGACGGCACCGAGATCCTGATGGAGTGGATCACCGTCGTCGACGAGGACGGCGCCGTCGCGACCGCGCCCCGGCTCGCTCAAGTACGCCCGTCCCCCGAACTGCTGGCCTCGTACTACGAGCAACTCACCGACGCACTCGCGACGTTGGTGCAGAACGGCCTCGTGCACGGCGACCTCTCCGCGTACAACATCCTGGCGGCGGGGGAGCGGCTGGTCATCATCGACCTGCCGCAGATCGTCGACCTGGTCGGCAACCTCAACGGGATGGCGTTCCTCCAGCGCGACTGCGCCAACATCTGCGGCTGGTTCCGCTCACGCGGCCTGGAGGCCGACGAGCACACCCTGTTCGCGGAGCTGATGGCCCACGCCTTCTGACACACCGCGCGAGGACGGGTCGCGCGGGTACGGTCACCAACCGCCGGGAGCGTCCGCGCCGAGGTAGGCGAGGACCGCCCGGACCCGGCGGTTGGTGTCGTCGTCGGCGGCGAGCCCGAGCTTGGCGAAGATCGCCGTCGTGTACTTGCTGATGGCGCCCTCGCTCAGGAACAGCCGGGCCGCGATCGCCGTGTTGGAGAGGCCCTCCGCCATCAGGGCGAGCACCGAGCGCTCCCGCTCGGTGAGCGCGGCGAGCGGATCGGCCCGGCCGGGGCGGCCGAGGAGTTTGGCCACGACCGTCGGGTCGAGTGCCGTACCGCCGTCGGCGACGCGGCCCAGTGCGTCCATGAACTGGGCCGTGTCCAGCACCCGGTCCTTCAGCTGGTAGCCGATCCCGCCGTGTCCGTCGGCCAGCAGATCGCGTGCGTACAACTGCTCCACGTGCTGCGAGAGGATCAGCACGGGCAGTCCCGGAACCTCGCGGCGGGCGGCGAGGGCCGCCTGGAGTCCTTCGTCGGAGAAGGTCGGGGGCAGCCGTACGTCCACGATCGCCACGTCGGGCCTCTGGACCAGCAGCGCGTCGAGCGTGGCGGGGCCCGTGTCGACGGAGGCGACCACCGTGTGCCCGTGCGCCTCGACGATCCGGACCATTCCCTCGCGGAGCAGGAAGAGGTCCTCGGCTACGACAACGCGCACGGCACCGCCACGGTGATGTGAGTGGGTCCCCCGGTGGGGCTGTTGATGTGCAGGGTGCCACGGAAGGCCGCCATCCGGCGCTCGATGCCGCGCAGCCCGGAACCGGCGGAGGCGGCGGCTCCGCCGACCCCGTCGTCCGTCACCGTCACGGAGAGCAACTGGTGCGCGTACGCGAAGCCGATCGTCACCCGGGAGGCCCCGGCGTGCTTGGCGACGTTCGCCATCAGTTCGGCGACGGCGAAGTAGACGGCCGACTCCATGGGACGTTCGATGCGCGAGACCACCGTGCTGTGCACGGTGGTCTCGACGGGGGCGTCAAGCGCCAGGGCCCGGACGGCGTCCACGAGGCCGCGCTCGGCGAGCACGGGCGGGTTGATGCCGCGGACCAGTGAGCGCAGCTCGGCGAGTGCGGTCACCGAAGCGCCCCGGGCCTCCGCGAGGAGGGCCTTCGCCGCAGTGGGATCGGTGTCGACGAGCTGCTCGGCGGCTCCCACCGACATGCCCAAAGCCAGCAGCCTGGCCTGGGTACCGTCGTGCAAGTCCCTCTCGATGCGCTCCAGTTCGGCTGCCTGAGTGTGCGTCAGGTCTGCCTGTACGGCCTCCAGCTCCCGCACCCTGCGGCCGAGCCAGGAGTGCGGCACCGGGCCGAGGAAACGACGCCCTACGGGCCGGAGGATCCGCCATGCGAACGGAGCGGCGGCCAGCCCGGCGACGATCAGCGCGATGCCGTACCCGTACTCGAATCCGTACCCCAGGAGCTCCGGTGCCAGCATCAGATACGTCCCGCCCGCGAGCCCGAGCAGCGGCAGGCCCGCCACCGGCAGGACGGCCGCCCCGGCGGCTAGGCCCCACAGCCCGTCCCAGTGCAGCTGGGGGTCGTGGAACCTGGCGTGCGTCTTCGCCCGGCGGCGGGCCTCCCGCTCGGAGCCGTGGTACTCGTGGCCGTCCCACCAGTAACCCGTCGCCATGCGGCTGACCCGGGGCACGGCGCGGTACGTCACCTCGAACGTCTCGCCCAGCCAGCTCCGCGCGCACCGACGGGCGGCCCGGGCGAGGAGGCGGCTGGTCAGCGGGTGCACGATGCACACGGCCGCCACGAGCCACAGGAGCACCATCAGCACCTGCCCGAGGCCCACCAACGCCCGTACGGCCAGCGGAGCGTTCAACCCTTCGGACCAGGAACCCACCGCACGGGATCCACCGAAGCCGACGGCCAGGCACACCGAGGGCAGCAGCCACGTCAACCCGACCAGCACGGCGGACCGGTACACACCACGCACGGCCTCGGCCCACCAGCGCAGTGGGCCGTGCCCCTCGGGCAGCCTCATTCGTCCGGTCCCTTCGCCACGACGCCAGTCTGACAGGACAGCGGCGCCCCGGAACATCCGCTCACCCGTTCTTGGGGAACACGGCGCGCAGCGCGGTGCCCCTGACCGTGACGGCGGCGAGGACGAGGGCCAGGGCGGACACCCCCTGCATCACGGCGAACCACGGCGGGCAGAGGCCGGGGATTGCGTCGACGCCGACGATGGCGACGGGCAGGACGACGGTGAGGGCGCTCACCCGCTCGTACGCCCGCCGCGATCCCTTCGCCACCGCGACGGCCATCCGGTGGATCAGGACGGTGACGGCGAGCAGGAGCGCGGAGCGCACCCACATGAACGAGGACACCGCGTGCCCGCCGATCGCCAGCACGGCGACCGTGGCGAGCACGACGGCGCTGACGACTCCGTAGAGCACGATGCTCTTCTTCAGTGTGGCCACGGCCTCGTGAACCTGCGGCGCGCCCAGCCGCGCTGTCTCGACCCTGGTCCCGGTGGTCTTTCCCATGGTTTCTTCCCTCCGTCTCGTGATGACGACGACGCTACGGAGAGCGGGGCGCGGCGCGGTATGGGTCTGGCCGTACGACGGGGTGGGTCCAGCCCCACCCCGCCCCCTTCTAGGGAGCGGCGGCGGGTGCTCGCGTGCTGTCGCTGACGATGTGTGGTGGCAGTACGCGTTCGGCGCACAGCAGGAGCGCGGCGCCGGTCAGGACCAGGAATGCCAGGACCGTCCACAGGTGCCACTGGCCCGCGTCGAGCAGGAACCCCAGCAGCAGGGGCGCGATGGTGCGGCAGACCGACCAGGACAGTTGATACGTCGACAGATACCGTCCCCGCAGGTGATCGGGGGCGGCCTGGATCGACAGGCTCTGCGAAGGGCCGGAGTGGACGAGTTCGCCCACCGTGTAGAGGACCGCGACCGCCAGGACCGCGACGAAGGCCCCCGTACCGCTGGTCAGTCGGGGGAGCACCGCGAAGGCGGCGAAGGAGAGCGCGAAGACGACCGCGCCGCCCGCGGCCGTACGGGTGCGTCGGCCGCGCAGGGTCAGCCGGGCGACCGGGACGCCGAGCGCCGCGACCAGGATGGTGTTGAGTGCGAAGACGGCCCCGGCCCAGGCTTCGGGGAGGCCGACGTCCCGGGTGAGGAAGACCGGCAGCGCGATGGCCTGAGTGGTGTATCCGAAGGCGATCAGGAAGTTGGCCGCCGTGAGGAGCAGGTAGGGCCGGTCGGCGAGCACCCGCCGGTATCCGCCCCGGGCCGCCTCCGGCCCCTTGGACCTGCGGGGGACGGCCGGGATGCGGGCCACCAGTACGGCGGCGACGGCGAAGACCGAGGCCAGGACCATGGCGGCGCCGACGAAGCCCGCGCTGCCGTTCCACGCGAGCATGCCCGCCGCCGCGAGGCTGCCGAACCCCATGCCCGCGTTGCGCAGGCTGCGGTCCCACGCCAACAGCCGGTCGCGCTCCGTGCCTTCGGCCAGCTCGCCGACGAGGGCGTGCAGGCTGGGCGACGAGGCCCACATCCCCACCGCGACCACCAGGGCGACCATCAGGAACGCGGGGTAGGAGGTGGCGAACGGGTAGGCGGCGAACCCGACCGCCCGCAGCGCGAGCACCCCGATGAGGACCCGTCGGCCGCTGAACCTGTCGATGAGGACGCCCGCGACGGGCATGAACGCCAGGGCGCAGAGTCCGGCGATGGTCAGCCCCGCGCCGATCGAGGTCAGCGACAGGCCGGTGAGGGAGGAGATGAAGAGCATCGTCAGCGGTACGTAGATGCCGTCGCCCACCGAGCTGACCAGGCTCGCGGCGATGAGGCGACGGCGGGTGCGAGCGCCCGGTCCGGTGGATGCCCCCGGCCCGGTGGGCGCCCCCGGCTCACCCGACGCGCCGGGCTCCGTGGACGTGCCGGGCTCCGTGGACGCGCCGCCCTCATTGGACATGCCGACCCCAGTGGACGCGCCGGGCTCAGTGGACGTCGAGCGCACCACGGCCCCGCTTCAGTTCGGTGAACGCTCTCGTCCCCGCCAGGGTCCGGACGGCCTCGAACAGCCGGACCGCCTCCTCGCCCCGGGGTGTCGAGGTGAGGACGGGCCCGAAGAAGCCGACGCCGTCCACGGTGACGACGGGAGTGCCGGTCTCCTCGCCGACCGCCTCCTGCCCGGCGCGGTGGCTCGCGCGCAGGGCCGTGTCGTACGCGTCGCTGTGCGCGGCCTCGGCCAAGGACGCGGGCAGCCCCCGTTCGGCGAGGGACTCGGCGATGACGGCGTCGTAGTCCTTGTTCCCCTTCAGGTGGATGCGGCTGCCGAGCGCGGTGTAGAGCTCGCGCAGGACGCCGTTGCCGTGCAGGGCTTCGGCTGCGGCGCACACCCGGGCCGGGCCCCAGGCCCGGTCGTTGAACTCGCGGTACCAGGGCTCGACTTCACGGTGCTCGTTGAGGACGGAGATGCTCATGACCCGGAAGCGCAGGTCGATCGGCTGAAGCCGTTCGACTTCGAGCAGCCACCGGGAAGTGATCCAGGCGAAGGGGCAGGCGGCGTCGAAGTGGAGGACGACGGGCGTCGGGGCAGGGGGAGTGACAGAAGGAGCAGAGTTATCTTCCATGGAAGGTAATTTATCATCCGTGGAAGATATAGTGAAGGCATGCAGACCGACGCCGTCACCGCCATCGTCGAACAGTGGAAACGCGAACGCCCCGAGCTGGACGCGACGCCGATGCTCGTCATCGGCAGGCTCTTCCGCCTCACCGACGCCCTGGACCAGCGCCTGCGCCCGCCCTTCCAGGCCGCCGGCCTGGGCGGCGGCGACTTCGACGTACTGGCGGCGCTCCGCCGGGCCGGGGAGCCCTACGCGCTGTCCGCAGGAGAGCTCAGCCGCGCCGCCCTGGTCACCACCGGAGCGATCAGCAAGCGGGTGGACCGGCTCGTAGGCCGTGGCCTGGTCGGCCGGTCCGTCGCCGAAGGCGACTCGCGCGGACGCCTCATCACCCTCACCGCCGAAGGCGTCGCGCTGGCCGACGAGCTCATCGCCGTCCACCTCGACAACCAGCGACGACTCCTCTCCGGGCTCGGCGCCGACGACCAGGCTCACCTCGCCGACCTGCTCGAACGACTCGCTTCCACGCTGACCGCAGGCGACGGCTAGGGCCTGCCCGACGGAACGTCGGCGCGGCCGTCGTCCGCGCCCGAGAAGAGCTCACCGAGCTGCGCCTCGGCGAACAGGTTCTCCTCGGTGCTCCGGCGGAACATCGCCTCCTCGTACGACGACAGCGCGGTCTCGACGTCGTCGGGCCGGGCGGCGAGCGCCTTCGCCAGCTCGGCGCCGTCCAGCATGGCGAGGTTGGCGCCCTCGCCGTTCGGGGGTGCGAGGTGGGCGGCGTCGCCGAGCAGGGTCACTCCCGGCACACGGTCCCACCGGAGTCCGGTCGGCAAGGAGTGGTGGGAGCGCAGGACCGGCGGGCTGTCGGTCTCGGTGATCAGCGCGGCGAGTTCGGGTGCGAAGTCGTCGAACTCCGCGGCGATCCGCGCGGTGGCCGTGGCGGCGTCGGTGAAGTCGACTGCGGCGAACCATTCCTGAGACCTCGTCAGCTCCACGTAGGCGTGCAGTGTGCCGCCGCTCTCCCGGTGGGCGAAGAGGTCCTTGTCCTCCCCGGGCACGACCATCAAACCGGCGCCGACCGCCTTCGCGGTCGCCGGGTGCCGCGTGTCGGCGTCGAAGAGGTACGTCTCGACGAACGACGTGCCCGCGTACTCGGGCACGGCCGCCGACACCAGCGGACGGACCCGCGACCACGCGCCGTCCGCACCGACCAACAGGCGGGTGACGACGCTGCCGCCGCCGTCGAACCGCACCTCGTGGCGGCCGTCGCCGAGAGCCCTGGCGCCGCTCATCCTGTGCCCCCACCGCACGGAGCCCGCCGGGAGCGAATCCAGCAGGATCCGGCGCAGTTCACCCCGGTACACCTCGGGGCGTCCGCCCGTACCGTCGTCGGCCTTGTCGATCCGGACGTTTCCGTCCCGGTCGAGGACGCGCAGGGCCTGGTGGCCCTCCAGGACGATGTCCCGGAACTCGTCCAGGAGACCGGCCACTTCGAGGGCGAGCTGCCCGTTGTGGTCGTGGATGTCGAGCAGCCCGCCCTGCGCCCGCGCCATGGGCGAGGACTCCGCCTCGTACACCGTGAACGGGACGCCGTGGACGTGCAGGACGCGGGCCAGCGTGAGTCCGCCGAGCCCCGCGCCGATGATGGTCACGGGTGTGTGCAGGGGATCTGTCGCGAGGTGCATGGGTCTCCTTCGGGACCGGGTGACCGGGGGATTCCGGTCGGCCGTCTCCGGAAAGGTGTCAGCCCCCGCCAACAAGCCGCTGGCATCGGACCGACAGCCCCCGGCATTCCCGACAGGTGGCCGACAGGGTCCGACAGCCCCGACAGGTGACCGACATCTCGGCTGGGCCGAAACTCTGTGCCGGAACTCTGTGCCGGAACTCTGGGCCGAAACTCTGGACGGGCAGCCGGAAGCCGTGGTCCGGTTGCCCTTCGGGCAGGTGTGCCCGAAGGGCCGCCGCGAGGGCGACGGTTCGCCGGGGCACGGAGGGAAGCAGGGGGACTCGACGGTGTTCGTACGCGCATTACGGCTGCCCGACGTGCGGAGGCGGCTGCTCGTCACGCTGCTCGCCGTCCTGGTGTTCCGGCTCGGCCAGAACGTACCCCTGCCCGGGGTCGACCCCACCGCGCTGGCGGCGGCCGAGCGGACCGAGGGCCAACTGCCCGGACTCCTGGACCTGCTCAGCGGCGGCGGGCTGGCGAACCTGTCGATCCTCGCGCTGGGCGTCCTGCCGGTGATCGCCGCGCACTGGACCGTGGCCTTCGGCGGTCTCCTGGTCCCCCGTATGCGCTCGCTCGCGGAGGCGGGCCGGGCGGGCGAAGCCGAGCTGGCCCGCGTCGCCCGGTGGGCCGCCGTCCTGTGGAGCGCGGTGCTCGCCACCGTGGTGGTCCGCATGACGGCCGACGGCCGCCCCCCGCTCGCGGACCTTCCGGCAGTCGGGGCCGGTACGGGCGTCCTGCACGCCACCGGCACTCTCGCGCAGATCACCCTGGTGGTCTGCATGACGGCGGGCACCGCCGTGGTCATGTGGCTGAGCGGGACCATCACCCACCGAGGCTTCGGCGAAGGCATCTCCGTTCTCCTGCTCGCCCAGGTCGCGGCGGTCTTCCCCGGGCAGGTCCGGGACGCGGTCCGGTCGTCGGGCGGCTGGGCCGGGGCATGGGTCGCGCCGGTCCTCCTGGTGGCCCTGGCGCTCGCCGTCGCCCTGGTCGTCACCGTCCGGCGGAGCGAGCGCCGGGTCCCGGTCCAGTACGCCAAACGCATGATCGGCCGCAGAGCGTACGGCGGTTCGACGGCCTACGTTCCCATCCGGGGCGGCAGCGGTTTCGGCACGATGACCGTGGCCTCCCTGCTGTTCCTGCTGCCCGTGGTTCCCGCTCCCTGGCTCCTGGTGGCGTACGCCGTCGTCGTCTTCGCGAGCGCGTTCCTCCGGGCGGGCCTCGCGTTCAACGCCGTCGACGTCGCGGACGACATGAAGCGCAGCGGGGGATTCGTCCCGGGCATCCGGCCCGGTCGGCCGACCGCCGAGTACCTCTCCTACGTTCACGTACGGATCGTCTTCGCCGCCGCGCTCGGCATGACGGTGGTCGCGCTGATCCCGGTGGGGGTCCTCGCCCTGCCCGGACTGCCGGGCCCGCACGCGCGGGACGCCGCTTTCGGCGTCACCGCGCTGCTCGTCGTCGTGCGCCTCGCCCACGACACGGTGCTGCCCGCCCTCCGCCAGATCGAGTCCCGGCTGCTGGTACCCGACGAAGAGCGGCTGCACGGCCTGGGCTGAGCCCTGCCGCCACGGACTCCCCGCCCCCGCCGGGCCGACCGGGGTCACCCATGGCCTTCTGCGGTGCCGGGCGGGAGTGCTCCTTATTTCTGTATCGACCGCTAAATAAATCTGCTACGGTCATATCTGTAGCAACCACTATGGAATTCCTGGGGGTCTCCCATGCCTGAACTCACCCTGACCGCACCCGCCTTCGCCCGAACCGTTCGCGGTACCGGCCCCGGACTGCTGCTCGCCCACGGAGCAGGGGGAGGCGTGGCCGCCAACTACGGGCCGATCCTCGACGGGCTCGCCGCAGGGCACCGTGTGGTCGGCATCGACTACCCCGGCACCGGTGACACCCCCCGCTCGGCGGAGCCCCTCCTCCTGGACGACCTGGCCGACCAACTCGTGTCCGCCGCACGCGCGGAGGGCCTCGAAACCTTCGCCGCCGTCGGCTACTCCCTGGGCACCGCCGTCGCGGTCCGCGCCGCGGCCCGTCACCCCGAGCGCGTCACGGCCCTCGTGCTGACCGCCCCGTTCGCCCGGCCCACCGCACGCCTGCGCCTGAACGCCGAACTCTGGCAGGACCTGTACGCCTCCGGCGCCCACACGGCGCTGGCGCGGTTCCTCGTGTCCCACGCACTGGGAGCCACGGCGCTGGAAGCCCTCCCCGGCGGCGAACTCGACGCCCTGGTGCGGGGGGCGGCCAGCACCCTCCCGTCCGGCTCCGCCGAACACGCCGAGCTCGTCACCCGTGTCGACGTCCGCGAGGACCTCGCCCGCATCACCGCGCCGACCCTCGTGATCTCCACGACCGGGGACCTCCTGGTCACCCCCGACCTGCACCGCGAGGTGGCCGACACGCTCCCCGGGGCCGAGCTCGTCGAACTCGCGACCGGGCACCTCCCGTTCGCCGAGGACCCCGACGGATGGCTCGGCCACATCGCCGCGTTCCTGAACCGGCAGGCGGCCCTGCGTGGCTGAGGACGGGCCAGACCTAGCGCGCGGCGGACCCCGGCGACGAGCGCAGGACGAGCAGGGTGATCTCGCTGGGCGCGAAGACCCGGAACGGCGGGCCCCAGAAGCCGGTGCCACGGCTGGTGTAGAGGAGCGTGCGGGGGCCGTGGCGGCTGAGGCCCGCGAGGGCGGGCTGGTCGATGCGGACCAAGTGGTGGAAGGGCCAGATCTGACCGCCGTGGGTGTGGCCGGAGAGCTGGAGGTCGACGCCTCCGGCCGCCGCCCGGTCGACGAACTTGGGCTGGTGGGCCAGGAGCAGTACCGGGTGATCGGGGTCGGCGCCGTGCAGGGCTCCGGCGAGGTGGGCGCGGTGGCCCGCGAGACCGGAGGACTCGGCGGTGACGTCGTCCACCCCGGCGACCACGAGGGTGTCCCCGCCGCGTTCGAGCAGGAGGTGGCGGTTGCGCAGGGGTTCCCAGCCCAGCTCGTCCATCAGGTCGACCCAGCCCTGGGCCTCGCTGTAGTACTCGTGGTTGCCGGTGACGTAGACCCTGGCCCTGGTGGCCCGCACGGTGCCCAGCGGGGCGGCCTGGGCGCGGCGGCGTTCGGCCGTGCCGTCCGCGATGTCCCCGGTGTGGCAGACCAGGTCGGCCTCCAGCGCGTTGACCGTCTCGCAGACCCGTGCCGACCAGCGGGCGCGGTCGAGCGGTCCGTAGTGGGTGTCGGTGATCAGGACGACGCGCGTGCCGTCCAACCCGGCCCCCAGACGCGGGAGTCGTACGTCCAGGCGGCGCACCCGGGGCACCCGGCGGGCCTCCGCGTACCCCCAGGCGAGCAGTGCGGCAGCCGTGCCGAGGACCGCCCAGGTGACGGTCCGGGCCCGGTCCTGGCCCTCGCCGACGCCGAGCACGGTCAGGGCGAGCCGCAGCACGACGCCGAGCAGGACGGACCAGGTGAACAGGACCCAGACGGCGCCCAGCAGCGTGTCCCCGACGATCGCCGCCCCGTCCCGCTGCCGTCGGCCGTGGCCGCGCACCATCGCGATCGGCATGCCGACCAGGCCGAGGGCGAACAGGGCCGTGCCGGTCAACTCGACGGGGCGGGGCCAGTGCTGGCCGGAGTACAGCAGCAGCCAGCAGGGCACGGCCCACAGCAGGACGGGGGCGACCAGCGGAAGGTAGCGCATCAGGCGGTGCAGCCGGTCGGGCTGGGCGTCGTGCGCGTCACCGTCGGCTGATCGCGTCTCTCTGGTGTCGCTCACACGCCCCTCCTGGTCGACCGGGCTGCCGTCGCGCGCACTGTATCCCGACGGGTTCCCCGGTGGAGAAGCGCCCGGGCCTACCCGTGCGTGGGCTCCAGTACGAAGACGGGGATCACGCGGTCGGTCTTCTCCTGGTACTCGGCGTACGGCGGGAACGCGGCGACCGCGCGCTCCCACCACGCGGCCCTCTCGGCCCCGGTGACCTCACGGGCCGTCATGTCCTGACGCACGGGCCCGTCCTGGAGCTCCACGTGCGGGTCGGACGTGAGGTTGAAGTACCAGACCGGGTGCTGGGGGAAGCCGCCCTTCGAGGCCACGGCCGCGTACCGCCCCTCGTGCTCCACCCGCATCAGCGGGATCTTGCGGATCTTGCCGCTCTTCGCGCCGCGCGTCGTGAGGATGACGACGGGCAGCCCCGTGTCCCGGAGCGTCAGGCCCTGGGTGCCGCCCGAACTCTCGTACAACTCGACCTGATCGCGCACCCACTGCGCCGGGCTCGGCTCGTACTCGCCCTCAAGAGGCATCGCGTTCATCCCATCGTCACGTCGGATCAGTCTGCTTCCCGACAGGCAAGCAGGTGAAACGCGTGGTGTCCACGGTCGGCAACTGCCCTGCCCCAGAGGCCGATTGGGCTCGTATAGCGAAAGAGCGAGATCGCCGGATCCGAGGTTCACCGTGGGTCCTCCTTCCGTTCCGCTTAATCGTTAGGAAGGTTTACCAACACTCTTGACGCCTTCTGCAAGGACCTTTAGTTTTCACGCCAGGAGCGCAAGCCCACCCCACACCTGGAGCCCGTGATGCAACGATCACGTCGATCTGTCATGCCCATGGCGACTGCTTCCCTCGCAGCCGTTCTGCTCTCGCTCTCCGGCATCACCCCGGCCACCGCCGCCGGTTCCGGCCCCGCAGCCGGCGGGGCGAAGGCGATCAACGGCCCCCTGAAGGTCTGCGGCACCCAGCTCTGCGACGCGGACGGCCAGGCCGTCCAGCTCAACGGGATGAGCACCCACGGCACCCAGTGGTTCCCCAAGTGCGTCACCAGTAAGTCGGTCGACGCGCTCGCCACCGACTGGCGCGCAGACATCCTGCGCGTCTCCACGTACGTCCAGGACGAGGGCTACGAGGACGACCCCGCCAAGTTCACTGCCCGCGCCCAGAAGTTCGTCGACATGGCCCTCGCCAAGGGCATGTACGCGATCATCGACTGGCACATGCTGGATCCGGGCGACCCGTACTTCAACCTGGAGCGCGCCAAGACCTTCTTCACCGCCATGTCGAAGAAGTACAAGGACCACCCCGGCGTGCTCTACGAGATAGCCAACGAGCCGTCCGGGGTCAGCTGGTCCCGCGTCAAGTCGTACGCGGAGCAGATCATCCCGGTCATCCGCGCGCAGGACCCCGACTCGGTGGTCCTGGTGGGGACCCGCGCCTGGTCGTCCTTCGGGGTCTCCGAGGACGGCGACGAGTCCGAGGTCGTGAAGAACCCGGTACGGGCCTCGAACATCATGTACACGTTCCACTTCTACGCGGCCTCGCACCGCGAGGAGTACCTGAACACCCTCGACCGCGCCTCCGACAAACTCCCCGTGTTCGTCACCGAGTTCGGCACCCAGAACTACGAGGGCGAGGGCGCCAACGACTTCGCGATGGCGCAGAAGTACCTCGACCTCATGAAGCGCAAGAAGATCTCCTGGGTCAACTGGAACTACTCCGACGACCACCGCTCGGGCGCCGTCTTCAAGAAGGGCGTCTGCGACACCGACGACAAGTGGACGGGCACCTCGATCCTCAAGGAAGCGGGCGTCTGGATCCGGAACAAGATCCGCGCCTGAGCCGTTCCGGCAGCCCCGGCAGAATTACCGCAGTCTGACGTACGGCGGCTTGGCGCGGTGCCCGCACTCCGACGGGCATGACGCGCTCAGCGAGAGCTCTGACCCGGCCGCCGTCCCGCCGCCCCCCGCACGTCGGTCCGCGGCGACCAGTACGAATTTCCAGCTCTCGCAACCCCCATGTCAGGGAGTCCAGGTATGCGCCTGAACGTCTCAGCCCACCTCCCCACGTCCCCCGGCAGGCATCGCACCCCCCTCCTCACCCTCACCGCCGTGTTCGCGCTCGTCGGCGGGCTCCTCCTCGCCTCGTCCGCAGGGGCCGAAGCCGCCGCCGACCCGATCGTCTCGACCGGGAAACCCGCCACCGCCTCCTCCGCCGAGTCCTCCTCCTTCGGCGCCGCGAACGCCTTCGACGGCGACCCCGGCACCCGCTGGGCCAGCGCCGAGGGCAAGGACCCGCAGTGGCTCCGGGTCGACCTCGGCACCCCCACCGCCGTCTCCCGCGTCAAGCTGACCTGGGAGGACGCCTACGCCAAGGCGTACCGCGTCGAGGTCTCGACGGACGGTACGACCTGGACGCCGATCGCCCAGGAGACCGCGGGCGACGGCGGCACCGACGACCTCACCGGCCTGTCGGGCAAGGGCAGGTACCTGCGCGTGTACGGCACCGCGCGCGGCACCGCGTACGGCTACTCGCTCTTCGAGGCCGAGGTGTACGGCACCCCCGACGGCGGCCCGCCGCCCACCGGAGCCTTCACCGTGGTCGCGGCCGGTGACATCGCCGCCCAGTGCACCGCGTCGAGCAGCAAGTGCGCCCACCCCAAGACCGCGAAGCTCGCCCAGCAGATCAACCCGAAGTTCTACCTGACCATGGGCGACAACCAGTACGACGACGCCCTGCTGTCCGACTTCCAGAAGTACTACGACAAGACCTGGGGCGTCTTCAAGGCCAAGACCCGTCCGGTCCCCGGCAACCACGAGACCTACGACCCGGCAGGCCCCCTCGCCGGGTACAAGTCCTACTTCGGCTCCATCGCCTACCCGCAGGGCAAGAGCTACTACAGCTACAACGAGGGCAACTGGCACTTCGTCGCCCTCGACTCCAACTCCTTCGACAAGACCGAGCAGATCAACTGGCTCAAGGCCGACCTCGCGGCCAACAGCAAGAAGTGCGTCGCCGCCTACTTCCACCACCCGCTCTACTCCTCCGGCGGACACGGCAACCAGCCCGTCTCCAAGCCGGTGTGGAAGCTCCTCTACGGCGCCAAGGCCGACGTCGTCCTCGGCGGACACGACCACCACTACGAGCGGTTCGCCCCGCAGAACGCCGACGGCAAGGCGGTCTCCGACGGCATCGTCGAGATCGTCGGCGGCATGGGCGGCGCCGACCCGTACGCCATCGAGGAGGTCCAGCCCAACAGCCAGAAGCGCATCAGCGGACCCTACGGCGTCCTGAAGATGGACTTCACGGACAACGGCTACAGCTGGACGTACGTCGACACCGACGGACAGGTGAAGGACACCAGCCCGAAGTACAGCTGCCACTGATGTACCTGGCCACCAACGGCCGCCCGGACACGTCGCCCCACCCCTCAGGGGTGCGGCGGCGTGTCCCCGGCACCGTCATCGCGCTCGGCGCGGTCAGCCTCGTCACCGACGTCTCCTCGGAGATGGTCACGGCGGTGCTGCCGCTCTACCTGGTCCTCGGCCTCGGCCTCTCCCCCCTCCAATTCGGCTTCCTGGACGGCCTGTTCAACGGCGCGACCGCACTCGTACGGCTGCTCGGCGGACGCCTCGCCGACCGGGGCGGCAGGCACAAACGCGTCGCGGGCGCGGGCTACCTGCTCTCCGCGCTCTCCCGGCTCGGCCTGCTCCTCGCGGGCGGCGCCGCCGGGGGAATCGCCGCCGCGCTCGCCGCCGACCGCCTCGGCAAGGGCATCCGCACCGCACCGCGCGACGCCCTGATCTCCCTGAGCAGCCCGCCGGAAACCCTCGGCCGCTCCTTCGGCGTGCACCGGGCGATGGACACCACGGGCGCACTGCTGGGTCCGCTCGTCGCGTTCGCCGTACTGTGGGCGACCGCCGACGCCTACGACGCGGTGTTCGTCGTCAGCTTCTGCGTCGGCCTCCTCGGCGTCCTGCTGCTCCTCCTGTACGTCCCCGACTCCGTCTCCGGCCCGGTCGGGGCACCCAGGGTCCCGGTCTCCAGGCCCGCCAAGGCCCAGCACAAGCCGCTGCGCGACCCCGCCTTCCGCCGCATCCTGTACGCCGCCGCCCTGCTCGGCGCGGCCACCATCGGCGACGCCTTCCTCTACCTGCTGCTCCAGCGCGGCCTCGACCTCTCGCCCACCCTGTTCCCGCTGCTGCCGCTCGGCGCCGCCGCCGGGTACCTGCTGCTCGCCGTACCCGTGGGCCGGATCGCCGACCGGACGGGGCGGAGGCTGCCGTTCCTGCTCGGACACGCCGCCCTGCTCGGCGCCTACGCCGTGCTGCTCGCCCCCGTCTCCTGGGCGAGCCTCGCGGCGGTCCTGGCACTCCTCGGCGTCTTCTACGCCGCCACGGACGGCGTGCTGATGGCCCTCGCGGGACCGGTGCTGCCCGCACACGGCAGGGCGAGCGGGTTCGCGGTCCTCCAGACTGGCCAGGCACTGGCCAGGCTCGTCGGTGCGGCCGGATTCGGGGCGGCCTGGACGTTCTGGGGGCAGGGGCCCGCCCTCTGGGTGGCGGGCCTCGCGCTGGCCGGAGCGCTGGTCGCCGCCTGGCGGGTGCTGCCCCCAGCCCCGGACGTCCCTGTGCAGCCCTCTCCCTCACGCGCCCCGGAGGCGTCATGAAATTCCGCAGCCGACAGCTCCGCCTCGTCCTCGTCGTGGCCGCCGTGCTCCTGCTCGGCGGCGGCTCCCTGGGGTACGTACTGCACGCCCGGCAGCGTGACGCACCGGCCCAACAGGTGGGCGCGGACGCCTCGTTCACCCTCGCCGAGCCCGGACTGTACTTCCGGGACGCGGCCACCGGACGGATCGCCAGGCAGCCCGGCCGCCAGGCACCACGGGTGGCGGGCGGTCCCTCCTGCGACCGGTTCTACGCGGCCGGGGAGCGCGCCCTGTGCCTGCGGAAACTGCCCGGGGTGCCCGCCCGCACCCAGGCCCTCGTGCTCGACCGGCAGCTGAAGGAGGTCCGCCGGGTGGCCGTCGTCGGCATCCCCAACCGGGCCCGCGTCTCCGCCTCCGGGCAGCTCCTGTCCTGGACGACGTTCGCCACCGGCGACTCGTACGCCACCTCGGCCTTCTCCACCCGTACGGCCATCCTGGACCTGCGCACCGGCGACCTGGTCAAGTCGGTCGAGGACATCCCGCTGACCGTCGACGGGGCCCGCTACCACGCCCCCGACGTCAACTACTGGGGCGTGACCTTCGCCCGCGACGACAACCGCTTCTACGCCACCGTCTCGTCCAAGGGCCGCACCCACCTCGTCGAGGGCGACCTGCGGAAGTGGTCGGCCAGGGCGCTGCGCGAGAACGTCGAATGCCCGTCGCTGTCACCGGACAACACCCGGCTCGCGTTCAAGAAGAAGGTCTCCGACGACCCCAAGGCCCCCTGGCGGCTGTACGTCCTGGACCTGGCCACCCTGCGTGAACACCCCCTTTCCGAGACGCGCAGCGTCGACGACCAGGCCGCCTGGCTGGACGACGCCACCCTCGGCTACGCCCTGCCGGGCGGCGAAGGACGCAAGAGCGACATCTGGACGGCCCCCGCGGACGGCACCGGCACCCCGCACCTCATGGTCCCGGGCGGCTCCTCACCGGGGGCCGTGCACTGACCGGAGCGCTCTCCTCCAAGAGAGGGAAGGAGGCTCTTGCCGATCTCCCGTCGCCACCCGATGATGGCCCCAACTCAACTGCCAATGAAGGCAGTTGCTGCCACCTCGGTGGCTTTCGGCGGCACCGGGGCGCGAGCCGGAGTGCGAGGACGAAGGGCGGGCAGCGGTGCTGCATCCGACGACGGGCGACCCGAACGCGCGGCCGAGACCGGGGGCGCCGCCCCAGCGTCCGGCACCCATACTGCTCACCGTTCCCCGCGCGCGGCGCGGGGCCCTGTGGTGGCTGGGCTGGTTGGTGCCCGTGATCGCCGCGCACCGGCTGTGCAGCCCGACCCGCGAGGGCCGCGTCGAGGACCCCGTCATCAAGAAGGCGCACCTGTGGCGGCTGGCGCTCGGACTCGGACTGACCGTCGGCGCGTGGCTGGCGTTCGGTCTGGTGCCGCTGCGGGAGATGCCCGGCCGGTTCTTCGAGAGCTTCGGGTGGGGCCTCAGCGCGGTCCAGATGAACGTCTACGTCGCCGGGGTCGCGGTCGCCATGACCCCGGCGGGCAGGAAAGGAGCCGCGGCCGCCCGGTGGCGCGGACCGTTCCTCGCGTTCGCCGTGACGCTGACCGTGTTCATCCTCCAGCCCATCGACCTCTCCCACTGGCCGCCGTCCTGGTCCTGGACCACGGTCTTCGGTGGGTGGATGCTGCTCTTCGGCGGGTACGGCGGCCTCCTGCTCGTCCTCAACGGAGGACGCACGGCCGACGTCAACGACGCGCTTCCGGCGGTCGTGCCCTTCTTCACCGTCCTGGCCGTCGTCCTGCCCTCCATCGGCGACCCCATGTACGACCAGGTCTCGATGCCGACGCGCCTGGTGCTCGGACTGACCGGCCCGTTGACCCTGGTCCTGCTGACCGGTTGGGAGCTGCGACGGCTGCGGACGCTCCACGGGGTGCGGCTTTCGGACATGTGGCGACGGGGCTGAAGCACCTTCCGAGGCCGCTCGCGGCACGGCTCCCGCGGTCAAGGGGACGCCGCTCGGTTACCGCCAACGTGTGCCATCCACTGCCTCGTTCGTGTCCCGGAGCCCACCGGGAGCCCTTCGGGGGCCCGGCGGCGCACATGCTGCCGGAGTCGACTTCGTATCCCTCGGGAGGGCTCTTCATGACCAGTGACGTGATCGGACTCAAGTACGACCGCCTGTTCGACATGCTCGACGTGGACGTCAACGGGGTGCTGGAGGAGCAGGACTTCATCACGCTCGCCCGGTCGATCGCGCGCGCCACGGGGGTCGGCGACGGTTCGGCCAAGGGATCGCTGCTGGTACGGGAACGGCAGCGCTGCTGGGCCCTGCTGCTGGCGCACGCCGACGCGAACGGGGACGGGCAGATCAGCCGCGACGAGTTCCACCGGGCGATGTCGGGAGCCTTCGGCGACCCGACGCTTCTGGAGCAGAACCTGCGCGACGGCCTGCACGCCGAGTTCGCGGCGATCGACGCCGACGACGACGGTGTCGCGACGGTGGAGCAGATGACGGCGTTCCTGGTCGCCTGGGGCCTGGAGCACGAGGTGGCCCGGGCGTCGGCCTCGGGTCTCGACCTGAACGGTGACGGGCACATCACGCGCGAGGAGTACGTGGCGGGATGGAGCGACTTCCTGCTGGAAGAGGACGTGGAGGGTGCGGGCAGCACCCTGCTCGGCGCGGTCGGCTGACGTCGCACGCTCCGGGGACCCCAAATCGATGCCCCGTGACAGGAACCGACGTGACGCGTTGGCACTCATGATTCATGGGCATCCGGGACAGTACGCACCGATCGTTCCTCCCCGGACCCCGCGGCACACCCCACCCAGGTGTGCCGCACTTCCGCTGAGTTGAGAACGAGGAATTCACGTGCCCCTGTCGACACACCGGCGTCTGGCCGTCAGCGCCACCCTGATCACCGCCCTCGCCGCCGGTCTCGCCCCCGTCACCGCGGCCTCCGCCGCACCGGCGGCCCCCACCGCCCCGGCCGGGCCCGCGACCCCCGCCCCCGACATGGAGGGCGTGACCGCCGCCCTCAACGACGCCATGGCCAAGGGTGCGCCCGGCGCGATGGCCCGCTTCACCGGCCCCGACGGCGTCCGTACGCGCACCGTCGGCGTCCGCGACCGCGTCACCGGTGAGGCCATGGACACCCGGGCCCGCTTCCGCATCGGCAGCGTCAGCAAGACCTTCTCCAGCGTCGTCCTGCTCCAACTGGTCGACGAGGGAAGACTGGAGCTCGACGCACCGGTCAACCGCTACCTGCCCGGGCTGCTGCCCGACGACCGCATCACGGTCCGTCACCTGCTCACCCACCGCAGCGGCCTGGCCGAGTACACCGACCCCATGTTCGACAAGACCGTGCCCGGCTTCGAAGCCGTACGCAACCGCGTCTTCACCTACCAGGAGCTGGTCGACCTCTCGCTGGCCCTCCCGCGCACCACCGAGCCCGGCGCGGCCTACAAGTACTCCAACGCCAACTTCGTCGTCGTCGGCATGCTCATCGAGAAGGCGACGGGAACGCCGGTCGCCAGGCAGTACGAGCGGCGCATCATCAAGCCGCTGAAGCTGCGGCACACCGTGTACGTCCACCCGGACACCCGGATCAAGGGCAAGCACGTGCGCGGCTACCTGCACCCCGACGAGGAGGGCGCGCCGCTCGTCGACTCCACGAACCAGACCGTTTCCTGGGCCCAGTCGGCCGGAGCGGTCATCTCCGACCCGGCCGACCTGAACACCTTCACGTCCGCGCTGATGCGCGGCAGTCTGCTCTCGCCCCGGATGCTGGACGCCATGACCACGGTCACCCCGACCGACACCGCCCAGACCCGCTTCTACGGGCTCGGGCTGCGCCGCTACGACCTGTCCTGCGGCACCCAGGTGTTCGGGCACACCGGCACCGTGCAGGGCTACTACACGTACGCCTTCGCCACCCGCGACGGCAAGCGCGCGCTCTCCGCCATGGCCAACACCTCGAACCGGGGCGCGGTGAACACGGCGCTCGGCGCGACGCTGGAGGCGGCCTTCTGCGGGAAGAAGCCCGCGCCCACGGCTTCGGCGCCCACGATGCGGCGCGCGCTCCCCACCCTCCCGGCGGAGGCCGACCTGCGCGAGCGCCGCTAGGGTCCGACCGGTTCGGCGGGCGGCCGGTCAGCGTCGTCTGTCGGTGGGATGTCGACGCTCCGGCCGCGTGGGTCGGTGATCCGTGGGCGTCGTGTCGGTCCTCCCTGGCACGGTGATTGCCAGGCCGCTTCCCCCTCGGGGGAAGCGGCCGTCATCCCGTCCTGCCCGATCGAGGGAGCCCGCCGACATGCCGCCCACGTCTTCCACCCCGCCCTGGGACGTCCACCGCCCGCCCCGTGCCGAGGGCCGGGTCTTCCTGGTCACCGGCGGCAACGCGGGCATCGGGTACTTCATCGCGGAACAGCTGTCCGCGACCGGAGCCACCGTCGTGCTCGGCTGCCGGGACCCGGCGCGGGCCGCAGCCGCCCTCACCTCGATCCGTACGCAGGTGCCCGGCGCGGACGTGCGTGCCGTACGGCTGGACCTCGCCGACCTGGCGTCGATCAGCGACGCGGCGGAAGCCCTGGAGGTCCCCGCCCTCGACGCGGTGGTGCTGAACGCCGGTGTCGCCCTGGACGCCCCGCCGCGCCGTGAGACGGCGGACGGCCATGAACTCATGTTCGGCACCAACCACCTCGGGCACTTCGCGCTGACCGGCCGACTGATGCCGCTGCTGTCGGCCGCACGGGCGGCACGCGTCGTGACCGTCGGCAGCTTCGCGGCGAAATCGGAACGGCTGGACCCGGACGACCTCCAGTCCCGGCGGGACTACCGGGCCAAACGCACCTACGGACGGTCCAAGCTGGCCCAGATGTACTTCGGGCTCGAACTCGACCGCCGCCTGCGCGCCCACGGCAGCCCCGTGCGGAGCCTGGTGGCCCATCCGGGCGGGGCCCTGGACTCCCTCACCCCGCCACGGCCCCCGGTCCACGACCGGAGCGTCGGCGCGCTGCTGCGCGCCGCACCCGCCGCCCTGCTCGTCCAGGGCAAGCACGCCGGAGCCTGGCCCGCCGTGCGTGCGGTGCTCGACCCGGCCGCGTACGGCGGACAGCTGTGGGGACCGCGCCGCTTCGGACTGCGGGGCGCGCCCCGGCCGGAAGAGACCTGGAGCCAACTCGCCGACACGGCCGTCGCGGCCCGGCTGTGGGAGGCCAGCCGCCGGGCGACAGGCGTCGACCCCGACCCAGCACAGGGGCCACGCGGCCGCTAGGGCCTGTCCGGCGGATCTTGTCGCGGTCGCGTGCCCTGGCACGCACATCTGCGGCGTTGTCGTCACTCGCCATGGCTCCGCCATGTTTCCCTCCTCCGCCTTGCAGCTGCACGCACCATGCCCCGCTCAGCCGCTCCGAGAAGTCGCAGGTCACTCCATACGACCTGATCCGCCGGACAGGCCCTAGTCCGTCCGGCGCGCCGTGACGCAGGTCAGGTCCCGGGACGGCAGTCGGCCGGTGGCCAGGTAGCGGTTGACCTCGGCATCCACACAGGTATTGCCGTAACGCCCGTAGAGACCGTGCCGGTTGGCGCCTTCGAGGGTGAGCAGCCTGGAGCCCGGCAGCCGGTCGTGCAGGGCGACGCTGCTCCGGTACGTGGTGCGCGGGTCGCCGGTGGCGGCCACGATCAGGGCAGGGGCGTCGTGTCGCACCTGGGTGGGCTCCTCACGCGGCCGGTCCCAGAAGGCGCACGGGCCGATGTTGCGGGTCATCGGCCCGAACAGCGGGTGTGCGGCACGGCTGCTCTCGATGTCCCGCCAGTACGACCGGGGGTCGCGCGGGGCGGCCACGTCCCCGCAGAGGACCGCGTGCTGGACGCCCGAGGGTTCGCTCCCGCCGTGCAGCAGGTAGCGCAGCGACGCGGCGAACCCCGGTGACAGCGCGGTCGGCGCCGCCCCGCCCGCGGCCCTGGCCAGTACCGACATCTGCTCGCTGAAGGAGGCCCGTGCCGCGTCGGTGTCGTCCGCCGTGGCGGTGAGGAGGAGGGCGGGCACCTGGGTGTCGTCGAGCCGGAAGGAGTCGGTGCCGGTGCCGACCCTGAGCGGTCGGCGCGCGGACGCCGCGACGACGCGGTCGACGGTGGCGAGCACCGCCGCACGGGTACGGCCCAGGCCGTAGTCGGTGGGGCGCTGCGCCGCCCAGGCGGCCCAGTCGGCGAGCGCCCTCTCGTTCTCGCGCTCCGAACCCTTGAGCATCCGGGGGCCGTAGTCGTCCGGGGCGAACGCGCCGTCTAGCACCACCCGGTCGTACCGGCCGGGGAACAACTGCGTGTAGACGGTGCCCAGGTAGGTGCCGTACGAGTAACCCAGGTAGGAGATCTTCCGCTCGCCCAGCGCGCCACGGATGACGTCCATGTCGCGGGCCGTGTTGCGGGTGGTGACGTGGGGGAGCACTGAGGTGTGTGTGCGAGGGAGTACGGAGCTGCCAGCGGAGCGGCACTTGGCGGCCAGGGACTTCTGGAGGGCGACCTGGCGTTCGAACCCCGCCCGCCCGGCGCCCGCCGAGAACCAGGCCGTCCCGACGGGCCAGCCGCAGTCCAGGGGCGTGCTGCGGCCGACGAAGCGCGGGTCGAAGCCGACGATGTCGTACCGGGGGCCGGCCTTCTTCATCGCCTCGCGGATGACCGGCGGGACCTGACGGGCGGGTCCGCCGGGACCGCCGATGTTGACGAGGAGCGTGCCGATGCGGTGGCGGGTGTCGGTGGCCTTGAGCCGGGAGACCGCCACGGTGATCGTGCGTCCCGACGGGGCCGCGTAGTCCAGCGGCACGGTCAGGTCGGCGCATTGCAGACCGGCACCGTCCATGGCGCGGCCCGCCGCGTCCCGTGGGCCATCGGCGCAACTGCCCCAGGCGGGGCGCTGCTGGTAGTAGCGGTCGAGCGCGGCTCCCGAGCCGCGTCCGGCGGGAGCCTCGGCGGCCTGGGCCAGGGGCGGGACCGTGGTGAGGCAGGCGGTGAGGGCCCATCCGACGACGCAGGCGCGGAGCAGGGCGGGGTGGCGAGGGGACACGGGACTCCGTAGGCAGTCGGGGGTCGGTGCCCCCGACACTAGGAACGCGGCCCGGTGCGGCACATCGCCCCCGGGCACGAGGACCCCGGTCCCGCCCGCCCCGCCGCCCGGGACCGTCGGCCCGGTGCGTCTCCTCCTGCGGGAGGAGACGCACCGCGGGCCCGGCCCTCCCGGGAGAGGGGCGGGATCAGGCCGGGACCAGCTCCCTGCGGGCCGCCCTGCGCACCGCAGCGAGCACCGGGTCGAGTGTGGGCACGGCCGCCAGGAGCGCCTTCGTGTACGTCTCGGTGGGCGCGCCGTAGACCTCGGCGACGGTGCCCTGCTCGACGATCCGGCCCTGGTGCATGACCGCGATCCGGTCGCTGACCTGCCGTACGACGGACAGGTCGTGCGCGACGAAGACCAGCGAAAGCCCCAGGTCCCGCTGCAACTCGCCGAGCAGGGCGATCACTTGGGCCTGCGTGGTGACGTCCAGCGCGGAGACGGGCTCGTCGCACACCACCAGCCCCGGGGACGGCGCGAGCGCGCGGGCGATGCCGACGCGCTGGCGCTGCCCGCCGCTGAACTCGTGCGGATAGCGGTCGTAGCGGTCCGGGTCGAGCCCGACCCGCTCCAGCAGCTCCCGCACCCGGTCCCTGAGCACCTTCTCGTCGCGTTCCCCGGCCGCCCGCAGCGGGTCGGCGACGGCCTCCCCGATGCTGCGGCGCGGGTTGAGGGAGGCGACGGGATCCTGGAACACCATCTGCACACCCGTCGCGCTCTTCGAGCCGAACTCCGCACCCCCGTAACGCAGTCGGCCCGAAGTGGGCTCCAGCAGGCGCACCAGCATCCGCCCGAGCGTGGTCTTGCCGCTGCCGCTCTCGCCGACGATGCCCAGGGTCTCGCCCCGGTGCACGGTCAGCGACACGTCGTCGACGGCGGTGACGGTCCTGCGGCCCTGCCGGAACTCCTTGTGCAGGCCGACGGCTTCGAGCACCGGCTCCCCGTGGCCCACGGTCACCGGCACCCGGTCGAGGGGGCCGTCCAGGCGCGGCACGGCCTCCAGAAGCGTCCTGGTGTACGTCCGGCGGGGCGCGCCCAGCACGTCGGTGACGGGGCCGCGTTCCACCGCCCGCCCCTCGCGCATCACGAGGACCTCGTCGACGCTCTCCGCGGCCACGCCCACGTCGTGGGTGACCAGGAGCAGCCCCATGCCCTCCTCGCGTCGCAGCCCGTGCAGCAGGTCCAGGATCTGGGCCTGCACGGTGACGTCGAGGGCGGTGGTGGGCTCGTCGGCGATCAGCAGTCGCGGCTCGCAGGCGAGCGCCATCGCGATCAGCGCACGCTGCCGCATGCCGCCGCTGAACTCGTGCGGCCGTGCCCGTGACCGGCGCGCCGCGTCCGCGATCCCCACCCGGTCCAGCACCTCGACGGCACGTGCGCGGGCCGCCCGCCGGGACACCCGCCGGTGCACCCGCAGCACCTCGGCGATCTGGTCGCCGACGGCGTAGTACGGATCCAGCGACGACAGCGGGTCCTGGAACACCATCGCGGCCTTCGCGCCCCGCAGCGCCCGCAGTTCGGCGTCGGAGGCCCCGCCCACGTCCACACCGGCCACCTTCAGCGAGCCCTCGACCCGGGCGTCGGTGCCCCGGTGCAGCCCGAGCAGGGCGAACGCGGTGGCGCTCTTTCCCGAGCCGGACTCGCCGACCAGGGCGAGCGCTCCGCCTTCGGGCAGCGAGAACGACAGGTCCCGCACGGCGGCGACGTCCTGGTCCGCGGTGTCACCGGGGAAGGTGACGGAGAGCCCCTCCACCTCCACCACGAAGTTCGCGCTGTTCGCGCCGTTTGTGCCGTTTGTGCCGTTCCCGTTGTTCCCGCTGTTCCCGCTGTTCTCGCTCATGCGAGCACCACCCGTCGGTCGGCCACCGCGTACAGCAGGTCCGCGACGGCATTGGCCAGCACCACGAAGAACCCCGTCACCAGGACCATCCCGACGACCACCGGCAGATCGACGACCTTGACCGCCTCCACCAACTCCCGTCCCAGGCCCGGCAGTCCGAACAGCGACTCGGTGAGCACGGCCCCGCCGAACATCGACCCGAAGTCGAGCGCGCTCAGCGCGATCACGGGTGCGACCGCACCCCGCAGGGCGTGCCGCCCGACGAGCGCGCGCTCACTCACCCCGTACGCACGGAACGTCCGCACGTGATCCTCGGCGAGCGTCTCCAGCATGGAACTCCGGGTGAGCCTGGCGTACTTGGCGGACTCGATCGCCGCCAGGGAGACCCAGGCCAGCAGCAGGTTCCACGCCCACTGCTCCGGGTTCTCGCCGAACGGCACGTACGTCGGGAAGGGCAGCCACTGGAGCGTCGAGCAGAACACGATGATCAGCAGCAGCCCGATCACGAAGACGGGCGTCGCGGTCCCGGCGAGCGTGAGCCAGGTCAGCACCCGCTCCGTGGGACGGCCGCGCCGCCAAACGGACAGCAGCCCGGTGCCGACGCCCAGCAGCAGCCACAGCGCGAACGCGCCGATCACCAGGGAGCCGGTGACGGGCAGCTTGCTCAGGATCAGCTGGGTGACCTGCTGGTCGCTCTGGTACGAGACCCCCAGGCACGGCGCGTCGCAGTGCAGCACGCCGATCCCGGAGGAGTAGTCGCGGCCCGCGAAGACGCCCTGCACGAAGTGCGCGTACTGGAGCCAGAGCGGGTCGTCCAGGCGCAACTGCTCCCGGACCTGCGCCACTTGGACGGGCGAGCAGCGCGGACCGCAGGCGATCTGCGCGACGTCGCCCGGAGCGACGTAGAAGACGAGGTACAGGAAGACGCTCAGCGCGGCCAGGACGAAGACCGCCCCGCCGAGCCTGCGCAGCAGGAAACCGGTCACTGGGCACCCTCCTTGCTGGAGCGGCGGAAGAGGGATGCGCGTCGTACGTTCCCCAGCCGCGACCGCGACCGGGGGTCGAGCGCCGTACGGACGCCCTCACCCAGCACCGTCAGCGCGAGGACCGTGACGAACAGCAGGGCCGCGGGGATGAGCAGGTACGAGGGCGCCGCCTGGTACCAGACGTCGGCGTCGGTGAGCATCTGCCCCCACGACGGCGTCGGCGGTTTGATGCCGACGCCCAGGAACGACAGCGCGGCCTCGACGGTGATGTTCTGCGGCAGCAGCAGCGCGGAGTACGTGATGACGGGCGCGGCCAGCGACGGCAGCATCTCGCGCCGCGCGATCCGCCACTTACCCCAGCCGCTGAGCCTGGCCGCGGAGACGTAGTCCAGCGACTTCAGCGCCAGCGTCTGCGCGCGCACGATCTTCGACGTACCGGCCCAGTTGATCAGCCCGACGACCAGCGCGATCAGCACCGGACGCGGAAACTCCGGCGGCACCACGGCGAGCAGCGCGAGCGCGATCACCATCAGCGGCATCGCCACGTTGACGTCGGTGATCCGGCTGAGCACCTGGTCGACGGCCCGGTTGCCGAGCCCGGCCGCGAGGCCGACGACGACGCCGATGAAGACCTGGAGGAGGGTCGCGAAGACGGCGACGCCGAGGGAGACCCGGGCGCCGTACACCACCCGGGCGAAGAGGTCGCGGCCGGTCTGCGGCTCGACGCCGAGCCAGTGCTCGGCGCTGATCCCGCCGAAGGAACCGAGCGGCACGCCCCCGGCCGCCGAGTCGACGAGCGAGGGGTGGAAGGTGTTCGGGTCCTGCCCTTCCAGGGCGGCGAGCAGCGGCGCGGCGAGCGCCACCAGTACCAGGAGCGCCACCACGGACGCGGCGACGACGGCGGCCCGCTGCGCACGCAGCCGCCGCCAGAACTGACGGGCCCCCGAGGCGGGGACGGCGGCCGGCGCCGTCCCCACCTCCTGGGCCAACAAAGCCTCACTCATGGTTACTTGACCGCAACCTGCGAGACGTCCAGCACACCGGTCCAGTCGCTGATCACGATGTTCTTGACGTCCTTGCCGTACAGCCGCTTGTAGACCGGGTGGAACAGCGGCACGGTGAGCGCCTGCTCGCCGATCTTCTGGTCCAGAGCGCCCCAGCGCACGGCGGCGGCCGACAGGTCGGTCAGCTTGTTGATCTCGTCGATCTCCTTGTTGACCGCCGGGTCGTCGAGCTGCGCGTAGTTGAAGTTGGCGCCGTCCTTGACGATCTGGCGGCCGTCGAAGAGCGGCGCGAGGAACGGACCGCCCGACGGCCAGTCGGCACCCCAGTGCGCGAGGAAGAAGCCGGGCTGCTTCTTCACGCTGTGGATGGTGTCGTTGTAGTCGTTCTCCTCAAGTCCCTTGAGCTCCAGGGTGATTCCGGCCTTCTTCAGGGCGTCCTGGAGGGCGGTGGCGATCTCCGGGCTGGTCTCGCGGTCCTTGGCGTTGGAGTGCGTGAGGGTGACGGTCAGGCCCTTCTCGAAGCCCGCCTCCTTCAGCAGTTCCTTCGCCTTCTCCGCGTTGCCCGTCTCGCCCGCCGGGAAGTGGTCGTACTTCACGTGCCCGAAGGACTTCTGCGGCGGCAGGTTCGTCGTCGCGGGCAGTGCCAGCGAGGAACCACCGGCCGCGTTGATCACCGAGGAACGGTCGACGGCGTACGCGACGGCCTGGCGCACCTTCGGGTTGTCGAAGGGCTTCACCTTGGGGTTGAACGCGAGGTAGTTGGTGTACCCGAAGTGCCCCGTGCCGACCCGGGCGGCGAGGTTCTTGTCCCCGGCGACCTTGGCCAGCTCGGCGGGACCCAGGTTGTTGTCCGTGGTCACGGCGGCCGAGTCGGTGCCCGCGCTCGCCGAGAGGCGCTGGTTGATGACCGCCGGGTCGAGCCCGGAGCGCACCTCGATCCTGTCGGGGTACGCCTTGCGCTCCTCGTCCGTCTTCGCGTCCCAGTGCGGGTTGCGCTCCAGGAGCAGCTTCTCGCCGTCGTTCTCGTTCTTGACGACCTTGTACGGGCCCGAGGAGACGGGGTGCTCCTCGTACGTGGCCCCCTTGTCCTGGGCCTTGGGTACCGGCGTGGTCTGGGTCTGGGTGGCCAGGTAGGGGAACTCGCCCACCGGCTTGTTCAGATGGAAGACGATCGTCCGCGCGTCCGGGACCTCGATCGAGTCGAGCCCCTTCTTGGCCTTGTACGGGCCCTCGTAATCGGCGCCGCCGATCAGCCAGTCCCTCAAGTACGGTGCGCCGCCGGAGAGTTCGGCCGCGAAGGAACGCTCGATGCCGTACTTGACGTCGGCGGAGGTGATCGCGGTCCCGTCCTCGTACTTCAGCCCCTCCTTCAGCGTGTACGTCCACACGGTGGCGTCCTTGCTGGGCTTGCCGAGGTCGGTGGCGAGGTCGGGGACGACCTTGGTGCCCTCGGCGCCGCTCTCCCGGTTGCGGGTGGTGAGCGTACGGAAGACCAGAGACGGGACGTTGCCGCCGCCCGAGGTGTAGAGCCGGGCCGGGTCGAAGTCGGTCTGCGGCTGCCGGTTGAGGATCTGGAGGGTGCCGCCCTTCTGCGGGGCACCCGCCTTGCCGCCCGCGCCGCTCGCGGAGGCGGCACCGTCGCCCTGCGGACCGGCGCAGGCGGTGGCGGCGGTGGCGAGCGCGACACTGGCGGCGACGACGGCCACCCGGCGGGATATGACGGTTCTGCGCATGATGGAAGGGCCTCTCGGGGTTCTGAGAAAAGGAAGCACGCGCAGGCGCACGGAACCCGAGAAGGAGTCACTCGGAAAATGCCGCGCCTGCGGACGGAATGCAGAGGAAATGCAAACGCCCGGGCGCGGCACATTCGGTGAAGGAAAAGCGATGTCCGACGCGCACCAGGGCAGACGTCAGCTACAGAGAATGTCCGCCACGCAATGCGCGGTCACACCGATGAGCGCGAGCTCAATGGCTGCGCGATCGGTGGCGGCGGCGTGACGGGGCGACATGCCGAGAAATATGAACGACCCCGACCTTTATGTCAATCTCACTCTGAGACGGCGTCTCATATACCGATACGGGGTCGCGCCACGACAGCACTCAGGGCGCCCGCGAGGAGTCCGAACACCAGGGCCGCGGGCACGCCTTCGCCGAACCTGCCCGCGTAGGAGACGAACGAACCGCCCACCTGCGCGGCGTCGAGCAGCGTCGCGCACAGCTGGCTGAGCAGCAGCCCCAGCACGGTCACGCTGACCGCGCCGACCGCGAACGCCGGGACGGTGACGCGGTCGAGCCGGTCCGCCAGCAGCCGCAGACCCCACCACACGACCGCCAGCAACAGCAGGTCGGGAAGGCGGTGGAGCAGCCAGGTGCCGAACGGGTAGTACGAGGAAGGGGCGGACCAACCGCCGAGCAGCAGCCACTGCCGCAGCAGGTCGCCCAGTTCCTCGAAGGGCCCGATGCCGGAGAAACCGGTCTGGATGCGGGCGGCGACCTTCTCGTACGAGAGGACGACCAGGGAGACCGCGACCACGGCGGTCCCCAGGGTGGCCGCGAGACGGGCGGCGCGCACCGGAACCCCGGGCGAGGACGGCCGCTCGCCCCCGCGCCGGACGACCGCCGAGGCGACCAGGGCGCCGACCGAGGCCACCAGGGCGGCGACGACGAGAACCTGCCGCCCGGCCGCCATCTCACCGGACAGCCTCGGCAGCAGGCGGAACCCGCCGTGCCCGCCCGAGGCGACCAGCCAGGGCGCCGAGACGACCACGGCGAGGGTCCCGGCCACCAGACCCCACCCCCACAACGCGAGCAGGAGGGACGCCGACCGCTTCGCTCCGCCCGGAGCCAGCCGCCGCACCAGGGGCGCGGCCCCGCACAGGTAGAAGACGACGAGGGTGACGTACCGCACCTGCATCCCGGTGCGGTGCAGTCCCGCGTACGCCTGCCCGCTGCCGGGAGCGCCCACAGGGCTGCCGTACTGTGCGGAGGACGGTGGCCCGTACGACCAGGGGGCCAGCCATCCTCGTAGCTGCGTCGCCCCTTCGGGGCCGAAGAACTGCCCCGCGCCCGGCAGGCCGAGCGCGCGGGTGCTCGCCCCCGCCCACCACAGAAGCCCCGCGAGCAACAGCCCGCCGAGCAGTCCCGGAACCAGCGCACGCCGAAATGTCACGACACCCCCCGATCACCCGCCTTGCGGCGGGCGTCCCGGGCGGCGGCCACGGGTCTGTCCGTGTTCCGCCCCCAGGACATCACCATGTACACCGCAAGTTTCCCATGCGGGGGGTGCCCGTCGAACACGGCCGCCGGGTGTTCCGTCACTGTTCCGCCGTCACTGCCCCGGTCGCTGTGCCGCTGTCACTGTGCCGCTGTCACTGCCCCGGGCCGGGTGTGCCGGCGGCGTGGGCCTGGCGGATGAAGCGCCGTTGCCACCGCACTTCCACCGCACGGGGGTGGTAGTTCCTCCTCACCCACTTCACGGCCTCCTTGGGGTCCATGCCCTCGAAGACGCAGAGCGCCGAGAGTCCCGTGCCCGTCCGGCCGATGCCGCCCCCGCAGCAGATCTCCACGCGTTCGTCCTCGGCACGGTCGTACGCGACGCGAAGCGTGCGCAGGGCGTTCATGGGGTCGGCGGGGAGCCAGAAGTCCCGCCAGGGAATCCACAGGGACTCCCACGGCGGCTTCGGGGGCTCGTGATCCGTCAAATGCACCGCAAAGGTGGGAGTCTGCCCTTCCGGTACGCCGTGCCTGAGCCCGCGCCCGCGAATCCGCCGCCCGGACGGAAGGGTGATGACCTGGGGCGTACCGGTGTTCCACAATTCAGTCATGAAGAATCCCTCTTCGGTTCCCTCTTGGCTTTGTCGGGCACGGGGGAACCGTCCAGAGTGATTCCCCGGAATACCGCCACCACGGCCAGGATCCCGCCGCAGACCACGGACATGTCGGCGATGTTGAAGACCGGCCAGTAGGGCAGTTGGATCCAGTCGATGACCGCCCCCTGCATCGGGGAGGGCGGCCGGAAGACGCGGTCCACGAGGTTGCCCGCGGCACCGCCGACCAGCAGGCCGAAGACCACTCCCCACAGGGGGACGCGGACCCGGCGCGCGACCCAGAGCATGCCGGTGATCACGATGATTTTGGCTGCGGTGAACAACCACGTCGTGCCCTCGCCGAGGGAGAACGCGGCACCGGAGTTGGAGATCAGGGTGAACTTCAGGAGACCGCCGAGAGTGCTCACCGGGTCTGCCGGGGAGAAGTGGGCCAAGGCCATCTGCTTGGTCGCCAGATCCACGGCCAGCGGTATGGCCGCCATCACGGCGATGAGGCCGAATCGCCCCCGGCTCCTCGCTTCGTCCAACGCGCTCACCTGATCCCCGCTCTCGGACATTCCCACTGATGAACTCCCGGGCCCCATCGCGGTGTTGCACCTTCCACCATGCTGGAAGTCCGGACCGCACCAGCACCGCTGGCCACCCTACGCATCCTGATCCGTTCCCGACGCATCACGGCTCGGCGGCCCCGGCCGTCGGCGCGGCCCAGGGAGCCGCCCCGGCCGATCGGGCGCTCAGGGCGGCCAGTTCAGGTCCGGGAACGTGTCGCGCACCTCCGCCCTCTTCTGGTCGTCGAAGGGAGGGGGCAACTCCTCGCCGCCTTGCAGCGCCAGGATCGCGCGGGCGAACTCAGGGAACATATGGAGTTTCGCCGCGACGAGGGCGCTACGGGCCGCCCAGTGGGCGATGGCTCGCTGGGCGGTCGCGTCGGCGGTGTCCACGGCGTCCATCAGGTCACGGTTCAGGGCGGAAAGGCCCAACTTGTTGTCGCCGACCTCACGCAATGTGGGGCTCGGTGCCCGCCCGGCCCCGTCGTGTTCCTCCACGTGTCGCTCCGCCTCGCGGACGGTCGCCTCTTGCCCCTCACGCCGACGGCGCTCGGCCTCGGCGCGTTCCGCAGGTGTGGGCGGGGGTGGCAGGGTACGCGCGTGGTCGTGCCAGTACGCGGCGTGACTCCCCGTCCCCCTTCGGTCGGCCCTCCGTCTGAGGGCAGTATGCGCCAGAGGGATATTCCTTGACACGAATATGCTTGGAGGGGAATACTTGTCGTCATGGACGCACTCCTCGCCGCACTGGCCGACCCGGCCCGCTGGCGGCTCGTGACCCTGCTCGCCGAACGGCCCCGTCCGGTCGGAGTCCTCGCCGAACTCGCCGGGGCACGCCAGCCGCAGACGACCAAGCACCTGCAAACCCTGGAGCGCACCGGCCTCGTCACCTCCCAGCGCACCGGCCAGCGCCGCATCTACGCGCTCCGGCCGGGCCCCTTGCGGGAGTTGGCGGACGCGCTCGCCCGGCTCGCCGACACCGCCGAGCGGGCCGGGGGGCCGCGCGAGACCTACGACCGTTACGGGGTCAGCCTCCACGCGGAGCGGCTCGCCGCAGTGGAGCCGGGATGGGCCGACGGCCGTTCGTTCGGCTTCCGCCGGTCGCTGACGGCTCGCCCCGAGCTGGTGTGGCGTCACGTGACCGAGCCCTCCCTGCTCGCCCGGTGGTGGGTGCCCCACGACCTCCGCGTGTCCGAGCTCGTCTTCGAGGCGAGAGAAGGCGGGCGAGTCGTACAGGAGTACCGCGATGTCGAGGACGCCGACGGTAGTGACCTGGTCGCCGGGCGCGCGGAGGGAGTCGTCGTGGACGTCCGCCCCGGTGAGCGCCTCGCGTACCGACTCGCCCCGCTGCTTCCCGACGGCAGCCCCGCCTTCACCGCCGACGTCGCTCTCGACCTGCGATCCGCCGGGACCGGCACGGACCTCGACGTCCACTGGCGGATCACCGACAGCACCGTCGACGCCGCCGACTTCATCGCGGGCGTCGAGATCGGCTTCGGCCAGAGCCTCGACAAGCTGGCGGCAGCCCTCGCCGTCGACCCGCACGACACCGGCCGTACCGGCAGTACCGGCAGTACCGACCGCAACGTCAACCTTGGCCCAAGGAGCACGCAGTGACTGGTTCGAACGGACGTAGGGTGACCGCGAATCTGAGCCTCTCCCTCGACGGGCGCTATCACGGCCCCGGCGGGCCCGGCGACTTCGGCATGTTCGCGCCGTACGTGACCACCGACGTCGCGCGGGGCCAGCTCACCCGCATCTGGGAGGGCGCGACGACGGCGCTGCTCGGCCGGATCAACGCCGAGGGATTCCTTGGCTATTGGCCGACGGTCGCCGAGGACGAGAACGCCGATCCGCGCGACCGAGGCTACGCGAAGTGGTTGCGCGACACGGAGAAGGTAGTCCTCTCGACCACGCTGACCGAAGCGCCGTGGGAGCACACCCGCATGGTGAACGCCCCGGCCGCCGACGTCGTTGCCGAACTCAAGGCCACTGACGGAGGCGACATCCTCGTCAACAGCTCCCCGAGTGTCATCAAGCCGCTCCTTGCCGCAGATCTGATCGACCGGCTGTACCTCATGATCTTCCCCGAGATCGCCGGAGCCGGGCAGCGGCTGTTCGATGACGGCCTGCCGTCTTCGACGTGGAAGCTCGCGCACCAAGAGACCGGCGAGCTGGGCGAGATGGCCATGGTCTACGACCGGGCCCGCTGAGCGACGGAAGCTCCTGGAACCTCCGGGGCGTACGCGAAGACCTGGACGCCGGGCTCCCGGGTGACGGCGTTCGCCGGACCCGGACCCCGGCCCGGACCCCGGCCCGGACCCCGGCCCGGGAGCCGGGCCGGCACCGGACGCCGCCTGGCCGGGGCCCGGTCCCGACCGGCACCGGCCCTGCGGGTCCGGGGCGAACCCCGTCAGGTCGTCGGAGAGTGCCGATTGCGGCTCCCGGCCTCGTACGGAAGTACGGTCAGGGCGCGGAACCGGGCAGGGCGGGCCGGTGCCCCCGTTCCTCGCCCTCCGTATGGCCGAAGGCGGAGAACGGGCGCTCCTGACGCGGTGCGGCGATGCGCGGACCGCTCCAGTCCAGCGCTTGCTGGGCCTCGGCCTGGGTCTGCCGGGCGGCGACGCGGCTCGCGGTCAGGGCGTCGCCCAGTTCCTGGACGAGAAGGTCGTAGATCGGTGTGGTGGTCGATATCGCAGAGGTAGTCACGGGGGGTCATTCTCCCCACCCGGCTTCCCCGCCACTCACCCCACCCACCGATCGACCCGCGCGCGCGTCGTTTCCCCGCATCGGGAGTACGCCTTACCGCGCAGGTCACCCGGCATGCGGCCCCGGTTCTGGGCCCGCCTGAACCGGACTGGCACTCCGGTGATTCCGGGGCCGACGCGGGGGCGCGGTGAGCGGGCCGGGCGCGCTCACCCCGAGCTGCGGGCCGCCTTCTCGACGGGCTCTGCGGTTGCCGTCGGCCCCAGCCCCTTCCCCTCCGCCTCCCGCGCTGCGAGCAACGGCCCCAGCAGCCGGGTGCCAGGCCCCACCCGCCCGCCGGGTCCTGGCAGTTGTGTCGTGTCGGCCACGGTCAGCGGCTCCCGGCAGGCGTGGCAGGTCACGACCGGCGTGGCCGCGTGCCCGCAGGCGTCGTGGCGGATCCGGGCGGGCGGCCCCGCGGTCTCCGCGTACCACTTGTCGCCCCAGGCCATCAACGCCAGCAGCACGGGGTAGAGCTCGCGGCCCTTCTCCGTGGCCACGTACTCCTCGCGCGGCGGGCTGACCTGGTACCGCTCGCGCGTCAGTACGCCCTCCTCGACCAGCCGGGCCAGCCGTGCGGCGAGAACCTTGCGGGACAGCCCGAGGTCCTCCGCCAGCTCGTCGAAGCGGCGGATGCCGATGAGGACGTCGCGCATGATCAGGGCCGTCCAGGCATCGCCGAACAGGTCGGTCGCGCGGGCGATCGAGCACGCGACGTCGGAAAGCGGAGTACGGGTCACGCCGTCACCGTATCGCCCATGGGTTCCCTCAGGGAACTCGCGGATGTTAGGTTCCTTCAGGGAACCTGACCGGTCACGTCGAGGGAGCCAGCCATGCCCGCCGCCCCGCACATCGCACTCGACTCCGCCTCGGCCGTCGACGGCCGCCACATCCGCGCGCTGACCTTCCAGTCCGTACGTCTGGAGTACCTGCGCCGCACACTCGACAGGCTGAGCCTCACCGAGGCGGGCAGCAGGGCCCTCGTCGTCGGCAGTGGGCGCGGGGTCCTGGCCCGCAGCCTGGCCCGGCTCGGGTTCGAGGTCGTCGCCGCCGACCCGTCCCCCGCCGCGACGGCCCTCGCCCTGGCCGAGGACGGCGGTCTCGGCGTCACCTACCTGACAACACCCGCGGAGCAACTCGACCTGCCCGACGGCTCCTTCGACCTCGTGTACTGCGCCGACACCCTGGAGGTCACCGAACGGCCGGACGCCGTTCTCGCCCAGACCGCGCGCGTGCTGCGCCCCGGCGGGGTCTTCGTCTACGACACGGTGAACCGCACCCCGGTGTCCCGCCTCGTCTACCTCGGCGCCTTCCAAGCCTTCCCTGGCACCCGGATCATGCCCCACGGCCGCTACGCCGCACACCGGCTGCGCCGCCCCGAGGAACTCGCCGAGTCCCTCGACCGGGCCGGGCTGCGCGCGCAGGACGTCTCGTCGTTCAAGCCGCGCGACGTACGCAGCCTGGTGCGCGCGACACGCGGGCGCAGGCGCGGCACGCTGACCGACGAGCAACTGCCGGAGTCCGTCGGCATGGTGCTCGAACCGGAGGGCAGCCCGCTGGTGACGTATCTCGGGTACGCGGTCCACCCGGCCTGAACCCCCGTGCGGGCCCTGGACCGGCCGCCCCGGGCGTGCCGGACCTGGCGCGCTCCGACGGGCGACGCCTCTTGCGGGGGGCGCCCCGGCGCTCCGTACGGCGAGTACGTGACCTCCTGGGGGCTGCGCGGTTATAGGGGGCGATCCAGTCTTCCGCTCTCACTTCGGAGTCCCCATGCCTCGTACCCGTACCTCCCTGGCCGCGTTGGCGCTCGCGGCGGCCGCCTCGGTCGGTGCCGTCGCGCCCGCCCTGGCCCACTGCCCGGAACCCGCCACCTTCTTCCTCTCCGACGAGAACAACGAGCGCTACCTCGACGCGCCCGCCGAAGAGCGGCGCCTGATCGAGCAGAACCCGGAGTACCGGGAGGTCTGGACCGACTGCCTGCCCCCCAGCCGCGTCGAGCCGAACGTCTGGGGCCCGGGGTACGTCTGCATCCCGGAGGGCGCCCTGCAGTGAGCGGCCGTCGGTGACGGTGCGGGGCCGCCCCCAAGAGGGCATACGCACTCCGGGCGCCCCGCCCTGCCCTCTAATGATTCAACCGGCCCATGTACCATTAGCTTTATGGTTGATCCCCCTCCGCTGACCGGCGAGCCCCTGGCCATCGACTTGGTCAACACCCGCCCGCACACCGCCGACGGCCCGGTCGATCTGCTCGGTGACGTCACCCGGCTGCGGGCATGGCTGGATCTCCAGGCCGAACGCCTCCCCGAGCCGACGCCGGACCTTGCGGCCCTCGCCGCAGCCGACGTGGCCGCCGTGCACGCCGTACGCGAGCACATCGCAGCCGCCGTGCAGGCCGCCCGGCACGGCGAGCGGCCGCCCGCCACGGCCCTGAACGGCCTCAACGCGGCCTTGCGCGCCGCGCCCGCCGCCCAGGAGCTGGTCTGGAGCGACGGCTCCGTCCAGCTCACCGCCCACCGGTCGGGCACCCCCGGCACCCGCCTGGCAGCCCTGTTCGCAGAGGACGCCGCCCGCCTGCTGACCGATCCGGCAGTCCGCACGGTCCGCCCCTGCGAGGCCGACGACTGCGTGATGCTGTTCCTGCCGACCCACCCCCGCCGCCGCTGGTGCTCGGCCTCCCGGTGCGGCAACCGCGCTCGCGTGGCCAGGTACTACCAGCGCCACAAGGCCACCTGACGCCACCGGCAGCACGCTCCCGCGCTCCCACGCAGGGGGCCCTCCTTACTCCTTCCAGCCTGGCGGCTGGGCGGGGTCGAGCAGCCGCCACCGGGCCAGCACCTTGGGGTCCTGCGCGTCGAGCCAGTCGGTCAGTTCGCGGAAGGAGACGCAGCGCACCCCCTCGCGGGGGCAGACGTCCTTCATCACGTCCTCCACGGCGTCCATGTAGATCCCGCCGTTCCAGTCCTCGAAGTGGTTCCCGATGAACATCGGAGCCCGGCTGCCGTGGAACACCCGCTGGAATCCCGCGAGATAGGCGTCCCTGGCTTCCTTCCGCCACTCCTGGTACTTCGCCGGATCCCCCTCGGTGCTCCCCTTCGACTGGTTGTAGAGGAAGTTGAAGTCCATGGAGAGCACCTGGAACTTCTTCTGCGGGAAGGGCAGCAGCTGCAACGGCAGGTCCCAGACGCCGTCCTTCTTGGCGGGCCAGATCTGGAAGTCCCCCGCGGAACTGGCGTCGTAGCGCCAGCCGAAGGGCTTGGTCGCCGGCAGGAGGGTCTTCTGCCCCTCCAGGCAGGGCGCCCGCCCGCCCACGACCTCACGGGTGGGGTCGAAGGGCAGCGGATCGAGGTCCTTCAGACCCGTGTTCGTCTTCCAGTTCTGTACGAAGGAGTAGAACTGGTCGATCTCCGACGTCCACTCCGCCGAACTCCAGTCGCCGCCGCCCTTCTTGCCGCAGAAGTGGCCGTTGAAGTGCGAGCCGATCTCGTTCCCCTCCTTCCAGGCCCCGCCGAGCTGCTCCAGCGTCATCCGGATGTGTTCGTCCGTCGGGTACGAGATCGCCGCCGCTCCGGTCTTGTGCTGCGGCGGCCGGTACAGGTCCTTCTTCTCCTTCGGCAGCAGGTAGATGCCGGTGAGGAAGAACGTCATGTTGGCGTTGTTCTCCTTCGCCACGCGCCGGAAGCGGGAGAACAGCCGGTCGTCGCTCTCCAGCGCGCCGTCCCAGGAGAACACCACGAACTGGGGCGGCTTCTCGCCCGGCTTGAGCCGCTTCGCCTTCAACTGGCCCGGCTGCGGGCCGGTGTAGGACGTGGAGCCGTCCCCCAGCACCCGCACCTGCCCGTCCCACTTCTCCTCCTTGCCCTTGCCGGTTCCCGCAGGCGTCTTCCCCTCGGTGGGCTTCGGCGCGGCGGCGGTCGCCTTCGATCCGGCTCCGGTGGGCGTGGCGTCGTTCGGCGAGTCGTCCGAGGCGGAGACGACGAGCGCGGTGGAGAGCGAGGCGACGAGCACCGCGGCGACACCGAGACTGATGGCGGGCCTGGTACGGACCCGGGCACGCAGCGTGGCCGACTTCTTCCAGATCATCGCGACTTCTCCAGACAGAGGGGGAAGGGAGGGAAGGGGGGCGAAGGCATGACGGGACGCGTCATCGTCACCGTCGCAGCGCGGCCGTGTACCGGTCCCAGATCTCGACCGGCATCTTCCCGGCGGCCGAGGGGCCCCGGCCGAGCCCCTTCAAGGGCAGGGGCGCGAGGCTCTTGGCGAGGTCCATGCGGTAGAGGACGACCGCGGTGGACGCCTCCTTGGTGGAGCCGACGTACCAGCGCGCGGTGTCGTCGGGGGTGATGCCCGTCTTTCCGGCGAAGTCCTCGCCGGTACGGGTGAGCGCCTCGGTGACCTGGCCCGCCACTGCCTGGTCCAGGGCGCGTGCCGAGCGCGGGCGCGGCAGCGGCACCGGCTCGCCGTTGCGCGTGATCTTCCGTACCGAGTACGGGTCCGTGTGCATGCCGCCGCCCCCGAACACTCCGTAGGCACCGGCCATGCGGATCGCGCTCGGGGTGGAGTTGCCCAGCGAGAAGGCGGGCACGGGCGGGCCGAAGTTGGAGGCGAGCATCCCGGACTTCTCGGCGGTTTTCCGCACCAGGCCGAGCCCGACGTCCATGCCGAGCTGGAGGAAGGGGGTGTTCACGCCCCGTGCCACGGCGTCCCGCAGGGGGACGGGCCCGTAGGAGCGGTCGCCGTCGTTCTGGCCCTTGACCATCTTGCCGCCCCGGTCCCAGTAGGGGCCCTCCGGGGTCATCAGGGGCACGTCGTCGTTCCCGTCGTACACGGTCGAGGGGGTGACGGGGGTGCGGGGGCCGGTGCGCTCGCGCTGGACGCCGTGTTCCAGCGCGGCCGCGTAGACGAAGGGAGTGAACGCCGAACCCGCGGGGACCGTGGCCGTGTTGGACTCGTTGAAGGCTTGCTTCTGGAAGTCGGGACCGCCGTACACGGCGAGTATCCGCCCGTCGGATGCGACCGTGGCGGCCCCGAACTTGGCGTGCCGGTCGGAGGCCCGCTTCGTGGGGTCCAGGGTGTCGCGCGACTTCTTGACCGCCTCGGTGAGGGCGGCCATCCTCGGCTTCTCGAAGGTCGTGTAGATCTGGTACCCGCCGAGGTCGAAGGCCGCGTCGGGGATCTTCCCCGTGCGCTTCGCGTACGACTCCGCGAGCTCGACCAGGTAGCCGTCCTGCCCACTGGCGATGGTCGCCCGGGGGGTCGCTCTGGGCTCGGGGAACTCGGTGTACCGCGCCCGCTCGGCCCGGCTCAGCCTGCCGACCTCCACCATGCGGTCCAGCGTCCACTTCCACCGCTCGACGGCGCGCTGGTGGTTTCCGGGTCCGAGGGCGGGGTCGTAGAGCGCCGCACCCTTGAGGAGGGAGGTCAGGAACGCGCCCTCGCTGACGTTGAGTTGGGTGACCTCTTTGCCGTAGTACGCCTGCGCGGCACGCTGTAGCCCGTAGGAACCGCGCCCGAACCAGCTGGTGTTGAGGTAGTCCTCCAGTATCTGGTCCTTGCTCCGCTGCCGGTCGAGCTTGATCGCCATGAGCATCTCGGTGAACTTGCGCGAGAAGGAGCGGTCGTGCGAGAGATAGACGTTCTTCACGTACTGCTGGGTGATGGTGGAACCGCCCTGGGTCTCCCCGCCGCTGACGGTCTGCCAGAACGCACGGGTGACTCCCTGGAGCGAGACGCCGGGGTCCGAGTAGAAACTGTGGTTCTCGGCAGCCAGTATCGCCCCTCGGACGTGCTCGGGAATCTTCTCCAGGGCCATCTCCTGACGGCTCACCCAACCGGTGCGCGCCATGGGCGTGCCGTCCGCCCAGTAGTAGACGTTGTCCTGCTGGGTGGCGAAGGTGTTGAGGTCGTCGGGTATGTCCGTGCGGGCGTACGCGACGGCGACCGTCGCCGCCAGCACACCGACGAACGCCGCCGCACAGCCCAGCACTTGACGCCACGAAGGCACCCAGCGGCGCCAGCCGCGCCGCCCCGGCCGGGGATAGTCCGGCCTCTTGGGCAGCCGCAGCCTCACGGACCGCGTCCTGGCCCGCTTCCTCTTGCCCCGCCCGGGTGCCAATGCCGCACGTACGGCCTGCGTTGCCCTGTCAAAGCTGTCGTGCTTGCTCATTCCCGTCCTGCTGCTCGCGATGTCAGGCCGAAGCGTCACGGAGGGTCACGTCGTGAAGTCACGTAAAGATAACAGGAGCGTGACGCCCCCCATGACCCAACAGGTCGTGAATGGCCGGTAACAGGCGGGGACTTCCGGTCTGCGGACCCGGCCGACGGTGGCCGCCCCCTGCGTCCGCGCACCCTTCCCTCAGTCGGCCGACGCGCGGGCCCCGGGGAGGCCGAGAAGCAGAGCCGCGGCCTCGCGCAGCGCCCTGTGGGAGTTCGGCGACTTCACCGTCGGCTACTTCGGCTGATCAGCCATGTCCTGACCCCGGGCGCCAGGTGCACCGTCCGAACGGGCGCGGACCGCCTCGACGATGTGGTAGTTCGGCAGGTCCGGCAACGGAATGACGCGACGGAGCCGCAGCCCGGCAGCCGAGAACAGGCGTGAGTACTCCTTCTCGCCGCGTTCCCTCCCGGCTCCCAGACACATCAACTGGACGTCGTTGACCGCCGCGACCATCAGGCTGAGGGGGTCCTCCGCGTCCCATTCGGGCATGAGGGCCGTGACGACGAGCACCCGGCCGTCCTCCGTCATCGCTTCGCGGCAGTTCCGCAGGATCTCCGTGCACGAGGCGTCGTCCCACTCGAACAGGACGTGCTTCAGGAGATAGGCGTCTCCACCCGCCGGGACCCCGGTCAGGAAATCTCCCACGCTGCCCGTGCACCGCTCGGACACCCCGGCGTCACGCACGACGCCGGGCACCGCCCGGATCACGTCCTCGGTGTCCACGACCGTCCCCCGCAGAGCGGGGTGGGCAGCGGCGATCGCGGCGAGCGTGTTGCCGTCGCCGCCCCCGACGTCTACGAGGTGCCGCACAGTGCCCCAGTCGTACCCGTCCACCAGGATCGGCAGCAACTCCTCACGTCCGGCCCGCATGGCACCGTTGAAGGAGCGGGCGTAGGCGGTGTCGCTCTTCTGGTACGCGTAGAACGCCTCGCCCACGATCTGCTCGAACGCCGCTGTTCCGGTGCGGACGGATTCCTCCATCGCGCCGAAGGCACGCCAGGTGAGCGGGTTGCCGTAGAACCGTATGAAGTCCGCGGGCCCCTCGGCTGCGCCGTCCCGGAGCTGATCGCCCGCACCGGCCAGGGACCAGGTGTCCTCGCCGTCACGGTGAACCACCCCGAAAACGCTGAGAGTTCGAAGGAGGCGCAGGAGCGAGTCCTCATCCGCTCCGGCGACGGCGGCCAGCTCCTTCGTGCGCAGGGAGCCGTCCGCGAGAGCGTCCGGCAGTCCCAGGCTCACCGCCGCGGTCAACGCGTGGAAGGTGAGGACGTTGAACACCAAAGGCGCGAAGATCGTCGTGACATCACGCTGGGGCTTGGAATCAGGCACTCTTCCCCCTGGTCAGAATGGAGATTGCCGAGAAGTCGGACAGCTCGCCGAGGTCGGCACCGCAGTGGACGATGAGATAGAACGGGCGGGCCGCTTCCGCCGCTTCCTTGAGAGAGCCGAAACCTCGGTCCAGCGCCTGTATGTCCGCGTCCTGTTCCGTGCTTCCCCACAGAGCGGTCAGGAGTTCGCGGATCGGTTCCAACGGCAGGAGAGCATGCGAGTACGCCGGATCCCGGCGGACTCGCTCCGTCTCCACCTCGTGGGACGCCTGCGCGATGGCCGAGGCGTGCGCGAACCCCGGGGTGTGCTGGAGCCGGTCGAGCAGGGGCTCTTCCCAGGCGACACCGGGGCGGATCTGGAAACTGCGAGCCAGGAACAGCCTCGCCTTTTCCTGCGGGTCACCCCCCGCTCGCTCGCTCGCGGTGAGCCAGTCGTCGAGGAAGCCGAGATCTCCGTCGACGTCAAAGACGCCCCGGTGGCCGCTGTGCGCGATGGCAGCCGCCGCGTGCCCGGTCGGGGCGGTGGAGGTGCCGCACTGCTCGGTGCACTCTTCGGCGATCCAGCTCAGCCGTTCCTCGTGGAGGAACGCCGGATAGGCGGCCGAGAACAGTTGCAGCACCCGCAGAGCGTCCAGGTCCCCCGGAGCCGGGTAGGGGAGTGCGTCCTGGTCGGTGAGAGCGCGCCCCCGGGCGGCGAGTTCCCAGTCCACCAGGTGCACGGTCCGGTTCATGCCCGGCCGCCGGGCCGGTTCCCGTTCGGGCTGCCGCATCCGCTCGATGAGTTCCAGGGCGTCGGCCCGTTTGACGTCCACCGGGTGGCGCACACAGAAGGCTTCGAGTTCGGCCAGCTCCTGCTGCGAGCAGTCCACCTCGTCGGCCAGCGAGGGCAGCAGCCGATACGTGCGCTGGGCGTACGGAACGGAGCGGAGGGCCTCGACGATCCGGTCGGCGCTCTCCCTGTCGCAGACGCCGCTCTGGTGCGCGGCGGCGAAGGTCGCCCGCATGTTGACCAGCGGCACCGACATCGCCCGGTAGCCGCTCTCGGGCGGGCCGTGCCGCAGCGCGACCTCGTCGTCGCCCTCGGTCCGCCCGGCGCGGTAGTCCGTGTAGACCTGCCCCACACCGTGCATGCCGAACACGTCGAGTTCGGCGGCCCGCAGAGCACCCATGCTGGAGGACCCGAGCACGTGCACTCCCCGGTCCATGACGGCGAGGATCTCCTTGTGCCGGACCGACAGCTGCTGATGGAAGTAGCCGTCGACGATCCCGACGACGTCTCCCTCCCGCAACGGCAGGCGCAGCAGGTCACCGGCAACGACCGGAGGCAGGACCCGGATGTCCGCCGGTCCTTCGAAGCCGGGAAGGGTGGGGCCGAGGAACAGATACAGCTGGGTCATGTACGGATCTCACTCACGCTGGGAAGGCAAGGCCGGGGCAGAGCACGTGGACGACGGGGATCCCCAGGTCGTCACGTGTGTGGTCGACGACCAGCGGAGACCACCCGGTGACGCCCACGACACGCGTGACGAGCTCGTCGATCTCCTGTCCGAGGTCGAGGACGGTCAGCGACGGGATCGTCGCGAAATCGACGGCGTCCGCAGTTCCGGCCATCTCGAAGAGGGCGGCGTCGGCCGGGTTCGCGATGGCGCGCTGGATGTCGCGGTACTCGCGCTCCAACAGGTCGTCCCGGGATCCGGCGATGTAGGAGACGCGAACCTGCGCTGCTTCCGTGAGGGCCCGGCACAGCGCGACATCGCTGTCCAGGTGGCAGCCGAAGCCGTTGCGGGGGACGGGGAAGTTGTCGTTCCAGATCGTCGCGCTGAAGCACGGGATGCCCAGCGGCGAGGGCAGGACACTGATCAGCACCCTGACCTTGGCGTCCCGGTAGTGGTCGAGGAGGGCTCGGCTGTGCCCGACCACGGTGTCGGGGTCGACCACCGCCCAGGGCGACGATTCGAGCCGGGTCAGGGTGTCGCGTTCGACCACTTCGTACAGGGCGTGCAGGGTCGCCTCGTCGACGGTGTTGCCGCTGGCCAGACCGTTGGTGGTGCCCCGGAACGTCGGCGGCTGCCACTGCCGGTCCACCCGCAGGTCGATGTTCAGGCTGTCCACCGGCACGAGAGACGGCTGACCGTCGCTGAGTCGGCGGGCCGTGCGCAGCGCCAGTCGGCTGCCGGGATTCAGGCAGTTGCGCCGGTGCAGAGTGAGTTCGTCCAGGGCGTAGCCGAGTTCGGGGGCGATCTCCCGCGCGGTGGCCACCAGGTCGGGACGGAGGTCCAGGTGCTCGCCGTGCCAGCGTTCGATGGCCTCCATGGCGGCGGACACCTTCGCCGATACGGTGTCGAGCCCTTTGCCCTGGTAGACCGACAGATAGCGGCCGTCGGGGCGGATCGCCTGGTACACCGGGATGCCGATGTCGTCCAGCCAGGTGATGTCGGCGATCCGGGTGATGCCGAAGGTGGGGAACAGCGGCTCGATCCGTTCCCACGTCTGCTCCGGCGGGCACACGCGATGCGTGCCGGAGAAATAGCTCTTCTGCCCGTTCATGGATTCGATCCGACTCATAGGATTCCCGATCTGGACTTCACCGATCGATGACGTACGCCTTCGGTGGGTGGCACGGGCCGGATTGCTTCCGTCGTGCCGTGCGGATTCCCCGTGTGGATTCCCCGTGTGGGGGGTCCGGCCGATACGGCAGGCCGGACCCCCCACACGGATCACATCGGATTCCGCCGTATCAGAATCAGATGGCGGTCGACGTGGTGGTCACCGTCGTCAGCGTGATCGTGGTGGGCAGCTGCTTGTTCTCAAGGGTGACCTTGGCGTCCATGGCCTGGAGCTTGAGGATTTCCATGATGTTCAATCCGTTCTGTGAAAAGGGCGCTGGTGAATTAGATGATGGTGGAGATGGTCGTCACGGTGACGGTGGTGACGGTGCCGGTTCCGAACGCAGGCTCGGTCTCGGTCTCCGTCTTGGCGTTGATGGCCTGGAGCTTGAGGATTTCCATTTTTCTGTCTCCTGTCCGGTTCAGATGATGGTCACGACGGTCGTGACCGTCACGGTGCTGGTGGTGTGAGCGGCAACGGGCTCGTCGTCGACGGCGATCGGCAGCTCGATGGCCTGGAGCTTGAGGATTTCCATGAGTCTGTTCTCCTTTTCTGAGCTCTTGGATTTCCCCCGGACCGGGATCGGCCGGGGAAGTCTGTGATCGCGAAGCCGAACGGAATCGGCTCGGCCGTGTGTCCTCAACGGGCGGAAGCGGTTGACGGACGGGGAACTGCGCGGAACGGCGTTGAACTGCGCGGAACTACGCGCCGAGGAGCGGGCCGAGGAGGTCGGCGCCCGTACGGTGGCTTTCGAGCGCGAGCAGAGCACCGGCGCCGCCCGTGGCCACGTCCATGGACAACCGCATCAGATTGCCCCCCGGCAGGGCGGCGGCCTCCTGGTACGGAACCGCGTAGCGCCAGAGGATCCGCGCCAGTCCGGACGCCCGGGGGTCGCCGCACGCACTCAGGGCGTACAACTGCCCGGCCGTTCCGTCGAAAAGCCCCGGAGCGAGCGTCAGCGGCAGGCAAGCGCTGGTGAGGCACTGATCCAGGGCGGCGGCCAGCTCGTCGTCGGGCCGGTGCGCCAGGACCGCGGCCAGGGCCAGACCGGCACCGGCGGCGCCGGTCGACAAGGACGGGCCCGCCTTCTCGCCGTCGCCGGAGCGTGTCGCACGCGTACCGTCGATGAGCGCTTGCCTGGCCTGCTCCAGGTAGGAGTGCTCCGAGGTGTACTGGTACATGCGTGCCAGCAGGAGCGCCGCCCCACCCACGCCCCTGGTCAAGTCGGCACTGTCGCGGGAGTGTTCGGCGAGAGCGTCGACGACCTCTTGGGCCACTTGCTCGGCCCGGCGCAGAAGGGCGGGGTCGCCGGTGCGCCGGTGGAACCCCAGCAGGGAGATGCCGATGCCGGGCAGGCCCGTGAACAGGTCGAGCCCCGAGGGCAGATCGCGGGTGCCGGAGCGGTCGAGCACGTCGGCCGCCTCGTCGCGGCGGCCGAGCAGATCCAGCACCGTGGCGATGCCGTGCAGCCCGTCGAACAGACCCAGTGGCGCGGTGGCGGCCCTGCGTACCGCGGCCTTCGCCAGCCACGTGGTCCATGCGTCGTCGATGGACTGCCCGGCCGCGTGCAGCGCGTACAGGACCCCGGCCGCGCCGTGCTGCACGTCGATCGCCCCGCTGGGCGTGGTGCTGGCCGGGGCGCCGGGGAACAACCGGTCGCTGCGGTGAGGGGTGGCCGAGGCATGGATACCGGCGGCCATCAGCCGTGCCTGGTCGGCCGGGGCGGCGTACTCCAGTGACTGCGACTGCGACTGCGACTGCGACTGCGACTGCGACTGCGACTGCGACTGCGCCGGTGTTCGGTGGTGCAGTTGGCCGAGCCGACGTGCTGCTTGGTCGGCCGCACCGGCGGGTGCTCCGAACACGTCACCCGCCCAGCGGGCCAGTTGGGCGGGTTTGTCCGGGTCCAGCGCCGCGAGCGCCATCAAGGGGATGAGGGTGTGCACGCGCAGCGCGGCCAGAGCGTGATCATCGAGCGCGACACCGCTCGTCCCGAGGGGCGCCGCGAAGCCGGGGGCGCCGTGCAGACCCGTACGCTCCCCGGTCACGGCGTGGGCCGCTTCGAGGTCGATCAGGGTGATCCGTCCGTCGGGGCGCACGAGGATGTTGTTGGGATGCACGTCGCCGAAGACGAGGCCCTCGTGGTGCACGGCCTGTAGCGCGGCCTCGACCTTGCTGATCGTCTCGTCGGCCCATGCGGCGTAGTCCTGGACGTCCGTGTCCGAGGCCGTGGTCCGGCGCAACGGATGCCGGGTCAGCACGGCAGAGGTGAGGGTGTCGCCTTCGACGTACTCCTGGACGAGGAAATGGTGTTCCCACAACACGTGGTAGCCGAAGACCTTGGGCACGTATCCGGTGTCGGCCAGGGCGAGCAGCATGGCGTGCTCCCGCTGCAGCCGTGTCACGGCGTCGTGGCCCCTGCCGTCGGTGCCGGCCAGCGGACGCGCTTCCTTCAGGACGACCTTGGCACCCGTGGCCGGGTCCACGGCCAGATAGACACCACCGCCGTTGGAGAAGTGCAGCGGCTCGATCTCCGTATAGGGCATGTCGACACGGCTGGAGCTGCTGAACTCGTCGATGCGGTCCTGGACGAACGCCGGGACCTCCAGCCAGTCCGGGACCTCGAAGTAGGGGGCCCGTCGGTCGGGAACCAGTGTTCCGTCCGGGGCGGTGATCGCCATGACCCGCTTGCCGTCGTCGCCGTCAACCCACAGTTCCGCGAAGCCGCCGTACCGGATGAAGACCGGACTGGAGTCGTTCCACCGGAGATCAGACAGGACATAGGGCCCGGTGAATCCCTGGAGCGCGGTCGACAGTTCCGCCAGGAGATCCTTCAGATCCGCTTCGTCGACGGGGTAGACCGCGATGAATTTCCCTGCCGAACCCCGGTGGGCGTATTTGGAGTTGAAGGTGGTCAGGAGGGTGCTGCTCCGCAGATACTTGAAGTCGGTCTGCCGCCGGGCACAGATGGCCGAAACGGCCCGCAACGTCGCCTCGGCGTTGTCGGCGGTGGCGGAGACGTGGATCTTCCAGCCCTGGGTCGGGAGGGCGTTTCCGTAACTCACCCGCACCCATACGTCACGGCCCTCGGTGCGACGACCTGCGCCGATGTCCGGAGTCGGCCAGCGCCTGGCTTCGTCTTGAATACATTCCGGCGCTTCGTAGAACTGCGGATGCGCGAGCGCATACAAGTCGAAGCCTGTCAATCCCATCGGGTTAACCCCGCCCCTCTCCATCGAACTCTACCGATAGGGGGAATGCCCATTCGTCGGCGCATTTCCCCGTGATGGATTCCTGGTCAGGGAATCCTGATCCGAATGCGCGCGTCAGCTCTCCGCCGGGGGAGTGATGCCCTGCCCCCAGGTCACATCGTCGATCTCCTGGAGCGGCAGCACGATTCCCGTAGCGGGGAGGGACGGGCCACCGGCCAGGGAGGGGTGCGATTCTGCGGGGCCGTTCTGGGCAGGCGAATGGGTCATGGCCAGGACGCCGAGGGTGAGGAAACCAGCTGCGGTGGCCTTGGCTATCTGAGCGGAAAGCGCGGACATCGGTCCCCCTGGAATGGGATTGCTGCGGTCTTTTTCCGGGCAGCTTTCAAGAACTCCCCGTGTCTGCCGTTTCTGCTTCGGCCTTTCGACGTTCTTACTGTGGCTGATGGCCAGAACGGGCGGAAGGGGTTCGCGTTGGACGGATCATGCAGTGGCATAACCCGTCCAGCAGTGACCAGCAGCAGTGACCGGGAGCAGTGACCGGCGACTCCGGTCGAGGCGGGGAGACGGTCAACGCGGTAGCCCGGACCGTGGAACCCGACCGCCCAACTGCGGGACGGTGCACGCCGAGAGACCCACGTTCAACCCACGCTCAACCGGGCGCGCACCACGCCACCCGCGACCGCAGGTACCCCGCTGTCGCGCGAAGTGCGGTGATGTCAGGTGCGGTTGAGGGGGAGCCAGCCGTTCTGGACGGCGTGCGCGCCTGCCTGGAAGCGGCTGCGGGCTTGGAGGGCTTCCATGAGTTCGGCGGCGATACGGCGGGCCGTGCGGGGCGATACGCCGAGGCGTTTGGCGATGCCCTCGTCGGTCAGGCCCTGCAACAGGAGGCGGAGGGCCTCGCGGTGCTGGCGGGTCAGGCCGTCCATGTCGCGCTCCACCATGGTGCCCAGCGGGGTGGCGTTCTGCCAGATGTTCTCGAACAGGGCACACAGTGCGGCGATGGTGCCCTCGCCGGTGAGGACGACCGCGCCGCTGTTGGCGTCGCTGGTGTGGAGGGGCAGGACCGCCTCGCGCCGGTCCGCGATGATCATTCGTACGGGCAGGGTGGGAGCCGTGCGCACCTGCCCGCCGTGCTGGTGGAGCCAGTCCACGTGCTCCAGAGTGGGCTGGTGGTTGCGGACACTGCCGAGGTAGACGGTGCGCATGGTGACGCCTCGGTCCAGCAGAGCGGCGTTGGGGCCGCGGCTGGCCTCAAGGTCGGCCGCGGTGTGCGCCCCGCCGGGCGCGAACGTCATGATCTCGTGCTGGGTGTCGGCGGCCAGCCGTGCCAGGCGGTCGCGTATCTCCGCGGGCCCGGTCAGCCGTTCCTCGTCGAGGCCGCCGGGGGACGGCCGCAGCGTGGAACACTCGGCGATCAGCTGGACGGCGGCGGCCCGGGACGCCTTCACCTTCTGCTGGTGGGCGGCGAGTTCCGCCTGCTGGCGGGCGAGCAGCAGCTCCATGGCGAGCTCCGCGTCCAGCGGCCTGAACCCGGTGCCTTCGCGGGCCGCGGGCTGGATCAGTGCCAGGGCGCTGAGCCGGTCCAGACAGCCTCGCAGATCGCTCTCGGGCAGGGCGAGCCGTTGCGCGAGTGTGCTCACCCCTTCGTCCGGGTAGGCAAGCAGTGCCCGGTAGACACGTTCGGCTTCGGTGTCGAGCCCCAGCAGTTCCAGCATGTCGATACCCCCCCGGTACTGGGACATGTGTCCGGGTAGGAAACCACACGTTTCAACATGAGTCACGTGGTCACTTCCTGCCGCGTCCTAAACCGTCCTTCCAGGGGCCCTGGGCTGCGGGGGAAGGGGCGGCAAGGATGGATCCCATGTATCTCGTGCACGCCCGACTCCGCGCCCCTGACGGGGCAGAGCTGTCCGCTGAGAGGGTGCCCCTGTTCATGTGCTGCGGTCGCGACGGGGAAGGGCTGGAGCACGTCAGCGTCCACTCCGACGCCGTCGGCGGGCCGGTCGTGGGCCTCTATCTCACCGCGCCCTCCCTCGCCGTCGCGGAGCACAGCGCCCTCGCGGTCTGTCGTCGTGCGCTGTCCGCGCACACCGAGTTGGCGGGGTTCGCCGTGGTGGCCTGCGGTGCGGTGCTGGTGCCGCAGTACTGGGACCGGCTGGCCCTTCCGGACGGGAGCGGACGGATCACACCCCTGCGTGATCCGCCCCGCCCGGATCCCCCGCACCCGTTCTGACGGCGGGCGTCACACGACACCCGTACCGGTGCCCGCCGAGACCGTACGGGCCTCGGTGGGGAGGGCTTCCGCCATGTCGTCGCGTACTTCCACGAGCCGGGGGAACCACACGTTGAGTCAGCCCGCGACAGTGCCGATCGAGCCCTGCGCCCGTCGCGCGGGATCCTCCGAAAGGTCGGATGCGTGATCTGTCGCCCATTGCGCCAGCGTGCGGCCCTGCCGGCCCAGCACGCGTTCGACGTCGGGCCGCACCTCGGGCGGCTCTTCCGCGTACTCGGCCTGGTAGCCCAGCAGGTACTCGGCGATGTCCCACGGCATTCCGGCGGTGATGTACGCGGCGCGGGCCTGACCGTACGTCACCTGCTCGAAGCGCAGCGGCCTGCCCAGGCCCTGGGCGACCGCTGCGGCCTGCTCCCGCTGGGTGAGCCGCTGCGGCCCGCTCAGTGAGTACGCGTGCCCGGCGTGGCCGTCCTCAAGGAGTGCGGCGGCGGCCACCTCGGCGATGTCCGCCTCGTGGACGGGGACACCGAGTGCTGCGGGGAAGGCGTTGCGCACCGTGTTCTCCGTACGGATCGAAGCACCCCACATGTCCAGCTTGTTCATGGCGAACTCGCCCGGCCGGACGTGTGTCCACTCCAGCCCCGAGGCTTCGACGACCTCCTCGACGGCGCGCAGCATCTCGTGGCTGCCCGGCCGCCGCACGGTGACGGCGAGGCCGGAGAGATCGACGATGCGCCTGGCTCCCGCTGCTGCGGCGAGCTCCATGAAGGCGCGGGCCTGTGGTACCGCGTGCTCCGGGTCGAGCACGCCGGAGAGGTAGTAGACGCCGTCCACCCCGTCGAGTGCCGCCTCGGCTCCGCTGAGTTCGGTGAGGTTGCCCGCCACCACCTCGACGGCAGCGGGGAGTCGGGCGTCGTTCGGGTTCCTGGTCAGGGCCCGTACCCGCTGACCGGCTCCGAGCAGCCGGTCGATCAGGACGCGGCCGGTCGTTCCCGTCGCACCCGTTACGAGAATGGTCATGGATTCCCCTTGGTGGTGGGTGGTGAACTCGTCGGTGGGCGGCCGACGTTAGGCCGGCGGTCCCCCTGCGCGCACATCTCGTTTGGTGGACCAGCGCGGTGTCCCGTCCCGGTTGCGTACGATCATGGGATGGAGGCACTCGCTCAGCGCCTGGTCCCCGACGAGATGTGGGCGGCGGCCCGGCCGCTCCTGCCCGCCCTGCCGTCGCGGCCCCAGGGCGGTGGCAGGGCCGCGACGGACGCGCGCAAGGTCATGGTCGCCGTCGTCCACGTGGTCACCAGCGGCTGTGCGTGGCAGCAACTGCCCTCCTCGTTCGGCGTCAGCGTGCCGACGGCTCACCGCTGGTTCATCCGATGGAGCAGTGCGGATGTGTGGCAGAAGCTGAGCGACGCTACGTCCCACACTCCGGAACTCGCTGCCTGGACCAGGTCGGTCCACGCGTGTGCGGCCTCCCGCTTCTACCGCTGAGCCACTCACCAAACGAGACATGGCGTCACTTCTGAGGACGGCTTCCTCGACCGCGTGCCCGGCCGTGCGGCCTCGGGCGTGCGGACGGCAACGCCCCTTGCCCGGCGGGCAAGGGGCGTTGCGGTGGGCCGGAACCGGATACCGGTGTCAGTAGGGGGAGTTGGTCTGTGTGAGCAGGCCCATCCGGTAGGGCATCTTGATGTAGCCGTCGTCGCCGTTGGCCCGGGGGTCGACGCCCTGGTAGACGAATTGGAGCCGACAGGGGTCGATGGTCAGCGTCTGGTCGTTGCTCGCGCGGATCATCTCGCCGTGGCTGATGTCCTGGCTCCAGGCGCCGCCGGGGAAGGTGACGTTGGACTGGCCCGCGAACGGGTCGTCATGAAGGCCGGAGGTCGGCGTCCAGGGCCCGGTGAGGCCGGTGGAGGTGAAGGACCGGAAGTAGCGCCGCCAGCCGGGCCCTGCCGCCTCCTGGATCAGCAGGTACTGGTCGCTGCCGGCCACCTTGTAGACGTTGGTGGCCTCGAACAGGTTCTCCTTGGTGTCGGACAGGATCAACTCGGTGTTGCCGAAGCCGTTGGGGAAGTTGCCCAACGACGTCTGGGCGCGGTAGACGTGGCCGTTGTCGTCACTGAAGAACAGGTGGCAGTTGGCGCTGTCGCAGATGACCCAGAAGTCGATCCACGTGCCGTCGCCCTTGTTCTCCTTGACGATGTCCGGCTCCTCGGACATGAGCGTGCGCGGCGTCGACCACGACCGGGGGTCGGCAGGGTTGGTGCTGGTCGAGTAGGTGGGCCAGGGGGTCTGGTAGACCATGTACCAGAGGTTCTGCGGTGCGAAGTAGAACACCTGCGGTGCGGCGCGGTAGCCCTTCCCGACCGCCGTGGTGTCCAGGTAGGTGTGCGGCGCCGACGCGGCCTGCGACCAGTCGTCGAACGCGTAGTGCACCAGGTTCCACCCGGCGGGGGTGGCCGTGGTGGCGTAGACCTGCCACTGGTTGTCGTACCGGATGACCGAGAAGTCCTTCACCGCCCAGGCTTCGGGGTGTTGGGCGTCGGGCTTCGGACCGGCCAGCGGACCGCTGGAGGACCACTGGAACTTCGACGGCAGCGAGGCCGTGGCGCCGTGGTCGCTCCACTGGTTGACGGCGGCGTTGTCGGCCGTCGACCAGCCGGAGAGGTCCAGCAGTTTGCCGGAGTGCCTCGCCTTCAACCGGTGGTAACCGTCACCGGAGTCCACGAACTGGAACTGCTGGTTGGTCCCGTCGTGCCGGGCCCACTGCGTGATCGCGGCGCCGTCCGCGGAACTCGCGCCCGCCACGTCCCCCGTGGCCGCTTGTGCCGTCGGTGTTCCGATCACGGCCAGTGAACCGGCCATCAGGGCGGTGACCATGCCGATCACCGTTGTTCGCCTGTCCATGTTCACCCTCTCTCCTTCGTCGGCCCGAGTGGGCTCAGCGCTGCAGGGTGAGCAGGCCCGGCCGGTACGGCAGTTTCAGGTAGTCGGTGTTCGCCGGTGTGTCGGTGGGCAGGCCCTGGTACAGGAACCGCAGGTTGCAGGGATCGATGGTCATGGTCTGGTCGGGGTTGTTGCGGACCAGGTCACCGTGGCTGACGCCCTTGGCCCAGGTGGAGCCGCTGTTGGCCTGGCCCGCGAAGGGGCTGCTCTCGCTGCCGGCCTGGACGGTCCACGGACCGTTCAGACTGGGGGCGGTGAACGAGCGGAAGTAGCGGTCCGAACCCTGCGCCTCCACGATCATGAGGTACTGGTTCTGGCCCTGGACCTTGTAGACCTCCGGCGCCTCGAACAGAAGGTCCTTCGCGTCGCTCATGACCGTCGTGTACGAGGAGCCGAAGTTGCCCGGGAAGTTCCCGATCGGCATGCTCGCCCGGTAGATCTTGCCGTTGTCGGCGGCGAAGAACAGGTACATGTTCTGGTCGTCGGCGATCATGGTCGGGTCGATCGGGGCGTCCTTCTGGCCCGGCTCGGGACCCTCGGGGAGGCTGCCGGTGAACAGCGGCTGCGCGGCGGACCAGCCGTTGGGGTTGGTGGGGTCGCTGGACGTGCGGTAGTAGAGCGGCCACTGACTCCACTGGGACACCATCACCCAGACGTTCTTGGGCGCGAAGTAGAACACGTCCGGTGCCACCGCGGGCTCGTTCATCCCGGTCTGGGTGGCCGCCCCCATGTCCGACCAGTTCGAGAAGGGGCTGAACGCCGTCGAGCCCCACTTCGTTCCGTTGGAGGTGGTCGCGTAGACCAGGTGCTTGCCGTTGTACGTGGTGGTGCTGAAGTCCTTCAGCGCGAGCTGCCCGTTCGCCGGCTGCGCCAACGGACCCGACGACGACCACCGGTAGGTCGACGGAAGAGCACACGCGTTGCTCGCCCGGGACAGGCCGGTCCACTTCTGGTTGGCGCCGCCGTGGCACGACCAGATCTGCACCCCCGTGCCGTTGGCCGTACCCCAGCCCGAGACCTCCAGGCACAGCCCGGACCGCACGCCGACGATCGTGCCGTCGGGGTTCACCCGCCACTGCTGGTTCTCACTGCCGTTGCACGTCCAGATCTGCACCGGGGTGCCGGGTGTGGTGGCGGCTCCCCGGACGTCCAGGCACTTGTTGCCGTACACGGTCAGCTGGTCGCTGTCCGTCAACGTCATCTGCTGGTTGGTGCCGCCGTGGCAGTCCCAGAGCTGCACGTTCGCGCCGTCGGCCTGGCTGACGCCCGCCACGTCCAGACAGCGGCCGGAAGCGACACCGCGCACCTCGCTGGTGGTGGCCGCCTGGGCCGGGTGGGCGACGAGCAGCGCCGCCAAGGCGGCCAGGGCCGCGACTGCGGCGGCGAGCGCCGAGGACGGGCGTCTGAGGCTGAAACTACGTTTGCGCATGAAGGACCTCGTCATCCTTGAGCAAGGGGCCTCCGGCCGTCCCCGTCAGAGGCTGTCCGGATGCCGATGGGGTACGACCCTCCTTGTTCGAGATACCGAACGTGGGTCGAAGTGCCGATCAAGGGAATGCTAGACATCCCATGAATGGCGTCAATACTTCTTGCAGAATCCGCCGGAAGAAACGTTCACAGACGGAAACCGGGTGGCTTCAAGTCCCGTGGTCCCAAGCGTCTTTGGTGTGAGGGTCAGGTGGCGGTGCGGGCTCGGGTCCGGTCGGCTGACCAGCCTGTCAAGGAGATACGTCCTGGTCCGGTACGCGCACCCTCCCCGCCAGCACGATCCCCACGACCGGGACCGCCGCCAGGGCCAGCCACGGCAGCACCCCGCCGCCGTCGACGAGCGCGCCCACCGGCGCCCCGCCCGCCAGGACCACCACCCCGGACAGCGACGACAGGGCGCCCGTGAAGAAGCCGAGCCTGCTCTCCTCCACGAGGTCGGGTAGCCAGGCCCGAGTGGCCGGGACCACCAGCATCTGCCCGAGTGTCAGCAGCACCACGAACGCCAGGGACGGCACCGGGCCGCCCACCGGGAGCAGCGCCCCCGCCGCCGCGAACGCCCAGGCGACCAGGGCGAGCCCGAGGCGCAGCGCGGCGGAGGGCGTCAGGCGCCGCGACACCCACCGGGACGTCGGCAGTTGGCCCGCGACGACCAGGGCGGACGACAGCGCGAAGAGCCAGCCCAGCGCGGCCTGGGAGCCGAGGGCACGGTCCACTTCGGCGGGTAGCGCGAGGTAGAGCTGGTTGTACGCCAGCAGGTACGTGCTGTACGCGAGGCAGAGGCAGAGGAAGGCCCGGTTGCGCACCAACTGCCGTACGCCGCACCGCACATCGCCGGAGCCGGAGCCGGAGCCGGAGCCGGATCCCGAGCCGGATCCAGAACCCGAGCCCGAGCCTGAGCCCTTGTGCGTACGCGGCATCAGTCGCCAGTGCCCGGCCAGCACCACCACGAACACCCCGGCCCCGGCGAGACAGGCCGCCCGGAAACCGCCCGACAGGAGGAGCGCCCCGAGCACCGGGCCGATCAGGGCGCCCGCCTGGCCTCCGGCCGAGAACAGGCCCAGGAGTTGGGTGCGTTCGGTGCCGGTCGCCTTCTCATGGCGTACGGCCTGACGGGTGATCTCGCTCTCCACGGCCGGGGAGAAGAGCGCGGCCGCGAAGCCCACGAGAAGCACCGCGCCGATCACCGACCAGGTCGCGTCGGCGAAGGCGAGCCAGGCGAATCCGGCGACGCGCAGCGCGCAGCCGGTCAGGACGACGGGGCGCGGACCGTAGCGGTCGCTCAGTGTGCCGCCGACGATGAACAGCCCCTGCTGGCTGAAGGTCCGCAGGCCCAGCACCAGGCCCACCAGCCAGCCCGCGAGCCCGATGGAGCCGCTGAGGTGGTGGGAGAGGTGGGGCAGTACGGCGAAGAAGCCGACGTTGAAGGCGAACTGGGTGACGACGAGGAGTCTGGGCAGGGCGGGCAGCGTACGCAGGAGGCGGGTGCGGGTGCGGGTGCGGGGGCGGAGGCGCGGTGTGCGCCCGGGCGTGGCCGTGGGGGTGCGGGAGGGCATCAGACGAGGGGGTGGGGTCGGACCGCGGAACGGTGGCGGGCGGCGGACAGGAGGTCTCGGGTGTACGGGTGCCGGGGCGCGGTGAACACCTCGCGCACCGGCGCGCTCTCCACGATCCGGCCCGCCTTCATGACGGCCACCCGGTGTGCGAGGTGCCCCACGAGGGCGAGGTCGTGGCAGATGAACAGGTAGCCGAGGCCCAGGCGTTCCTGGAGGTCGGTGAGGAGGTTGACGATGCCGGAGCGTACCGAGGGGTCGAGGGCGGAGAGCGGTTCGTCCAGGACGAGGAGCCGGGGGCCGAGGGCGAGGGCGCGGGCGATCCCGACACGCTGGCACTGGCCGCCGGAGAGTTCGTGCGGCAGGCGGCGGGCGTACGCGGGGTCGAGCCCGACCAGGTCGAGGAGTTCGGCGGCTCGCCCGGCGACGGGCCTGCGGTGGACGCGCAGAGGCTCGACGACGGTGTCGCCGATGGGGGTGCGGGGAGCGAGTGAGCCGTACGGGTCCTGGAAGACGGGCTGGAACTGGGGACGCAGCGCGCGGAGTCGGCGTCCGCGCAGGGTCGTCAGCTCCTGCCCGGCGAAGCGGACGCTGCTGCCCTGCTCCGGCCGCAGCAGCGCGAGGACGGCTGCCGCCGTGGACGACTTGCCGCAGCCGGAAGCGCCGATGAGGGCGAGCGTCTCACCCTCGTCGACGTGGAAGGAGACACCGTCGACTGCGGTGTGTTCGCCGTGGCGCACGGTGAGGTCACGCACGTCGAGGAGTCGGTTCGGGGGAGGGGGGCTCATGGGGTCGGCTGCTCCGTCGGCGTGGTCGTGAGGGTGAAGAGCGCGGTGGCGGGTACGGGCAGCCACCCCGAGCGGTGACAGGTGACAGCGTGGTCATCGGCTGTGAGTACGGGTTCGGTGTCCCGGCACGCTGCCTCGGCGAGCGGGCAGCGCGGCGCGAAGCCACAGCCGTGCGGGAGCGAGAGCGGCGAGGGAGGACTGCCGCCGATGGCGGGCAGGGGGCGGTGCCGGGGGGTCGGGGCGGGCGGGGCGAACACCCGGCCCGGGTCCGGCGGCAGCGACGCCACGAGGCCAGCCGTATAAGGGGACTTGGGGCGTACGAACACCTCGCTCGCCGGTCCGGACTCGACGACGCGGCCCGCGTACAGCACCACGGCGCGGTCGGCGTGCGAGGCCGCGAGGTCCAGGTCGTGGGTGACCAGGAGCAGTGCGGCGTCCGTCGCTTCGCGGGCCTGTGTCAGGGCGTCGAGCACCTGGCGCCGGACGAGGGGGTCGAGCGCGGTCGTCGGCTCGTCGGCGACGATCAGGGCGGGGTTGTTGACCAGTGCCAGGGCGATCACCGCGCGCTGGCGCATGCCGCCGGAGAACTCGTGCGGCAGCGCGCGGGCACGCCGTGCCGCGTCCGCGATGCCGACCCGGTCGAGCGCGGCGACGGCGCGGCGACGAGCCTCGGCCTTCGGTACGCGGGCCACCGAACGGACCGAGGCGACGAGTTGGGCGCCGACGGTGTGGACGGGGGAGAGGACCGTGAGGGCGTCCTGGGGGACGTACGCCAAACGCCGCCCCCACAGCCGCCGGTACACCTCGGCACCCGCGCCCGCCGTCTCCTCGCCGTCCAGCCGGATGCCGCCGCCGATCCGGGTGCCGGGCGGCGTGAGCCCCAGGACGGCCTTGGCGGTCAGTGACTTCCCGGCGCCGGACTCGCCGACGAGGGCGACGGCCTGGCCCGGCCGGATGTCGAAGGAGACGCCGCGCACGGCCTCCGCCCCGTCGACGGTGACGCTCAGCTCACGCACGGACAGCAGCGGCGGCCTGGTGGCGTTCACGGAACTGATGCTCAACTGGGCACCTCTGCAAGGGGATTGGGCTGGGATGTGCGGGTACGTCGGGTACGGGGTCGCAGCGCCGCCACGGTCACAGCGAGACCCGCGAGGAGGGCGAGCGCGACGGCGGGTGCGAGGGCCGCGACCGGCGCCCGCTCCACGTACAGCCGTGACTCGTCGAGCAGCAGCCCCCACTCGGGCGACGGTGGCTGCGCGCCGAGGCCGAGGAAGCCGAGGGCCGCGAGGGCGAGGGCGACACCGGGCAGCCGCAGGGCCGTGTGGCGGGCGACGGGCCCCGCCACGGTGGGCAGCAGGTGCCGGGTGAGGATCCACCAGGGGCTCGCCCCGATGGCACGCTGAGCCGCCAAGTGGCCTCCGGCGCGGGCCTCTTCGACCAGTGCGGCGGCGTGCGCGGCCAGCGGAGGCCAGGAGATCAGCGCGATCGCCAGGGACGCGCCGAAGACGCTCGGTCCTGTGACGGCGGCGACGAGGACGCCGACGACGACCGGCGGCAGCGCGTTGGCCACGTCGGCGAGGCCCGCGCCGACGCGCGGCAGGAAGCCGAGGGCCAGCGCGAGCACGAGGGAGACGGCGCACACGGCGAGCGCCACCCCGACCGTGCTCGCCGCACCGTGGCCGAGCCGGGCCAGCACGTCGCGGCCGAGCGCGTCCGTGCCGAGCGGGTGCGCGGCGGACGGAGCGGCGAGGCGCAGAGCGGAGGTGACGGTGTACGGGTCGCGCAGCAGACCCGCACCGATGAGCAGGGCGAGCGCGGAGCCGAGGACGACGGGCACCCAGCCGCGCACCCGCCCCGGAAGCGGCGCGGGCAGCGCGAGGGCGCGGCTCCTGAGAGCGGTGCCGAACAGGGCGGACCGCACCAGCGATGCGCAGCCTCCGACGGCCAGCGCGAGCAGCAGCAGGGCCAGCACACAGCCTTGCAGGAGCGGCAGGTCCTGGGACTTGGCCGCACCCAGGGCGGTGCGGCCCAGTCCGGGCACCGCGAAGACGGTCTCGACGGCGACGGCACCAGCGGTGAGTCCGACCACCACCTGGCCGATCTGCGGTACGAGCGCGGGCAGGGCGCGCCGCAGAGCGGCGGCCACCACGCGGGTCCTGCCGACCCCGGCGGCCCGCCACACGTCGGTCCAGCGCTCGCGGAAAACGGCGGGCAACGCGTCGCAGACGAGCCGTCCGAGCAGCCCGCCCGCAGGGATGCCCATGGCGAGTGCGGGCAGCACGAGGTGGGGCGGGCCCTGCCAGCCGGAGACCGGCAGGAGCCCCCACCCCACGCCGAACACGATCAACAGCACGGTGGCGAGAAGGAATTCGGGCAGCGCGGCGAGCATCGCCCCCGCCCCGCCACCGGAGCCCCGCAGAGTGCCGCGCGCGCCGCGGACCAGGGTGGGCGCGCACAGGGCGGCAGCGACGAGCAGCGCCACGGCGAGCGACGCGGCCATCAGGGTCAGCGAGACGCCGAGGCCGGACAGGACGGACGGCAGGACCGCGGTGCCGGAGACCCAGGACAGACCGAGGTCGCCGTGCGCAAGGCCGCTCGCCCAGTCGGTGAGCAGGGCGAGCGGGCCCGCGTCCAGGCCGAGATCGCGGCGGACGGCGGCCAGGGCCTCGGCTGTGGGCTCCTGTTCGGCCGAGCGGGCACGCAGCACGGTGAGCGCCGGATCCCTGCCGGAGAGCCAGGGCAGCAGGCCCACGACAGTAACCACGACGGCGAGCGCGGCGGCGCGGGCGAGCCCTGCCCGCCAGGCGGTGGACGGGGTCTTCCCGGACCGCCCGGCCTTCCGAGGCCGCCATGGCTTCCCGCGAAGCCCGGCCTTCCCGGACCGCCCGGACCACCCGGCCTTCCCGGACCGCCCGGACCACCCGGCCTTCCCGGTAGCCCCGGTCTTCCCTGAAGACCCGGGCCGCCCGGTCCACCGCCGCCTGTGCACCAGGGCGGTGCTCCGCATCACGCGGCACATGTGCTCCACCAGGCTCATGTGACGTACGTACCGAGAGTGATCAGCTCACGCTCACGCGGGTCCTTGGCGGAGCCCACGACGTGGGTGGCGTCGCCCTGAATGACGCGCTCGTGGAGCATCGGGACGGCCGCGTCGGTGTTGAGGACGGCAGTCTCGGCGTGGAGGACCGCGGTCCGCCGGGTCTGTCCTGCCGGGGCCTCCTCGGCGGTGCGCACGGCCTTGTCCACGGCGGTGTCGGCGAGCTGCGGGAGGTTGAAGGAGCCGTCGCTCGCGAAGTCGCTGCGCAGGTAGGCGGTCGGGTCGCCGGAGTCGATGACCGTGGCGCGGGACAGGACGAACGCGTCGAACTTCCCCGCCAGCGCGTCCGCCTCGATGTTGGCGTACTCGCGCACGTCGAGCTTCACCGTGAACCCGGCGTCCTGGAGCTGCTGCTGGAGCGTGGCGGCCACTTCCGGCAGCTCGGCCCGGTCGGTGAAGGTGCCGATGGTGATGGTCTGCTCCGACGGCTTGGCGGGCTTCGCCGCCCCGGTGCGCCCGGCACGTTGCTCGGCCGCCCACGGCAGGGCGGGCCCGAGCAGCCCCTCCGCGACATCGGCGCGCCCTTCGTAGACGCCCTTGACCAGGGCCTTCGCGTCGATGGCCGCGCGGGCGGCGGCCCGCTGCCCCGCATCCTTGAAGACGCCCTTCCCGGTGTTCAGGTACAGGGTGTTGGTGCGCGGCATCGGCACCTCGGTGATCTGGTCCTCCTCCAGGAGGGAAGCCTGGGAGACCGGGATCGCCTCGACGATGTCGGCGTCGCCGCTGCGCAGGGCGGCCGCGCGGGCGGCGCCGTCGGGGACGAAGGTCACGTCGATCCCGGCGGCCCTGGCGCGCCCGCCCCAGTACTGCTCGTTGCGGTCGAGGGTCGCGGACGAGGTGCCGTCGGCCCTCTTCAGGACGAAGGCCCCGGTGCCCGCCCCGATCGGGTCCACCGTCTTGTCCCGGTACGCCTTGGCGGCCAGGATCGACAACTGCGGCGAGGAGACCCGCTGGGGCACGAGCGGATCGGCCTTGCCGGTGGTGACGACGACGGCGCCCCCCTTGGCCTCGGCCTTGAAGGCCACGCCGTCGAGGATGCGCGGCTTGGGGGAAGCGGTGGCGGCCCTGGTGAGGGAGCGTTCGACGGCCTCCGCGGTCAGCGCGGTGCCGTCGTGGAAGGTCACGCCCTTGCGGAGGGTGAAGGTCCAGGTCCGCTCTCCGGTCCGCTGCCACGCGGTCGCGAGCGACGGCTTGGCGTCGCCCTCCTTGTCCAGCGTGGTCAGGGTCTCGGCGGTGGACCAGCGCGACAGCTTGAACGCGTCGTCGGTGAGCGGCGAGAGGCCGGAGCGAGGCGGGTTCATCATCGCCACGCGTATGCGCTTGCCGTCCGGTCCTTCGGCGGTGCCGGACGTACTCGCTGAGAAGCACCCGGTGAGGGTGAGCGCGCAGGCAAGGGCCGGGGCGGCGGGGGACAACAGCTTGGGGAGGCGCACGGGACTTCTTCCGGGAGTGCCGGGCAGGGCCCGGGAGGGGTACGTCCGGCAGACCATAGCAGGATGATAATCGTTTTCATTAACCGGCTCGGAGTTCGCCCCGGCCCGGGTGGGCGGTGTCGACGCGAACTCGGGGTGGCGGTGCGGGCGAGGGCCCGCACTCCCGAAGGGAAGCGCTTCGATGGAATGGCCTGGACAGGCGCCATCAGCTCGGATTACTGTGCGTTCAAACTGGCAATTTAAACGCGAAACGCGCTGTCGAAGCGCTTCATCAGATGGAGCTCCCGTTGGTCACCCTCGCTCAAGTAGCGCAACACGCCGGAGTCTCCGCCAGCACCGTGAGCTACGTCCTCAGCGGCAAGCGGACCATCTCCGAGACGACGAAGCAACGGGTGGAGCGCAGTATCCAGGAGCTCGGCTACCACCCCAACGCCGGGGCCAGGGCGCTGGCGAGCAGCCGGTCCAACATCATCGCGCTGATGATGCCCCTGCGGACGGACATGTATGTGCCCGTGATGATGGAGATCGCCATCGCCGTCGCCACCCACGCGCGGGAGCACGGCTTCGACGTCCTGATGCTCACCGGCGAGGAGGGGCCCGCCGCCGTGCACCGGGTGGTCGGCAGCGGTCTCGCCGACGCCATCATCCTGATGGACGTGGAGCTCGACGACGCCCGGCTCGCCCCGTTGCGGGAGAGCGGCCGGCCCGCGGTGCTCATCGGGTTGCCCGCCCAGACCGCCGGCTTCACCTGCGTCGATCTCGACTTCGCCGGGGCCGGGGCCCTGTGCGCGGAACATCTGGCACAGCTGGGGCACCGTCAGATCGCCGTGATCGGTGAGGCACCGGCGGTGTACGAGCGCAAGACCGGCTTCGCGGAGCGCACCATCGACGGCTTGCGCACGCGTGCGCGCGAGGTCGGGCTGCGGGTGCTGCACCGGCCGAGTGAGGGCTCGTACGCCGCGATGGCCGGGACCCTCGGCCAGATCTTCACCGAACGCCCCGACGTCACGGGCTTCGTCGTCCAGAACGAACAGGCACTGGAACCACTGCTCAGTCTGCTGCGCCAAGACAGACGAGCCGTGCCCGAGGACGTCTCGGTGGTCGCCGTCTGCCCTGAACAGGTGGCTCTCCAGGGGTCGGTGCGGCTGACCTCCGTCACCATTCCGGCGCGCGAGATGGCACGGCACGCCGTCGACCGTCTCGTCGCCAAGATCGACGGGCGGACCGACGACGAGGTGCTCCTGCTGAAGCCCGAGTTGATCGTCCGGGCGAGCAGCGGCCCGGCTCCCGCCGAGGAGTGACCGGCACCGAAGCCTTTCGGTGCCGGACTCCCGTGCGTCGGCCCGGAGCCCGCGTCGCGCGCGCAGGGGGCCGACGCGGACCCCGGGCGGAGGATCAGCCGGAGAAGGCGACGCGTGCCAGCCGTACCGGCCCGCGCAGCGCGATGCGGACCTCGTGCACACCGGCCGGTACGAGGACGGGAGCGCCCACCGTGGCGTAGTCGTAGGGTCCGGCCATACCCGGGGACAGGGCGATCGTCGCCAGCGGCGGACTGTCCCCCAGTGACAGTGCGACCGTGCCCCGGCCCGAGACCTCCACCGTGATTCCGGTGGCCCTCGCCCCGAAGTCGCAGTCACGGAAGACCAGTTCGCCCGCCCGGCCGGACACCGGGGTGACGGAGTCGCCCCAGGTCTTCGTGCGGTCCACGATCTCCGTCCCGCGCTGGTCGTCGAAGTCCACCGCGTCCAGGCCGTCCGCCAGCACCGGCCGGGGGACGGACGGCTCGCCGTCGAGGTCGACGGTCCCCGACAGCCGTACGTCCTCGCTGGACGCCCCGACGAGGATCTCGTAGGCGCCGGGTGCCACCCGGAGGCGCCCCTGTGCCACGTCCCAGAACGCGAAGTCCTTCACCGGCACCTCGAAGGAGATCTCCGCGGCCTCGTCGGGAGCCAAAGTCACCCGCCGGTGTGCGAGCAGTTCCCTGCGGGGACGCGGCACCGACGGGTCCACGGCCCGGGTGTAGAGCTGGGGGACCTCGTCCGCGACGGCCTCTCCGGCGTTGGTGACCGTGAAGGACACGTGCAGCGTCCCGTCCTCGACGCGCGTCGTGAGGCCGTCGTAGGAGAAGGACGCGTACGACAGGCCGTGGCCGAACGGGAAGAGCGGCGTGCCCTGGAAGTAGAGGTACGTCTGGCGGCTGCCGATCACGTCGTAGTCGAGGAGGTCGGGCAGGTCGGAGTCGGCCGCGTACCAGGTCTGCGGGAGGCGGCCTGCGGGGGAGACGTCACCGGCCAGGATCCGCGCCAGGGCCGTGCCGGCCGCCTGACCGCCGTGGGCCGTCCACAGCAGCGCGGGGATGTCCGTGTGCCGGACCGCGTACGGGTAGGCCGAGACCAGCGCCAGCACCGTGTCCGGGTTGGCCGCGCGGGCCGCGCGCAGCAGGCGTTCCTGGTGGTCCGGCAGGGCCAGGGTCGTACGGTCCTCGGTCTCGCGGCCGTTGATGTGCGGATCGTTGCCCGCGACCACCACGACGACGTCCGCATCCGAGGCGGCTCTGCGCACCGCGTCCTCGCCCTTTTCGACGACGACGATCTCGAAGACTTCTCCGCCCTCGTCTCCGTCCTCGTCGGCAACCTTCAGGCCGTCGGCGGCAACAGAAAGGAGGCGACCTGTCCCCAGGTGCCGGAGGAGGTGGGCGTTTCCATGCGGTTCCAGGCGGAACGTCTCCTGGACGACCCAGCCCCCGGGCTGGTCGGCGGAGGCCCGGACGCGGCCGTCCTCGGCCACGGAGAGGTAGCGGCCGTCGGGGGCGCGCAGGGTCAGCACGCCCTCGCCCCAGTCGACGAGGGAGAGTTCGGTGCCCCTCGCGTCGGTGGTGAGCGGCGGCAGGTCGGTGCGGCCGACGAGCAGGGCCGGGTCGACCGCGCCCTCGGCGCCGCGCCGCTCGTCGCCCGCGTCCGCCTCGGGGACGTACAGGAACGAGCCGGTCGAGGTCTTCAGCAGGACCCGGTCCACGCCCTCCGCGAACTGGACGCGGTCGTGGCCGAACCGTTCGGACAGACCGTCCAGCGGCGTGCTGCGGTGCAGGAGGGTGCCGCTGTACCAGTCGAGCTTGCACTCGTCGGCGAGCAGGCCGACCACCGCGAGCCTCCGGCCGGGCGCCAGGGGCAGCAGGCCGTCCTCGTTCTTGAGCAGGACGACCGCCTGCTCGGCCGCCTCCCGGGCGAGGGCCCGGTGGGCCGGGGTGTCGAAGTCCGCGGTGTGTGCGTGCGGGGCCGGTTCCGGGTCGAACTCGCCCAGGCGCAGCCGCACCGAGAGCTGGCGGCGCACCGCGGCGTCGACGTCCGCCTCGGTCAGCAGCCCCTGTTCCAGGGCGCCTCGGATCCGTGCGGCGATCTTCGAGCCGTCGGTGCCGTGGTCGGTGAAGCTGTCGACACCGGCCCGCAGGGCTGCGGCCGTCGCCTCCTCGTGGGTCTCGAAGTAGTGCTCGGAGTCGACCAGGTTGGAGGGCGCGGTCGCGTCCGAGCAGACCAGCAGCTCCTCGTCGGTCCAGGTGCGCAGATGTTCCCGCAGATACGGCGAGACGTGGTTCGGGCGGCCGTTGACCAGGTTGTACGCGGGCATCACACCCGCCACGGCGCCCGCCTCGACCGTTGCGCGGAAGGCGCGCAGATCGTACTCGTGCAGGACGCGCGGGCGCACCGAGGAGGAGCTGACGTCGCGGCCCGTCTCGTTGTTGTGGGCCAGCCAGTGCTTGAGGACGGGGGCGGTGCGCCAGTACGTGGGGTGGTCGCCGCGCAGGCCGCACGTGTACGCGGTGGCGATCACGGAGGTGAGCTTCGGGTCCTCCGAATAACCCTCCTCGTTGCGCCCCCACAGCGGGTGGCGCAGCAGGTTGACGGTGGGAGCCCAGACGTTCAGCCCCACGCGGTCGTCGCGGGCGCTCATCGCCCGGACCTCCTGGGACACCGCCTCGCCGACCCGTCGTACGAGATCCGTGTTCCAGGTCGCGCCCAGGCCCACCGCCTGCGGGAAGACGGTCGCCGGACCCATCCAGGCGACCCCGTGCAATGCCTCCTGACCGGTGCGGAAGGCGGCGAGGCCGAGCCGCTGCACGGCGGGCGTGAACTGGTGCAGGAATCCGACCTTCTCGTCGGGGGTGAGCCGCGACAGCAGGTCGTCGACGCGCTTCGCGACAGGCAGCAGCGGATCGCGGAAGGGCAGTGGTGTGTGCGGCGTGGCTGCGGACACGTGGGATCCCCTTGTGCTGGAGCAATGTTGAAGTGCGAAGCGCTTCGATGCTCGTCAGAGACCAGGGCGAGTGTCAAGGGATCAGTGTCGATGTATCGGGCACGGCAGGGGAGAAGCCCTCTGGTCGCCTCGGAGGAATCTTGGGAACGACTCTTGTGCGCCTTTGGGTGTTCACTTAACCTCGCAGCAACATCGAAGCGCTTCGACTCTGCATGACGGCGCATTGGTTGGATGTCCGCTTCGATCCAGCTCAGCTCAGCTCAGCTCAGCCGGTTCCAGTCACGACACCGCAGCCGACGGCCATGCCGCCGGGTGGTCAGGTGTGCCATGAAGGGTTGACGCAATGACGCCGAATGTCGCCTCCCCCGGACCGAGCCGGAGGAGCATCCTTGCCTCCACGGCGCTCGCCACCGCAGCGGTGGCCGGGGGGATTCCGCTGCTCACCGCCTGCGGCGGCGGTTCGGAGAACAAGAACCGCGAGGGCTCCACATCCGGCAAGGACGCGGGCAGGCTGATCCCGGCCTACGTCCCCAGCACGGTCGCCAGGCCCGACCTCCCGTCGAAGAACGGTTCGGCGGACGGTTACACCGGCAAGGTCGCCCTCGCCGCCCTCGCCGTCTCGGTCCCGGACAAGCTCGGCACCGGCGCCCCTCTCAAGGTCATGTCCCCGCTCTGGGGCACCCCGCCGAAGGGCGACTGCGCGTACTACGAGGCGGTCGACGAGGCGGCGGGCACCAAGGTCGTCTGGCAGAACCAGAACGGCGTGACCTACGCCGACAAGGTGGGAGCCGTCCTCGCCTCCAGCTCCCTGCCCGACGTGATGGTCGTGGCCGACTGGATGCTGGTCGGCAAGATCGCGAACGCGGTCACCTCGAAGTTCCTGGACCTCGGCCCCCACCTGGCGGGCGACAAGGTCAAGAAGTACCCGAACCTGGCCGCCATTCCGTCCGACTCCTGGCGCATGAGCATCTTCGGCGGCGCGCTGCGCGGCGTTCCGATGCCCGCCGCCCCCGCCAGCTTCATCGTGCCGTACTACCGCAAGGACGTCTTCGACGAGAAGGGCTGGTCCGTCCCCACGTCGGGCGACGCGTTCATGACGTGGGCCAAGGAGGCCACCAGCGCCAGGGCCAAGGTGTGGGCCTGCGGCGACATGAGCTGGATCACGGGGTACATGTTCAACCTTCCCACCAAGTGGAACGTCGACGCCGACGGCAAGCTGCGGTACGAGAAGGAGCGCCCCGAGTACCTCGAATCCCTGGAGTGGTGCCGCAAGCTCTTCGCCGCCGGCGTGGTGCACCCCGACGACCGGGCACGCACCGGGGACGTCACCCAGCGCTTCACCGCCGGACAGGTCCTGGTCATGACCAACGACATGTCCACCTGGTACCAGAAGACCGCCGAACAGGCCAAGACCAACCCGGACTTCCGGATCGAGGGCATGGACCTGTTCGCCGCCGGCGGCGGCAACCCGACGCTGTACGCGTCCACGCCCGCCGGTTACTGGTCGCTGATCCGCAAGGACGCACCCAAGGAGGTCGTGGAGAACGCGCTGGCCGCCGCCAACTTCGCCGCCGCGCCCTACGGCACCAAGGAGCGGATGCTCGTCGACTACGGCGCCGAGGGCACCCACTACACGGTCGAGGACGGCGTACCGGTCAAGACGGACAAGGGAAACGCCGAGCTGATCAACGCCTGGCCGATGCTGGCCGCCCCGGCCGCCTTCTACGCCCACCCCGACTTCCCCGACGTCGCCCGCAAGCAGGTCGAGTGGCAGCAGCGGATGGGCGCCTTCACGAAGAAGACGTCCGTCTACGGCATGAACATCGTCGAGCCGAGCCGCTACGCCAACCTGAACAGCCAGTGGGAGCAGCTCCAGATCGACTACGTGCGGGGCAACAAGAAGATGTCCGACGTGCAGGCCGCGATCTCCAGCTGGCGCACCTCCGGCGGTGACAAGCTGCGCGACTGGTACAAGGAGCTCCTCGACAAGAACGGCAGCGGCAACTGATGGCCGTCACAGTCGGCAGCAGGCCGGACGGGACCCGTCCCCCCACGGCCGTGGAGGAGCCGACGGCCGCGATCGCAGCCGCCGGGACGAAGGCGCGGGGGCCGCGCCGGAAGGCCAAGGACCACAAGGCCAAGGGCCGCAAGATCCCGTTCCGGATCCGGCTGCGCCGCGACCGCACGCTCATCCTGATGACGCTGCCCGTCATCGTGCTGCTGGTGGTCTTCAACTACGTACCCCTGCTCGGCAACGTCGTCGCCTTCCAGGAGTACGACCCGTACGCCTCCAGCAACGGCATCACGGCGATCTTCGCGAGCCCCTGGGTCGGCCTGGAACAGTTCTCGAAGATGTTCGAAGACCCGCTGTTCTGGGAGGCCACGGAGAACACCCTCGTTCTGTTCATCCTCCAACTGGTGCTGTTCTTCCCGGTGCCCATCGCCCTCGCGCTGGTCATCAACAGCGTGATCCGGCCCCGGGTGCGGGCCGTGGCGCAGGCGATCATGTACCTGCCGCACTTCTTCTCGTGGGTCCTCGTCATCACCGTCTTCCAGCAGATCTTCGGCGGCGCGGGCATCATCGCCCAGGCATTCCAGGACCTCGGCTGGGGCGGCTTCGACCTGATGACCAACTCGGAGCTGTTCACGTACCTGGTCACCGCGCAGGCCGTGTGGAAGGACGCGGGCTGGGGGATCATCGTCTTCCTCGCCGCACTGTCCGCCGTCAGCACCGACCTGTACGAGGCCGCCGCCATGGACGGCGCGGGGCGCCGGCGCCGCCTGTGGCACGTGACGCTGCCCGCGCTGCGCCCGGTGATAGCGCTGCTCCTCGTCCTGCGCGTGGGAGACGCGCTCAGCGTCGGATTCGAGCAGTACCTGCTCCAGCGGGACGCGGTCGGCGCGGGGGTCAGCGAAGTCCTCGACACCTACGTGTGGAACGTGGGCATCCAGAACGGCGACTTCAGTTACGCCGCCGCGGTCGGTCTGGCCAAGGGAATCATCGGCATCGCGCTCGTCCTGGGCGCGAACAAGTTCGCGCACCTGCTGGGCGAGCAGGGGGTGTACAAGAAATGAGCCTCAACACGCAGCTCGTCCGCAGCCTGAAGGCTCCCCCGCGCCCCGTGTGGGAGGAGCCGCCCAGCAAGACCGGCATCACCGCCAAGAGCGGATTCCTGCTGCTGTGCTGTCTGGGAGTGATCGGTCCGCTGTGGATCGTGATCATCACTAGTCTCTCCCCCCGGTCCGTGATCGACCAGGCCGGTGGCCTCGTGGTGATCCCCCGGGCCGTCACCTTCGTCAACTACACCGAACTGCTCGGCGGCGGACAGGTCAGCCGGGCGATTCTGGTGTCCGTCGGCGTCACGCTCTTCGGCACCCTGTTCTCGATGGCGGTGTCGGTCCTCGGGGCGTACGGGCTGTCGCGGCCGGGGAGTCTGGGGCACCGGGTCTTCCTGATGATCATGCTGGCGACCATGTTCTTCGGTGCCGGGCTCATCCCGACGTACCTGCTGGTGCAGTCCCTGGGGCTCACCGACAGCTATCTGTCGCTGATCCTGCCCAGCGCGGTCAGCATCTTCAACATCCTCGTCCTGCGCGCCTTCTTCATGGGGATCTCCCCCGAACTCACCGAGGCCGCCCGCATCGACGGGGCCAGCGACCTGCGCATCCTGCTGACCATCATCCTGCCGCTGTCCCGTGCGGTGGTGGCCGTCATCTCCCTCTTCTACGCGGTCGGTTACTGGAGTGCCTGGTTCAACGCCTCCATCTACCTCAACGACCAGGAGATGATGCCGCTGCAGAACGTGCTCATCCAACTGGTCCAGAAGGCCACCGAGGCGCCGACCGGCCTCCAGCAGGCCGTCCGCACCGGTGAACTCTCCGGCCTGGGCCTCCAGATGGCCGTCATGGTCCTCGCGCTGATCCCCGTCGCGGTCGCCTCGCCCTTCGTCCAGCGGCACTTCAAGAAGGGGATGCTCACCGGAGCCATCAAAGGCTGAGGCCCTGACTTCTTCCGGTGGCGCGGAGCCGATCGATCGCGTCGCCGGAGAGGACCGCGCCCTCATCGGCATGAGGGCGCGGCAGCACATCGCACTTCCCCCCCACCCGTGGAAGGGACACCATGGCAACAAGCGCGATACGCAAGGTCAAACTGGCCGTACTGGCGCCGGTACTGGCTCTCGGAGCCACCGTCGGCCTGGCCGCCGCCCCCGCTTCGGCGGCGGTCTGGAACACCTGCGACCAGTGGGGCAGCACCCGTCTGGACGGCTACACGCTCTACAACAACGTCTGGGGTTCCGGAGTCGGCAGCCAGTGCGCCTGGGCCAACTCCGGTACCAGCTGGGGTGTCTGGGCCGACCACCCCGACAGCGGCGGCATCAAGTCGTACCCCAACTCGACGAAGGCGATCAACAAGACGATCGACTCCCTGGCCCGGCTCACCAGCGACTACAACGTCAGCGTCCCGTCCTCGGGCGCGTACAACACGTCGTACGACATCTGGGACACGAACCACCGGTACGAGATCATGCTCTGGGTCAACCACCACGGGGCCGTCGGCCCGATCGGCACCTGGCAGGCCGACGTCACGCTCGGCGGCCACAGCTGGAAGGTCTACAAGGGCACCAACGGGTCGAACCAGGTGTTCTCGTTCCTGCGGACGTCGAACTCGTACTCCGGCACCGTGGACGTCAAGCCGATCCTCCACTGGATCGCGCACACCAAGGGCTGGATGCCCGGCAGTGAGACCATCGGCGACGTCCAGTTCGGCTACGAGGTCACCTCGTCGGCCGGTGGACTCAACTTCACCACCAACAACCTGACGGTCAGCGGAGGCTGACGGAGCATCAGGGCCGGGTCGCGTCCCCCGTCGGGGAGCGGCCCGGCCCTCGGTGCGTGGTGGCCCGCGCGGTCAGTGGCGGGCGAACTGGGCCCCGGTGGGCTGTACGACGTCGGCCCGCACCGCCATCGCGGGGAGGGTCAGCCGTTCGCCGTAGATGTCGGTGAGCCTGATCGCGCCCCCGCAGCCGTTGCCGTCCGCGGCGATGAAGTAGTTGAAGGCCGTACGGGACAGCTTCCGCCAGCCGCTCGCGGTGCGTACCTCAAGACCGGCCACGGGATTGCGGTGGCCGAGCGCCTGGAGGGCGCACCAGTGGGGGCTGGAGCCGGTCTTGTACCGGATGGAGACCTTCTCGGAGGTGGCGGGGCTCAGCACGCTCCAGGTGATGGGGATCCGGCCGACCTTGAGGTCGGCGAGCTTGGCGAACGCCTGCTGGCTGAGGTCGATCTGGCCCGGTGCGCAGGGCAGGGGGCACTCGTTGGTTATCCGTACGGTGACGGACTTCCCGTTGGCGGCCCGGACGAGTACGTGGGAGCCGCACGCCTGGGACGTCTCGTAGTCCATGGTGTTCATGGCCGCGACCATGAGGTCCGCGCTCGGGCCGAACAGGCAGGCGCCGTTTCCGTCCTTGGCCTCGTAGGCGGTGGCGACGCCCTGGTGGGTGGGGGAAGCAAGCCGTCCCGCCTTCGGCTTCGCGGGGGCGGCGGTCTTCTTCCCGGGCGGCCGGGCCGTGGTGGGCGACGGCCGCGCCGAGGGGGTGCTGGGGGCGGCCTTCGGGGTCGGGGAGACCGGCGTACCGCTCGTAGCGGACGCGGACGCGGGAGCGGTGGCCGGTGCCTGGGTGGTGACGAGGGACGGCGCGGCGGCGGCGGGCCTCGGGGCGTCGCTCCGGCCGGGGGACGACACCGCGACCAGGGTGGCGAGAAGGCCCGCGACGATCACCGCCGACGCGGCGTACAGCATGAGGTGCCGCCTGCTTCTGCGCTGCCGTGCGGCTTGCCTCGGTGTGTTCATTTCCTGTCCGTTCCTGCCTCAGGGGGGTGGGCCCCGCACGGAGAAACCGGCGGGGCCCACGGGATCAGATGGTCAGCGGGTGCTCAGCAGGTCGAATGGGTCTGCTTGAGCAGGCTCAGACGCCACGGCAGCAGGTCGTAGTCCCCGCCCGCCTTGGGGTCCTGACCCTGGTACAGGTACTCCAGGTTGCAGGCCGGGACGGTCAGCGTCTGGTCGTTGCTCGCGCGGATCAGTTCGCCGTGGCTGATGTCCTTCGTCCAGGCGCCTGCCGGGAACGTCACGTTGTTCGACCTGGCGAAGGGGTTGCCCTCGGTCGCGGCCAGGGGCGACCACGATCCGGCGAGGCTGTTCGTGGTCCAGGAGCGGAAGTAGCGCCGACCGTCCGAGCCGATGGCCTCGACGAGCAGCAGGTACTGGTTCCTGCCCTGCACCTTGTAGACGTTGCTCGCTTCGAACATGGCGAACTTGGAGTCCTTCGCCGCGATGACCGTGCTGCCGAAGCCCTTCGGGAACTGGCCGACGGTCGTCTGCGAGCGGTAGAGGTGACCGTTGTCGTCGGAGGAGAACTGGTAGCAGTTGGCGGTGTCGCAGATCACCCACATGTCGACCCAGTTGCCCTTGCCCATGTTCTGCTTGATGATCTCCGGCATCGACGGGTAGAAGTGGCGCGGGGCGCTCCACCCGCTGGGGTCGTTGATGTCGGGGTTGGTGGAGTACGAGGCGTTGCCGGTCTGGTAGACGAGGTACCACAGGCGCTGCTGCGTGTTGTAGAAGACCTGCGGGGCGGCCCGGTACCCGGTGCCGATCGCGGTGCGGTCGAGGTAGTGGTGGGTGGCCTTACCGGCCTGGGACCAGTCCTTGAAGTTCAGGTACACCAGGTTGTACCCGGACTTGCTCGCGGTGCTGGCGAACACGTGGTACTTCCCGTCGTGCCGGACGACCGTCGGGTCCTTGAGCGCGGCGACCTTGTGGGCCGCGTCCGGCTTGGGGCCGATCAGCGGTCCGCTGGAAGTCCAGCGGAAGGAGGCAGGGAGACCGGCCGCGGGCTTCTTGGCTCCCAGCGCGGAGAGTGCCGCCTGGTAGGCGGGCTTCTGTTTGCCCCTGCCGTCGAACAGCAGCGGGCTCTCCTTGACGCGCCAGGAGTCGCTGTCGCGGATGCCCCACGCGGTGATGCCGGTGCAGCGGGCCACACTCAGGCACGCCTTCACCGATTCCGCGTACGCGGTCGGTGCCGCCTGCGCGATGTCCAGTTCGGTGATCTGGACGTCGACGCCGAGTGCGGCGAAGCTGGCCAGCGTCGTACGGTAGTTGGCGGGCGGGCCCTCGGCGCCGAAGTGGGACTGGAAGCCGACGCAGTCGATGGGGACGCCGCGCTTCTTGAAGTCGCGCACCATGCGGTAGACGCTCTGGGTCTTGGCGTGCGTCCAGTCGTCGGTGTTGTAGTCGTTGTAACAGAGCTTGGCCTTGGGGTCGGCCGCCCGTGCCGTGCGGAATGCCTGCTCGATGAAGCCGTTGCCCAGCACCTTCTGGAACACCGAGGGGCGGAGCTGTCCGCCGGGGCCGTCCTCGAACGCCTCGTTGACGACGTCCCAGGCGTAGACCTTGCCCTTGTAGCGGTTCGCCACCGTGGAGATGTGGTTGTTCATCACGCCGCGCAGGGTGTTCGCGTCCTTGATGGAGGCGACCCAGGCGGGCAGTTGGGAGTGCCACACCAGGGTGTGGCCGCGCAGGCGCTGCTTGCGGGCCGCCGCCTGGCTCGCGATCCGGTCGGCGGGGCCGAAGGCGAACGCGCCCCGGGCGGGCTCGGTCGCGTCCCACTTCATCTCGTTCTCGGCGGTGACCGAGGTGAACTCACGGTTCAGGATCGTGGCGTACGTGCTGTCGCCGAGCCTTCCGGCGGCCACCGCGGTCCCGAAGTACCGTCCGGACGTGGCGGCCTGCCCGCCGAGCGTGGACTCCTGGGCCGCATCGGCCGCATCGGCGGCGGAGGTCTTGGGGGCCTGGGGAGCCCTGGGGGCCTTGGGCGCGGGTGCCGGGACGGTGTCGTCGGGCACGGCGGACGCGGCTACGGGTATCGCCAGGGCACCCACGGCCAGCAGGGACAGTATCGAGGCTCGGCGACGGCCGAGCCGTTTGAGCGGCTTCATGCTTCTCCTCGTGCGGGGGGGCGTGCGGTGGGGCAGTGATGCGGTGGGGCAGTGGTGCGGTGGGCCCCGGCCCGGCTTCAGGACTTCGTGCCGGTCACCGTGGTCCCCGACGTGGTGATCTGGTACGTCGCCCTGGCGCCGCTCCAGAAGTGGAAGGTGAGCTTGACGCGCGCGTTGTCCTTGAGCGTCTTGAGGTACGCGGGGGTCAGGCTGATGGTCTTCTTCGCGTAGTCGGGCGCGAAGGCGGTGTTGAACTGCTGGTACGGAGTCCACGTGGTCGGCCCGGCGTTGGTGCCGTCCGCGTAGGTGGACTCCATCGTCGCCAGCTCGTCGCCCCGGAACTGGGTGGGGATGCGGAAGGAAGCGCCCGTACCCTGCGCGTCCGACAGCACCGGGGCCTCGTGACTGACCACCTGGATGCGCCAGGGCACTCCCCGGGAGAACTCGGCCTGGAGCGTCGCCCTGACCCCGGGGGCGCCGTTGCCGACGAGCCGCCCCAGCATGGCCGCCTTCAGCGTGAGGTTGTTGCCGGAGAGGGTGTAGTCCCGGCCGCGCACCAGCGTGGTCTTGCCCTGCTTGAGCGCCGTGAAGGTGGCGCCGTTCAGGTTCAGGGTGAGCGAACTGTCCTTGGCGGGGCGGGACTTCGCCACGAACACCCGGTCCGAGGAGGCCGTCGCGGAGGGCGTCGTCCAGCTCGACTTGATCTGGCGGAACAGCTCCGGGTCCTTCCACCGGAGTTTGCCCCGGTCGTAGAAGGAGCCGTTGTCCCAGAGGGTGGTGGTGACCTTGTTGGCGCGTGCGGCGTTGCCGAGCGCCTCGAAGTACTTCAGCATCTCGCCGCGTTCCACCGCGCCGGGACCGTGGTCGTAGCCGAGCACTCCGTACTCGCCGAGGACGACCGGGATGCCCTGGGCGACGAAGGTGTCGCGCATCCGCTGGAACGTCTTGTCCAGGTCGCCCCTGGCCCGCGCGTCGAAGCGGGTGGCACCGGCGAGGTTCACGCTGAACGGGAAGTAGCCGTAGTAGTGCACGGTGGCGATCAGCCGGGGATCGCGCAGCGACGTGATGGTGGAGACCAGGTTGTCCATCAGCGGCTGGTCGGGGGTGCAGACCTCGGTGGGCAGCATGAGCAGGCGGCTCGTGTTGTTGCCTCCCGACGCGCGCACGACGTGGTGGAAGGACGTGTTGAGCTCATGGAGCAGGGCTGCCTTGCGGGCGGCGTCGGCGTTCTCGAACTGCGGCTCGTTGACGCTTTCGAGGACCAGCCGGGCGGAGGTGTCGCGGAACGCGGCGGCGATCTGGGACCAGGTCTTGTTGAAGCGGTCCAGCACCGCGTCGTGGTCGTCTGCCATCTTGCCGATCCACTGCCAGGAGTCGTGATGGACGTCGAGGAGCACGTACAGGCCCTCGGCGGCGGCCCAGTCGACGACCTGCTTGACCCGCTTCAGGTACGCCCGGTCGATGGCGTAGGCCGGTGCGGTTCCCTGGTGGGTGCTCCACGTCACGGGAACGCGGACGCTCTTGAAGCCCTGGGCGCGGACCGAGGCCAGCAGGGCCCTGGTGGTGAGGGGCTGGCCCCAACTGGTCTCGCCGGGGACGGCGTCCAGGGTGTTGCCCAGGTTCCAGCCCGGCTGCATCGCGGCGACGGCCGCCGTCGCACTGGCGGGGACCGGGGCGGGCGCGGCTCCCGCGCGGGGCTCTGCGTCCTCGCCGAACGTACCGAAGGCGCCGCCGTAGGCGAGGACGCCCGCGACGGTCAGCGCCACCGGCGCACCCACGGCCAGCCGCAGCCTGCGGCGGCGGTGCTGCGGGGCTTGCTGCTTGCTCATTGCTCGTCCGTTTCTGGAAGTGGGGGGACCGGCCCCCGAGGGGGATGGGGGCCGGTGTCGCCTTCCAGTTGCCGCCGGGGCGCGAGAGGTTGCCGATCCGGTCGGACATTCTTCAACTACTTCTGTGCGGTTCCCCGCTGGTGCAGCCACTTCAGCTGGGCCGCCGTGTTGCGGCCGTGGCCGCCGCCGTGGTCGGCGAAGGGCCAGACGGTCATGGTCCGGTCCGCCCCCGCGTAGAGCTGGAAGGCGGCGTACACCGTGGCGGGCGGGCAGACCGGGTCCATGAGGCCGACGCTGAACAGGACCGGGGCGCTCGCCCGGGTGGCGAAGTGGACGCCGTCGAAGTAGTCGAGCGTCGCGAAGGTCTGCTCGACGCGGTGCGGGCTGTGCCAACGCAGGTACTCGACGATCTCCTGGTACGGGCCGTCCAGGCTGGTCCGCGTCGCCTCGCGGTAGTGGCACAGGAACGGGACGTCGACCATCGCCGCCGCCACCTTCTCGGGGGCGAGTGCGGCGACCGCGAGGGTCAGGCCGCCGCCCTGGCTGCCGCCCGCCACCACGACCCGGCCGCTGTCGAGACCCGGCAGGTCGGCGACCGCGTCCACGGCGCGCACGCAGTCCGTCATGAAGCGGCGGTAGTAGTAGGTGTCGGGTGAGTCGATGCCACGGGTCATGAAGCCCCCGGACCACTGGGTGCCGTCGCCCTCGCCCCGGTCCGGGGTGGCGTGGCCCTGGCCGCGGGTGTCGACGACGAGGTGGGCGTAACCGGCCGCCGACCACACCAGGTTGTCGTGCGGCAGCCCTCGGCCACCGCTGTATCCGGCGTAGGAGACGACGACCGGAAGCGGCCCTTCGGCAGTGCGCGGGCGCAGCAGCCAGGCGGCCACCGGTTCGCCGTTCCAGCCGGGGAAGCGGACGTCGTACACCTCGACGGTGCTCAGCAGGTGCTCGCCGGTGACCAGCTCGGCCCGCACCGCCCCGCCGTGCGCGCGGGCCTCGGCCAGGGTCTTCTGCCAGAAGGCGTCGAAGTCCGCCGGTACGGACAACTCCGGCCGGTGGGAACGGAGTTCGTCAGGAGTGGGGTCGGAAGGAAGCATGGCGGTCCTCGGGGCGGTCGAAGGCGTGAAGGGGAAGAGAGAGGCGCCCCGGCCGCCCGGGGAGGCGGGAGGCCGGGGCGCGGGGCGAGCGGTCGGTCAGGGGGTCTTGACGGTCGTACCGGTGACGGTGTCGCCGGACTTCGTGATCCGGTACTTCGCCTTGGCGCCACTGTGGAAGTGGAACGTCAGGATCGCCGGGTCGCCGTCGCGCAGTGTCTTCAGGAACCCGGGGGTCAGCGTGATCGCGTCCTTCGGGTAGTCCGGCGAGAAGGACATGTTGAACTCCTGGAACGCGGTCCATTCGGTCTGGCCTGCGTTGCTGCCGTCGCCGTACGTCGCCTCCATGGCCGCCAGCAGGTCACCCTGGAACTTCGTGGGAACGGCGAACGCGGCGGCCGTGCCCGTGGCGTCGGCCAGGGTCGGCTTGTCGTAGGTGACCACGTCGATCTGCCAGGGCAGCCCGCGCGAGAACCGGCTCTGGAGCGTCGCGTTGACCCCGTACTCCCGGTTCCCGGTCAGCCGGGTCAGCGCCTGCTTCGTGAGGGTGATCCGGTCCTCGTACAGGGTGTAGTCGCGGCCCTCGGCGAGCTTCGTGTCACCGTGCCACAGGCCCCGGAACCGGGTGCCGTTCCGGTGGAGGGTGAGCGACTGGGGAATGATCGGCTCCGACTTCGCCACGAAGACCTTGTCGAAGGAGGCGGTTCCCGAGCGGGTGGTCCAGCTCGACTTGATCACGGCGAACAGGGCGGGATCGCGCCACTTCAGGGTGGCCCGGTCCAGGTAGGCGAAGGGGTCCCACAGGGCGGTGGTGACACCGGCCCGGCGCGCCGCGTGCCCGAACTGCTCGTAGTACTTCAGGGCCTCACCGCGCTCGATGCGGGCGGGGTGGTGGTGGTCGGGATAGCTCAGCAGACCGTACTCGCCGAGGTAGACCGGGATGCCCTTGCTGGTGAAGGTGTGGTGCATGCGGGCGAAGGCGTCGGTCAGGTCGTTGCGCGCCGCGTCGTCGTACCGGTAGCCGCCCGCGACGTTCACGCTGAACGGGTACCAGCTGTAGTAGTGCACGGTGGCGACCAGGTTGCTGTCGCGCAGCGACGTGATCGTGGTGTTCAGGTTGTCCATGAGTGCCTGGGACGGTGTGGCGTACTCCGTGGTCAGCACGAGCAGACGGTCCTTGTTCGCGCCGCCCGAAGCGCGGACGACCTTGTGGAACGAGGTGTTGAGCTCGTTCATCAACTCGGCCTTGCGCGCGGCGCTGACCTGGCCGAAGACCGGTTCGTTGATGCCTTCCAGGAGCAGGGTGCGCGGCGCGGAGCGGAACGTCGCGGCGATCTGGGTCCACAGGGAGTTGAAGCGTGCGAGCACCTGGTCGTGGTCCGTGGTGGAGATCTTCTCCAGCCACTGCCACGAGTCGTGGTGCACGTTGAGCACGACGTAGAGGTTCTCGGCGACCGCCCAGTCGACGACCTGCTTGACGCGGTTCAGGTACGCGGCTTCGACGGCGAACGGCGCGGTGGCCGACTGGTGTGCGCTCCAGGTCACCGGGATGCGGACGCTGCGGAAGCCCTCCGCCCGGACGGCCTTGAACAACTCCCGGGTGGCCTTGGGGTTGCCCCAGGAGGTCTCGTCCGGAATCGCGTCCAGGGTGTTGCCCAGGTTCCAGCTGGGCTGCATCGCCGCGACGGCGTCCATGGCGCGGGCCGGAACCTTGACCGCGGCGGGGGCCTGCCGCGCCGGGGCGTCGGGTGCGGCGGTCGCGGTGCCGGTGGGGGCCAGCCCCAGGACGACGAGCAGCGCCACCAGCAGGGCGGTCAGACGTCCGGAGCCGTGGCCGCGACGGTGTGCGGGTCTGGGCAGGTGTTTCACGGGGCGTGCCTTTCGGTCGGTGGTGGGGGTGTTCCGATCCGGTTCAGCCGTCGAGGGGTTCGTAGTCGAACCAGTCGAAGCGCAGGGTGCCGTCCGAGGCGTACAGGCCGATGACCCGTCCGGTGAAGCCGCCCGCGACCTCGGTCGACAGGTAGCGGCCGTCGAGGTTCGCCAGCTCGGTGAACGTGCCGTCGGACTGTTCGAAGCCGAGGGAGACCACATCGGGTCCGGTGCACGGTCCGCCCTCGGGCGGCGGGGCGGTCGTCAGGGCGAGGACCAGCGGTCCTGCGGGCGCGGGCCGCTCGGCCACGACCGTGCTCAGGGAGCCGACGCGCGCGATCACCCGGACCTCGGTGCCGGTGGCCTCGACCGCGTAGTGGTGCTGCTCGTCCAGCCGTACGGCGAGACCGCCGCGCCCTTCGGACGGGTCGACCAGGGTGCGCGCCCGGCACGCGACGTGCTGCTGGCGGCGGCCGGTGAACACCACGTCCGGTTCGTCCAGCGATGTGCCGCGCGCACGCAGCGTCAGCCATCCGGGACGCTCCTCGGTGGTGCAGTGCTCCACCGGCCGGTCGCGTACGGAGATCCAGTACGGCCGCAGTCCGGCGGAGTCGAAGTCGTCCCGCAGCTCCTCGGCGGGCCCGGGGACCAGCGGCCACGGCAGCTCGGGCAGCTCCAGGGAGACCCTGCCGACGACCGGCCAGTCGTCCACCCAGGTCACCGGGGTCAGGAAGGTCTCCCGGCCGAGGACGTGCCAGCCCGGGGTGCCGCCCCCCGGCCGCACCCCGAGCAGCACCATCCACCAGGAGCCGTCTGGGCCTTGGACCAGGTCGGCGTGCCCGGTGTTCTGGACGGGGCGGTCGGTGCCCCGGTGGGTGAGGACCGGGTTGTCCGGGCACGGCTCGAACGGACCGGCGGGGGAGAGCCCGCGGGCGATCGACACTCCGTGCCCGCGCTCGGTGCCGCCCTCGGCGATGAGCAGGTACCAGTACCCGCCGATCCGGTACAGGTGCGGCGCCTCCGGGGCCTTGGCGTCGGGCCCGCCCGCCCAGAGTTGGTGCGGGGTGCCGAGCGTCCGCCCGGTGGACGGGTCGATGCGGACCTGCCACCCCCCGGCGACCGTGCACCAGCAGGTGCCGTCCTCGTCCCAGGCCAGGTCGGGGTCGATGCCGGGCACGTCCGGTGCCAGGACGGGATCGGACCACGGCCCGGCGGGGTCGGTGGCGGTGACGATCAGATTGCCGCCGCCCTCGCGGCAGTTGGTGACGATCAGCCAGAAGCGGCCGTCGTGGTGGCGCAGGGTGGGGGCGTAGATCCCGCCGGAGGACCACGCGGAGGACAGCCGCAGTTGCTCCGGCCGGTCCAGGACGTTGCCGAGCTGCGTCCAGTGCACCAGGTCGCGGCTGTGGAAGAGGGGCACGCCGGGGAAGTACTCGAAGCTGGAGCAGGCGAGGTAGTAGTCGTCGCCGACCCGGCAGACGCTGGGGTCGGGGTGGAGGCCGGGGAGCACGGGGTTGGTGGGGCGCTTGTCCAGCTGGTGCGGAGGGGGCACTCGACGGGTCCTTGGTGTCGATCGGTGAGGGGGAGAGCGGGACGGTGGCGGTTCAGGGAGCCGTGATGCGGAGCAGGACGGCGGACGGTGCGGTCGGCAGGGTCACGCGCAGCTCGGCCCGCTCGGGCGTCCAGACGTGATCGACCCGGCTGGTCGAGGGATACAGCAGGTCGAAACGGGTGGCGCTGCCGTGCAGGTGGGGCAGGCGAAGCGTCGCCGTGGCATCGGCTCCGGGGCGGCGCCAGACCGTGAGGTAGGTGACGGCAGGGGTACGCAGGGCCAGCGCGACCCAGGGGTCGTCCCAGGCGGGCAGGCCCAGCGGCCAGGACGGCACGGCCTGCGGCAGGTCGCCTCGGACGGATTTGTACGCCGCCACGGCCTCGTGCACTAACGCGCTCGCCTCCGGGGCCAGTTCGGGAAGACGGCCGGAGAGATGGATCCGCCCCAGGAGCGCGCTGGCCATGGTGAAGGCCACCTCGTCGAGGGAGTCCTCCGGCTGCGGGTACGCCCACACCGCCCCCTGTTCGGGAGTGGCGGCCGTGGGAGCGGAGGCCGCGATGGGGGCGTAGTGGTGGAGGTTCTGCTGATCGCTGGTGGACTGCAACTGCATCCGGGACAGCAGGGCGTCGTCCCAGCGCATCCCGCCGGAGGCGCAGTTCTCCAGGACCAGGTGCGGGTACCGGTCGAGGACGCCGTCGAGCCAGTCGAGGTGCGCCCGGTTGTGGCCGAGCAGGCCCGCGCCCGGACTCTCGCCGGGGTGGGCGCTGGTGCCGGAACCGGGGTCGACGTTGTGGTCGAGCTTGAGGTAGCCGACGCCCCACGCGCCGACGAGGCGGTCCACGACCTCGTCCAGGTGGGCGCGGGCGGCCGGATGGCGCAGGTCCAGATGGTGCCGTCCGGCCTCCGCGACGCGGATGCCGTCGCGGCGGAAGAACGCCTCGTCGGGCAGGGACGTGGCCATGGGGCTGCGTACGCCGATCATCTCCGGCTCCAGCCACAGTCCGGGGACCATGCCCCGGTCCCGGATGCGGTCCAGCACCTCGTGGATGCCGCGCTCCCCGGGGAACCGGGAGGCGGCGGCCTCCCAGGCGCCGACGGTGTTCCACCAGCCGCCGTTCTCGTCGTCGTACCAGCCCGCGTCGATGACGAAGTACTCCGCGCCCGCGTCGGCCGCGGCCTCGATGTGCGGCAGCAGCTTCTCGGTCGTGGGGTCGCCCATCAGGCAGTTCATGTAGTCGTTGAAGACGACGGGCAGCCGTTGGTGGTCGGCGTGCGGGCGGCGCTGGAGGCGGCGGTAGCGGGTCAGCGCGGCGAACGCGGCATCCGGACCGCCGTCGGCGCTGAAGGACAGGGCGGCGGGCACGGCACGGAACGCGGCGCCGGGTTCGAGGGGGTGGCGCCAGCCGTGGTGGATGTCGGTGGGCCCGAACAGCGCCGCGTAGACGGCCTGTTGCTGCTCCTCGCACTCCCAGCGCCAGCCCCCGCCGTTGTGCTCGATCTGCCACACCCAGGTGCGGCCGGTACGCCGGTCCGTCCACCCGCCCATGGGAAGACGTCCGCAACTGGACCAGGCGCCCTGCCCGTTGAGGGCGATTCCGGCCTTGCCGTGCGAGACGCTCACCCGTCCGTTGCGGGCCGGTGTGCTCAGGCGCATCGGCTGCCGCTGCCAACGGCATTCGGCCATCCAGTCGTTCTGCGCCCACAGCAGGTCCGCGTCGTCGACGGTCCTCTCGGTCTGCGGGGCCAGGCAGCCCACCGCGAGCGAGCTGACCGACTCCAGGTTCAGCGCGGCCCGCCCCTCGTTGCGCAGGGTCACCTCGCTGCGGAGTACGGGGACGCCGTCCGGCGACCGGTACGTCACCTCGGCGACCAGCCCGGTCCGCGGCTCGTGGAGGTGCACGCTCAGTACGTGCCAGTCGCCGTCACGGCTCGCGCGGTGGCTCCGGTACCGCAGCCGTCCGCCGAGGTCGGTGCCCACCAAGCGGTCGCCCGACCAGCCTCGGCCGTGACCCGTGGCCGTCACCTCCACCAGGGGCAGGGCCGCACCGGGGCTCGGCAGTGCCTCGCCGGGCTGTCCGATGTGGGTGACGCGCGGGCAGCCGTCGTCGAGGGTGATCTCCAGGTGGAGGGCGTCGTGCCCCCACAGAAAGAGCCTGTGTTCTTTGGCCGTGTCCTGCTCGGTCATGGCGTTCCTTTCGGGTTCAGTGCCCGCGCAGAACCGCGCAACCGCCGGCGGGCAGTTCACGTACGGGGGCGTCGGTGAGCAGGTCGTGGGCGGGCTCGGGCAGGGGCACGGCCTCGGCGGTGTGGTTGAGCAGCACCTGCCAGTGACGGCCGTCGGAGGAGCGGCGGGTGACGGCCTCGACACCGGCCGGAATGCCCGGCACGTCGGGCCCGGCTCCGGCCTCCGTCAGCAGGCGGCCGACCAGGGCCGCGTAACCGGCGTCGTCCAGCCGGGTGGACAGGTACCAGCCCTGCCCGCCACCGGAGCGGTGCCGGGTGAGGGCGGGCCCGCCCGCGAGCATGCCGTGGGTGTACGTGGCGAGGGTCTGTGCGCCCTCGGTGCGCACCACCTCGCTCCAGACCGTGCCCTGCGACCCGTCCGACAGGGTGATCCGCTGGTCCTCCCGCAGCGGCCGGGGCTCCTCGACGCGGATGCCCAGCGCCTCGCGCAGCGGCCCGGCCGGATAGCCGCCGAGCCTGGCGTGCATGCGGTCGTCGACGAAACCGGCCGCGTGCTGGACCAGGAGCGTCCCGCCGCCCTCGACGTAGCGGCGCAGGTTCTCGGCGGCTTCGTCGGACAGGAGGAACAGGGCAGGGGCGACGACCAGCCGGTAGCGGCCCAACTCGTGCTCCGGACGGGCGAAGTCGACGGTGAGCCCCGCGTCCCACAGCGCGCGGTGCGCCCGGACGAGTTCCCCGTGGTAGTCGTCGAGCCGGGAGGAAGGCAGTCCGTCCACGCCGAGTGCCCACCAGGCGTCCGGGCTGTCCAGTACGGCAACCGAACCGGTGACCGTCGACCCCGCCAGCTCGCCCAGCCGGGACACCGCCTCGCCCAACTGCGTGACCTCGCGGAAGATCCGGCTGTCCGGGCCCGCGTGCGGGACCATCGCCGAGTGCCAGGTCTCGGCGCCTGCCCGGGACTGCCGCCACTGGAAGAACAGGGCGCCCTCCGAACCACGGGCGACATGGCCCAGCGAGTGGCGCAGGATGTCGCCGGGCTCCTTGCCGAGGATCCGACCCCCGTCGTAGACGGTGTTGGTGCCCTGCTCCATCAGCAGCCAGGGGCGTCCGCCGCCCAGGGAACGGGTGCGGTCGGCGTGGACGGCGACACTGGCGGCGGCGTCCAGGCCGGGGGAGCTCGGGTACTGGTCGGAGGTGACGACGTCGAGTTCGCGGGCGAAATTCCACAGGTCCACGTTCTGGTAAGCGGGCAGCATCAGGTTGGTCGTCACCGGCCGGTCGCTGTGCGCGCGGATCGCGTCGCGCTGCTCGCGGTAGGCGGCGATGATCTCGTCGGACCAGAAGCGGCGGAAGTCCACGGCCTGGCCGGGGTTCCCGTGCCAATGCGTCGCGCGCGGCGGCAGCACCTGCTCCCAGGAGGTGTAGTGCTGGCTCCAGAAGGCCGTCCCCCAGGCCGCGTTGAGGGCGTCCAGCGAGCCGTGGCGCTCGCGCAGCCAGACCCGGAAGGCGGCGGCCGTGTGGTCGCACCAGCAGAGCGTGGCGTACTCGTTGTGCACGTGCCACAGCGCGAGGGCGGGGTGGTCGCCGTACCGCTCGGCCAGCGCGGAGGCGATCCGGCGGGCCGCGTTCCGGTAGGCGGGCGCGGCGAGGCAGTACGTGTTGCGGCTGCCGTGGACGTGGCGGGTGCCCTCGGGGGTGACCGGCAACGCGTCGGGGTGGGCCAGGGTGAACCAGGGCGGCGGGGAGGCGGTCGGGGTGGCCAGGTCGACGGCCACGCCGTTCGCGTGCAGGCGTTCGACGTGTGCGTCGAGCCAGTCGAAGTCGTAGCGCCCCTCCTCCGGTTCGAGCAGGGCCCAGGAGAAGACGCCCACCGTGGCCAGGTTGACCCTGGCCCGGCGCATCAGCTCGTCGTCCTCCTTCCACACCGGCTCGTCCCACTGCTCGGGGTTGTAGTCCCCGCCGAAGGCGAGGCCGCCCAGACGGTCGGTGATGCTGCGAGTGGTCATGCGGGCTCCTCGTACGAGGGAGTCGGGTGGTGCTCCGGCGATGTTCCGGAGCGGGGGACAGGAGTACGCGACGGCCCTCGGCCCGCTCGCGCCGCATGGAGGACGGGGTGTCCGGAGAGCTGCCGTGGACACAGGTGGACACAGGTGGACACAGGTGGACACAGAGGGACACAGAGGGGCGCAGAGGGACACAGAGGAACACACAGGACGGCAGGAAGGGCCCTACGAGCCTGTCGAAGCGCTTCACTGGCAGGCGCAAGTTAACGGGGATGTTTCTCGTAAAACAAGAGCCCGTCACGCGTGAGGCTTTAGACAGCTGGTCACTTGTCGAATACCCGGTGCACGAGACAGAGTTGAAGCGCTTCATTTCCGTGCTGCGAAACCGGGTGGATGCCGCTGTGACCGAACTCCCGCCCGCCCACACCTCTCGTGTCCGGCTGGACGGTCCGCCCGACCCCGTGGCCGTCGGCATCGGCGTCCACGGTCCCGCCGGGCACGTGGACGAGTTCCAGCTGCCTCACCTGTGGCAGTTCCACCTCTACGCCTACGAGGCCGACCTGACCGTGGGCGGCGTCGCACACCGGATCCGCCCCGGCACCGTCAGCCTCGTGCCGCCCGGAACGCCGGTGGTCTACCGCTATCGGGGCCGATCCGAGCACCTTTACGCGCACCTGCGCCTCGGAGCGGCGGGCGTCGCCCGCGAGGTGCCGACGGTTCAGCACGCCGGGCACCAACTCGGCGTACTGGAGGCCCGGTTGAAGCAGGCGCTGGCCTCCTGGCCGCAGACCCCCGGACGTACGGTGGCCGAGGTGTGGGCCGCGCTGTGGACGGTGGCCGAGCTGGCACCGCTCCGGGACGGGAGCGCGCGGGCACTCCCGCCCGTCGTGGCCGCCGCCGTGGCCCTGATCGAGGCCCGGCTGGCGCAGCCGCTCGCCGTGGCCGACCTCGCGAAGGCGGTGGGCATTTCGCACAACCACCTGACCCGCCTCTTCCGCGCCGCCACCGGAGAGACCGTGGTCGGCTACATCAGGGCCCGCAGGATGGAGCGGGCCCGGCACCTGCTGCGGGACAGCACGCTCTCCATCGCCGGGGTGGCCGCCGCCGTCGGCATCCCCGACCTCCAGGCGTTCAACAAGGCATGCCGACGGGGGCTCGGGGCCTCCCCGCGCGCCGTCAGGGCCGCGTAGCGCGCCGCGCACTCCGCCCCCACGTACCTGGTCATGGTGAAAATCGACCACCAAGCGGTGAACGGGACCCACGCGCCCCGCAGGCGTCCGCTCCTAGCGTGTGGCCCATGACGCGGACCGAGGAAACCGGGGAAACCGAGAAACTCGTGAAAGCCGAGAAACTCGTGAAAGCAGAGGAGCCGCCCGGACGGCAGAGCGGCACCCTGCTCAGTTCCGTGCGGATGGCGCGCTTCGTGGCGAGCGGATCGCTCCGCCTCGACGCGGTGGTCCCGGCGGAGATGAACGCCGAGGCGCTGCACGTCCTGGCGGACGGAGTGCCGTCGGTGCCGTGCGGAACACCGCTGTCACGGGCCTATACGCCGGGCTCGTTCGCCCACCGGCTGCTCGAACTGCCGCAGGTGGCAGGCGCGTTGAGCAGTCTGGTGGGGCCGGAGCCGGACGTGGACCACCACGCCGTGCACATCCGTGAGCCGCACGGGGGAGAGGCCCAGCCGCTGCACGCGGACGCCATCATCGACGTGCGGACCGACGCGTTCGACGTCCAGCTGATGTACTACCCGCAGCAGGTCACGCTGGAGATGGGCGGCACGCTGAGCGTGCCCGGCAGCCATCTGCGGCGCACCAACGAAACCGACACCGGCCGCTACCAGAACCTGCGGGGTCAGGACCGGCTGGTCTGCCCGGCAGGCACCGTGGTGTTCCTGCACCACGGGCTCTGGCACGGGGGCCGCCGCAACGACAGCGACATTCCGCGCTACATGTTCAAGATCCGCTTCAACCCGACGGTGCGCCAGCGCCTCCTGTGGGACGTCACCGACCTGCACGACCCCCGGGTGCGCAGGGAACTCGACGCGCACTTCCCGTGGTACGAGCAGGCGGGCGGCCGTCTGGAGCGGTACAACCGGGTCCTGCTGTGGCGCGAGGTGACCGGCGACGAAGGATTCGACCTCGACCACTGGGTGACCAGGGTCGCCAACCGCCCCGAGGGGGACGCCGCATGACCGTCGGCAGGACGACCCCCGCCCCGCAGGAGACCGGCACCCCCGCCCTGCGCCAACGGGTGCTGGTGCTGTACCTGTCCACCTCGGCCCTGGACTCCCCGGTCATCGGCTGGTCCCGCTACGACGGGACCGGCCGCACCTCCCCGACCACGGGCGACAGCGACGAGCCGCCGTACGAGACGGGCGTGGCGGCCCTGTGCGACGGCTGGCGCTTGATCCAGGCCGCGCAGCTGATCCCGTCCGGATCAGGCAGCGAGTACGACGTCTCGTTCCTCAAGCACGAGTTCTTCTTCGAGCAGCTCGTGGACTCACGGGTGTAGTGCCCGCGGGGCGGTCGGCGGGCCCGGGAGAGGCCCGGCACACACGTGCCGGGCCCTCCTTTTGTCACTCCCCGGGCGGGACCGGCGGGACCGGCGGGGCCGCGAAGACGCGGACGTCCCACGCGCCGAGCCGCACCGGAGTACCGGCCGGGACCGGGACCGCGCCGCCGTCCAGTACGTCCGTCAGGTCCAACGGAGCCCGGGCCTCGGCCGGTTCCCAGTTCCAGTTGTGGACGACGTGGACGCGCCGCCCGTCCTCGGCGGTGCCGGTCGCGACCGTGACGGAGCCCGGCAGGTCCTGCCAGGCGCTGCACGGCGCGGGTGCGACCCAGGCGGCGAGCGCGCGGGCCAGCTCGCGGCCGGGCACGGTGCCGACACAGGTGACGCGACCCGCGCCGTGACGGCGCGTGGTGACGGCGGGCCACCGGCCGAAGTGCGGGTGCTCGTACGCGGCCAGGACCTCGGCGTCGTCCACGGCGAGCCCCTCCACCCACCGGGTGGCCACCGCGTCGTCCGACAGCCGGAGCGGGCTGCCCGGCGTGCTGCGCAGCGGCAGGTCGGCGTGCAGGTTGCTGAACTCGTCGTAACGCACGCCCGCGGCCTTCACCAGCCGGGCCGGCGTCACCCCGTGGCGCGCCCGTGCCTCCTGGTCGCCGTAGCCGGTACGCGGCCCGAGCACCAGGTGGCCGCCCGCCTCGGCGTACGCGGCGAGCCAGTCGAGCATGCCGTCGTCGGCGACGTACAGTCCGGGTGCGACGAGTACGGGATGCCGTCTGGCCATCAACTCCGCTGCCAGAGGCGGGCGTTCGCCGCCCGGGTCGTGGAGCTGGCGGGCGTGCAGGATCCGTATCTGCCGCCCCGCCTCGAACGCGCCCCGGTAGAACGGTTCGAAGATGCCCTCGTACGCCCCCGCGTCCGGACCGCCGTCGGGACCGGTCAGCGGGGGGTGCCTCTGCATCAGCCACCTGCTGTGCGCCGAGTGGACCATCGCGATGTCGGCGTCCGGCGTGATCCCCGCGACGAGGTCGCCCGCCCGCTCGAACTCGGCCCCCAGCCGTGCGAGTTCGGCGTAGGCGCGGCCCGGCCGTCCGCTGTGCGGCAGGACTCCGCCCCAGTACGTCTCGGTGCCGAAGTGCAGTGTGTGCCAGTGCCAGTACTCGATCATGCGGGCACCGCGTGCGACCAGCGCCCACGCGGCCTGCCGCCACTGGCCGTCGAAGGCGGGGCGGTTGTCCGAACTGCCGCCGATCGCCTGGGCGTTGGTCTCCGTGATCAGGAAGGGTTCCTGGCGCGATGAGTAGATCCGGTCGGCGCTCTGGTGCAGCGCCCACGCCCCGTACGCCATCCACTGCTGGGGCAGCTTCTCGCGCGGCGGCCCGGGCATGGTGAGGCTGTCCTGCATGTCGTAGTACGGGTTGCCCGCCGTGACGTCCAGCGCGTCCGTCAGCTCGTCGTCCTCCAGGCCGGGAGAGCCGTAGGCCAGGCACGTCGTGACGAACTGCCCGGCCCTCGTGTACTCCCGTACGATCCCGGCCTGCCACGCGATGAACTCCGTCACCTGGCGCGCCTCGAACGCCCGCCAGGCCAGGTCGTACTGCGGCTGGGCGTTGCCCTCGGGCTTCCACAGGTCGGCCCAGGTGCTCAGCCGGTGCGACCAGTACGTCAGCCCCCACTCGCGGTTGAGGGCCTCCACGTCGCCGTAGCGCTGCCGCAGATCGTCCACGAAGCGCTGGAAGACGCCGTGGTTGTGCGTGATCCGGGTGCCGGGCTCGTTGTCCACCTGGAAGCCGACGACGGCGGGGTGCGAGGCGTACCGGGCGACGATCCGGCGGATCACGCGCTCCGCGTGGAAGCGGAACGCGGGGTGGGTGTAGTCCACCTCCTGACGGCCGCCCCACGCGGCGGGCCTTCCGGCCGCGTCCTCGGCGGCGATCTCCGGGTACTGCCGGGCCAGCCAGGGCGGCACCGCATAGGTCGGCGTACCGATGATGACGGACATGCCGCGTTCGTGGGCGCCGTCGAGGACGGGGCGCAGCCAGTCGAGGTCGAAGCGTCCGTTCGAAGGCTCCCAGGTGGACCAGACGGACTCGCCGACCCGGATGACGGTGAACTTGGCCTCCGCCATCAGATCGAGGTCGGTCTCCAGCCGCTCGTAGGGCTGGTACTCGTGGTAATAGGCGGCGCCGAACAGGACGCGCGGGGGCAGGGACGTCACCACTGCTCGACCCTCGGCACCGCGCCCCCGTCAGACGCCGTGACCGTCACGGCCCCGCCCACCGCGTCCCGGCTCACCCGGTACGTCGCGACCGTACGGCCCTCGCGGTCGGGCAGCCCGACACTCACGTCGTACGCGCCGGGTGTCACCAGCAGGGTGAGGCCGTCGGCCCAGTCGCCGTCGGGGCGCTGCTCGTCGGCGCCGAGCGGCAGCACCGCGCCCGGCCGGACGTACAGCGGGAGGCTGTCGAAGCCGTGCTTCTCCCGCCGCCAGCCCGGACCCACCACCCGCTCACCGGTCAGTAGGTGCGTCCAGATTCCCTCGGGGAGGTAGAACTCGACGTCGCCGTCCTCGGTGAACACAGGGGCCACCAGCAGGTCAGGGCCGAGCATGTACTGCCGGTCGAGCGTGCGGGAGGACGGGTCGTCGGGGAACTCCAGGAGCATGGGCCGCATGAGCGGCACGCCGTCGCGCTGTGCCTCGGCCGCCGCACCGTACAGGTACGGCATCAGGCGGTGCTTGAGCCGGGTGAACTTACCGGCCACGTCGACCGCTTCGTCACCGAACTCCCACGGCACCCGGTACGAACTGGAACCGTGCAGGCGGCTGTGCGAGGACAGCAGGCCGAACGCCAGCCACCGCTTGAAGACGGCCGCGTCGGGCGTGCCCTCGAAGCCGCCGATGTCGTGCGACCAGAAGCCGAAGCCGGACAGCGACAGGGAGAGCCCGCCGCGCAGCGACTCCGCCATCGCGCCGAACGACGCCCAGCAGTCGCCGCCCCAGTGCACCGGGAACTGCTGGCCGCCCGCCGTGGCCGAGCGCGCGAACAGCACCGCCTCGCCGGTGCCGCGCTCCTTCTGCAGCAGCTCGAAGACGACCTGGTTGTACAGGTGCGTGTAGTAGTTGTGCATGCGCTCGGGGTCGGAGCCGTCGTGCCAGCGGACATCGGTGGGGATGCGCTCGCCGAAGTCCGTCTTGAAACAGTCGACGCCCTGGTCCAGGAGGACCTTCAGCTTCCCCTGGAACCAGGCGCAGGCCGCCTGGTTCGTGAAGTCGACCAGGCCCATGCCGGCCTGCCACAGGTCCCACTGCCAGACGTCGCCGTTCGGCCGCTTCACCAGATACCCGTACCGCGCGGCCTCCTCGAACAGGGCTGACTTCTGGGCGATGTACGGATTGATCCAGACGGAGATCCGCAGGCCCCGCTCCTTGAGGCGGGCCAGCATGCCGTCCGGATCCGGGAAGACGTGCGGGTCCCAGGCGAAGTCCGACCACTGGTACTCGCGCATCCAGAAGCAGTCGAAGTGGAAGACGGAGAGGGGGATGTCGCGCTCGGCCATGCCGTCGACGAAGGACGTGACGGTCTCCTCGTCGTACTGCGTGGTGAACGACGTCGTCAGCCAGAGGCCGAAGGACCAGGCCGGTGGCAGCGCCGGGCGGCCGGTGAGCGCGGTGTAGCGGCGCAGTACGTCCTTGGGGGCGGGACCCGCGACGACGTAGTACGTGAGGGTCTGGTCCTCGACGCTGAACTGCATCTGGCCGACCGACTCGGAGCCGATCTCGTAGCCGACCCGGCCGGGGTGGTCGACGAACACCCCGTACGCGCCGGTGGGCGAGAGGTGGAGGCTGAACGGGACGTTCTTGTACGACTGTTCACTGCTGGTGCCGCCGTCGGCCTGCCACATGTCGACGCTCTGACCGTTCTTGACGAACGGGGTGAAGCGTTCGCCGAGGCCGTAGACCTGCTCGCCGATGCCGAGGGCGAGCTGGGCGGCCATGTGGTGGGTGCCGTCGGCGGTGGTGAAGAAGGCAGTGCCCTTGCGGCCCGCCTGCGTCACCTCGCGTCCGTGCGCGTCGCGGAAGGAGAGCGTCCAGGGGGCGGCGGTGTCCAGACGGACGGACAGGGCGCCGCTGGTCAGTTCGACAACGCTGCCCTCCCCGTGCACCTTTCCGGCGGCGGTGTGTGCACCGGGCAGGGCGAAGTCCGGGCCGGGGTGCCGTTTGCCCGCGTGGTGCGTGATGCGCACGCCGATGACGCCCTCGGCGGGGGAGAAGCAATCGGTGGTCAGCAGAGGTGAGTTGAGGGTGTCGCCGCGGCGCTCGACGCGCTGGGCGGCGGCGTACGCGGTGAAGCGGTCGGTGCGTACGTGGAGGTCTTTGACCTCGGTGGCGTACGAGGCCCGGACCCCGTCGCGCATCAGCCAGAAGCCGTCGGTGAACTTCATGATCTTCCCAGGGGAGCAGAGGTGGTTCAGGTAGGAGAACACAGGAACAAGGGTTCAGGGTAGAGATTGGTCGAAGCGCTTCGACTCTTTGCTGTCAGGGAGTGTGGGGGAATATGGAGGCAGGATCGCGCCTTGGGGTCTAGCGCTTCGACGAGGCATGGCGTATTAGTCATGGCAGGAAACAAACCGCCCCGGGGCGCCGGGCCGACGCACGGCCGCGCGTACGTACAGCAGCCGCATGCAGTCGCAGGCAGCCGCACGCAGCTCCGGGCCACCGCCGACTCCCCGACGGGGCCGAGGCGTTCCACCGGAACCGCCACCCCTCCCAGGCAAGGGCCATCACCGTGACAGCAGCACCACCCCCTGACGTGACACCGGCCATCGCGCCGGTCGTGCCGCGCGTCAGGCGTCGACGTACCGGCCGACGGGGCGTGCTCCCGCCCGCCGTCGCCTCCTTGCTCGTCGCGTCCGTCGCCCTCACGGGCTGCGCCCAGCAGCGCGACGACGGCGTCTTCACCGTCCTCAACTCCTCGACCGACGCCTCGTACCACGGCTGGGACGCCGCCGCGCTCGCGCGCTGCGGCAAGCAGCTCGGTCTCACCATCGAGCAGCGGAGCGTCCCCGCCGCGCACGTGATGACGAAGTCCCTGCGCATGGCGTCCTCGAAGTCCCTGCCGGACGTCATCCAGTTCGACGCCTCCGAGATGCCGACGTTCGCCGGGGCGGGCGGGCTCGTCGACCTGCGCACCCTCGGTCTGTCCACCGAGGACGTCCCTGGGGGCATCGTCGACTTCGGCTCGTACCGGGGCACCTACTACGGCGCCGCGCGGACGGTGAACACTCTCGCCCTCTTCTACAACGAGGACCTCCTCGACCAGGCCGGTCTGCGCGTGCCCACCACGTGGGCCGAGATGAGGCAGACCGCCAAGCAGCTCACCCGGGGCAAGCGGTACGGCATCGCCCTGAGCGCGGGCGGCGCCGAGGACGGCGTCTTCCAGTTCACCCCGTTCATGTGGTCCAACGGCGGTGACGAGCGCGACCTCGCCACCAGGAACGTCGCCGGGGCGCTCGACCACTGGAAGGGCCTCATCGCGGACGGATCGCTGTCCAGGTCGACCGTCAACTGGACGCAGGCCGACGTCAACGACCAGTTCATGGCGGGCAACGCCGCGATGATGATCAACGGTCCGTGGCAGGTGGACACCCTCAACACCAAGAAGGACCTGCACTGGAAGATCGCCCGGATACCCGTGCCGAAGGCGGGCGACACGTCCGTCGGCCCCCTCGGCGGCACCGTGCTCACCGTCCCCAGGACCGGTGAGGCGACCCGCGAGAGGACGGCCGCGAAGATCGTCCGCTGCATGTCGTCCGAGCAGGAACAGATCACCTACGCACGCAACAGCCGGACGGTACCGGCGAACGAGAAGGCCGCCGAGGCATGGCGCAGGGAAGTGCCCGAACTGGCCGCGCTGGCCGACCAAGTGGCCACCGCCCGCTCGCGCACCACGAAGGTCGGCGCCCGCTGGCCGTCCGTGTCACTGGCACTCCAGAGCGCCTTCCAGTCCGCGCTCACCGGACAGAGCAGCGAGGCCGTGCTGAAGAAGGCGCAACTGCGCGCGACGGGCGGGGGGCGAGGCGAATGACCACCGTGTCGACCACCGTCCCCGCCGCCCACCGGACCACGGCGGGCGGCAGGCCCCCCTCGCGGCCCGCCCGTCGGCGCAGGCTCTCGCAGTGGGGGTTCATCGCCCCCGCCGTCGTGTTCATGCTGCTGTTCTTCGGCTACCCGCTCGTCCGCAACGTCGTGATGAGCTTCCAGGACTTCTCACCGTCCACGTTCTTCGACGGCAGGTCCCCCTTCAACGGCACCGACAACTGGAGCAAGGTCTTCCACGACGACCTCTTCGGCAAAGCGCTGTGGCACACCGTCGTCTTCACGGTCGGCTCCCTGGTGGGCCAGTTCGGCATCGGCCTCGCGCTCGCCGTCTTCTTCACCAAGAGGTTCCCGCTCAACGGTTTCCTGCGCTCGCTGATCCTGCTGCCCTGGCTCGTCCCGATGGTCGTCTCCGGCGTCGTGTGGCGCCGCATCCTCGACCAGGACACCGGCGTCCTGAACTCCTTCGCCGACACCCTCGGCCTCGGCGGGAACACCCCGTGGCTGACCAGCCCCGGCACGGCCCTGTTCTCCGTGATCCTGGTGAACGTCTGGATCGGCATCCCGTTCAACATGGTGATCCTCTACGGCGGACTCCAGGAGGTCCCCAGAGAGCTGTACGAGGCCGCGGCCCTGGACGGCGCGTCCGCCTGGCGCACCTTCCGCTCCGTCACGCTGCCGCTGCTCAGACCGGTCATCACCGTCGTCCTCGTGCTGGGCTTCATGTCGACGGTCAAGATCCTCGACCTGATCCTGGCGCTGACCGACGGCGGCCCGGCCGACTCCACCCAGACGCTCGGCACGCTCACGTACCAGAACTCCTTCGTCCAGCTGGACTTCGGTGCGGGAGCCGTCGTCGGCAACGTCCTGATCCTGATCTCCGCCGTCTTCGCGGTGCTCTACCTGCGGGCCAACCGCTCCGAGGGGAAGTGACCGGCATGGCGACCACCCACCCGCCGTCCGTACGGAACCGTCCGCCGTCCGTACGCAGCCGTCCGCCCGCCCTACCCGGACCCGGACCCGGGCGACGCTGGGGCGCGACCGTCACGGGCGCGGTCATCCTGGGCGTGATGCTGTTCCCGCTGTACTGGATGGTCAACACGGCGCTGCAACCCGAGTCCGGACTGCTCGACGTCGCGCCCGTACCGCACGCGGTGGACCTGTCCGGATTCGCCGACGCCCTCGCCGAACAGGGCGGCCATCTGCTGACCTCGCTCGCCGTCGCGCTCGGCGCCGTCGTCATCTGTCTGGCGGTCGCCGCGCCCGCCGCGTACGGGCTCGCCCGGTTCCGGCTGCCCGGCGCCAGGAGCATCGTCTTCGCCACCCTCATCACGCAGATGGTGCCGGGCATCGTCATCGCCAACGCCCTCTACAGCGCCTACGTCGAACTCGGCCTGGTCAACTCCTACTTCGGCCTGATGCTCGCCGACGCGTCGCTCGGCATCCCCTTCGCTATCGTCCTGATGCGCTCCTTCATGCTGGCCGTTCCCCAGGAGGTCATCGAGGCGGCCGAGGTCGACGGTGCGGGCACAGTGCGCACGTTCGTCCAGGTCGTGCTGCCGATGAGCCGCAACTCCCTCATCACCGCAGGGCTGTTCTCCTTCCTGTACGCGTGGAGCGACTTCATGTTCGCGCTCACCCTCAACACCACCGACGACGTCAAACCCGTGACGCTCGGCATCTACCAGTACATCGGCGCCCACGTCGGCGACTGGGGCTCGGTCATGGCCGCCGCCGTCCTGTCGGCGGTCCCGGCCGCCGTGCTGCTCGTCCTCGCCCAGAAGTACATCGCCGCCGGGATCACCGGCGGATCCGTCAAGTAAGGCTGACCATGCGCGACGTGCCCCCCTTCCCCTCGTTCCCCGCAGGCTTCGTGTTCGGCGCGGCCACCGCTTCGTACCAGATCGAGGGCGCCACCCACGAGGACGGCCGTGGCCCCTCCATCTGGGACACCTACAGCCACACCCCTGGCCGGATCGACGGCGGCGACACCGGCGACGTGGCCTGCGACCACTACCACCGCTATCCCCAGGACGTGGCGCTCCTGCGCGACCTCGGCGTCGGCTCGTACCGCTTCTCGATCGCCTGGCCCCGCATCCAGCCGACCGGGCAGGGGCCCGCGAACCTCCAGGGCCTCGACTTCTACTCCCGGCTGGTGGACGAACTCCTCGCGGCGGGCATCGAACCGGCCGCCACCCTCTACCACTGGGACCTGCCGCAGGCCCTGGAAGACCGGGGCGGCTGGCGGGTACGGGAGACCGCCGAGCGGTTCGCCGCGTACACGGCGGTCGTCGCCGACCACCTCGCCGACCGCGTCCCGCGCTGGATCACCCTCAACGAGCCCTGGTGCAGCGCCTTCCTCGGCTACTCGGTGGGCCGCCACGCACCCGGCGCGCAGGAGGGCACCGGCGCGCTCGCCGCAGCGCACCACCTGCTCGTCGGCCACGGCCTGGCCATGCGGGCGCTGCGGGCGGCCGGTGTCCGCGAGGCGGGCATCACCCTCAACCTCGACCGGAACCTTCCCGCCACGGACTCGGCCGCCGACCGCGCCGCCGTCGTCCGCGCCGACACCCAGCACAACCTCGTGTGGACGGAGCCGCTCCTCGCGGGCCGCTACCCGGACACGGAGACCGAGACCTGGGGCGAACTGATCACCCGGCAGGACTTCCGGTACGACGGCGACCTCGAACTGATCGCCCAGCCGATGGACTTCCTCGGCGTCAACTACTACCGGCCGACCGTCGTCGCCGACGCCCCGCACCGCGAGAGCGATCCCGCGCTGCGCGTCGCCACCGACAACCGGTTCACGGAGCGGCCGTACCCGGACGTGCGCCACACCGCGATGGGCTGGCCGGTCGCCCCCGAGACCTTCACGGACCTGCTGACCTCGCTCAAGGAGACCTACGGCGACGCGCTGCCGCCGGTCCACATCACGGAGAACGGCTCGGCGGAACCCGACGAGGTCACCGCGGACGGCACCGTGCACGACACCGACCGCGTCACCTACCTGCGTGACCACCTCACGGCACTGCGCACCGCCATGGACGCGGGCGTCGACGTGCGCGGCTACTACGTCTGGTCGCTCCTGGACAACTTCGAATGGGCCCTCGGCTACGCGAAGCGATTCGGCATCGTCCACGTCGACTACGCCACACAGCGGCGCACCCCGAAGGACAGCTACCACTGGTACGGAAAGCTGATCGCTTCCCACCAGGGGTGAGGTACGTGGCGTGCCCGGCCGCCCTGACGAACGGCCGGGCACGTCACCCCGTCACGCCCGAGGCACCGCCTCCACCGCGAAGTGCGCGTGCAGGGAACGCCGGTGGCCGACCTCGCGCGGGGGACCGGTGAGAGCGACCCGCGCCGTCAGCCGCCGGTCGGTGCTCGACGCGCTCAACCGCAGCTCCAGCTCGCCGGGCTCGACGAGGCGCCGGCCCTCGCGCCCGGTGAAGGACGCGAGGTCGGCAGGCACCCGCACCCGGACCCGTACGGCCTCGCCCGGCGCCAGCTCCGGCAGGCGCAGGTAACCGACGAGCCGCTGCACCGGCTGCACCACGGACGCGACCGGGTCGTGCAGATACAACTGGACGACCTCGGTCCCGGGCAGCGCACCGGTGTTGCGCACGGTGCACGACAGCTCGAACTCGCCGTCGGTGCAAGCGAGTTGACTGTCCACCTCCAGTGCGTTCCAGTCGAACGTGGTGTACGTCAGTCCGTGGCCGAAGCCGAACGCCGGGGTCGGGTCGAGGTTCGAGACCTCGGTGGCCCGGCCCAGGCGGGGAGCGAGATACGTGGACGGCTGCACGCCGGGCCCGCCGGGCACGCTGACGGGCAGCCGCCCGGAGGGGCGTACCCGCCCGCTGAGCACACCGGCCAGGGCGGTCGAGCCCTCCTCCCCGGGGAAGAAGGTCTGCACCAGCGCCGCGCTCTGGCGGGCGGCGCGGCCCAGCGCGTACGGCCGCCCCGCGAGCAGCGTCACCACGAGGGGTTTCCCCGTGTCCAGGAGCGCGTCGAGGAGCTGTTCCTGGGCGCCCGGCAGCACGAGGGACGCGGCGTCGCAGCCCTCGCCGCTGGTGCCGCGCCCGAAGAGCCCGGCCCGGTCGCCGAGCGCGGCGACGACCAGATCGGCCCCGCGCGCCAGGTCGACGGCCGCCGCGAAGCCCTCGGTCCCGTGGGCGTCCGCCTCGGCGAGACCGGACGCCGTGACGACCTCACTGTGCGGGAACTCCGCCGTCAACGCTTCGTACAGCGTGGGGAGTTGGATGCCGTGCGCGGTGCCGGGCGTACGGCTGCCGACGTGCACCGGGAACGAGTAGCAGCCGAGCACGGCCATCGGGGTGTCGGCGTTGGGGCCGATCACGGCGATGCGGGCCGGAGCAGTGGGCCCGAGCGGCAGGGTGCCGTCGTTGGCGAGCAGCACCACCGATTCCTCGGCGACCTGGCGGGCCAGCGCGCGGTGCGGCGCGGTGTCCAGGTCGACGCTGCCGCGGACGCGGTCGGCGTCGACCGACGCCAGGGCGGGCGGGGTGGGGTCCCAGTCCTCGTCCAGCAGCCCCAGCTCGATCTTCTGGACGAGTACCCGGCGGACGGCGCGGTCCACGAGGGACTCCGGTACGGATCCCTCGGCGACCGCCTTGCGCAGGGGCGCGCCGAACGTCTTCACCGTGGGCAGTTCGACGTCGACGCCCGCGGTGAGCGCGGCCCCCGCCGCCTCGCCGAAGGTACCGGCCACGCCGTGCAGCGTCTTGAGGAACGCGATGCCGAAGTAGTCGGCGACGACGGTCCCCTCGAAGCCCCAGGTCTCCCGCAGCAGCCCCGTGAGCAGCGGCTCGTCGGCGGCGGACGGCACACCGTCGATGTCGGTGTAGGCGTGCATCACGGACCGTACGCCGCTCTCGCGCACGGCCATCTCGAACGGCGGGAGCACCACGTCGGCGAGCTCCCGCGCGCCCATGGACACCGGGGCGAGATTGCGTCCGGCGCGCGAGGCGGAGTATCCGGCGAAGTGTTTGAGCGTGGCGACGATCCCGGCCGACTCCAGGCCCGTTACGTACGCGGTGCCGACCGTGCCGACGAGGTAGGGGTCCTCGCCGATGGTCTCCTCGACGCGTCCCCAGCGGGCGTCGCGCACGACGTCCAGGACCGGGGCGAGTCCCTGGTGCACGCCGACCGAGCGCAGGTCGCGGCCGATCGCCTCGGCCATCCGCCGTACCAGACCGGGATCGAACGTGGCGCCCCAGGCGGTCGGGACGGGGTACGCGGTGGCGCCCCAGGCGGCGAAACCGGCCAGGCACTCCTCATGGGCGAGCGCCGGTATCCCGAACCGGTTCGCCGCCATGATGCGGCGCTGGGTGCGGGCCAGGGACAGCGCGCCGAGGGCGGGGTCGACGGGCGCCGTGCCGAACGGGCGGGTCAACTGGCCCAGCCCATAAGGGAGCAGCTCGTCGAGGTCGACCGTCTCCTCCATGTCGTGCTGGTGCGGGGCGACGTCGCCGCCCTCGGCGGACGCGCCCACCCACACGCCGTAGAGCTGGGCGGTCTTCTCCTCCAGGGTCATCTCCGCGAGCAGTGCGTCGGCACGGGCCCCGGCGCTGCGGCGCGCGTCGCGCCAGGGAGGCATGTGCGCCGCAGGGACTTCTCCGGTCGGGCCGGTCCCTTCGGTCGGGGCGGTCTCTTCGGCCGGGCTGGTCTCTTCGGCCGGTACGGCCATGTGGTCGTTCACTTTCCTCCGACTCCCATCAGCCCCTGGACCAGGGCACGACGGGCGAACAGGTAGACGATCAGGATGGGCAGCATGGACAGCACCACCGCGGCGAGCAGGCCCGGGATGTCGACGCCGTGTTCCGTCTGGAAGTCGTAGAGCCCCATGGTGATGACCTTGGTGCTCGCGGACTGGGTGAGGACCAGCGGGAAGAGGAAGCCGTTCCACGCCTGGAGCGCGGAGAAGACGACGATCGTGGACAGGCCGCCTCGGGAGAGCGGAAGCACCAGGCCGAAGAAGATCCGCCGGGGCGACGCGCCGTCCACCGTCATCGCCTCGTACAGCTCCGGGGTGATGTCCCGCATCGACCCGGTCAGGATGAGGGTGCACACGGGCATCGCGAACGCGGCCGTCGGCAGGATGACGCCGATCAGGTTGTCGTAGAGGCCCGCCTCGCTGATCACGTAGAACATCGGGACGATGACGGCCTGCGCGGGGATCGCGAGGCCGAGCAGGAACAGCCGGAACACGCCGCTGGTCAGCCGGCCCCGGCCCCGCACGATCGCGAACGCCAACGGCGGTACGAGCAGCAGGACGAGGCCGACCACGCAGACGGTGACGACGACGGTGTTGACGAAGTACCGGCCGAAGCCGCTGCTGAAGACGTTGAGGTAGTTGTCGAGCGTGAAGTGTTCCGGAAGGGACAGGGGGCCGCCGGCGCCGTAGTCGGCGCGCGTCTGGAACGCGGCGACCAGCATCACGTACAGCGGCAGCCCGACCACGAACAGCCAGATCAACGACCCGAATCCGGCGAGGTAGTTGGGCCGTCCGCGAGGGCGGGACCGGGTCTCGACGGGTGTCACAGGCCCTCCATCGTGCTGCGCATCTTGTCGTAGCCCGACAGGCGCACCATGGCCAGCGAGACGACCGTGGCGACGAGGACCAGGAGCAGTCCGACGGCGGACGCCGTCCCGTAGTCGAAGCTCTTGAACGCCTTCTGGTACATGTAGTACGCGCTGATGGTGGTGTCCGTGCCGGGGCCGCCCTGGGTGAGGATCAGGACCGTGTCGAACGTGGTGAGGCCGCCGACCACCATCAGGATCGTCGAGGTGACGATGCTGTTGCGCAGCTGCGGCAGGGTGATGTGGAAGAACTGGCGGACCGTGCCCGCGCCGTCGATCTGCGCCGCCTGGTACAGGACCTGGGGGATGGCGCGGGCGGCGCCCTGGTAGATCAGCGTGTGCAGCGGGGTGAACTGCCAGGTGCTGACGAGGACGAGGACGCCGATCGCTCCGGCCTGGTGGCCGAAGAGGTTGCCGTCGCCGAACAGCCAGGCGGCCTGCGCCGGTACGCCGAAGTTCGGGTCGAGGACGGCCCGCCACAGGACGGCGACGGCGGCGACGGACAGCAGCAGCGGAACGAAGTAGAGGGCCGACAGGACCGCGCGGTTGCGTTGACGGCCCGCTGCCCAGACGCCGAGGAGGATGCTCAGCGGGGTCTGGACGGCGACGCCCAGCACGGTCAGCAGGATGCTCAGCCCCACGCTCTTGAGCAGGACCGGATCGTCGAACAGCTTCTTCCAGTTGTCGAACCCGGTGAACTCCGGGTCGCTCAGGCCGTTCCACGTCGCGAACGACAGGACGGCGACCAGGACGAGGGGGACGAGGGCGAACAGGCCGAAGAAGAGCGCGGCGGGGACCGCCCAGCCGAAACCGGGACGGCCCACACCGCCACCGCCACCGCTGTTGCGGTGGTCGGCGGGTGCCACTCGCGCGGTGGACTGTTCGCGTTCACGCCTGACGGGAGTCTTGGTGCTCATGACGTCGGCAGAGCCTGCATCGCCCTGATGAACCCGCCCTCGTCCAGGTGCCCGTTGAAGAACTGCTGGACCGCCTGGTGCAGCGAGGTCGCAGCGGACTGCGGATACGCCTGGTCCCACGACAGCTGGAACGAGGGCGCCTTCTGCACCAGGTCGTACTGGAACTTCGCGTAGCCGGGGCTCGCGGCCTCGCCCAGGAAGTCGGGGGTGCTGGTCGTGGTGGGCAGATTGCCGATGCCCAGCTGCGCCTTCACGAACTGGTCGGAGTACTGGAGCTTGAGGAACTCGGCGACGGCCTCGGGGTGCTTGGTCTTCTTCAGGACGGAGTAGAAGTTGTTGGTGTTGCCGACGAGGTTGCCCGCGTCTCCCTTGCCGCCCGGGACGGTCGGGAAGGCGGTGTAGCCCAGGTCCTTCTTCGCGAACTCGGGGTGGGACTCCTGCTGCGTGGAGTACTCCCACGAACCCATCAGTTCGAACGCGGCCTTGCCGGTGGCGAGCAGGGTGGGCGAGCCCTGGTCGGTGAACTTCACGGAGTCGAAGTTCGTGCCGAAGGCCCCCGCGTCCACCAGCTCCCTGATCATGCCGAGCGCCTTCTTGCTGTCGGCGCTCTCCCAGGCGGACGTGTCCCCGTCGATGGCCTTCTGGAACAGGCCGGGTCCTGCGACCCGGTCGTAGAGGGAGGAGAACCACATCAGGGTCGGCCACCGGTCGCCGCCGCCGAGCGCGATGGGCGTGACGCCCTTCGCCTTCAACGCCTTGACCGAGGCGAGGAGTTCGTCCCAGGTCCGGGGCGGCTGCACGCCCGCGGCGTCGAGGACCTTCTTGTTGTGGAAGAACAGGACCGGCTGGGTGCCGCGCATGGGAACGCCGTACGCCTTGCCGTCGACCGTGGCGCTGTTGAACACCGAGGGCAGGAACTTCGACTTCAGGCCGGGGTCCTTGGCGATGAAGTCGTCCAGCGGCATCAGCAGGTCCGCCTTGACGAACGGCTTGATGCTGCCGCCGCCCCAGTGGAAGAACACGTCGGGTGCCTGCTTGCTGTTGATGATCGTCTGGAGCTTCGCCTGGTAGTCCGCGCCGGGGATGGTGTCCAGGACCGCCTTCACCTTCGACGTCTTGTTGAAGGTGTCGATCAGCTGCTTCTCGACCTTGTTCCCGGCGTCCCCGTAGACCAGGACGTGGATCTTCCCGTCGTCGCCCGCTGCGGCGGAGCCGCCGCCGCACCCGGACAGGGCGAGCAGCAGGGCCAGGGCCGCACCGCCCGCTGCGACCGATTTCGGCAGCCGTGCGCGTTGAGTCATCGCCTCGCCTTTCGAAACTGTTTCGGTAATGTCGCCGAAACTTCATGGGTCGGGACGCTAGATCTCGGCCGGGGAGCGGTCAACCCCGCTCCGCCGCGTTACCAAAGCGTTACGACGGTGAGAAGGCTGAGCGTGCCTTATGCTCCAAGGCATGCGCGATGACGAGGAGTTCGGCCGGATCACCCTGGCCGAGGTGGCCGAGAAGGCGGGCGTCTCCATTTCAACTGTTTCGAAAGTGCTCAACGGGCGGCAGGACGTGGCCGCCCCGACCCGGGTCAAGGTCGAACAGCTCCTGGAGACGCACTCCTACCGGCGTACGACACGGGCGGCCCGCGAGGCGCCGCTCGTCGAGCTGGTCTTCCACGAGCTCGACAGCATCTGGGCGATGGAGCTGATCCGGGGCGTGCAGAACGTCGCCAAGGCGCACGGGGTCGGCGTGGTGCTGACCGAGAGCGGCACCCGGCAGGCCCCCGCCCCTGACTGGATCGACGCGGTCCTGCAGCGCAGCCCGCGCGGCGTGGTGCTCGTCTTCTCGGCGCTGCCCGCCGAGGTCAAGCAGCGGCTGCGGTCGCGCTCCATCCCGTTCGTGATCGTGGACCCGGCCGGCGACCCCGACCCGGACGTCCCCTCGGTCGGCTCGGCGAACTGGAACGGGGGCCGGGTCGCCACCCGCCACCTGGTCGAACTCGGTCACCGCCGCATCGGCGTCATCACCGGCCCCGACGACATGCTCTGCTCCCACGCCCGCCTCGACGGCTACCGCTCCGCACTCGCCATGGCGGGCATCGGGGCCGACCCCGACCTCGTGCGCTACGGCGACTTCCACGTGGAGGGCGGCTTCGAGCAAGCCCTCGAACTCCTCGACCTGCCCGAGCCGCCCACGGCCGTCTTCGCGGGCAGCGACCTTCAGGCCCTCGGCGTCCTGGAGGCGGCCCGCATCCGTGGCCTGCGGGTGCCCGAAGACCTCTCGGTGGTCGGCTACGACGACGTACCGGTGGCGCGCTGGTCGAGCCCGGCCCTGACGACGGTCCACCAGCCGCTGCGGGAGATGGCCGAGGAGGCGGTGCAGATGATCATGCGCCTGCGCGACCAGGAACCGGTGACCACCCGCCTCGAACTGGCCACCAGCCTCGTGGTCCGCAAGAGCACGGCACCACCGTCGTCCTGAGGCACGGGCTCCGGGCCGTACGGGGCGGGGGCCGGGGCCGAGCCCCGGACCGGACGCTCACGCGTGTGCGCCCCGGCCGGGACGGGTCCGGTCGGGGCGCACGTGCTCCGGCACCGCCGAGAAGCGGGGAGGCGGGGAGGCGCGGAGAGGCGGGGAGCGGCGCGGAGTCGGTCAGCGCGCCGAGAAGCTGTGCACCGTCGTCGAGCGGTACGTACGCCCGGGACGCAGCACCGTCGACGGGAACGCCGGGTGGTTCGGGGAGTCCGGGAAGTGCTGGGTCTCCAGGCAGAGGCCGTCGCTCTGGCGGTAGGTGCGTCCCGAGGGGCCGGTCAGGGTGCCGTCCAGGAAGTTGCCCGAGTAGAACTGGACGCCGGGCTCCGTCGTCGCGATGCGCATCGTGCGCCCGGAACCCGGGTCGCGCAGGGTGGCGAAGTGTTCCGGGCGGGCGGTCAGGCCCTTGTCCAGCACCCAGTTGTGGTCGAAGCCCTGCGCGGTGACGAGCTGCGGGTGGGACACGCGGATGTCCTCGCCGACGGTCTTGGCCGTACGGAAGTCGAAGGGCGTGCCCGCGACTCGGGAGAGCTCGCCGGTGGGTATCAGACCGGTGTCGGTGGGAGTGAACCTGCTTGCCTTCAGGGTGAGTTGGTGGTCGAGCACGTCACCGCTGCCCTCACCGGCGAGCTGGTAGTAGGTGTGGTTGGTGAGGTTGACGACGGTGGCCCTGTCGGTGGTGGCCGTGTAGTCGATGCGCCAGTCGCCTCGGGCGGTGAGGGCGTAGGTGACCTTCACGCGGAGGGTTCCGGGGTAGCCCATCTCGCCGTCCGGGCTGACCCGGTGGAGGTGGAGGCCCACCTCGTGGGAGGACGGGTCGGCGAACGGTTCCACGTCCCAGATCCGCTTGTCGAAGCCCTGGGCCCCGCCGTGCAGGCTGTTCTCGCCGTCGTTGACCGAGAGCTGGTGGCTGCGGCCGTCGAGGGTGAAGCGGCCCTTGGCGATGCGGTTGCCGTACCGGCCGATCAGCGCGCCGAAGAAGGTGGTGGCGCTGAGGTAGCCGTCGAGGTGGTCGAAGCCGAGGGAGACGTTGGCGTACGTGCCGTGGCGGTCGGGGAGTTCGAGGGCCTGGACGACGCCGCCGTAGGAGAGGACCTTGAGGCGGGTTCCGCCGTTCTCCAGGGTCCAGCGGTCGACGCGGGTGCCGTCGGGGAGGGTGCCGAAGCGCTCGCGGGTGGGCTTCATGGTGCGCTCCTTGTCCCGTGCGTGCGGGTTCTCCTGTGCGTACGAGATCCCGGCGGTGGCCGCCGTGAGACCGGCCGCCGCTGCGGCGCCGAGTACGGTTCGTCTGCTGGTGTCCATGTTCTGCTCCTGGGTTGGGAGGTGACGGGGGGTCAGCGACCGGCCTTGCGCTTGTTCCAGATGTCGAAGCCGACCGCGGCGAGCAGGACCAGGCCCTTGATGACCTGCTGGTAGTCGGTGCCGATGCCGACCAGGGACATGCCGTTGTTGAGGACGCCGAGGACGAGGCCGCCGATGACGGCGCCCATGACGGTGCCGACGCCGCCGCTCATCGACGCGCCGCCGATGAACGCGGCGGCGATGGCTTCGAGTTCGAAGCTGAGACCGGCCTGCGGGGTGCCCGCGTTGAGGCGGGCGGCATAGACGCAGCCCGCGAGGGCGGCCAGGACGCCCATGTTCACGAAGACCAGGAAGACGACGCGCTTGTCCTTGACGCCGGAGAGTTTCGCCGCCGCCTTGTTGCCGCCGAGCGCGTAGACGTGGCGGCCGATCACCGCGTTGCGCATCACGTAACCCAGCCCGATCAGCAGCGCGCACATGATCAGCATGACGACGGGGACGCCGTGGAAGCTGGCGAGCGTGAGGGTGAAGGCGATGACGGCCGCCGCGACGGCCACGCACTTGGTGATCCACAGGCTTTTCGGCACGACGTCGAGCTCGTACGCCAACTGGCGCTTGCGGTCACGGACTTCGCGCAGGATGAGGACGGTGAGCGCGAGCGCGCCGAGGACCAGGGTCGGGTTGTGGTACTGGGTGTACGGGCCCATCTCGGGGATGAAGCCCTTGGCGATGTTCTGGAAGCCTTCGGGGAAGGGGGCGAGGGACTGGCCTTCGAGGACGATCTGCGTCAGGCCGCGGAAGAGCAGCATTCCGGCCAGGGTCACGATGAAGGACGGGATGCCGAGGTAGGCGATGAAGTACCCCTGCCAGGCGCCCGCGACCGCCCCGATGAGGAGCGACAGGACCAGGGCGAGGACCCAGGGCATGTCGTGCTTGACCATCATCACGGCGGACATGGCGCCGACGAAGGCGACCAGTGAGCCGACCGAGAGGTCGATGTGTCCGGCGATGATCACGATCATCATGCCGATGCCGAGGATGAGGATGTAGCCGTTCTGCTGGATCAGGTTGGAGACGTTGTTGGGGAGCAGTAGCGTGCCGTCGGTCCAGATCTGGAAGAGCACGACGATGAAGAGCAGGGCGACGAGCATGCCGTACTGGCGCATGTTCGACCGCATGCTGTCGAGCAGCGCGGCGGCGGCCGACGGGCGGGCGGGTCCGGGTTCGTCGGGTGCGTCCTTGCGGAGTGGTGTGGCGGTGGTCATGGCAGGGCCTCAGCTTCGGGTCATGGTCGTGGTCGGCACGCGGCGGTCGTCAGGTGCGGAGGTCGGGCGCGGGGCGTCAGGAGCGCGGGTTCGGGTGCGCGGCCTCGGGTGCGCGGGTTCGGGCGCGGGGCGTCAGGTGCGGGAGTTCGTCATGTGACGCATCAGCGCTTCCTGAGTGGCGTCCGCGCGGGTGACCTCTCCGGTCAGCCGGCCTTCGGCCATGGTGTAGATCCGGTCGCACATGCCGAGGAGTTCGGGCAGTTCGGAGGAGATGAAGAGCACGGCCTTGCCCGCGGCGGCGAGCTTGTCGATCACCGTGTAGATCTCGAACTTGGCGCCCACGTCGATGCCGCGCGTCGGCTCGTCGAGGATCAGGACGTCGGGGTCGGCGTGGATCCACCGGCTCAGGACGACCTTCTGCTGGTTGCCGCCGGAGAGCCGTCCGACCTGCTCGAAGACCGTGGGGGTCTTGATGTTCATGGAGGTGCGGTAGCGCTCGGCGACCTGGCGTTCGTGGTGCTCGTCGACCACGCCGCGCCGTCGCATCCCGGCCAGGGAGGCGAGGGAGACGTTGCGGTTGATGTTGTCGATGAGGTTGAGGCCGTACTGCTTGCGGTCCTCGGTGACGTACGCCAGGCCCGCCGCGATCGCCGCCGGTACGGTCTTCGTGCTCACCTCACGGCCGCCGATCTCGACGCGCCCGGCCTCGTACCGCCCGTAGGAGCGGCCGAAGACCGACATCGCGAGTTCGGTGCGTCCGGCGCCCATCAGGCCCGCGATGCCGACGATCTCGCCGCGACCGACCGTGAGCGAGACGTCGTCGACGACCTTGCGCTGCTGGTCGACCGGGTGGCGGACGCTCCAGCCGTGCACGGCGAGCGCGGTCGTTCCGGCGTCCTCGCCCCGGTACGTGCTCCGCTCCGGGAAGCGGTGGTCCAGGTCACGGCCGACCATCGACCGGATGATCTGGTCCTCGGACAACTCCGCCGGCGAGGAAGGGGCCTGACGTACCGTCAGCGACTCGATCGTGCGACCGTCGCGGAGCACCGTCACGGTGTCGGTGATCTGCCGGATCTCGTTCAGCTTGTGCGAGATGATGATGCAGGCGATGCCCTGGTCGCGCAGTTCCACGATGAGGTCGAGGAGCTTCGCGCTGTCGTCGTCGTTGAGGGCCGCCGTCGGCTCGTCGAGGATGAGCAGCTTCACCTCCTTGGCGAGGGCCTTCGCGATCTCCACGAGCTGCTGCTTGCCCACGCCGATGTCGGCGACCGGGGTCTGCGGCTTCTCGCGCAGCCCGACCCGCTTGAGGAGGGCGGCGGCCCGGCGCTGGGTGTCGTTCCAGTCGATGAACCCCCTTGTGCCGCCCGTCTGTTCGTTGCCGAGGAAGATGTTCTCGGCGATGGACAGATAGGGGACGAGCGCCAGTTCCTGGTGGATGATCACGATGCCTCGGCGCTCGCTGGCCCGGATGTCCTTGAAGGCCACCGGCTCCCCCTCGAAGAGGATCTCGCCGTCGTACGAGCCGTGCGGATAGACGCCGCTGAGCACCTTCATCAGGGTCGACTTGCCCGCGCCGTTCTCGCCGCAGATCGCGTGGATCTCACCGGCCCGGACGGTCAGCTTCACCTCCGAGAGCGCCTTGACGCCGGGGAACGTCTTGGTGATCTTGCGCATCTCCAGTACGGGAGCTCCCTCGGAGCGCCCCGTCACTTGAGCTGCCCCGCCGTGAAGTACCCCTCGTCCACGAGGAGTTGGGTGTTCGTCTTGTCGACGTTGACCGGCTTCAGCAGGTACGAGGGGACGACCTTCTTGCCGTTGTCGTAATCGGTGGTGTTGTTGACCTGCGGCTTCTTGCCGTTCAGTACGGCGTCGCTCATCGCCACCGCCTGCGCGGCCAGCTTCCGGGTGTCCTTGAAGACGGTCTGCGTCTGCTCGCCGCCGATGATCGACTTCACCGATGCCAGCTCCGCGTCCTGCCCGGTGATGACCGGCAGCGGCTGCGCCGAGGAACCGTAACCGGCGCTCTTCAGGGCGGAGATGATGCCGATCGAGATGCCGTCGTACGGGGAGAGCACCGCGTCCACCCGCTGCTCGCCGTAGTTCTTGCTGATCAGGTCGTCCATCCGCTTCTGCGCGGTGCCGCCGTCCCAGCCCAGGGTGGTGGCCTGGCTCATCTTCGTCTGCCCGCTGCGCACCACGAGTTGACCACTCGTCAGATAGGGCTGGAGGGCCTTCATCGCGCCGCCCCAGAAGTACTTGGTGTTGTTGTCGTCGGGGGAGCCCGCGAACAGCTCGACCGAGTACTTCTCGCGCTTCGCCGCCTCCGGCGACGGCTTGCCCAGCTTCAGCTTCTCGACCAGGTACGTGCCCTGGAGCTCGCCGACCCGTGCGTTGTCGAAGGACGCGTAGTAGTCGACGTACGGAGAGCCCAGGATCAGCCGGTCGTAGCTGATCACCGGGATGCCCGCGTCGTGTGCGCGCTGGAGGACCTCGGTGAGCGCCGAACCGTCGACCGCGGCGACGACCAGGAGCTTGCGCCCCTTGGTGATCATGTTCTCGATCTGGGCGATCTGGTTCTCGGCCTTGTTGTCGCCGTACTGCAGATCGGTCTGGTAACCGGCCTGCTCGAACTGCTTGGCCATGTTCTCGCCGTCGGCGATCCAGCGTTCGGACGCCTTGGTGGGCATGGCGAGACCGATGGTGCCGCCCTTGCCGGTGTCGGCCTTGTAGCGGCTGCCGCCCCTGGCCTCCTGGCCGCAGGCGGTCAGCGAGACGAGGAGCAGCGCGGCGGCGCCGAGGGCGAGAGCGTGCGTGCGGGCCTGCCTGCGCGGGGAGCGGTTCTGCGTGCGGGTGCGGGTGCGCATCGGATCAGTCTCCTTCCGGTACGGGCGTGGAGGTGGCGGAAGATACCGGGAAGCGGCGCAGCTCACCGGGGTCGTGGGAGCCGAGCGGCGACATTCCGCCGTCCGCCCCGTGCCGGGCGAGCAGATCCAGGACGAGGCGTCCGCGCCTGACGCGCTCGCGGGCGGTGGCGAGCGCGGTGTCGCGCAGCTGGGCGCCGTAGGGGTAGATGCCGGGGGAGCGGCTCAGCCCGAACTTCAGGTACAGAGGGGCGCCGCGCCGGATGAGTTCGGCCGCCTCGTACATCCGGATGTAGCCGCCGAGGTCGTCCGGCGCCTCCACGTACATGTCCATCGGGGCGCGGCTGACCCGGCGGATCTCGGTGAGGTGGTCGAGGGACAGGTCGGAGGGGACGTTGAGGGAGTCCGCGCCGAGCTGCTCGTACACCGCGTACGAGGCCGGATTGACCGGCCCGGTGAGCGCGGACAGCTTGAAGGTGACGTCGGCGGGAAGCACCCCGGCCACGCGCATCCGGTGCAGCGTCCACAGCACGCCTTCGTCGGCGATGAGCAGGCAGCGCACCCCCAACTCCGTCGCCCGCAAAGCGTCTTCGACGCATCCGGCGAGCGCGTCGTGCCCCCGGGCGCGCAGCCCGCCGCCGCCCGAATCGGTACGGGTGGAGCCGCCGATGTCCCAGGTGCCGCGCGGCCCGGTGAACAGGCACAGCTCGATGTCGCGTGCCGCGCACGCCTCCACCATCTCGGTGATCTCGGTGTCGGTGAGCATCCAGATGCCGGAGCCCTGGCTGATCCGGTGCACCGGAAGGTCGAGCTGTGCGCTCTCCTTCAGTACGACGGAAAGCGCCTCCGGCCCCTCGACCGAGGGGATCTCGGTGCGCCAGGTGCCGCCGTCGGGGAAGGCGTGCGCGGAGGTGTCGGCGGGGTCGATGCCGGGGAAGGGGTGGCCGATCCGGGCGAGGGCGTCGGCGCCGGGACGGCGGGGGACGGCGGATGGTGTAGGGGGCATGGTGCTCCGTAAGTGACGTTCGACATGTCGAACGGTGGTCGGACAAATGATCGTGCGGTGCTGCCGAAGGGGGGTGCGGCGGTACGCAGGCGTCAGGCGCACTCCGTACCGCCGCACGACTGGGGAGGCGGGAGGCGGTTACGGTCGCAACAGCACCTTCCCGGTCTCGGGGTCGCCCCCGCCCACCAGCGCGATCGCCTCCGCGAACCGCTCCAGCGGGAACTCGTGCGTGATGAGCGGCGCCGGGTCGATCAGCCCGATGGAGAACGCCCGTACCGCGTCCGACCAGGCCGAGGACGGCGCCCCGAAGACGCTGCGCACCTCCAGCTGGCTGAGGGAGAGGTGCACCGGGTCGATCCCCGTGGCGCCCGGTGCGAACATCCCGGTGAGCACGACCCGCCCACCGCGCCGCGCCAGCAGGCAGGACGTCGCGGCGGTGGTCGGCGCGCCCGCCGTCTCCACCACCAGGTCGAAGTGTCCGTACGCCGACCGGGCCTCGTCCGGGGTCAGCGTCTCCACCGCACCGAACCGCCGCGCCTGCGCACCGCGCGCCGACCGGGGGTCGATCACCGTCAGTTCGGCGGGCGAGGAAGCGGCGAGCAGTTGTACGGCGAGCAGCCCGAGGGTGCCCGCGCCCACCACCGCGATCCGCTCACCGGGGCTCGGCCGCCCCGCGCGCACCGCCGCCGCGACGACCGCGGCGGGCTCCAGGAGGGCGGCCGCACGCAGGTCCGCGTCGTCCTCCAGCAGGTGCAACAGCCGTGCGGGGAGCGTGAGACGGTCCGCGAAGGCCCCCGGCTCGGTGAAGCCGGTCTCCGCGTACCCGCTGGTGCACAGGCTCGTCTCGCCGCACCGGCAGCGCGTGCAGGTGCCGCACGCCCTGAACCCCTCGGCGACGGTCCTGCGGCCGACCAGCGCCGGGTCCACGCCCGCGCCGACCGCCTCCACGGTGCCGGACCACTCGTGTCCCGGCACCAGCGGATAGCGTACGAAGCCGGGGTCGCGGTGGCCGTCGTACACCTCGCGGTCGCTCCCGCAGATCCCGGCGGCGGCCACCCTGACCAGCACCTCGCCGGGGCCGGGTTCCTTCAGCTCCGTCTCGGTCAGACGGTGTTCACCGGGCCGGTCGACGACGATCGAACGGCTGCGGACGGCCCCGGACTTCGGGCTGCGGACGGTCTCGGACTCCAGGGCCCGGGCGGCCCCGGACCTCCGGCCTCGGACGGTGTCGGGGCTCACTTGGGGGCCCTCTTCTCCCAGCCCTCGGCCCACAGGTCGAAGCGCGCCTGCTGCTGCGGGAACTCCGCCGCCGCGTCCACGTCCAGCTCCACTCCGAGCCCCGGCGCGTGGGAGATCTCGAAGCAGCCCGTCTCCGGGTCCACCTGCGGAGCGCCCTTGACGACCTTCTTGATCTCCGCGTCGGCGAAGTCGTTGAAGTGTTCCAGGATCTTGAAGTTCGGCGTGGAGAAACCGACCTGGAGGGTGGCGGCCGTCAGGACCGGTCCGCCCACGTTGTGCGGGGCGACGAGCGTGTAGTGCGTCTCGGCGGTCGCGGCGAGCTTGCGGGTCTCCGCGATGCCGCCGATGTGCCCCAGGTCCGGCTGGATGATGTCGGCGGCCTGCGACTCGAAGAGCTCGCGGAACTCGATGCGGTCGTGGATGCGCTCGCCCGTGGCGATCGGCATGTCGACCTTCGCGGCGACCTTCTCCAGCGCCTTGAGGTTCTCCGGCGGCACCGGCTCCTCCAGCCACGCGGGCCGGAAGGGAGCCATCTCCTTGGCGAGCCGTATCGCCGTGGAGGGGCTGAAGCGGCCGTGCATCTCCAGCATCAGTTCGGCGTCCGGGCCGATCGCGTCCCGTACCGCCTCGATCAGGGAGACCGCGTAGCGGCTCTGCTCGGCATCGAGTTCCAAGTGCCCCGTGCCGAACGGGTCGATCTTCAGGGCGCGGTAGCCGCGCTCCATCACCGCGCGGGCCGCCTTGTGGTACGCCTCCGGGGTCCGCTCGGTGGTGTACCAGCCGTTGGCGTACGCCTTGACGCGGTCGGTGACCTTGCCGCCGAGCAACTGCCAGACCGGGACGCCGAGCGCCTTGCCCTTGATGTCCCAGCAGGCCATCTCGACGCACGCGATGCCGGACATGACGATCTCGCCGGCCCGCCCGTAGTCGCCGTACTTCATCCGGCGCACCAGGGCCTCGGTGTCGAAGGGGTCCGCGCCGACGACGTGGTGGGCGGCGGCCTCGTTCAGATAGCCGACCAGCGCGTCGGTGTGGCCGAGCATCCGGGTCTCGCCGACCCCGGTCAGCCCCTCGTCGGTCTGCACGACGACGTAGGTGAGATTGCGCCAGGGGGTCCCGACGACATGGGTGGTAATGCCCGTGATGCGCACGGAAGTTGCTCCTTGTGGGCCGGGGGAGGGACGTAGCGGGTGTTCGATATTTCGACACACGTTCGAAATGTTGGCGTGACCGTAGCCAGCGGCTCCGTAGGTGTCAATGGTTCGCACGCGGATCGCTCGTGGTGGCCGTTGTCGTCGGGGAGGTCCAGGCCATTGCCCGGCGGGCTCGCCCGGGGCTAACCTGCGTTCGTGATACCGGTCAACGGCCGGAATCTCGAACGCCCGAGACATCGAACGAACACGACGCACACGACGCAGAGGGTGGGTGGACGGACATGGGACGTCATGTTCCCGCAGTGACCAGGGCACTGGACATACTCGAACTGTTCCTGGAGGGCGACGGCACGCTCTCCGCACCGGACATCACCCGCAAGCTGGGCCTGCCGCGCACCACCGTCCACGAACTCGTCACCACCCTCGCCGCCCGCAACTACCTGGTCACCGTCCCCGAGCAGCAGGGACGCTACCGACTGGGCGTGCGAACCTACCAGTTGGGCAGCCGGTACGCCGAGCAGCTCGACCTCGCCGCCGAGGGCCAGCAGGTCGCCCGCGAGGTCGCCGAGACCTGCGACGAGACCGTCCACGTCGCCGTACTCGAAGACACCGACGTCATCTACATCGCCAAGGTCGACTCCACGCACGCGGTGCGCATGGTGTCCGCAGCGGGCCGCAAGCTGCCCGCGCACTGCACCTCCGTGGGCAAGATGCTGCTCGCCTCCCTGCCGGAGGCCGAACTGCGCTCCCGTATCGACGGCCGGGAACTCGTCGCGATGACCCCCCACAGCATCACCGACCCCGAAGCCCTCCAGCAGGCCCTGGCCGCGATCCGCACCCGAGGTCTGGCCACCGAGCACCGCGAGTCGAACCCGGACGTCAGCTGTGTCGCGGCCCCCGTGCGCGACAGCGCGGGCCGGGTGGTCGCCGCACTGTCGGTGTCGGTCCCGATGATCCGCTGGAGCGAGCAACGCGAGGCGGAACTGGCCGAGTTGGCCGCCAAGGGAGCCGCCGACCTGTCGCTGCGGCTCGGTCACCGGAGCCGTCAGGCGTGAGCACTCACGCGAGGACCCACGCCCCGAGGACCGGCAGGAGGACCGACAGGAGGACCGGTATGCGTGCGGAGACGGCGGTGCGGGAGCACGCGGCGCTCGGCGAGGGCCCCACCTGGGACCCGGCGACGGATCGGCTGATCTGGGTCGACATCCTCGGCTCCCGCGTCCACACCTACGCCCCCGGCACCGGCCGCCGCACCGTCCTGGCCACCGAACAGCACGTGGGCGCCGCCAAGCCGACCGCCGACGGCGGACTGATCGTCAACCTCCGTGACGGAGTGGCCACTTACGCCCCCGACGGCGCCTTCCGCTGGCTGCACCACGACCCGGTGCCCGGCAGGCGAGGCAACGACGCGGCGGTCGCCCCGGACGGCTCCCTGTGGGCGGGCACGATGCGCTACGACGAAGCCCCCGGCGGCGGAAACCTGGTCCGCATCGACCCCGGCGGCACCGTCGAATCCACGGTCCTCTTCGGCTCCGTGACCGTCAGCAACGGCATCGGCTGGTGCCCGCTGAGCCCCCGCGTCTACTACGTCGACAGCCCCACCCGCCGGATCGACGTGTGCGACGCGCTGGAGCACGTCCCCACGGGCAGACGTCCGTTCGTCGAGATCGAACCCGGCGCCGGATTCCCCGACGGACTCACCGTCGACGCCGAGGGCTGCGTCTGGGTCGCCCTGTGGGACGGCGGCCAGATCCGCCGCTACACCCCCGACGGCCGCCTCGACCGTACGATCCGCCTCCCGGTGCCCCGCCCCACCGCCTGCGCCTTCGGCGGCCCGGACCTGCGCGACCTCTACGTCACCACGGCCCGCACCGGCCAGAGCCGCCCGCACCCGCAGGCGGGTTCCCTGCTCGTGGTCCCGGACGCGGGGCAGGGGCTGCCGTCCCCGGCCTTCGGGACGGTCAGTCCTCCCGGAGGCCGTCGACCACGCGGGGCAGATTCAGCGGGTTGGACTCGCGCAGCTCCGGAGGCAGGAGCGCGTCCGGGGTGCTCTGGTACGTGACCGGGCGCAGCCAGCGTTCGGCGGCGGTGGTGCCGACCGAGGTGGAGGTCGAGGTCGTCGCCGGGTAGGGGCCGCCGTGGTGCTGGGCGGGGGCCACGGCGACGCCGGTGGGCCAGGCGTTGACGAGGACGCGCCCGGCCAGCGGGGTCAGCCGGGCGAGAAGTCCGGGGTCGCCCTCGGCGCCCGCCGCCTCCGGTCCCGAGACGTGGAGGGTGGCCGTGAGGTTGCCGGGGAGGCGGGCCAGCAGGGTCTGCGCCTCGGCCGGGTCCGCGTACCGGGCGACGATGGTCACCGGGCCGAAGCACTCCTCCAGGAGCAGGGCGTGCGCGCTCTGGTCCTGGGCGAGTACGGCGGCGGGCGCCGTCAGGAAACCGGGGCCGACCGTGTGGGCGTCCGGCCCGGGTCCGGGACGTACCGGAGCCTCCACGTGCGGGAGTTGCGCGCGTTCGGCGACGCCCGTCACGAAGTTCTCGCGCATCCGCCTGTCGAGCATCACGCCCGCACCGACCTCGCCGAGGGACTGCCCGAGCACCTTGAGGAGCTCGTCGCCCGCCGCGCCCTCCGGGACCAGGACGAGTCCCGGTTTCACGCAGAACTGGCCCGTGCCCATCGTCATGGAGGCGGCGAGCCCGGAACCGATCTCCTCCGGGCGTTCGGCCGCTGCCGCCGGTGTCACCAGCACCGGGTTGAGCGAGCCGAGTTCACCGTGGAAGGGGATGGGTACGGGGCGTGCCGCCGCCGCGTCGAAGAGGGCGCGCCCGCCTCGTACCGACCCGGTGAAACCGGCGGCGGCGACCAGCGGGTGCCCGATCAGGGCGACACCGGCGTCGAAGCCGTGGACCAGACCGAGGACGCCTTCGGGGACCGCGTGCTCGGCGGCGGCCCGGCGCACGGCGGCGGCGGTCAGTTCGGAGGTCGCGGGGTGGTCGGGATGGGCCTTGACCACGACCGGGCAGCCTGCGGCGAAGGCGCTGGCGGTGTCGCCGCCCGCCACCGAGAAGGCGAAGGGGAAGTTGGACGCGGAGTAGACGGCGACGACGCCGAGCGGAATCTTGTAGCGGCGCAGATCGGGGACGGGCGGAGTGGCGGAGGCGTCCGGGTGGCTGATGATGACGTCGAGGAAGGAACCCTCGTCGACGGTGTCGGCGAAGGACCGCAACTGGTAGCAGGTGCGCGTGAGTTCGCCGTTCAGCCGGGGTGCTCCCAGGGCGGTCTCGGCGTCGGCGACCGCCACCAGTTCCTCGCGCGAGCGCTCTAGCTCGTCGGCGGTGGAACGGAGGAAGGCGGAGCGCACGCCCCGGTCCGCGAGCGTGTCCCACGCGGCGTGCGCGGCCAGGACCGCCGCGTCGACCGCCGCGGGGGTGGCTTCCGTCCCGACCTGCTCGCGCCGTTCGTCGGTCCGTGGGTCGATGCTCCAGACGGGACGGGGCGCCGTGTTCGCCTCGGGGCCGGACGCGGGCACTGGGGGTATTCCTGACACCGTGGCCTCTTCTCGCCATACTAGTTCGACATATCGAACAATGTTCATTATTTCGGATGTTGGGCTGGTGTCGGCAGGTTAGGTGGGGGGAAGAAGGCCGGTCAAGGGCTGTCGGCCCCGGCCTTCGGGGGTGGACGGAGCGCCTGCGCCGGTCGCGTACCCTGCTCCAGTGCCGGAAACGGCCTTCGCATCCGCACATGCGCACATCCACACACTCGTGCATTCGCACATCCCCACATCCGCTATGCGCATACGTGGCAGAGAGAGGTAGCCCGTGGTGACATCGGACGGTGATGCCGCCACGGAGTTCCATGAGTTCTTCGAGCGCCACTACGCCGAACTGGCCCGCCTCGCCCATCTGTTGACGGGCGAGCCGGACGCCGCCGACGACCTCGCGGCCGACGCGCTGCTCGCCGTGTGGCACCGCTGGGACCGGGTCCGTGCCGCCGACCATCCGGCCGCGTACGCGCGCGGGGTCCTCGCCAATCTCGTACGCGGACGCATCCGCAGCGCCGTACGGGAGCGGCGCAGGGTCACGCTCTTCTGGGCGCAGCGCTCCGAGACCGTGGAGGGCCCCGACGTTCCGGGCGTCGTCGACGTGCAGGAGGCCCTGCGTCGGCTGCCGTTCCGCAAGCGCGCCTGTGTCGTGCTGCGCCATGCCTTCGACCTTTCCGAACGGGACACCGCCCTCGCCCTCGGCGTGTCCGTAGGTACGGTGAAGAGCCAGACCTCCAAGGGGATGGCGCAACTGGAGCAGATGCTCGGCGACAGCGACGGCAACCGGGCCGTGGCGGTACTGGCCGGAAGGAAGAAGTAGCCGCCATGGACGAGGACGAGCACGAAGTGGACAAGGGGCGTTCCGCCGCAGGCGACGGCCGCCAGCCCGACGCCGACCAGCCCGACGCCGACCAGCCCGACGGCCGCCGACCCGACGAGCAGCCCAGCGCTGAGCGGTCGAGCGGCGCGCAGCCGCGCACAGAGCAACCGCGCGCCGAGCGCCTGCGCGCCGAGCTGCACCGGGCCGCTGCCTCCCACCGTCCCGACCGCGCCCGGATCCTCGCCCGCGTCGAGCGCGGCATGGCGGAGGACGCACGGACGGACGGCAGGACCCGGGGTGCACGGAAGCCGTCCGTGCGGTCCGCAGGGGCACGCGGTCCTGGCCGTGCCGCTTCCTGGCCCCGGGTCGCTGGGGCCACCGTCGCCGTGGCGGCGGTCCTGGCCGCCGGTGGGTACGGCGTGGCAGGCGTGCTGCACGAGGACGTCCGCGTGCACACGGCCACCACACCGGACCCCACGCCCACGCCCACCCGCACCGCGCCCACCGGCCCGCCCCCCGTCCCGGACCCGGCGCACACGTCCCCGCCGAAGCCGCCCCGTCAGCCCGAGCGCAGCTCCGGCGGCTCCTCCGCGACCTCGAAGGCGCGGCCGCCTGCGGGCACCCGGCCGCCGACCGCACCCGCTTCCCCGCCCACGCCGGCCAGCAACCGCGTCCAGGACGGCCGTCTGTGGGGCGAGGGCGCGGTCGACCCGCACAGCCACGAATTCTGGGCCCAGAGCAACATCACCTTCGAGAACGGCGAGATCCTCACCGCGCTCGCCGTGGAGCTGCGCATCGCCAAGACCGAGGGCGTCACGAACACGGGGGCCTGGATCTCGCTTCCCCTCGACGACTTCACCGTCGAGGTACGGGAGGAGCAGAGCGGCCCCGCGCAGCCGGTGTACCTCCTCTACCGCTGGACGCTGAAGCCCGGCCGTACCGTAGGGCCGGGCGTGCACATGGCGGCCGGGCAGTACCAGCACGTCAAGGGCGACCGTGACGCGGGCGGCGACCGTTACTCGGTGACCACGACGGCGCAGGGCGGACAGCGGGCCACGGTCCGGGGCGGCTTCCGCCCGCCCCGCTGACGTACCGGAAGCCCTCGGCTCAGGCCAGTCGGATCACGTTCCAGGACAGCGGTTCCAGCACCGCGCTCAGCACGCCGTCCACGAGGCGGGTGCCGGTGACGGGGTGCGGGCCGACGCGTTCGGGGTCGGCGAGGGTGTTGCGTGCGTCGGGGTCCTCGTCGGCGAGGGCGCTGTGTTCGACGACCTCGCTCAACTCCATGGCGTACAGCGCGACGTCCAGCGGCAGGGGCTCGGTCTGGCTGCGGTTCACGGCGAAGACGGTCACCGTCCCGTCCTCGCCGCGTACCGCCGTCGCGTGCAGCAGCGGCACCTCGCCGTAGCTCTTCGTCGCGTACGTGGGCGAGGCGGGCCGTACGTCGAGGACCTGCCCGCGCCCGTGGCGGGCGGCCTGGGCGAAGGGGAAGAAGGTGGTCTGCCGCCAGGCGGGGCCGCCGGGCTCGGTCATGATCGGGGCGATGACGTTGACCAGTTGGGCGAGGCAGGCGACGGCCACCCGGTCGGCGTGCCGGAACAGTGCGATGAGGAGCGACCCGAGGACGACGGCGTCGGTGACGGAGTAGCTGTCTTCGAGCAGACGAGGGGCCTCGGGCCAGTCGAGGGGGGCGACGGCGGTCTCCTCGGTGGAGCGGCGCTGGTACCAGATGTTCCACTCGTCGAAGGAGAGGGTGATCTTCTTCGACGACTTCAGCCGGGCGCCGATGTGGTCGCAGGTGGCGACGACGGCCTCGATGAACGTCTCCATGTCGACGGCCGAGGCGAGGAAGGAGTCCCGGTCGCCGTCGACCTCCTCGTAGTAGGCGTGCAGGGAGACGTGGTCGACGAGGTCGTACGTCTCGCTGAGGACGGTCGCCTCCCAGGCGGCGAAGGTGTCCATGGCGCGACTTGAACTCCCGCAGGCCACCAGTTCGACGGCGGGGTCGATCTGCCGCATGGCGCGGGCCGTTTCGGCGGCGAGGCGGCCGTACTCCTCGGCGGTCTTGTGGCCGGTCTGCCAGGGGCCGTCCATCTCGTTGCCGAGGCACCACAGGCGGATGCCGAAGGGCTGTTCGTCGCCGTGGGCGATGCGGCGGTCGGAGAGTTCCGTTCCGGCGGGGTGATTGGCGTACTCCTGGAGTTCGAGGGCTTCGGCGACCCCTCGGGTGCCAAGGTTGACGGCCATCATGGGTTCGGCCTGCGGGCCGACCTTGCGGAGGAAGTCCATGTACGCGCTGAGCCCGAAGCGGTTGGTCTCGGTGGAGCGCCAGGCGAGGTCGAGACGCCGGGGGCGTTCGTCGACGGGGCCTGTGCCGTCCTCCCACCGGTAACCGGAGACGAAGTTGCCGCCGGGATAGCGGATGGTGGTGGCGCCGAGCTCGCGGACGAGTGCGAGGACGTCCGCACGGAGTCCGGCCTCGTCAGCGGTGGGGTGGCCTGGTTCGTAGATGCCGGTGTAGACGCAGCGGCCGAGGTGTTCGACGAAGGAGCCGAAGAGGCGGGGGTCGACGGTGCCGACGGTGAAAGCGGGGTCGAGGGTGAAGCGGGCGGGATGCGCCATGGAAGTGCCTTCCGAGTGGGCTGTGCGGCAACGAGGGGAAAGGCACGGTGTGTTGTCCGCGGACAACACACCGTGCCCGGAGGCCGACGGCCCGGCAACACGCCACCGGGCGGGTGGCGTTGCTGCCGGGCCGTCAGTCACTCACGCGGTCTCACTCACGCGGTTTCACTCGCGTTCACTCGCGCGGTCTCACTCACGCGGTCTCACTTCCCGTGCGAACCCCTGCGGCGACGTCCGCGAAGCACCAGTGCGCCACCGACAGCGATGATCAGCAGGCCACCGAGGGCGCTGTACGTGGCAGTGTTGCTCGCCCCGGTGGAAGCCAGGTCGCCGGACGTGCTGCGCGGGGCCGGTTGGCCGACGCGTGCGCCGATCTCCCCCTGCGCACGGGTGCCGGTCGTGCCGGAGGCGGAGACCACCGGTGCGGGGACGGCCGGCGTGGGGGCGGGCGTCGGCTGGTGAGCCCCGGCGGTGCCCGACGCGGGCTTCAGCTGAAGAGTCGTGATCGAGTACGGCGGCAGCGTCTGGGCGGCCGCCGTGCCCCGCTTCGCCGTCTTCAGGGCGGTGTCTCCCTTGGCGTGCGAAACGGTCGTGACCGCCCCTGCGGCCGGGGTGAATCCGGCGTACGAGAGCGACACCGGCGCCGCGTTCTGCGGGTCCTTGTTGATCAGCATGACGTTCAGACCCCCGGCGCTGTTCCGCACCGCGTGCACGGCGACGGACGCGTTGCCCGAGGACGACTTGACCATGGTGTCGCCGGGCTTCGCCAGTGCGGTCAGCGAGCGGATGCCCCAGTAGGTCGGGAAGGGCGTGTCGCGCGGCGGTTCGCACTTCCCCCCGACGCAGGTTCCGGCGGAGAGCACACCCCCGTCCTGGTAGTCGGTCTCGCCGTGGACGGTGGTGGGTGCCTGGTCCGTGCCGTTGTGCAGGTTCCACCAGTCCACGTGGGTGGCGCCCTTCTCGAACCAGGTCATGTAGGTGTCCGACGCGAACAGGGCCGCGGCCTGGCTGGTCTGGGCGGGCGACCCGACGGCGCCGTTCTCGGTGACCGCGATCTCCACCGAAGCGGCGCGCGAGCCCGCGTACTTGGTGATCAGCGAGCGCAGCGAGGACGTGACCCCGGCGATCCGGGTGGGGGTCTTCAGCAGGTCGTCCGTGGTGGTGCCGCCCGGATACCAGTGGACGATGGCGAAGTCGATCGACTTGCCCGCGATGGAGAGCACCGTGTTGTTCCAGTCGGCGCTGTCACCGGGGGCCTTCTCCGCGTCCGGCCAGAAGCCGGGGGTGGTGAGCACCGCTCCGATCTTCACCTTCGGGTCCACGGCCTTCATCGCCTTCGCGTAGGCGACCAGGTTCTTCCCGTACTCCTTCGGGCTCTTGTCGGCGTGCTTGTCGGTCTCCCAGCCCTTGCCGTTGCCGTAGTGCCCGTTGCCGTAGACCTCGTTGCCGATCTCCCAGTACTTCACGCCGTAACCCTTGTCGATGTTGGCGTACTTGACCCAGTCGGCGGCCTCCTGGGGGGTGCCGGAGCCGTAGTTCGCGGTCAGGATCGGCTGGGCGCCGACCTTCTTCGCGGTGGCCATGAAGCGGTCGAAGGTGGTGTTGGAGGGGATCCAGCCGCTGCCGTCTCCGTAGCTGTGGGTCTTCCAGTGGTACTCGTCCGCGCCGGAGCCGCCGGGGTAGCGCAGCTGCCGGACCCCAGCGGCCTTCATCAGCGACGTGACCTTGGCGGTCCCCATGTTCTCGTCGCCGAAGCCCGTGTTGAGGCCGACACCGCTGCTGGGCACCGTGCCCAAGGAGGTACCGGCATCGACACGGATGCCGATGGGCTGCGCGGCGCCCGCGCTGGGCGCCAGGGCGCCGACACCGGCCGAGGCGGCGAGCACCGCCACCGTCCCCACGACGGTGTGCCGGAGCGTCCGGCTACGGCGGGGCGTGCGGCCCCGGGGCATCGGCTGCTCGGCGGATATGGGGTCGTCTGGTGACATGGGGGGGGCTCCGATCGGGTGTTGATAAGAGGGCGTAGCGCCGCTGACCACGGCTCGCCCTCGTCGGTACACCCCTCAGTGACCGCTGGGAGCGGAAAGGTTGCCTCCTCAATTACTTTTTTTCGAGACGTGATCGCACCGTCTCTCCGCCGCTGTCGGCGATCCGTCAACTGCCCCCCGATCAAGTGGTGTTGACACCCCACCTGCCCCCTCCTATATTCCCGTTCGACAGTCAGAACCATGTACGAAATATCGAACATCCGCTCTCCGTTCCGCACACGTGAGGAAGCTGATCTCGCATGTCCTGGCTCCAACACCCCCACAGCCGCCGGAGGGTCATGGCGGCCACCGCCGGCCTTGTCGCGGGCGCCGCGCTGCCGGTGACGCGCGCGGCGGCTGCCGCGTCGGCCCGGCAGGAGCATTTCGCCAACCCGGTGATCTGGCAGGACTTCGCCGACCTCGAAGTCATCCGCGTCGGCGACGCGTACTACTACACCGGCTCGACCATGCACTACTCGCCTGGCGCGCCCGTCCTGCGCTCCTACGACCTGGTCGGCTGGGAGTTCATCGGCCACTCGGTGCCGGTCCTCGACTTCGGCGACGCGTACGACCTCAACGGCGGACGGGCGTACGTCGGTGGCATCTGGGCGTCCTCCATGCGCCACCGTCCCAGCGACCAGACCTTCTACTGGCTGGGCCAGATCGGCTTCCAGCGGTCGTACGTGTACAGCGCCACCGACGCGGCGGGCCCCTGGACCCGGCACGCCGAGATCGGCAGCATTTACTACGACGCGGGGCTGCTCTTCGACGACGACGGCACCCCGTACGTGGCGCACGGCGCCAACGAGATCCGCGTCGCGCAGCTCTCCCCGGACCTGCGCACCGAGGTCAGGAACGAGCACGTGCTCACCAAGCCCGCCGAGTTCGGCCTGATGGAGGGCTCCCGCTTCTACAAGATCAACGGGAACTACTACATCTTCGTCACCCGCCCGGCCGACGGCACCGCCGGGCAGTACGTCTGGAAGTCCACCTCGGGCCCCTTCGGCCCGTACGAGATGCGGGAGGTGCTGTGGGACCTGTCCCGCCCGATCCCCGGCGGCGGCGTGCCGCACCAGGGCGCGCTGGTCGACACCCCGAACGGCGACTGGTACTACATGGGCTTCATCGACGCCTATCCCGGCGGCCGCGTCCCCGCCCTGGCCCCGGTCACCTGGAACGCCGAGGGCTGGCCCGAGCTCCAGCTCGTGGACGGCGAGTGGGGCAGGGAGTACCCCTACCCCGTCACCCCGCACCCGCTCCCGCCGCTGACCGGCGCCGACACCTTCGGGGGCACGGCGCTGGCACCGTACTGGGAGTGGAACCACAACCCCGACACCGCCGCGTTCACCGTCAATAACGGGCTCACCCTCAGGACCGCCACCGTCACCGACGACCTCTACAACGCCCGTAACACCCTCACCCGCCGCATCCAGGGCCCCACCTCCACCGCGACCGTCGTGCTCGACTGCTCTACGATGGCGGACGGCGACCGGGCCGGGCTGGCGATGCTGCGGGACTCCTCCGCCTGGATCGGCGTCACGCGGCAGGACGGCGTCCGCAGACTGGTGATGTTCGACGGCCTGACCATGGACGCCCGCTGGAACACCACCGGCACCGGCGCCGAGCGGGCCGCCGCAGCCCTCCCGGCGTCCGGCTGCCGCGTCTGGCTGCGCGCCGCCGCCGACATCAGCCCGGGTCCTGGCCGCCGGGCGACGTTCTCCTACAGCACCGACGGCACCACCTTCACCCCGCTCGGCCCGGCGTTCACCCTGAACAACGCGTGGGAGTTCTTCCTGGGCTACCGCTTCGCCGTCTTCAACCACGCCACCCGGGCCCTCGGCGGCGAAGTGCGGGTGGAAAGCTTCGAGTTGAGCACGCCCTGACCAGCCGTCGATCTCCACGGGGGGCCACGGTGTGACGTAGCATCACCGATATGTCTGTTATCGCCGCAATTGCGGTTGTCGCGCTCGCTCTCCTGCACGTCTACATCCTGGTTCTGGAGATGTTCCTGTGGACCGGCCCCCGGGCCCGGGCCGCTTTCGGTACGACAGTGGAGTTCGCGGCCTCGACCAAGGCGATGGCCGCCAACCAGGGTCTGTACAACGGATTCCTGGCCGCCGGACTCCTCTGGGGTGCTTTCGCCTCCGACCCGGTCGGATTCCAGGTACGGGTCTTCTTCCTGGCCTGCGTCGCCGTGGCCGGGCTGTACGGCGCCGCGACGGCGTCCCGCAAGATCCTCTTCGTGCAGACCGTCCCCGCCCTCGTGGTACTCGCGCTGGTGCTCCTGGCCCGCTGAGGCAGCGGGCCAGGAGCACCAGCGGTCAGCGGGCGGCGCGGTAGCGGTCGAGGACGTCGGGAGCGGGACGCGCGGTCACCGTGCGGGTGCCCGCGCGCCGCCAGGCGGGGAAGTGTCCGAGGTACACGCCCGCGGCTTGGCGTGCGGCGCCTTCGGCGACGTACTCACCCGGTTCGGGGACGAGCACGGGGAGCCCGAAGACCGAGGCGGCGGCCTCCTGCACGGCGGTCGAGCGCGCTCCGCCGCCGACCAGGATGATCCGTTCGGCCGGAACGCCCCGCGCGGTGAGCGCGGCGAGCCCGTCCGCGAGGGAGCACACGATGCCCTCGACGGCGGCGCGGGCCAGGTGGGCGGGCGTGAAGTTCCGCAGCGTCATGCCGTGCAACGAGCCGGTGGCATCGGGCAGGTTGGGGGTGCGCTCCCCCTGGAAGTACGGCACGAGGGTGAGGCCCCCGGCCCCCGTCGGCGCGGAGAGCGCCAGCGAGGTGAGCCCGTCCAGCGAGACGTCGAGCAGGGCTGCCGTCGCGTCGAGGACCCGCGAGGCGTTGAGGGTGCAGACGAGCGGGAGGTAGTGGCCGGTTGCGTCCGCGAAGCCCGCCACGTGCCCGGAGGGGTCCGCCGTCGGCCGGTCGGCGACGGCGAACACGGTGCCGGAGGTGCCGATCGAGACGACGACGTCACCCACCGAGGCGCCGACTCCCAGCCCGGCCGCCGCGTTGTCCCCGGCGCCGGGACCCAGGAGGGCGCCGCCCGGCGTGCGGTTCCCTGCTTCGAGCGGGCCCAGGACGCGGGGGAGGACGGGAAGGTGCCCGAGGGTGCGCACGAGGACCTCGGGCAGGTACTCGCCCGTCGACGGCGACCAGTAGCCCGTACCGGAGGCGTCCGAACGGTCCGTCCACAGCGCGTCCAGTCCGCCCGAACCGGGGCCGTGCCCCGCGAGCCGCCACGAGAGCCAGTCGTGCGGAAGGCACACGGCGGCCGTCCGCGCGGCGTTCCGGGGCTCGTTGTCGGCCAGCCACCGCAGTTTGGCCGAGGTGACCGAGGCGACCGGCAGGGTGCCGGTCGCCTCGGCCCACCAGCGAGCCCCGACCGCGGCGTCGCCGCCGCCCGCCTCACGGACGAGCGACGTCGCCGCACCGGCCGAGCGCGTGTCGTTCCACAGCAGCGCCGGGCGGACGACCGCGCCGTCCTCGTCGAGACAGACCATGCCGTGCTGCTGCCCGCCCACCGACACGGCGACGACGTCGTCGATGCCGCCCGCCGCCGCGATCGCGGCCCGCAGCGCGTCCCACCACGCGTCGGGATGCACCTCGGTGCCTTCGGGATGGCGGGCCGAGCCCGAGCGCACCGGCGCACCGGTCACGGCGTCCCGGACCACGACCTTGCAGGACTGGGTGGAGCTGTCGACTCCGGCGACGAGAGCGGCCATCGGTCAGCGCCCGCCGACCAGGTGCTCGATCGCCAGCTGGTTGAGGCGTACGAACGCGAAGGAGTGCGCGGCGGTCTTCTCCGCGTCGAACCCCTGGAACGCGGACGCGTCGGCGAGCAGGTCCGCCGCCGACTCCCCGGCCGCCAGCGTCGGTTCGGACAGCTCGTACACCCCCGAGGCGCGCAGCGCCTCCTGGACCTCCGGGTCGGCGCGGAACGCCGCCGCGCGCTCCTTGAGGAGCAGGTAGGTGGCCATGTTGGCGCGGGCGGACTCCCACACGCCGTCGTACCCGTCGGTGCGGGAGGGCTTGTAGTCGAAGTGCCGGGGACCCTCGTAGCGGGGGCCGCCGCCCGGGAAGCCGTTCTCCAGGAGGTCGACCGTGAAGAACGCGCTGGTCAGGTCGCCGTGCCCGAAGACGAGGTCCTGGTCGAACTTGATGCCGCGCTGGCCGTTGAGGTCGATGTGGAACAGCTTGCCCGCCCACAGCGCCTGCGCGATGCCGTGCGTGAAGTTCAGCCCGGCCATCTGCTCGTGCCCGGTCTCCGGGTTGAGGCCCACGATGTCGCCGTGCTCCAGCTGCGCGATGAACCCGAGGACGTGGCCCACGGTCGGCAGGAGGATGTCGCCGCGCGGCTCGTTCGGCTTCGGCTCCAGGGCGATCCGCAGTCCGTAGCCCTTGTCCTTGACGTACCCGGCGGCGGTGTCCACGCCCTCGCGGTAACGGTCGAGCGCGGCGGCGAGGTCCTTGGAGCCGTCGTACTCCGAACCCTCGCGGCCACCCCACATGACGAACGTCTCGGCGCCGAACTCGGCGGCGAGATCGATGTTGTGGAGCACCTTCGCCAGGGCGAAGCGGCGCACCGAGCGGTCGTTCGAGGTGAAGCCGCCGTCCTTGAAGACGGGGTGGCTGAAGAGGTTCGTGGTGACCATCGGGACCTTGAGGCCCGTCTCCGCCAGCGCGGACCGGAAGCGGCCCAGGATCTGCTCGCGCTCGCCCGACGAGGCCCCGAACGGGACCAGGTCGTCGTCGTGGAACGTGATGCCGTACGCGCCGAGTCCGGCGAGCCGGTGGACGGCCTCCACCGGGTCGAGAGCGGCACGGGTCGGGGCGCCGAACGGGTCGGTGCCCGTCCAGCCGACGGTCCACAGACCGAAGGTGAACCTGTCGGCGGGGGTAGGGAGCAGAGTCATGCCAGACACCTCTTCCGGGGTCTCCCTCCGCCCCGGGAAGAGTCACTTCCGAGCAGAAGAAGAATTAGTATTGATCCTGAACTATATGGGTCGTGGTGAACTTGTCAACGATCCTCCGGCGCGGCCGGACGCAGTCAGAACCACCGAAGGGGCGCACGTGCGGGAGCAGAACGAGGGCGCGGCGCGCATGCAGGAGCCGGGCCGGGTCGCCGACGTACGGCGAAGGAACCTCGCCCTCGTGCTCGCGCACATCGGGCCGGACGCCCCCGCGTCCCGGGCGGACATCGCCTCGGCCACCGGCCTCACGAAGGCCGCGGTCTCCAGCCTGGTGACGGACCTCCTGGCAACGGGGCTCGTCGAGGAGATCGGCGTGACCCGGGTCGGCGGCCGGGGGCGGCCCGGGGTGGGACTGGCCCTCGCCCCGCGGCCCGGCGCGGTCGGTGCCGAGGTGAACGTCGACTACCTCGCGGCCGGAATCGTGGACCTGCACGGAGAGCTGCGCTTCCACGAAGTGGCCGAGGCCGCCAACCGGGGCCGTGCTCCGGGCGACGTCCTCGCGGAACTCACGGAACTCGTCGCACGCTGCTCGGCCCGGGCCGCCGACGCGGGGATGACCCTCCTCGGCGGCGGACTCGCCGTTCCCGGTCTCGTCGACCCGGGGCGCGGGACCGTTCTGACGGCCCCCAACCTCGCCTGGCGGAAAGCCGATCTGAGTACCGAGCTCACCGGCCTCGCCCCGCGGACGCCCCTCGGCGTGGCCGTGTCCAACGAGGCGGACAGCGCCGCCCTCGCCGAACTCTGGTACGGCCGTGGGGCGTCGCTGGGCTCGTATCTGTACGTGTCCGGCGAAGTCGGGGTCGGCGGCGGCCTCGTGCTGGGGACGGAACTGTTCTCCGGTCCGGGCGGACACGCGGGCGAAGTGGGGCACGTCGTCGTCGAACCCGGCGGCCGGCGCTGCTCGTGCGGGGGCCGGGGCTGTCTCGAAACCGTCGCGGGCCAGGAGGCCATCCTCGCGGCGGCGGGAATCACCGACGGCGGCAGCACGACGGCGGAACGCATGAGCGTGCTGCTGACCGCCCTGCGGAACGGCGACGCCCGGGCGATCGCCGCCGTCGCGCACGCGGGGCACTGTCTCGGTATCGCGGTGGTGTCCTGCGCGCGCCTCGTGGACCTTTCGGCGGTGGTGCTCGGCGGGCACTTCGCGACGCTCGCCGCATGGCTCAGGCCCGTACTCCTGGACAGCCTGGACGACTTCGCCCCCGGCCTCGTCGCCCCCGGCTCCGCCGTCTTCTCGGAGCTGGGGGCGACCGCCGCGCTGCGGGGGGCCGCGGGTTCCGTGCTGCGGCGGGCGCTGGCCACACCGTACGAGCTGCTGGGCTGAGCATCCGCAGCGGCACGGAAGACGCGGTGGAAGCTGCCGCGTGAACCTCCCTCCTCCGGGTGTTCGAAGCCCGTTGCGTGCTGGCGCCGCATCGGGCCGTGCGTTCAAGCCTTGCACCAGTGGGAGCGCTCCCACTGTGAAGGCGGGGGAGTTGCGCGGTCAAGAAGAGTGAAGAGTCGAAGATATTCGACAGAGATATGGCGGTGAAAGTTGGTGACACGTCTGTTGCTTGAAGCCACGTAGCGCTACGGTCTGCCTCACCAGTGGGAGCGGTCCCCTTCACTAGGTGCCCTGTCAGGGAGCACCTCAGTTGTCAGGAGTCGCTCATGCATCACCCCCTGCATTCCCCTCTGAGCTCCCCTTCGAGCTCCCCTGTGAAGTCCCCGGCCTCCCCCTCGCGCAGTCGTACGGGTCTCGCGGCGGCCTGCGCTCTGCTCATGGCGGCCGGGACCGTGGCCGTGGCAGCCGGATCAGCGTCGGGAGCGGCAGCGCCCGCCTGCACCGTCGACTACAGGATCCAGAATCAGTGGAACGGCGGTTTCGGCGCGAACGTGACCGTCACCAACAACGGCTCCCCGGTCACCGCGTGGACCCTGGAGTGGGTCTACGCCGGTGACCAGAAGATCACCCAGGGCTGGAACGCCACCGTCAGCCAGACGGGCAAGGCCGTCACCGCCCAGAACGTCTCGTACAACGGGAACCTCGGCACCGGCGGCTCCGCCTCCTTCGGCTTCAACGCGAGCAACAGCGGCGAGAACGCCGTGCCGGCGGCCTTCAAGCTCAACGGCGTGACCTGCAACGGCGGTACGGACCCGGGCCCCGGCCCCACGGACCCGCCCGGCAAGCGGGTCGACAACCCGTACGCGGGCGCGAAGACCTACGTGAACCCGGAGTGGTCCGCGAAGGCCGCCGCCGAACCGGGCGGTGCCGCCGTCGCCAACCAGCCGACCGCCGTCTGGCTGGACCGCATCGCCGCCGTCAAGGGCAGCGCCACCACCATGGGCCTGCGCGCCCACCTGGACGAGGCCCTGAAGCAGAAGGGGACGGGCGAACTCACCGTCCAGCTGGTGGTCTACAACCTGCCGGGCCGCGACTGCTCCGCACTCGCCTCCAACGGGGAACTCGGTCCGACCGAGATCGGCCGGTACAAGAGCGAGTACATCGACCCGCTCGCCGCGATCCTCGCCGACCCCAAGTACGCGGGCCTGCGCATCGTCACGATGGTGGAGATCGACTCGCTGCCCAACCTCGTCACCAACACCACCCCCCGCCCCACCGTCACGCCCGCCTGCGACGTGATGAAGGCGAACGGCAACTACCAGAAGGGCGTCGGGTACGCGCTCAACAAGCTGGGCGACGTCCCCAACGTCTACAACTACGTCGACGCCGGACACCACGGCTGGCTCGGCTGGGACGACAACTTCACCGCCTCCGCCGAGATGTTCAAGGAGGCCGCCACCTCCGAGGGCGCGACCCTCGCCGACGTACACGGCTTCATCGTGAACACCGCCAACTTCAGTGCCCTCAAGGAGGACCACTTCGCCATCGGCGACAGCGTCAACGGAACCTCCGTCCGCCAGTCCAAGTGGGTGGACTGGAACCGGTACACCGACGAGCTGAGCTACGCACAGGCCATGCGCGCCAAGGCGGTCACCCTCGGCTTCGACCCCAACATCGGCATGCTGATCGACACCTCCCGCAACGGCTGGGGCGGTACGGCACGGCCGGCGGGACCCGGCCCGAAGACGAGCGTGGACACCTACGTCGACGGCGGGCGCTACGACCGCCGCATCCACCTCGGCAACTGGTGCAACCAGTCGGGGGCGGGACTCGGGGAACGCCCGACGACCGCGCCCGCGGCCGGAATCGACGCGTACGTGTGGGCCAAGCCGCCGGGCGAGTCCGACGGCGGGAGCAAGGAGATCCCGAACGACGAGGGCAAGGGCTTCGACCGGATGTGCGACCCGACGTACACGGGCAACCCCCGCAACGGGCACAGCATGTCCGGCTCACTGCCGAACGCCCCGCTGGCGGGGAAGTGGTTCTCCGCCCAGTTCCAGGAGCTGCTGAAGAACGCCCACCCGGCACTGTGACCGCGTTCTGACGGGTGTGCCGACGGCCCCTTTCCCCGGTGTGCACACCGGGGAAAGGGGCCGTCGGCCGATGCGGACCCGCTCAGGTGCGGGTCCAGCGCTGGTTGCTGCCGTTGGAGCAGGAGTAGAGCTGGATCGGGGTGCCGTTGGCGGTCCCGCCTGCGGCGGCGTCGAGGCAGAGGCCGGACTGGACGCCGACGACGGAGCCGTCGGAGTTCAGACGCCACTTCTGGTTGTCGCCGCCCCAGCAGCCGTAGATCTGGACCTTGGCGCCGTTGCCGGTACCGGCGGCGTCCAGGCACTTGTCGCCGTAGACCCTGAGCTCGCCCGCGGCGGTGGGGGTCCACTGCTGGTTGGTGCTGTTGCGGCAGTCCCACAGGTGGAGCTGCGTGCCGTCGGTGGTGCCGGCGCCTGGCACGTCCAGGCAGCGGCCCGAAGCGACGCCCTTGATCTGTCCGGAACCCCCGGGGGTGGTGGGGGAGGCGGCGTTGAGTGCGTTGAGGACGGCGGAGTAGGCGGCCTTCTTGCTGCCGTCACCGTTGAACAACAGCGGTGAGTGCTCCGGTCGCCAGGAGTCGGTGTCGCGCACACCCCAGACGGTGATGCCGAGGCAGCGCGCGACGGCCAGGCAGTCGTTGGTCACGGCGGCGTAGGTCGAGGCCGGAGCGCCCTGGATGTCGAGTTCGGTGACCGCCACGTCGACGCCGAGGGCGGCGAAGTTCTGCAAGGTGGTGCGGAAGTTGCTGTGGTAGGGGCTGCCGCTGTTGAAGTGCGACTGGAAACCGACGCAGTCGATCGGCACGCCGCGCTGCTTGAAGTCCCGGACCATGGCGTACATGGCCTGGGTCTTGGCCCAGGTCCAGTTCTCGACGTTGTAGTCGTTGTAGCAGAGCTTGGCGGCCGGGTCGGCGGCGCGCGCGGTGCGGAAGGCGACCTCGATCCAGTCGTTGCCGGTGCGCTGGAGGTTGGAGTCGCGCCGGGCGCCCGAACTGCCGTCCTCGAACGCCTCGTTCACGACGTCCCACTGGGGGATCTTGCCCTTGTAGTGGGTCATCACGCCGTTGATGTGGCCGGTCATCGCCTGGCGCAGCGTGCTGCCGCTGAGGCTCTGCATCCAGCCGGGCTGCTGGGAGTACCAGGCCAGGGTGTGGCCGCGCACCTGCTTGCCGTTCTGCACCGCCCAGTTGTAGACGCGGTCACCGGCGGTGAAGTCGAACCGGCCCCGCTGGGGCTCGGTGGCGTCGATCTTCATCTCGTTCTCGGCCGTCACCGAGGTGAACTCGCGGTTCGCGATCGACGCGTACGTCGAGTCGCCCAGCCTGCCCGAGGCGACGGCGGTGCCGAAGTAGCGGCCGCTCTGCGCCGCCGCGGCGCCGAGCGTGCTCGCGGCCGCACTCTCGGCGGCGTGTGCGGTCGGTGTCGCGGCCGGTGTGGCGAGCGCACCGAGGCCGCCGACGACCAGCGCTGTCAGCAGAGCACCGAACTTGCGGCGGACGGTGGGTGGGGGAGTGGCGTGCGAGGACATGACTGTGCCTCCAGAGGGGGAATCACGCAGGGACGTACGGGGCTTCGACGTACGGGGCTTCGAGGAGCGGGCGCGGCGCGCGGCCGTCTGCCCGGGTCCGGCCGACCGCCGGTCAGGTGCAGGCGGTCCCGTTGAGGGTGTAGGCCGTGGGGGAGGGGTTGGTTCCGCCGTACGTGCCCTGGATGCCGAAGCTCGCTGTCGCACCGGGGGCGAGGGTCCGGTTCCAGTCGGTGCTGCGGGCGACGACGGCGGGGCCGTCCTGGGTGACGGTCGCGTTCCAGGTGCTGGTGACGCGCTGGCCCGCCGGATAGGCCCAGCTCAGCTGCCAGCCGTCCACGGGCTTCGGGCCGGTGTTCTTGACGGTGACCGTCGCGGTGAAGCCCGTGCTCCAGACGTTGTCGTTCTTGTACGTCACCGTGCAGGCACCGGCGGGCGGTTCGACGGTGGAGGTCCGCTCGGCGGCGTAGGCGGCGAGCCAGGCCAGCGGGGCGTTCCAGTTGACCGCCACCTCGTTGGTGGAGTACGAGCCGATGTCGTCGACGTAGCAGGCGGCGGGCGCGCAGCCCGACAGCTTCTCCTTCGCCACCGGGTCCTGGAGCCCGCTGTTGGGACCGCCCGCGAGCGACCCCGCCGGAGGGTGGGGCAGCGAGGCGTCCAACTGGTGTGCCCAGAAGCGGTGGTGCTGGTTGCGCGAGGACGTCTCGCCGTGGCCGGACACGTAGGACTGCCCGATGGCGTTGCGGCCGAGCAGGTAGTCCATCGTCTCCAGGGCGCCGGTGCGGTAGCGCTCGTCGCCGGTCAGCTCTCCGGCGACGGCCAGCACGATCGCGTCGTTGGCGACCTCGCCGTTGGAGCCCCAGAAGTACCCGTCCGCCGGGACGGGCACCGCGTAGCCCTGGGCGGCCATCCTGGCCAGGTAGCCGTCCGCGGCGGTGGTCACCGAGGAACGGACGCGCGCCAGGTCCGCGGCGGGCAGTCCGCCCGGGACCGTGGCCAGGGTGAGCCGCCCGAGCGCGGCCGTGTCCGCCCAGCCGAACCCGTAGGCGGAGAAGGCGGTCGGAGAGGTGTGCCAGGTGGAGCCGGTGACCGCGTCCCGGTAGCCGCTGTCGCCGGTCGTGGCGTACAGCTCGGCCGCCGCCCAGTAGAACTCGTCGGTGACCACGGCGTCGCCGTAGGCACCGCCGCCCGTGCTGTCGGAATCCGGCGCGTACAGGGCCGGGTTGGCCCGGGCCGCCGTCCAGGCCCGGCGGGCGGCCGACAGGCAGCGGTCGGCGAACGCGGCGTCGTAGGGCCGGTAGACCCGGGCGCACTGTGCCGCCGCCGCCGCGAGGTTGAGGGTCGCCGCCGTGGACGGACGGTGCAGTTCGCGCGGCTGGGCGTCCTGTTCGGGGCGCATCGGCATGGCGGTCCACTCCGCGTCATGGACCTTGTGGAACGCCATGCCCGCGTACGGCTTGTTCGCGGGCACCTGCATCCGCAGCAGGAAGTCGAGCTCCCAGCGCGCCTCGTCCAGGACGTCGGGCACGCCGTTGCCGCGCTCGGGGACCCGAAGGGTCGAGTCGCCCAGCGCCGCGTCCTTGCCCGCCCGTTTGGCCCGCTCGAAGGAGTTGACCATCAGCCAGGTGGAGATGCCGCCGTTCACCACGTACTTGCCGTGGTCGCCCGCGTCGTACCAGCCGCCCCTGACGTCCTGGGTGTAGTCGCACACGCCTGCCTGGCAGGGCACGGAGGTGTCGCCCTTGTTGGGCGCGACACCGAGGTGACCGGCCGGGCGGGCGTAGGCGGAGCCCACCAGGGACGCGTCGATGGGCGCGCCGCTGCGCTGGTGGTGGAAGAAGGCCATCGCGTCGGAGCGCAGGGAGTCGTACAGGTTCGCGCGGATGTCGAAGGGCACGCTGTTGTTGCCGTCCACCGCCAGGACGTATCCCGATCCTGACCCCCGGTACGAGGAGAAGTCGGCCACCTGGACGGACTGCCCGGAGGGGGCGTCGGCGCCGCGCGGGACGGTCGCGCCGGAGGCGACCACCGCCCCGGAGGCGTCGCGCAGCTGCCAGGTGAGCGACTGCGTCGCCGTGGTGACCACGGTGGCGCGCTTGGGCCCTTCCGGCAGGTAGCCGACCTGGTTGACGCGTACGGCCGAGGTCGCCGCCGCAGAAGCAGCGGAGGGCACGACGGCCGAGGCGGGCGCGCTCAGGAGCCCGCCGACGAGGAGGGAACCCGTCACCAGGACGGCGGCGAGGTGTCCGGGGCGGCGTAACGAGGGTCTGGGGCGGGGTGACGAAGGGAGGACGGAAGGCATGAGCGGCTCCTGTGTCGATGGCGATCAGCAGGTGGCGTTGGTCCGGATGGGGCGGGCAGGTCCGTCCGCCAGGGCAGGCGGAGGCAGTCGCCCCGGGCACCGGGGTGTAGCGGGGGTTCACGGCGCAGTCGGCGCCGGAGAGAGGGAGTGTCCTATTCGAAATACCGAACGGCGGTCGGTGTTTCGGTGAATGCGAGTCGGACAGTAATGACGCGCGGAGCAGTCGTCAACAGGGTCGCCTGATACAGGAGTTGACGAGTCTCCTCGAAAGCTTTCGAAGACGCGCAGCTCGGCCGACAGCCTGCACAAGCCCACGTAGGCGACGTTGTTTGCGAGCGGATCGGTCATAAGTCTTGACCGGGGGGCCCTGCTTTCCTAACTTGTGGCGTCAATGATTCGAGAACATTTCGAAAGGTTTTCGAGATGTCGTGCCCCGCCCTCCGAAGGAGCTCTTCGTGATGTGGTCCCACCATCAGCGCCTGGTTCAGCTGAGACGCTTACTCGCCGCCCTCGCGCCCCTGCTGCTCGCGGCCGCCTTCCTCTCCGCCCAGCCCGCCGCCGCGACGACCGCCCGGCCCGCCGCCGAGGCGACCGTCGACACCAGAGCCTGGTACGTGCTGGTCAACCGCAACAGCGGCAAGGCCCTTGACGTCCACAACCTGGCGACCGGCGACGGCGCGCGCATCACCCAGTGGACCAGGAACGACCAGAACCAGCAGCAGTGGCAGTTCGTCGACTCCGGCAACGGCGACTACCGCATCACGTCCCGCCACTCCGGCAAGGTGCTGGACGTCCACAACCTGTCCACCGCCAACGGCGGCGCGATCGTCCAGTGGGCCGACCTGAACCGCGCCAACCAGCAGTGGCGCCTGGCCGACAGCGCGGACGGCTACGTACGGCTCATCGCGCGCCACAGCGGCAAGGCCCTCGAAGTACAGGGCGCCTCCACCGCCGACAACGCGAACATCGTCCAGTACGACGACTGGGGCGGCACCAACCAGCAGTGGCAGCTCGTCAAGGTCGGCGGCAGCCCCGGTGCGTGCGCTCTTCCGTCGACGTACCGCTGGAACTCGACGGGCGCGCTCGCGCAACCCAAGCCGGGATGGGCCTCGCTCAAGGACTTCACCGTCGTCCCGTACAACGGCAAACATCTCGTCTACGCGACGACGCACGGCGCAGCGGGAACGGGGGCGGGCTGGGGCTCGATGAACTTCGGCCTGTTCGGCAACTGGCCGGAGATGGCCTCGGCCAGCCAGAACACGATGTCCAACTCCGTCGTCGCGCCCACGCTCTTCTACTTCGCGCCGAAGAACATCTGGGTGATGGCCTACCAGTGGGGAGGGGGGAGCGCCTTCTCCTACCGGACGTCGAGCGACCCCGCCAACCCCAACGGCTGGTCGGCGCAGCAGACGCTCTTCACCGGAAGCATCACCGGCTCCGGCACGGGCCCCATCGACCAGACCCTCATCGCTGACGGCCAGAACATGTACCTGTTCTTCGCCGGTGACAACGGCAAGATCTACCGGGCCAGCATGCCGATCGGGAACTTCCCGGGCAGTTTCGGCTCCTCCTACACAACGATCATGAGTGACACGGCGGACAACCTGTTCGAAGCCCCGCAGGTCTACAAGCTCCAGGGCCAGAACCGCTACCTCATGCTCGTCGAGGCGAGAGGCTCGCAGGGCCGCTACTTCCGCTCGTTCACCGCCACCAGTCTGAACGGTTCCTGGACGCCCCAGGCCGCGACCGAGAGCAACCCCTTCGCGGGCAAGGCCAACAGCGGCGCCACCTGGACCAACGACATCAGCCACGGAGAACTGATCCGCACCAACGCCGATCAGACCTTCACCGTCGATCCCTGCAACCTGCAATTCCTCTACCAGGGACGCAACCCCGCCGTCGGCGGCGAATACGGCCACTGGCCCTACCGTCCGGGTCTGCTGACACCGCGACGCTGACGCCCCGACACGAGTCCGGTACGGAGCCTGCCCGGCGGGCTCCGTAGGAAGGCCGAGCCCGCCCGACCGGGCCCTATACCTGGACGACACCCTGCTTCTCCAGCGCCTTGCGCAGGGCCCGCACGGCGTAGAAGGCGCGGCTCTTGACGGTGCCGGGCGGGATGCCGAGGTGCTCGGCCGCCTGGGCCACGCTGAACTCCAGGTAGTACATGAGCCGGATGACGCTGCGCTGCTGCTCGTTCAGCACCCGCAGGGCCTCCAGCACCACATGGGAGGTGATCGTGCCCTCCGTGCTGTCCCAGGACGCGTTCAGGTTCTCGACCGGCATGAGCTCCAGCGGCCGGATCTGCCGGGCACGGTGGTGGTCGATGACGAGGTTCCTCGTCACGGTGAACAGCCACGGCCGGATGTGCTCGCTACGGCTGCCCAGGAACGGGGCGTGTTTCCAGGCACGGGCCGCGGTTTCCTGGAGGACGTCCTCCGCCTTGTGCCAGTCGCCGTCCAGCAGCCGCGTGGCGTACCGGAGAAGCACGGGTCCGTACTGGGCGTAGACGTCGCGGACGAAGGCGTCGCAGTCGGCGTCCCGTGCGAGGTGCCGGGCCTGCGCGTGAGCCGGGGCGAGGGCGGGGGTCTCCGCTTCCATGATGCTGCTCATGGGTGGCTTCCCCTCCTGTTCGAGTGTGGTGTGCGTGCTCACCCGCAGGTGCGGGTGAGTGGCTTCACACTCGTGGGGAGCCCTTGGCCAAACCTTGTCGCTTTCTTGCCGTACGTCCTTGCCGTCTCTCGCGGCCCCGGGACGACGGGATCACGGATGCGCGGCGTCCCGCTGTCCGGAGCCTTGCAGACCGGCCTCCTGATACGCGGGACCGCCCTTCCTCGGGGTCGGGAGCTTGTGGCTGCCGGCCGCCCGCTCCGGCACCGTGGGCGTGGGGTCCCTGTCCATCTCCAGGGCGGTGAGCCGGTCACGGACCTGCTGGGCGCTGTGGGACATGGCTCGCTCGGCGGCGTCTTCGAGGGCGTTGACCCAGTCCGCCCGTGCGCCTTCCCGGTCGCCCAGGGCCAGCCGGGTGTCGCCCAGCCGCATCAGCGAGCCGATGGCGTTCCTGTGGTCGCCCAGTTCCTCGAACGCCCGCATCGCCCGCTGGTAGGTGGCCACCGACTCCTCGTGACGGCCGAGCATCCGGAGGTTGTAGCCCAGGATGTCCCACGCCTGGGCCAGCTGCCACGGTGCGCCGAGGCGCTCGAACAGGGCGATGCCCTCCTCGCTGTAGCGAAGGCTCCGTTCGAGCTGTCCCAGGTTGGAGTAGAACCAGGCGAGCTCGATGAGGCACTCGGCCAGCCACAGCTCCTCACCCGTCTCCCGGGACAACTCCAGCCCCCGTTCGGAGTGCGTCACCGCTTCCTGGACCCGGCCGAACAGGAACAGCGCACACGCCGTGACGTAGTGGGCCCGCGCCCGGTCACCGGTCGCGTCGAGCTGCTCGAAGATCGCGGTGGCGCGTCGCAGGTGGTCCAGGGCCTGCTCCTGGTGGTCCAGGTAGCCGTGGATGCTGCCGAGGTGGCGCAGGCAACGGCCCTCTTCGAGGAGGTCGTTGTGGCGGCGGGCCACGTCGAGGGCGGGGGTCAGCGCGGTGATGGCCTCGGGCCAGAATTCCTTGCGGTTGAGATATTCCTTGAGGGACCAGGCCAGTCCGGTGGTGTGGCGGTCCAGCCGCCGGCTCACGGCGGTGTGGAGCAGGCTGGTCAGCACCCGGTGTTCGGCGGTCAGCCAGCGGGTGGCCTGCTCGATGCCGGTCAGGTTCTCCGGCACGACTCCCGGCACGGGCACACCGAGGTCGAGTTCGATCGAGGTGTCCTGCTTGAGGAACTGGTTCGCCTCGTACGCGGTGAACAGGTAGTGGTCCAGGGTCCGGAGCGTGGCGTGGTGCCGGTCCTGGGCGGTGTCGTGGGTGTGGCCGAGTTCGCTGGCGTACCCGCGAAGGAGGTCGTGCAGGGCGTAGCGGCCGGGCAGCGGTTGTTCCACGAGGCAGGACCCGACCAGGCCCGCGAGTGCCCGGCGGGTCAGGGGGAGGGGGAGACCGGCGAGGCTGGCGGCGGCGGGGGCGGTGATGTGGGGGCCGGGGTGCAGGGCGAGGAGGCGGAAGAGACGGGCGGCGGCTTCGTCCAGGGAGTGGTAGGACCAGGAGAAGACGGTGCGGACGTCGGTGGTGGTGTCGAAGCCGGTGAAGGCGTCGAGGCCGTGGGTGTGCCGCAGGTCCTCGGCGATGGCGTGCAGGGGGAAGGACGGGTCGAGCTCGGCGCGGGCGGCGACCACGGCCATGGCCAGGGGGAGCCGCCCGCACAGGCGGATGATGTCGGCCGTGGCGGTGGGATCGGCGGCCAGCCGTTCGGTTCCCAGGCGTCGTTCGAGGGCTTGGTGGGCCTCGGCCGGCGAGGGCAGCGCGAGGGTGAGTGGTCTGGCGCCGTCGGTCGCGACCAGGCCGGGGAGCTGGTTGCGGCTGGTGATCAGGGTGAAACAGCCGTCTCCTGCGGGGAGCAGGGGGCGCACCTGGTGTTCGTCGCGGGCGTTGTCCAGGACGAGGAGGACCCGCCGCTCGGCGAGGAGGCTGCGGAAGAGCGTGCTGCGGTCGGCGGTGTCCTCGGGGATGCGCGGCGCGGGCACGCCGAGGGCGGTGAGGAATCCGTGCAGGGCGTTGCCGGGGTCGACGGCGGGTGCGTGCGGGTGGAATCCGCACAGGTTGACGAAGAGCTGCCCGTCGGGGAAGGAGGAGGCGACGCGGTGGGCGTGGTGGACGGCGAAGGTCGTCTTGCCGACACCAGGAGCACCGCTGATGACGACGACCGGGGCAGCGGCAGGCCCGGGGCGGCCCGGTGCGCCGCTCACGGCCGACAGCCACGCACCTTCGGCCGTCCGGCCCGCGAACACCGGGAGGCTGCGCGGTAGTTGGGCCGGACGCGCCGGGAGCGGCGAAGCGGTCTCCTCGTCGTTTGCCGCCGGTGCGCCGCATCCTTCGGCCGGTCCGCTGCCCGTACCGGACTCTGCGGCGGGTCCGTCGCCCGTACCGGAATCTTCGGCCTCCTCGGCGGCCTCGGCCTGTCCGGCGGTGCCGAAACTCCGTCCCGCGTCGGCCGGGTGAAGCGGTGGCAGGTCGTGGTGGAGGATGCCGTGGTGCAGGGAGCGCAGCGGTGGGCCGGGTTCGAGACCCAGTTCCTCGTCGAGGAGCCGACGCAGGTCGTTGTAACGCTGAAGCGCTTCGGGGTGCCGGCCGGCGAGGTACAGGGCGCGCAGCAGCAGTGCCCAGCCGGTCTCCCGCAGGGGATGCTGGACGGTCATCTCCTGCGCCGCGTCCAGGGCTTCGGTGATCCGCCCCTGCACGAGCAGCGCAGTGGTGCGTATCTCGCGGGTGGACTGCCGCAGTTCTTCCAGGCGTGCTGCCTCGTGGGTGGCGAACAGATGGTGTGCGGCGTCGGCGAACGCGGTGCCGCGCCACATCTCCAGGGCTCTTCGGGCCTCTTCCACGACGTGCTCGGGCCGGCCCTGGCCCATGAGCCGGTGCGCCCGGGCATGAGCCCGCTCGAAGTGTACGGTGTCACGGCTCTCCGGCGGCACCCGCAGGGCGTAGCCCAGGGGTTCGGTGACCAGCACCGCGAAGGTGCCCTGTCGGCGCAGGTGCTGCGGTTCCAGGACCGCGCGGACCTTGCTGACGTGGGCGTGCAGGGAGCCCATCGCGCCGCCCGGCGTCCGTCCCGGCTGCTGCGGCCACAGTTCCTCGCACAGCGTCTGCGGGGCGACCGCCCGGCCGTCGGCGAGCAATAGGCGGATCAGCAGCAGCCGCTGCCTGCGCCGACCCGGATCGAGTACCGTGCCCGCCCGCCGTACCACCAGCGGACCCAGCAGTCCGAAGTCGAGTCCCTGCTCCACAGCTGTCACCGCACCCACCCAGAACCTGCTCGACGGCACCACCGTCGGGGGCGCACACATGACCATGACCTGCCCACAGAGAGGGGACAGGTGATCGGAGCGGCGAGGACACCGCCTTCCGCCTTCCGCACGACGGACAGGACATTAGCAGGGCGGCGACCGGCGCGAGGCGGCCGTTCCCCTGCCTGAGAAGGGCTCTCACCTGCGACGAAGCGTGAACCAGCGTGCCGTTCTCCCCGTTGAGCGAGCGAACAGCCGTCATCCGGAGTGGAGAAGAAGACATGATCACCGTCGAAGGAACGAGCACCGACCGGTTCGAACCGGTCCGAGCGGCACTTGAAGCGCACCTGGAATCGGGGGAGGAGCTGGGGGCGTCGATCGCCGTCGACGTCGACGGCGTGATGGAAGTCGACCTGTGGGGTGGGTACGCCGACGAGGCGCGGACCGTTCCGTGGGAACAGGACACGGTGGTGAACCTGTGGTCGACGACCAAGACCCTCAGCAGTCTGGCGGTCCTGCTCCTCGTCGACCGGGGGGCGCTGGATCTGCACCGCCCGGTCGCGCACTACTGGCCCGAGTTCGCCGCCCGGGGCAAGCAGGACATCGAGGTGCGGCACGTCCTGGCACACACCTCGGGGCTCTCCGGCTGGCAGCAGCCCTTCACCATGGACGATCTGTACGACGGGCCGACCGCGAGCGCCCGGCTGGCCGCGCAGGCGCCCTGGTGGGAGCCGGGCAGTGCCTCGGGCTACCACGTACAGACCCAGGGGCAGTTGGTGGGCGAGCTCGTACGACGGGTCACCGGCCGTACCCTGACCGAGTTCGTCGACACCGAGATCGCCGGGCCGGCCCGCGCCGACGTCCAGATAGGTGCGCGGGAGGCTGACTGGCCGCGCATCGCCGAGTCGGTGGCCCCCTCCCCGCTCTCCGGCATGCCGGCCGGTCTCGATCCCGAGGGGATCTTCACCAGGACGTTGCTCGGCAGCCCCGCCCGGGACGAGCACGTCGACACGTCGCGGTGGCGCCGGGCCGAACTCGGCGCCGTCAACGGCCACGGAAACGCACGAGGTCTGGCCCGTGCCCTCTCCGCCGTCTCACGAAGCGGCCGGGTCAACGGCCATCAGCTTCTCTCCGCCGACACCGTGGACAAGATCTTCGACGTACAGGCCGACGGAGTCGACCTGTTCCTGGGCGTTCCCGTGCGCTGGGGCATGGGCTTCGCGCTCGCCGACGCGCGGACGATGCCGCACCTGCCCACCGGCAGGGTCTGCTTCTGGGTCGGCCGGGGCGGTTCGATCGTCGTGATGGACCTCGACCGGCGCGTCACGTTCTCGTACGCGATGAACCGGCTGGGCGACGGAATCCTCGGCTCGGAGCGCACCCTCGGCTACCTGAGGCAGGTCTACGACGTCCTGGGCTCCACGGACTGAGCCCCCGGCCAGGACCCGCGAAAAATCATTCCGTTCGCAGGGTGAACCGATCCCGTCCTCTCCTCGTAGGACAGAACGCAAGACGCTCCACCCCGGTCGAACAAGACGCTCCACCCCGGTCGAAGAAGAAGGACATACCCGCATGCGTATCACCCGTCCGACCCGCCGATCCGCCCTGCTCGCTGCCGCAGCGGCCCTGGGTCTTTCCGTGGCCGCCGCCACCCTGCCCGGTGCGGCCGGTGCCGCCGGTGCGGCGTCCCACCAGCCGGTACGCCCGACGATCGTGCTGGAACACGGGGCGTTCGCCGACGCCGCGAGCTGGGACGGCGTCGTCACCCGGCTACAGCGTGCGGGCTACCCCGTGGTGGCCGCCGCCAACCCGCTGCGCGGCCCGGCGACCGACGCCGCGTACCTCCGCAGTGTCGTCGGCCACATCGAAGGTCCGGTCGTCCTGGTCGGTCACTCCTACGGCGGCACCGTCATCAGTCAGGCCGCCGCGGGTCTGGAGGACAAGGTGAAGGCGCTGGTCTACATCGCCGCGTTCCTGCCCGACGCGGGCGAGAGCTCGCTCGGGCTGACGAACAAGTTCCCCGGCAGCACCCTCGGCCAGGCCGTCGAGCCGGTCAACTACGCGCTGCCCGACGGCAGTCAGGGCGCGGACGTGTACATCAAGCCGGAGAAGTTCCGCGCCCAGTTCGCCGCGGACGTGCCGAAGGACAAGGCCGGGCTCATGGCGGCGGGGCAGCGTCCGATCGCCGCGGCGGCGCTGGAGGAGAAGTCGACGAAGGCCGCCTGGAAGACGATTCCCTCCTGGTCGCTGGTCACCACCGAGGACCTCAACATCCCCGTGGAGGCCCAGCGTTACATGTCGGCCCGCGCCCGCTCCCGCACCACGGTCGTCGACGCGTCGCACGCGGTGTCCGTATCCCGGCCGGAGGCCGTCGCCCGCATCGTCCAGCAAGCGGCCCGCACGGTCCGCTGACCGGCCGCCCCGCCCCTTCACCACAGCCGTGCCCGCCCGGGCACGCACCAGCAGACACCCGACGCACTTCCCACCGAAAGGCAGTAACCACCATGGCGTTCATCACCGTTGGCCAGGAGAACTCGACCAGCATCGAGCTGTACTACGAGGACCACGGCACCGGCCAGCCCGTCGTGCTGATCCACGGCTACCCGCTCGACGGCCACTCCTGGGAGAAGCAGTCCGCCGCCCTGCTGGCCGCCGGACACCGCGTGATCACGTACGACCGGCGCGGTTTCGGCCGCTCCAGCCAGCCCACCACCGGCTACGACTACGACACCTTCGCCGCCGACCTGAACACGGTCCTGGAGACCCTCGACCTCAACGACGTCGTCCTGGTCGGTTTCTCCATGGGCACCGGCGAGGTCGGCCGCTACCTGGGCACCTACGGTTCCGCCCGGATCGCCAAGGCCGCCTTCCTGGCCTCCCTCGAACCCTTCCTCCTCAAGACCGCCGACAACCCGGGCGGCGTCGACGGTGCCGTCTTCCAGGACATCGAAGAGGCCGTCACCGCCGACCGCTACGCCTACTTCACCGCGTTCTACGAGAACTTCTACAACCTCGACGAGAACCTCGGCACCCGCATCAGCGAGGAGGCCGTCCGCAACAGCTGGAACGTCGCCGCCGGAGCCTCCGCCTACGCCTCCCTGGCCTGCGTGGCGACCTGGTCCACCGACTTCCGCGCCGACCTGCTCAAGATCGACGTCCCGGCACTGATCCTGCACGGCACCGCCGACCGCATCCTGCCCATCGAGGCCACCGGAGACCTCTTCCACCAGGCACTTCCGCAGGCCGATTACGTCGTCATCGACGGCGCCCCGCACGGCCTGCTGTGGACCCACGCCCAGGAAGTCACCCAGGCCCTCCTCGCCTTCCTGGCGAAGTGACCCGACGCTGACGGCCCTGGTGGGGCCGGGAGCTGATGCGCGTACCCCGCCGTCGTGACCACGACGGCGGGGTACGCGCATCCCCGGGAGCCGGAGCGACGCCCAGACGTCCCGAGCCGCTCCGCTGAGGTACGGCTGGAGGACGTACGACTGGGTGACGTACGGCTGGAAGTACTAGTGAGGGACCGGGCACACCCCCGAGGCGACCGTGTTGTAGCTGGGTGTGGCCTTCAGGGTGGTCGTTTTGCCGAGCTGGTTGAGGATCTCGTCGGACAGCAGGTCCTGCTGGCCCTTCAGCGCGTCGGCGACCTTCGTGTCCTTGGGGAAGACCATCTCGGCGGCGACGTTGTCCTGCACGATCCGCGCGAGGTTGTCGAGCGCGGTGAAGATCGGGTCCACGGGCGGCTCCAGGCCCGGCAGGTCGATCAGGTGGGTGGCGACCTTCGCCGCGTTCATGCAGTCCTTGAGGATGATGGTGTTCTGGTTGAGGAGGCTCGTGGTCCACTGCGACAGGACCACGCAGTACAGGTCGGCCCACGCCGCCTCGCCGACCTTGGCGCGCCAGGTCTTCATGATGGTCTGCACGCCGCTGATCTGGGCCTGCGAGGCGTGCTCCATGTTGACGCGGATGTCCGGGTACACGCTGCCGGAGAACGCCTCGAACGACGCCATGTCGAACGTCTTGGCCGTGATCGAGGCGTTGATGAACTTCAGGCCGCCGGTGAGGATGTTGCCGCAGGACGTGGCCAGCGCCGGGGGCAGACCGGCGGAGGCGAGCTGGCGGCGGGCCGTGGTGAGCCGGGTGGCGTACGCCTGGAGCGGCGGGATCCACGCGGTGGACTTGTCGTCGTTGAACGCCACCATGACGAGGTCGTGGGGGTCGATGCGGTTCGCGTTGGGCAGGTTCGGGATCTTGTCCGCCAGGTAGGAGGCGATCACCGAGAAGATGCCGAGCGGGACGTGAGCGATGGACTTCGCCAGCTCGAACGTCTCCGACACGGGGTTGGTGGACTCCTGGCCGTCCTTGGTCACGAGGGTGAACCGGCCGCCCTTGGCGTCGTTCTGCACGACGACCACGGGGGAGAGATGCTTGATCAACTCCGCTTTGAGGGTGGCGTAGTTGGTGCGCATCCCGGCATTGACGGCGAGCATCGACGACCGTGCCGTCTGCTGGCTCACCGCCTCGGCACCGGCGTCGACCGGCGGGACGTCCGCGTAGCTCGGCGAGGCGGAGTAGCCGAGCAAAGCGGCCGTACCGATACCGGTGGCGCTGCCTATGAAGCCTCTGCGGGTAGCCATCTTCGTTTTCTCCATGGGGTCTTGCTGATCTGTTTCTTGCGGTTCTTTGATGGGGGGATCGCATTCATGGGGGGACCTTCACATGGGGGGATGGGGGGAGTGGGGGTGTGGGGTTTACGGGCGCGGTAGGGCGCGCCCTTCGGCGTGGGCAGAGAACAGATATTCCCTGCCCACGCCGAAGTCAGATGATTCGAGCGTTACTTGATGTCGCTCTGCTGCGGGACGACCACGCCGAAGCGGTCCTGGATCGTGGCGAGCGCGGCCTCGTGGACCTGCTTCGCGGGGATGCCGTTGGGGTTGCCCTTGACCGGCAGCGGCCGGGTCGCGGAGGCGTCGCCCACCACGGTCGGGTTGTAGCCGTTGTAGACGGCGCCCTCGGTGGTGAACAGGGTGCACATGTGCGTCATAAAACCGGCGATGATGACGTTCTTGCGGCCGGTCTTCTTGAGCTGCTCGTTGAGGTTCGTGTCGTGGAAGCCGTTGGGGACGGCCTTCTCGACGACGGCCTCGCCCTTGGCGGGCTTGAGCGCCGGAATGATCTGTCCGGCCTTCGACGTGAGGTCGTAGCCCTTCTCGACGATGTGGATCACCGGCGTCTTGGCCTTGCGGGCCCGTTCCAGCAGGGCCTTGGTGCTGTTCACCGCCTCTTTCCAGCCGGTGAGTTCCATCGGGCCGCCGGTGTAGACGTTCTGGTAGTCGACGAGGACCAGCGCGGCGTTGGACAGCGTCGCCGGGGTTTCGTCGAGCTTCATGAGCTGACGCAGCGTCGTGGTGTTCTTCGCGACGTTCTCCCCGGCGGTCGGCGCGGCGGTCGGCGACGCCTTCTTGTCCTGCCGGTCGGTGCTGGTGGCGGCCTGGGTCTCCCCACCGCACGCGGTCACGGTGACGGCGAGCAGAGCGGTGGCGCCCAGGGCGACGAGCGTACGCAGCGGCTTCATCAGTTGATCTCCTTCTGGGAGGCGACGACGACCCCGTACAGGTCGGCGATGGTGGCGAGGGCGCCCTGGTGCACCTGCTCGGCCGGGACGGCGGTGCCCGCGACGGGCAGCGAGCGGGTGGCGGTGGCGTCGGCGGCGACCGTGGGGCGGTTGCCGTTCAGGAACGCGCCCTGCGCCGTGAACGCGACGCACATGTGGGTCATCCACCCCGCGACGACGACGTCCTGGCCTTCCGTGAGGTGACTCGCCAGCTCTGTCCCGACGAACGCGTTCGGGACCTGCTTGACGACGACCGGCTCGCCGTCCACCGGGGCGACCTTCGGGTGGATCTGGCCGATCTCCACCCGGATGTCGTACGGGGTCCCCTCCCCGCCGTCGTTGATGACGTGCACGATCTTCGTGCCTGCCGCGCGGGCTCGGGCCAGGAGCTGCGCGGCGGCTTCGAGGGACTCCTCCCATCCGTCGAGTTCCATCACGCCCTGGGTGTAGGTGTTCTGGAAGTCGATCAGGATGAGCGTCGACTCGGCCAGCGTCGCGGGCGTCTGGTCGAAGCCGTTCAGCTCGCGCAGCGTGGTCCTGGACATGGGTGTACCGCCTTTGTGTCGCGTAGGGAGAGACACAGCCCGCGTCCCCGGTCCTGCCGGTCTGGGGGGCTGTGTCCACAACGCTACGAGCTGGAGGCGATGTCAACAATGACGTCTAACATGCAGATACCGACCTGGGGCCGGACGGCACATCGGACGGCACACCGGACGCCCCAGCGGACGGCACAGCGGAAGCGACAGCAGGGGGAAGCATGGCGGACACCGCGAGACGGCTCATCGTGATCGTGATCTTCGAGGACGTGGACCTGCTCGACGTCACCGGGCCGCCGGAGGTATTCGCACTGGCCCGCCGGGAGACCGCGGACGCGGCCGGCTACCACGTGGTCCTCGCGGCCGAGACCATGGACCCGGTCACCACCGGCGCCGGTGTCCGCGTCCTGCCGGACCTCACCTTCGACGAGGTCGCGGCACGCGGCATCGACACGCTCATCGTCCCGGGTGCGGTCGAGGTCGACGACGACGGGCGGGTCCACCCCCTCGTCGACCCCGCACTGGTCGATCGGGTGAAGGCGCTCGCCGCGCGGACGCGCCGGATCACCTCGGTGTGCGTCGGGGCGCATCTGCTCGCCGCCGCCGGGCTGCTCGACGGCAAACGGGCCACCACGCACTGGTCGACCGCGCAGCAACTGGCCGCCGACCATCCGGAGGTGAAGGTCGACGCCGACCCGATCTTCATCCGCGAGGGCAACGTGTGGACCGGCGCCGGGATCAGCGCCTGCCTCGACCTCTCCCTCGCCCTGATCGCCGACGACCTCGGGGAGGCCGTCGCGCTGCGCGTGGCCCGCCAGCTCGTGATGTACCTCAAACGCTCCAGCGGCCAGAGCCAGTTCAGCGTCCCGTTGGAGCAGGTCTCCACGACCCGGCGCATCGAGGACCTGCGCCACCACATCCTGCGCCACATCTCCGAGCCGCTCACCGTCGTGGACCTCGCCGCGTACGCCCACGTCAGCGACCGGCACCTGACCCGCCTGTTCAAGACCGAACTGGGCACGACCCCGCACGCGTACATCGAGTCGATGCGCGTCGAGAAGGCCCGCCACGAACTGGAGTCCTCCGACGCCACGCTCGACCGCATCTCGTCCCTGTGCGGCTTCGGGACCACCGACACCCTGGTGCGGGCCTTCCGCCGTCGCCTGAACACGACGCCGACGGAGTACCGGCGCCGGTTCCGGGTTCCGCAAGTCCCCTGACGGATGCGCCTTCTGCGGGGGACTCGCTCAGAGCACGGGAGCCTTGTCCAGATACGGGTTGGCGGGTTCCGGGACACGGGTGACGGACACGGCGTCGAGCGCGAGCGCAGCGGAGGTGGTGCCGAACGTGCCGCCCGGCCGCCAGCGGGCGGTGACCCGTACCCAGGCGTCGGCGGGCGGCGCCTGCGCCCCGTGCACGGTGACGCGGAGGGCCTGCGAGTCGGCGGCGCAGCAGGAGACCAGGAGCCGGGTCAGTTCCCAGGTCCCGGCCTTGGTCCCGGCGGACTCCCGGGCGGGAGTGACGAAGCCCTGGAGGACCAGGGTGCGGCCCTTGAGGCTGCCGCTCTCGTCCTGCTGGAGACGGGCGACGAGCTCGGTGAGGGAGAGGGGTACGGGGCTTCCCGCGGCGGGCAGCGGGTCGAAGTGCTCGTAGTCCTGGACGAGTTGCGGCTGATCGCGAGACGCGGTGTACGAACCCAGCGCGGGCGGGGCGAAGAGCAGCAGGAGCAGCGCGGGCGGCAGCAGCAGCCAGGCCACGCGCGGGCCCCGGGAGTGGTCGTGGCCGTGCACCTCCGCTTCGGCTTCGGCGTCGTGGCTGTGGTGATGCGCGTACTCGTGCGAGGCCGGGCCGTGGGCATCCTGCCGTATCGACTCGGAGGTCGCGGCGGACTTCTCGGTGCCTTTGCCGGGGGCCCCCTGCGTCCGCTCCCGTGCGCGCGGTACGACGTCGCGCGCGAGCCCCGCGAGGCCCAGGGCCGCGAGCAGGAGTCCGGTCGCGATCAGGAACGGCTGGGCGCTCTCCTTCACGTACCGCAGACACACGTCGCTGAACAGTGACACCCGCAGGACCGCCACGCCGAGGGTCAGCAGGAGGAGGGGCTGGGCGTGACGTCTCACAGCAGCCACCATCCGGTTCACAGCAGCCATCACCCGGCTCACAGCAGCCACCATCCGGTCAGCGCGGTGCACGCGACGGCCGCGACGGCGGTCGTCGCCGAGAAGCGCCAGGCGAACGCCCGGCCGAAGGTCCCCGCCTGGAGGGCGATCAGCTTCAGGTCGACCATCGGGCCGACGACCATGAACGCCAGCCGGGCGGTCGGCGAGAACCCGGTCAGCGAGGCGGCGAGGAAGGCGTCCGCCTCCGAACAGACGGCCAGCACGACGGCCAGGGCGGCGAGGAAGAGCACCGAGAGCCAGGGTGAGGACGAGAAGGTCTCCAGCACCGACTTCGGCACGGCGACGTTGAAGGTGGCCGCGGCCATCGCGCCCAGCACGAGGAAGCCGCCCGCGTGCAGGAAGTCGTGCTGGAAGCCGACCCGGAACTCCTCCAGGCGGCTGTCGCCGTGTTGATGGCCGGTGTGGCGTGCGGGCATCCGCAGCCATTGCGTACGTCCGAACCGCAGCCAGAGCCAGCCCATCAGCACCGACGTCGCCAGCGAGGCGACCAGGCGGGCGACGACCATGTCAGGGCTGCCGGGGAAGGCGACGGCCGTGGACACGAGGACGACGGGGTTGATCGCGGGGGCCGCCAGGAGGAAGGCGAACGCGGCGGACGGGGTGACTCCGCGCTGGATCAGACTCCTGGCGACCGGTACCGAGGCGCACTCGCAGCCCGGCAGCACGATTCCCGCGGCGCTCGCCACCGGAACCGCGAGAACAGGATTGCGCGGCAGCGCCTTTCCGAACACGTGGGCCGGGACGAAGGCGTTGACCGCGCCGGATATGAGAGTGCCCAGCAGCAGGAACGGCAGGGCCTGTACGAGGATCGCCACGGTGATCGTCTGCCAGGCGCGGAATCCGGGACCGGTCAGCAGTTCGTCGCCCCCCGCGGCCCAGGCGATCGCACACACGGTCACCACCGACACGGCACCCGCGACCCGGACCGAAGCCGGAGTGCCCCGGCCCGGTGAGATGCCCGGCGGGGCCTGGATCAGACCGGTGGGCGGTTCCATGGGGGCTCCGGGGCGGAAGGCGTCGGGAAGGACGTCACCCTATCCGGACCGTCCCGACGCGCACCTTCCCGGGCCCGCCGGGGCCGCCCCACCTCTGGGCCCCGGTGGTCACGCCTCCGCGTGACCACCGGCTTAGCGGCCCGGCCGAAGACCCTCCGCCTCACCGGCTCGGCACCCAACTCCCAACCGGTACGAGGGAGTCGCCCGGAGCGGGAGGTGTGCAGCGCGTTATCGGGGAGCCCAGGGCCCGATCGCTTCGTTCATCGCGTCCGTCATGGCGAACTGGAGCAGCGGACCGAAGGTGATCCGGCCGACGCCGAGGCGGCGGAAGCGCTCAAGGTCGTGCTTGACGGGGTGGGCCGTCGAGTTCACGGGAACGGTGACGGCACTGGTCACCGCCGTGAGCAGCTCGTCGTTGTCCTGAATGCCCACCGGGTAGACGCTGTCGGCACCTGCCTGTTCCAGGGCCCGCAGCCGCTCGATCGCTTCGTCGAGGACGCCGGGGGCGTCCTTCGCGTGCAGGAAGAGGTCGGTGCGTCCGTTGATCCAGACCGGGATTCCGGCCTTGTCGGCCGCCGCGCGGAGGCCGGCGATGTAGTTCGCGTGCTCCTGCGTGGTCCGCACGCGTCCGCCCTCGGAGTGGACGGTGTCCTCGACGTTGAGGCCGACCCCGCCGACCTCGGTCAGCCCGGCGATGAGGTCTGCGGGCTCCTGCCCGTAACCCGCCTCCAGGTCGACGGAAACGGGGACGTCGACCGCCGCGATGATCGGCCTGACGGCGGCGAGCACTTCCTCGAAGGTCTGGCCCTCGTGGTCGCCGGCTCCTCGGGAGTCGGCGAGCGGATGGCTGCCGATGGTCAGCGCGGGGAATCCGGCGGCGGCTGCGGTCCGCGCGGACCAGACGTCCCAGACGGTCGGCAGTACCAGGGGCTTGTACTCGGCATGCAGCTTCTTGAGGCGCTGAGCGCGCTCAACGGCGGTGTGAAAGTCCATGCCGAAGAAGCTACCTCCTGCGGTGCCGCAGACAAGTGCCACCGCAGACAAGTGCTGCCGCAGGCAAGCGCCACCGCAGGCAAGCGCTGCCGCAGGCAAGCGCCATCGCCGTCCCTTGCCGGAGGCGGTGGGCGGAGCCCCGGCCCTGTGCCCCGGCAGTGCGAGCGGCGACGTGCGGACGCCGATCCAGCCGTCGCGCGGATGCAGCCGTCGTGCGGCTACGACGTGGAGTTGTCGGAATCGTCTTGCGCCAGGGGGTGAGTTCCCGATAGAAACTCACTGGTCCGAGTAAGTTCCTAAAAGAGACTCACTGGAGTCCGCCGGAGAAGGGCGTCGTATGAACGAGACCCCGACAGTCCCGGGGCGCGTCCGCCCCAGCCCCGAGCCCCCGCACCAACCGGCCGCCCCCTCCGCCCACTTCTGGCGCTACTGGGCCGCCTCCACCGTCAGCCACGCAGGCACCGCCGTCACCGCACTCGCCCTGCCCCTGGTCGCCCTCGTCGTCCTCGACGCCACCGCCCTCCAGGCAACCCTCCTCGCCGCCGCCGGTCAGATCTCCTGGCTGCTGCTCAGCCTTCCGGCGGGCGTGGTCGCCCAGCGCGTACCACTGCGCCGTCTCCAAGTCACCCTGGATCTCGTACGGTTCGCCGCCCTCGGGTCCCTGCCGCTCGCCTGGTGGTTCGACGGGCTCACCTACGCCCATCTGTTGCTCGCCGCTCTGGTCACCGGCGCCTCGACCGTCCTCTTCGACATAGCGAACTCGACGTTCCTGCCGGCCGTCGTCCCGGCCGAGCAACTCGCCGCGCGCAACAGCCTGATGTCCGGCACCGATGCCGTCACCGAGACCGGCGGCCCCTCCGTAGGCGGCCTCCTCGTCCAGGCCGCAGGCCCGGTGGGTGCGCTCCTCGTGGACGCCGCCAGCTACCTCGTCTCCGCCGTACTGCTGCGCACCCTCCCCGAACGCCGCCCCGCGCCCCGTACCGGCGACAGCGCAGGGCGACAGATCCGCGAGGGCTGGCGGTACGTGACCCGGCACCCGGTGATGCTGCCCTGCATGCTCTGGGCGACCGCCACCAACTTCGTCTGCGCCGCGCTGATCGCCCTCACCCCCCTCTACCTGGTCCGCGAGGCCGGGCTGACGCCCGCCCAACTCGGCCTGGTGCTCGCCATGGACGGAGTCGGCGCACTCGCCGGATCCTCGCTGGCGGTACGGATCACCCGGCGGTTCGGCACCGCGCGCGGGGTCGTCGGGGCCTCGCTGGCAGGCGGCGTCGCGGCCGCGGCCCTGATCCCGCTGACCACGTCCGCCGCCGACGCCTACTGGTTCGCCCTCGGCAACGCCGGTTTCGCCTTCGGCGTCGTCATCGGTTCGATCACCACCCGCACCTACCGTCAGACGGAGTCGCCGCCCGAGCTCCTCTCCCGCGTCATGGCCACCGTCCGCTTCGTCTCCTGGGGCGCCCAGCCCGTCGGCGCCCTCACCGCCGGCCTGCTCGCCACGTACGCGGGAACGCACACAGCTCTGTCGGCGGTGTGCGCGGCAGCCGTCCTGCCGCCGCTCTACCTGCTCACGGCCAAGGCGGGCCGCCGCCGGGACTTCGCCTGAGCGCGTCAGGGCCCAGGACGCCGTACGGATTCTGCTACCGGAGGACGAACCCGGTGCCGAGGTCGTCGTCGGGGTCGAGTGTGAAGCGGTGCTCGCCGGTGCGGTAGGCGGTCCCGGTGACCTCGGGAATGACGGCCCGGTAGCCGTCCGCGCTCAGCTCCGAGGCGATGCGAGCGGTGAAGCGGCTGCCTACGAGGGAGTCGTGGACGAGGGTCTGGCCCGAGGTGAGAGAGCCGGTCGCGGCGAGCACGGCGACCCGCGAGCAGGTGCCGGAACCGCACGGGGAGCGGTCGACCTGGCCGTCGGCGAAGACGGTGACGTTGCGCTGGTGCGGATTGCCGTCGGAGTCGGTGCCGAGGTCTTCGTAGAGGATGGTGCCGTAGATGCCGCTGAGGCGGTCGTCGACGGGGTGGCGGGCGTGGGCGGTCTCGTTCAGTGCCCACTTCACCTCGCGCCCGATGCCGATGAGGTCGGTGTAGTGCTCGGGTGTCACGGTCAGTCCGACGGCGGCTGCGTCGAGATGGGCGTAGATGGCGCCGCCGTAGGCGATGTCGACGACGACGTCACCCCGGGAGGTGGCCAGGGCGACCTTCTCCGCGAGGCGGTAGCTGGGCACGTTGACGAAGTCGATCCCGGTGATCCTGTCGCCGTCGCTCCGCACCCGCAGGGTGACGCGTCCCGAGGGGACGTCGATGACGACGGTGGTCGTCCCGGAAGGGTCGCGTGCGACGAGGCCGCTCCCCACGGCCCACGCCGCGAGTGCGATGGAGCCGTGGCCGCAGGCCGTGGAGAAGCCGTCCTTGTGCCAGAACAGCACTCCGAAGTGGGCGCCTTCGTCGTCGGGCGGAGTGATGAAACCGCCGTACATGTCGGCATGCCCACGAGGTTCGCAGCACAGCAGCCTCCGCAGGCGGTCGACCTCCGGGTCGGCCATGGCGAAGACGCGGCGCTCGGCGACGGTGGTCCCCTCGATGGCGACGAGCGGGTCGCTGACGATACGGAAGGGCTCGCCGCCGGTGTGGTAGTCGACGGTGCTGATGCTGAAGCCCTGCTGTCCGGGCATGGATGTCTCCTTGCGCACTGGTCTGCCGTACCACCACGCCGCACGGCCAAAGGGATGCGGATGCTCACTGTCCGGTTCTCACCGTCCGGCGAGTTAGGTGTAATACATTACCCAACACCAGTCAACGGCTGGGTGTGCACCGCGAGGACCCGGGGCGGGCCGCACGCCGAACTCCCGGCCCCTTGCGGGACGTTCAGGAAGCAGGCTCCGCGTGCCCGGCCCAGATGCCCCGGCTGTGGGCGAGGTGATCGCGCATCAACTCCACCGCGAGCTCGGCCTGTCCGGCCTCGATCGCATCGATCAGCGTGATGTGCTCCTCGCCGGACTGGGTCAACTCGCCCTGGTCCGCCAGCTTCTGGAGCCCCCGCATCCGGGCCTGATCGCGCAACTGGGCAACCATCGCCACCAGACGGCCGTTGCCCAACAGCTCCAGCAGCCCGAGGTGGAACTGCCGGTCCTTGTCCAGGAACGCCGCCAGGTCGCCCTTCCTGGCTGCCGAGGTGATCTCCTCGGCAAGCCGCCGGAACTCCGGGACCCGGGCACCGCCCAGTACCCGTACCACGTCCGCCATCGCCGGAGCCTCCAGCAGCGTACGGATACGGAAGATCTCGTCCAGGTCGTGCTCGCTGAGCTGCGGCACCCTGAAACCCCGGTTGCGGATGACCTCGACCATGCCCTGATTCGCCAGGTCCATCACCGCCTCGCGCACGGGAGTGATGGACACCCCGAGTTCCTCGGCGATGCTGATCACGCTGCGGACCTTGCCCGGCTCGATCTGTCCGAGCGTGATCCGGGCCCGCAGCTCCTCTCGGGCCTGCTCGCGGAGGCTGACGGACCTCAGGCGAGTGGTGGGCGCGGCGGCAGGTCGGGAATCGGTCACGCCTTATGCATAACACAGGGCCGCCCGTCCTCGGTCGGCCCTCTTCCCGATCGGGAGCAGCTCTGTAAGGTGTAATACCTTACTGACTTCCTGTCGCCGTTCGGGCGGCCGACGACGGACCCGACGAACCCCTCCACCGACGATGCGGAGATCCCATGCAGACCGTCACCCTCTCAGCGGACGAGGTCCGCGAAGCCGTCACCATGCGCGAGGCCATCAACGCGGTACGCGACGGATTCATCGGCCTGGCCGCCGGGGAGTTCGAGATGCCCACCCGCACCGTCATGCGCGACGGCCAGTTCCTGGTGATGAACGCCCACCACCGGGCGAGCGGCTCTGCCATGACCAAAACGCTGAGCCTCAACTTCGACCGCACACCTGCCATCGCCGGCACGGTGGTGTGGACCGAAACCAGGCGCACGGACACCCTGATCGCGGACGCCGGAGCCGTCACCACCCTGCGCACCGGTGCGGCCGTAGGCGTCGCCACCGACCTCCTCGCCCCCGCCGACGCGGGCCGGCTCACCCTCATCGGTGCGGGCGGCCAGGCCCCCGATCAGGTCCGTGCCGTCCACGCGGTGCGCCCCCTGCGCGAGTTGACCGTGGTGGACACCGACGTCCGGCGCGCCGAAGCCCTTGCCCGGATGCTCGCTCCCGAACTGCCCGCGACCCGGATCCGTACCGCCAACGATCCCGAGACGGCAGTCGGCGATGCGGAGATCGTCTGCTGCGCCACTCCCGCGACCAGTCCGCTCTTCACCGAGGAAGCCCTGCCCGCCCGGGTCCACGTCAACGCCATCGGCGCCTTCCGCCCCACCATGCGTGAGCTGCCCGACGGCCTCCTCGCCGACAGCACTGTGGTGATCGACGAGCGCGAGGCGATCCTCGAAGAGTCCGGCGAGATCCTGCACGCCCTCAAGACCGGGGCCCTCACGGAAGCCAGCCTGACCGAACTGGGCACCGCCCTGTCCGCCGCCGAGGCGCTGCCGGGCGGTCGTACGGTCTTCAAGACCGTCGGCGTGGCCATGCAGGACTGGGCCGTCGCCCGCATACTGGCCGACAAGTTCCTGACGTGAGACCGGTGACGGCCCCGGTGCGGCGGGGCACCTGGGGCCCGTGAAGTTCACGTTCGGGAGCCCATATCCGGATGGTATGAGGTGGATGACAGTAGGCGCGGGGCGTGCGGAGTCCTAGGTTGCGTGGTCAGTGCCGGGCGGTGCGGCGACCTGCCTGCCGTGCCTGCGTACGACCGCTTCGAGATGAGGTCCTCGTGAGCCGTAGAGTCTCCTTCCGCCTGCTGACCGTGTGTCTTGCCCTGGCCCTGGGAACGGGCACCGCAGTCGCCTCGGGTCCCGCCGAGACCGTCCCCTCGGGTGACACCCGGCAGATACGCGTCCCGGATCCCTACTGCTACGACGAACCGTCGCAGCCCAATGCCGACCTGAGCGACCTCAAGGCGTCCTTCAACTCCTCGAACTGGATGCGGACCCTCCAGGCGATGTACAAGCGGCGCTGGCCCAGCGGAGAGGCGCTGGCGATCGCCCAGGCCAACGACCAGTACTGGAACCAGTTCGTGGACAGGCGGAGCTTCGAGGGGTTCGCCGAATCGATGATGGTGGCGATCCACGAGGAGACCCACATGTGGGACCTCGACCCGTCCCGAACCGACTGGGACGTGCGCACCGCGGCCTGGATCAACGGCGGCCGGCAGGCGCTGGCGGTGCCCCTGCACGGCGGCTTCCCCCGCAAGGAGATCCTGCCGCTGATCAAGGACAGCCTCAGTTCCACCATGGACGACATCTATCTGCGCGACAGGACCCAGGGGACGTACCGCCTCCAGGGGGTGCTGGCGGAGCAGAACGCCGGGCTGACCGGGCTGCCCGCGGTGACCGTGCTCCAGGAGTACATCAAGGGAGTCGGCGCCAGTAATGCCCGCGACATCGCCGCCACCAACCTGCGGTACCTGCTGCTCTACCTGCGCGTCGCCAAGGACAAGCACCCCGACTACTGGGCCAGGATCAAGGCCGAACCCACGCTGCGCGACCTGGTCCTGACACAGTTCCTGCGGACGGCCTACTGGCTGGAGAAGTCCGCGCCCTACACCGGCAAGCTGGGCAGCCGGGACGCCGACCGGATCACCGCGACGAACTACGCCCCGCAGAACATCGCCGTACTGGAGGAATTCACCGGCCGCAAGGTGCGCCTGGATGCGCAGAAGCACTGCACCGCCTGACGGGCCCTCGCGGTCAGGTCGCGGTGGAGGAGGTGCCCGGGGTGTTCGCGCGGACCGCGGTTGCGGAAGCACACCGGGCACCTCGTGCGTCTCAGGACTGGCAGACGCCGCGCTCGTGGTCGAACGTGGCCGTCGCCTGCGAGTACTTCCACTGCGGCGCGAGCAGCTTCTCCTTCAGCTGGGCGGCCGCTTCGGGGCTCTCCACCACGTAACCGAAGTCCTGGAGCCAGGACGGGTACAGGTTCTTCGAACCGATGTAGAACGCCGCGTCGTCGACCGCGACCAGCTTGTGGTGCTGGGCGTACGGGTGGCCGTCGGCCCAGGTGGCACCGGCCGAGCTGCGGAAGGTGGCCAGCTGGAGGGTGGAGCACATCGCCGTGCGGGCGGCGGTCTTGTCGCCGGTCAGCCGGGCGAGGCGGTCGCGCAGGGTGTCGCTGATCTCGTTGAGGGACTTGATCTGCGAGTAGCCGCCGCTGCCGACCGCTCCCCGGTTGGCGGGGTCGCTGACCACGATGCGTACCTTCACGCCCGCGGCCATCTTCGCGGCGAGCGCGTCGTAGAGCCGGATGTCGTAGCGCGGCAACGGCGGGCAGGTGGCGTTGAGGTCCTGCTGGGAGATCTCGATGTGGTCGCGGGCGCTGGCGACCAGGGCGCGCAGGGCGCTCTCCTCGGGGTTGACCGTGTCGTAGTCGCGGTCGGCGTTGGTGTTGTCGTGCAGCCCGACGACGCACTTGGTGTCCGCTGCCGTGGGCAGGGTCGGGCGGTAGCCGGACGCCGGGTCGTTGTCCTTGATGCCGACGCCGAGGCCGCCGACGGCGATGACGGGGACGTTCCCGGTGGGCTTCGGGGTGGCGGTGCCCGTGGCCAGGGACGGCATGCAGTCGGCGCCCTTGGAGGAGGCGAACCAGACGGAGGCGACGTTCTTCTTGTTCGCGCAGGTCCAGGACCACAGCGTGTCCAGGTACGAGCCCGCGGACTTCGCGGCGGGGCCGGTGAGCGCCAGGTCGACGTCGGTCACCGGGTGGGTGGTGGTGAGGTAGTCGTCCTTCCAGCTGTTGATGCCGCCGGTGACGACCGACTGGTTGTCGACGACGAGCAGCTTGGAGTGGTTCCAGGAGAAGGCGGTCTTCGAGGTGGTCATCGACGCCACGTTCAGCGTGATGCTCGCGGCCGCGTCGCCCAGCTTGGCGGTCAGTTCGTCGCGGAACTTCGACGGCACCACGTTGAGGTGGTAGATGGGCGCCGCGCCGACGAGGACGCGGACCTTGAGCTTGTTGCCCGAGGCGACCGACGCTTTGAGGCCGTCGGCGATCGCGTCCTGGAAGGCGCCGTTGGGGAACGGGGCGAGCGTGGATATGTCGACGGTGCCCGTCGCCCTGGCGATGTTCTCCGTCACCTTGGCGAGCAGGCGCTCGGTGCCGGGCCGGTCGGTGCACTTGTCGTCGCCCCAGCAACCGGGGGTCTGGAGCAGCCAGTCGGAGGCATCGAGAGCGGAGGAGTCGAGCCGGTTGCCCGAGGTGCGCTCCCAGACGCCGCCCTCAAGGCCGGGCGAGACCTCGCGCAGCGCTTGCTCCACGGCGTCCAGGTGCGGAGTCGCCGATGCCCCGGCGGGGGCTGCGGAGGCTGCGAGAGCGGGGGCGGCGGGGAGTGCGGACAGGATGAGTGAGCAGGCGGCGAGGCGGCCGGTGAGACGGACACGACGGCTCAACTGACGGTGGATCAATTCGGTTCGCATTTCTGGTAGGCGCCGACGGGCGCACCCTCAAGATCAACTTTCGGAGACTACCAACGAGTAGGGGAGGCGTCGGACCGCCCGCCGACGCCTCCGGCCGAAAACACCCCCTGGTCCTCACGTGTCAGCCGGTCGTGTACGCCATGGCCAGACACTTCTTCTCGTCGGTCGAGGACTTCCGGGGCTTGCCGATCATCCGGCCGGACATGAACAGGCGGCCGTGGGCGTAGAGGATCTCCGCGCCGGAGGAGAAGGCACACTCCTTGCCGTGCGCGCTTCCCCAGACCCGGCTCTCCAGCAGGGGCACCGGCTGGAAGACGGCACCGTCGATGCTGACGATCTGCCTGCTGCCCTCGCCGGCCAGCGGAGCTCTGTACGCGATGACGTTGCCGCCGTCCATACGCAGCGGGTACATCTCGTGCCGCTCGCCCGCGTCCGCCTTGTCGGAGGTCGGTTTCCCCGTGGTGAGGTCGAGCGAGACGATCTCGTTGGTCCGGGGGAACTGTGCCGTGCCGACCTGGTGTTCCTTGGTGGGGAGGTAGATCCTGCCGTTGCCGACGACCGCACCGTGACAACCGTCCACCTCGTCGAAGGGGCAGTCCGCCGCGTACCGGTCGGCCGGCGCGGGGATGATGGTCCTGAGCTTGCCGGTCTTCTCGTCGATCGAGAAGAAGTCCGAGATGCCCGAGCCGCCGCCCGAGGCGCTGCTGAGCTTGGCGGCGACGACCAGCGGCCTGGTGGAGACGATCGACGGGTAGTCGAAGCCCCTGGGCATTCTGAACGTCGAAATCGGTGTGCCCGTGGCCGTGTTGACGTTCTGGATCTCCACGTACCGGTTCTCGTACGGACCGCACCTGCGGACCGCCACGAGCGCCTCGCCGCCGCCGTATCCCTCGTCGGCGCACTTCTCGGTGTTGCTCCGGGGCTTCCACAGTTGCCTGCCGTCGGTCAAGTCCCAGGCGGCGCCTCCCTTTTCGCCGGAGGCGGCGACGGTGTTCCCGCTCAGCGTGACCTCGTCGAACCGCACCTTCTCGTTACCGGTCGTGTCACCCGTGACGGACGTGCTCCACAGGAGTCTGCCCGTGGTGAGGTCGATCGCACCGACTTCGGTGCAGGGCACGATGTCCTTCGTCGTCCCGGGCTTGCCTGCCTCGAAGGCGATCGCGGTCCTGTTGTCCTTGGACGTGTGGCGCGAGGCCGCGCAGAGCTGGCCCGGCAGCGGGATCGTCCACAGGGGGGTGCCGTTGGTGATGTCGTACCCGCTGATCGAGGTGACGCCCGTCTTGACGTACACCGTGTCGGTCAGCCAGGAGCCGGTGACCTTCGTGTCGTCGGTGACGACGGGCTCGGGCAGTTGGAAGGCCACCCTGGACCGGGTGCTCGGGGGCGCCTTCTCCTTGCCCGGGCCGTCCACGGCCGCCTTTCCGCCCCCGCCGTTCCCTGGCGGGCCGGACGCGCCGTCGGCAGCGTTCCGCTGCCCGCCTTGGCCGCTGTTCGCGTACCAGATCCCTCCACCGATGATCAGCACTGCGGCGACCGCCGCGGCGATGACGACCCGCATCCGCGTGGTCAGCTTCCTGCCGCCGCCGGGGCCGGGGGGCGGCGGGCCGAACGCGCCGGGTGGGGCCTGCCGGGGTGGGCCGAACGCGCCGGGTGGGGCCTGCCGGGGTGGGCCGAACCCTTCCGGGGGCTGGTGGGGGGAAGGATTCGGGTACGGAGGCGGCTGCGTCATGAGTGTGTACCTCTCACTTGCCGAACACCATCACGATCTTCTTCGTCTTCTCCTCGGCGTCCGTGATCGCGGTGGAGACGGAGCTGTTGGCAAGGTAGAAGGCATCGTTCGCGTAGACGTAGCGCGCTTTCCAGAAAGTGCTCTCGATCGGCGCCGTCGACGCCGGATGCTGGAGCAGCACCTTCGGCGCGCCGCCCGTCGGAGGGAGGGAGGCGACCGAGCCGCCCCTGTCGGTGGAGGCTGCCAGGTACAGCAGGAGATCGCCGCCCGTCCCCAGTTGGAGCGGTGTCATGGTGCGCCCGGTGGGAGCCGCAGCACGCCACTTGGGCTTGCCGGTGTCCAGGTCGAAGGCCACGACGGCGTTCGCGGTGCGGCTGGCGCTGGAGTCGGTCGCCAGGTAGAGGGTGTTCGTGTCGGCGGCGACACCGGTGCAGTCCTCCAGGCCCTCGGCCTTGGCCGCGAACGTACCGGTGCACGTGGGTTCGTACGTGTCGTCGCCGACCTGGATGCGAGAGCGGAGCTTTCCCGCGTCGGTCAGTGCGAGGACGGCCCGCTTCTTGGTGTTGCTGTCGTCGCGCTGGTACGCGGAGAGGACGAGCGGACTGACCGAGTAGACCTTCTCGACCCTCCAGCCGAGGTCGAGCCGGTAGGCCCACTTGATTCTGCCCGTGACCGGGTCGACCTCGCTGACCTCGTTCTGTACCTGGTTGGGGTCGCTCGTCGGGCACGAGGCGGCGGCGATCAGCCTCGGCCCTCCCGCGAAGGCGTTCGGCTGACAGCTGCCCTGCGCGCGCCTGCCCCACAACTGCTGCCCGTCGGCGAGGGAGAAGGCGAAGGACTGCTGGCCACCGGCCACGGTCACGGTGCCGCCGCTGATGGTCAGCGTGATGTCGGAGGGCAGGGGGGAGTTCGCATCCTTGGGGATCGGTTTCTTCCAGCCCGCCTGCCCGCTCCGCAGGTCGATCTGCTGGAGCCCGGTGCACTTCTCGCGGTTGCCGGGCTTGTTGACGCCGACGACGATGGTGCCGTTTCCGGCGGGCGCCGGGGGAGCGGCACACAGCCCGGTGGGCATGGCCAGGGCCCACTTGCGTGTGCCGTCGACCGCCGAGTGGCCGGTGACGGACTCGTGGACGCCCACGACGACGGTGTCGCCGACGACCCACGGCCCGAACACGTCGGCACCCTTGCCGGGCAGGTCCACGTCATTCCTGAGCAGCCAGTTGACCTTGGCCTCACCCGGCTTGCGCCCTGCGTTGAGGTCCTCGTGCTGGCCGCCGCCGGGGTCACTGCCCGCTCCCTGACCGGCGGAAGGCGGCGCTGAGGTCTTGGCGTCCTGGCCCGGTCTGGCCTCCGGCGGGGTCTTGGCCTTGCCGCCGACCGCTAACCAGACACCGCCGCCGATCACGAGCAGAGCCGCCACGACCGCGCCGACGATCGCTGCGCGCCTGCCCTTGAACCAGCCGCCGCCACCGCTGCCACCGCCGGGCAGAGTGGGGGCACCCGGGAGTTGCTGCGGGGGTTGGCCGCCGTGGGGATTGAGCCGACTGCCGTACGGGCCGGGGGACTCGGGCACCGGTGTGACCGGCGGCCCGCCGTAGGAGCCGGGCCGGGAAGCGTACGGACCGGGCAGGCCGGGCGCCTGCGGGGGTCCGTAACCGGACTGGCGGGGGTGCGGCGGCAGGCCCTGCGGAGCCCCGTGAGAAGGGTCCTGCGGCACGCCGAAACCCTCCGGCGGCGGCTGGCTGGGCGGGTGAGTCATCCGTGCTCTTCCCTTCGTACGGTGCGCTGACCATCTGCCGTATGCGGCGGGTGAGCCGCCACCGCCCCCGCCGCTGCCTTCGCCGTCACCGCTTCGTTCACGCGGGACCACGGGGCGCCTGCCCTGCTGGGGTCCCGAGCGGAGTTGGCTGCGTCGACCCTCGCGTTCACCTCCGGGCCGCTGAAGCGGCCGTGGTTGCCGGAGGCCGGACAGCCGGGGTGACGGCCGCCGAAGCAGTCGGGCCGGAAGGTGCTGTGTACGTCGATCACCGTGCCACCTGCTGTCAGCCGATTCTGGGGAGGGCAGTCCGGGCCCGGAGGGACGATACCTCTCGACGTAAGCCTTCGTACCGCGCAGGAAGCAAAGCGTGATCGCGATCACGGTGAGGATCAACACTCAGGGAATCCAGCGGAGTTGGGCCCGCGTGGACTCTGGGGAGTTCGGCCCATGGTGAGTGACTGGAGCAGTGCGTCGGTAGGAGTGACGACCCGTCCGAGGAGTTGTCCCCCGGGCTGGACACTGGGGCCAAGCCGCCGACACGGGACGCTGGACCGCATGCGCCCGTACCTGCGGTACGACTACTCACCGTTGCGGGTGGCAGAGTGCATGGCTGCGGCGACGCCTGGGGAGATCGGCGTGCACAACACCCCTGCATCCTCTGGGAGATCTGCCGACATGCATCGCCGAGCCGCCGCTCTCGCTCTCGTCATCGCCTCAGCGTTCCTGACCGCTGCCCCGGCGTCCGCCGCGGACGCCCGTGCCCTGCCCGCCCCGGATCGGGCGGCGGCGCCGGGAGACGTCTGCTTCTACTCCGAACCCAACTACGCCGGGGCGAGCTGGTGCTACCGCCCGTTCGGCTACGTCGACGTACCGGAAGCGGTGCACAGGAAGGCCGCCTCCTTCGAGTCGAACGCCGATGTCGCCGTCTACGCCCTTCACTGGACCGGGCCCGGCCAGTGTCTCTACCGGACCATCTGGACGGGCGACCGGAGCACCAGCTGGGAATGGCGGAGCAAGCTGGACGCGGTGCAGAGCACCAAGCCCTCCGACTGCCAACCCGGCTGACCTGTACGGCCGAGCAGCCCTGCCCCGCCCCGGTCCGGCCGGGGCGGGGCAGGGCGGGCCCGTCAGTAGCCGACGGTGATCCGTTCCTGGACGAAGGTGCCTTGCTCCAGCGTGTCCAGGACCGCGGCTGCGAAGTCGCCCACCGAGATGCGGCTCTCGCCGTCGGCGTCGGCAATCGGGGTGTCCCGGGCCTCGACCCGGAAGGAGCCGGTCTTCGGTCCGGGAACCAGGTGCATCGGCGGCGGGCTGACGTAGGTCCACTCGACCGGCGTCCGCGCGGCGCGCAGCAGGTCGAGGGCCTCGGTCTGGTCGCGCGCTGTCTCCAGGTACGCGGCGGGGAAACCGGGTGCGTCGACGAACCGCTCGCCCGGTGCGTACTCCAGGCTGCCGCCACCGCCCAGGAACACCAGCCGGGAGACCCCGGCATCCGGCAGTGCCTTCAGCAGAGCCTGCGCGCTCCTCGGCACCAGGTGGTCAGGACCCTTGACGCCGACCACCACGGCGTCGTGCCCCGCAACGGCCTCGGCCAGGGCGGTGGGGTCGCTGACATCGGTGGTGGCACGACCGAGCGGTGTGACCTGGTGGCCGCGTGAGACGGCCTCCGCCGCGACGGCACCGCCGAGGTTTCCGCTCGCTCCGACAATCGCGATCCTCATGGGTGTCCTCTTCTTGACGTCAGCGGGGTTCGTGGTGTCTGTGGCGCTCATGGTGTCAGTGGGGCGTGCGGACGCGTCGAGGAATGCGGCGATCAGGGGAGCCATCTCGGGGAGTTTCTCCTCCAGCGCGAAGTGGCCGGTGTCGAAGACGTGCACCTGCGCCTCGGGCAGATCGCGCAGATAGGCGTGCGCCCCGGCCTCCGGGAAGAACGCGTCACCGCGGCCCCACAGCACCAGAGTCGGCGGACGGTGCTCGCGCAGCCACTGCTGCCAGACCGGGTAGCGGTCGATGTTGGAGTGGTAGTCGAGGGCCAGTGCGACCTGGGCCTCCTTGCGGCCCGGCAGGTCGAGGAAATGCTGGTCCAGGGTCCAGCCGTCGGGGGCGATCAGGGAGGGGTCGCCGGTGCCGCCCTCGTACTGGCTCCGGGTGACGGGGAGCGTCAGGATCTCGCGGACCCGTTCCTCGGCTCCCGGTACGCCGGGTCGGTTCGCGGTCAGGCCCAGGGCGAGGTCGGACAGGCCCTCGGCGTAGGCGTTGGCGTTCTGCACGATCAGCCCGTTGATCCACTCGGGGTGCCGGGCGGCCAGTCGCATGCCGACCGGGCCGCCGAAGTCGAAGGTGTAGAGCGCGAACCCGTCCGCGCCCAGTCCCAGAGCTTCGACGAAGCCCTCCATGACGTCAGTGAGGCTTTCGAAGGAGTACGTGAAGTCCTCGGGAGCCTCGGTGTGACCGAAGCCGGGGTAGTCGGGAGCGACCAGGTGGTAACGGGTGCCGAGAGTGTCGATCAGCCGCCGGAACTGGTGCGAGGCGGACGGGAATCCGTGGAGCAGTACCAGCGTTGGCGCGTCGGTGGGGCCGGCTTCCCGGTAGAAGACCCGGACCCCGTCCACCTCCACGAAGCGGTGGACCGTTCGCGTGACCTCGGTGCCTGCCGTGCTGTGCGTCGTCATGTCACATGCCCCCTCGTGGTGTTGATGCATTAGTTATAGCGGGCGGACTCCTAATGGGTCAATGGTTTGGTGTGGCATTAGATGTAGGAGTGGGTGCGGGTCGGCCGTCACTGCCAGCGGCACAAGGGGGATGCGGCTTGAGGCGATCCGTGCGTGGCCGACGCGTTCTGGCGCTGCCCGCCGCTGTCGGGCGCTCCGAGGTGGGAGGGCGCGTCGCATCGCGCCCTCCCACGGTCGGTCACTTACTCCGTCGCCGCCCGGCCGAGCCGGTGGTCACATCCATCAGGAGGAACCCGAGCAGGGTCACGCCCAGGACGGGCAGCGCCCAGCCGATGGCGATGGCCAAGGGAACGCCCAGTACCAGTACGGACAGTGGCAGCCGTCGCCAGACCCCCCTCGCCGGGGGCTTGCCCACGACCGCGCGCTTGTCCCCGCGAGTGGGCCGCCGCTGCCACCACATGCGATAGCCCCAGACCGTCACGAGGATCAGCCCGATCGCGACGAGCGCGAGCACGATCTGGTTGACGAGTCCGAACAGCACGCCCATGTGGCCCTGGACTCCGAGCTTGCTGAGCTTGGCCGTCAGGGGGTAGTCCGCCCACCGGACGCGCGAGGTGACTTCTCCCGTGGCGGCGTCGACGGCGACCTTGTCGTAGTGGACCGGCCAGACGTTGTCGTTCTGCGCCACCACCCACGCGCTGGTCGTTTCGGCGGGAGGCGTCAGGGTGACGGTTCCGCCGAGGTCCGCCTCACGGGCCACCGCGAGGGCCTTGTCGAAGTCGGCCGGATCCACTGCGGCGCTCTGCCCGGCACCCCCGTGACCGGCGTGTTCCCCGGTTCCGTCCGCTGCCGGGGGCGGCGCGCCGGGAAGGCGCGGGTCCAGTTTCGGCGCGCTCCCCTTGATCGCGTCGAGGAACTGCCCGAACCGTTCACCAGCATGGTTCGACCAGGTCAGGCCGGTGGCACTGAGGAAGAACAGTCCCAGGGCGAGCCACACGCCGGTGGCCGCGTGCCAGCTGCGGGTGCGCCGCACACCACGGGCGGAGCGGTCGGGCAGTACGGCACCCCGTACCGACTTCGCCCGCTGCCCCCGGCTGCGGCCGAGCCACAGGATGAGGCCGCCCGCGGCGATCACCCAGAGCCAGCTGGCGGCGACCTCGGAGTAGAGGCGTCCGGTCTCGCCCAGATGCAGGTTGCGATGCAGGTCGTCGAGCCAGGTGGTCAGGGGTGTCGACCCGGCCCACGTGGTCAGTTCGCCCTGGACCTCGGCGGTATAGGGGTCCACGAAGACGGTCCGCTGCTTGTCACCCAGTTCGGGCACGGACAGCACCACGCGGGTGGTGTCCTCGGGCCCGGGCGGTGTGATCACGGAGGCCAGCGTGCCTTCCGGATGCGCGGTGCGGGCGGCGGCCACCTGGTCCGCCAGCGGACGCGGTTGCTCGCCCGCCTGCTCGACGCGCAGCTTGTCCCCGTAGACGAGCTGGTCGAGCTGGGGGGTGAAGGTGTAGAGGAGGCCGGTGAGGGCGGCCACGAGAAGGAACGGTGCGACGAACACGCCGGCGTAGAAGTGCAGGCGGGTCAGCAACGCCCGTACTCCCTGCCAGGAGCGTCCGGTGGGCGGAGGGGCGGTTTCCGGGGAGGGGCTTGTCGGCCCTGCCGTATCTGACGGATCTATCTGATCTATTCGATCTATCCGATCTACCGGATCCATCGGTTCTCTTGCATCGGTCGGTGGGGCGTGCTCTCTGGCGGAAGACATCCGTGATCCCTCTGGGGAAGCGCACGCGGGACATCGCTGCGCGCGTGCGGAGAAGCCGGTGAGTGAAGGGGCCGCCGTGATGGGCGGGTGTCGTGATCGCGTGTCGGGCGATCAGCCGTGCATCACTCGGGGAGGGCCTCTGCGCAGGCAGGAACTGGCGAGGAGTACGCCGAAACGGACGCGGACGGCGGCGGGTGGTGGCGTTGGCGAGATCTCCGGGGGCACCGGTCGCGCCACCGGGAAGACGGCGAGGAGACAGCGCGGCAGAACAAGGGTGGCCAGTCGCCGCAGGACCCGTTCCCCGTGGATGACACACAGGGCCGTGCCGAGCGTGGCGAGAGCGTGCGCCGCCGTCATCGCGACGCCCATCGAGTGCCCCGCGCTGTGGGAGGCCGCCTCGGCCGACATCGCGCCCGCGTGGTGGCCGCCCATCGCGTGGTGCGCGGGGCCGCCGCCGTCTGCCATGTGTGGTGCCCGCCGGTCCGGGTCCGGCATGGTCAGGCGGTGGAAGGCGAGGTGCAGGACGAACTGGGTTCCGCCGAGCGTCAGAGTGACGATGTCGAAGCGGTACCGCCGCTCGCCGAAAAGGGCACTTCCCAGGAGGGCCAACGCGACGAAGAGCACGCCGAGCGGCCCCGGACCGGGCAGAATGCCGCCGGCGGCGACATGGCTCAGTGCGCCCAGCAGCAGGCATGCGGAAGCACAGGCCAGCCCGCCCCGGGTCCGCCTCAGCCAGCTTCCCGGTCTGTGCACCGCCACAAGATAACCGTTGCCCGCACCGGCTGAAGTACCCCGACCGGCTGGGCGACGATCCGGCGGAGCCCGCTCAGGCCACCTGCCTGCACGGCGGATGCGGGCGTCGGCATGAGGGCAGGGCCCGGGTGCCCCGGGTCGGCACCAGGTGCCTCGGGTCGCCCCGTCCGCGCCTACGGGTGGTAGAGGGCGTGGGCGCGCACCGGATCCGCGGGGCCGTCCCGGCCGAGGTCGAAGAAGAAGTCCGCCTGCCATGCCTGGGTGCTGCGGGCCTGCCGGTTGGTCGTGGTCACCCACGGCGGATAGACGCGGAATCCGCGCTTCCCGCCGGAGCCGTCGCGGGAGACGATGCCGCGCTCGCACAACACCTCGCGCGGGAACACGAACTGTCCGAAGCCGACGTCGTCGCGGCTGCTGATGACGAAGAGGTCCACGCCGTCGTCGGCGTCGAAGGGCCGGATCGGCCCCTCGTCGGACCGCTGCCACACGGTGACGAACTGTCCCACCTTCGTCGGGGTGGTCTTGGCCACGCGAAACCGAACCGCCCGGCCGTCGAGCGTGAACCCGTAAGCCGCGTACTCGGCACTCTCCGGTTCGGGCGCCGGCTGCGAGCAAACGAATCCGCTCGGGGCGTACACCAGCGCCTGCGCTGCCAGTAGATCGTCGTGAAGCCCGGTCCACGGCTGATGCGTCACCATGCCGCCATCCTGTCATCACCCGGCCTCGGGGCCGTGGTCCGCGTCCTGGAAAGCCCGAGTCCGCCGCGTCAGACCCCACCGAACAATGCGGAGAGCCCGCGCTCAAGGCCGGGGCCCAGATCCTCGTGCCCGGCCGGCACGATCGCGTACGAGCGCAGCAGGAAGCGGCGCAGGACGGCCGTGTCGAACTGCACCAGGGCCAGACCGTCCGGTGAATGCAGCTCCACCACGACCTGCGCCCTGCCGCACGGCCAGATGTGCACGTCACCGCTGCCGGACGGGGCGCGCAGCCCCGCATTCAGCAGCTCGCGGGCGAACGTCCAGCTCACCGGAGTGCCGTCGAGCGAGGCTTCGGCGGCGAAGGTGGCGCGGACGGCCAAGGGGTCGTTCGCGTCGTAGTGGAGAACGACCGGCACAGCCGTCTCGTACTGCTCCAGCTGTTCCGGCTGTTCCGGCTGTTCCGAGGTGATCAGGCGGGCACGGGTCGGCTGATCGAATGCGGCGATGGTCATGATCGGCTCCACTTCTGCGTGTTTCCTGTGCCCCTACGACCTCCGGTGGCCGGATTCCATTACGGCGATTCGGCGAGCAGTTGATGTGACCTGCACCACAAGGGTCCCTAAAGCGGACATTCGATACTTAAGCTTTCGAACTCATCCAATCCCTCGTAGTGGGACAGGAGTGTTCTGCCATGCCCGACGGCCCCATCGCCGTGTCGACCGCCGCTGCGTCGGCCGCCGCCTCGTACGCGCAGATCTACGAGGAGCAGCAGCCGCAACTCGTCGCCTACGCGCGTTCGCTGACCGGCAACCCCTGGCTCGCCGAGGATCTGGTCGCCGAAGCGCACTTCCGGGTCTGGCGGCGCCTGTCCGCCGGGCACTCCGTCGACAACGTCCCGGCCTACCTCACGACCACGGTGCGCAATCTCGCCACGACGGTCGGTCGCAGCAGCAGGGAATCCCCGCAGGACCCGCAGGACACCCACGGGCCGTGGGGCGCCGAGCCCGTCGACGCCACGGGCGCCGACCACGATCCCGGCACCCGGATCGCCTCGGTGGACCTGCTGGCGCGCGTCCTCAAGCAGCTGCCCGAGCGATGGGTGAAGGTGCTCTGGCTGGCCGAGGCGGAGGACCGGCCGCTGGAAGCGGTGGCCAGGGAGGTGGGCGCCGGGCGCGGTGCCACGGCGGTGCTGCTGCACCGGGCGCGGGAGGGGATGCGGCAGGCTTTTCTGCGGGCGTACCCCGGAACGCCCGTGAACCCGGCCTGTGACGCGCACTGGGAGCGGATACCCGCCCATGTGCGGGGCATGGACTCCGAGCGCCAGTCGGACAAGCTCCAGCGGCATCTCGGCGACTGCGCGGACTGCCGGGACCGGCTCGCCGTACTCATGCAGGCCAATACGAGGCTGCCCGCGTTGGTGGGACCGGCACTGCTGATCTTCGTGCTGGGTGGCGCGGCCAAGTTCCTGGTGCCGACGGCCGGTGCAGCCGCTGTCGCATCGGCATCGGCTTCGACGTCGGGAGTGGCAGGTGGGCACGGGGGTGAGTCGCTGCGCGCGGTACGTCACGTCCTCACGGGCGGCTCGAAGGTTTCCGCGACCGTGCTTGGTGCGGTGGCCGTATCGGTGGCCGCCGCCGCGGTCGGGTTGGTACTCGGCGGTGCGGACGCGCCGGTGCCGCAGCACGGCACGGCGACGGTGGAGGGCGGGGTGCCCGCACCCAGGCTGAAGTCCCCGGCCGCCCTGCCCGAGATCCCGGCCACGCGGCCGGAGCAGGAACCGGTGGCCGAGGAGATGCCCCGCGCTCCGGAGCCGCGACAGGAGCGGGCACCCGTTTTGATCCCGGTCCAACAGTCCCCGGACGAACCTGATCCGGCCGCGCCCCGGCCCGAGGCGCCCGCACCGACAGAGGCGGAGGCGATGGCCCCGGTGCGGACGGAGGATCCCAAGCCGGTGGACCCCAAGCCGGAGGACCCCAAGCCGGTGGAGCCGACGCCAGTTGTGCCCACTCCGGTGGAGCCGACACCCGTGGAGCCCAAGCCGGTGGAGCCGACGCCAGTTGTGCCCACTCCGGTGGAGCCGACACCCGTGGAGCCGACGCCCGTGGAACCCACGCCAGTTGTGCCTACTCCGGTGGAGCCGACGCCCGTGGAGCCCACCCCGGTCGTGCCCACCCCGGTCGTGCCCACCCCGGTCGAACCGGAGCCGGTTGAGCCCACGCCCCCGCCTGAGCCGATCTGCCGACCATGGGTCGGTCCTGTCTGGATCTGTCGCCTGCCTTAAGGCCGGACACCCACCAGGGGCAGTCGGCAGGTGTCGCGCGGGTTCATCTGCACTCTGCTTCGGAGCGGGGTGACCCCGACGAGCGGCCGGAGGGCCCACGGGTCACCCGCCCGTGGGATGATTTCCGAGGTCGGCAGCGTGCCGATCGTGGGAAGGGGACCATCGCATGGCCGCAGGTTTTTCGGCGTGGAAAGTAAACAAGCAGTACGTGGTGAACGACCGCACGTCCCTCAACGGCAAGCACTACCTCTGCTTGGTGGCACACAAGTCCAACTCGGCGAACAACCCCAAGAGCGCCGTTAAGCTCTGGAAGCGGTACGAAACCTGACAGTCCCTTCCCGCGCCAGTCTCTTCCCACGCCGTCACCGTCTGGCAGGGCTTCAGGGCTTCAGGGCTTGGCGGCGAGACCCAGCAGGGGTAGCCGGAGGGGGCGGTTTCCGCGCTCCCAGGCTTCGTAGAGCAGGGTCTCGGGACCGGTGATCCGCAGACCGTCGCGCAGTCCGGTCACGGCCATCCGCGCCAGTCGGCGGTAGTCGCCCGACGGTGACGGCCAGCCCAGCCACGTCTCCCAGTTGTGGCTGGAGACGGTGTCTTCGGATGGCTGCCAGCCCGCCTCGGCGATCAGCCGGGACCCGGACTCTCCGGCCCGCGCGGCCGGATCGAGGTAGTGGTCGCCGACCAGTTCGGCCTCCAACTTCGCATCGGTCTGGAGGAACTGTACGAACCGGCCCTCCGGACCCTTCTCCCTGATGATCAGTACCGATCCCGAAGCCAGTGTGCTCAGTTGCTCGGCGAGCCCCTCGCCGAAACCTTCCCACCCCGTCACAGCCGCCCCTCCTCTTCGTCCTCGGTCAGCTGCCGGAGCTCCTCGTCGAGCGACAGCCGTTTGTCGGTCACCAGCTCCAGGTACACGCAGCTTCCCGCGTGCTCAAGGAGCAGGGTGGTCTCGTCACCGGCCGCCCAGTGAATCTCGGCGGGCGAGCCGGGCTTGCGCACCGTCGGCTCGCCCAGGGCGTCGCAGAGCGCGTCGGCCATCCTGGCGAACGCGTCCAGGGTCCGGTCCCACTGCCCCGTGAAGTCGTAGTCGGTCAGGCGCAGCCGAATGCGCTCCACCATCTTCTCTTCCTGCACCCGCGCCCAATCGGCCGCCTCGCGACTGCTTCTCGCCAGCCCGGTGTCGAGCAGGTCCCACCTCGGCCAGATCACCAGCCCCCGCCGAAGGAACGTCGGCGACCGCCGCGAACTCGGCGTCGCACCCAGCTCCCAGGTGCATTCCAACGACCGCATTCGTAGCGCCAGTTGAACCACCTCGGCATCACCCAACGCATGCCATTGCGTCATACGCGACCGGAGAAGCGGCATCCTCGCGGATCCGCCCCCCGCCTCCCCTCGCCCTCGAAGCGGCCCATCCCGCACCCCACAGATCTCCGTCGATCCTGACACACGGGTCTGACAGACGACTCGGAGGACGACTAGGAGAGGTGACTAGGAGGGCGACACGGCGGAGGGGATCGACGAGGGCCCTCGGGGGCGCCGATTCCGGTAGCCGTGTTCCGGTCAGCCGTGTTCCGAGGCGCGCAAAGCTCGCGCCAGCCATTGCAGTTCCTCGGTCGCGTCGGGCGACGCATGCTGTCCGCGCACGCGGGCGACGAGCCCGCGGTAGCGTTCCGCCCCGGCTTCGATCCCGGCCTCCAGGCTGCGCAGCACGGCGGCCCGGTCGGCGTCACGGAACAGTTCGGACAGCACCTCGGCCGCTTCCGGCCCTCCGGGAGCGACCCCGTCCCTTCTGGCCTCGGCGACGGTCTGCACGATCTGCCGGGCCCACCAGACGGACGCCCCAGGGGGAGCGTCCTGGCCCGGGACGGGCGTGTTGAGCTCCATCCACGTGCGCAACCGGGCGCGGAATCCGGGGTCCCGCACCAGTTCGGCCAGTTCGATCCAGGCGTCGACCTGGTCGGGTGTGGGGTCGTCGGGCAACTCGATGCGGTAGGTGCGTAGGCGGTCGCGCAGACGGGGATCGTCGAGGCCGCCGAACACCTCCTCCTTGAACTCCTCGACGATCTGCGTGCGTTCGGCGGCGGAGAGCCGTGCCAACCGGTTCATCAGTGCTGTCTCCTCAGTGGTCGAACCACGCTTCGCTACGGTGGACAGGACGGCCCGGCTCACCTTGAGCGAGCGGATCTGCGCGTCGAGCGCGGTCACATGTGCTTCGGCGACCGAGGCGACGGTGGTGCGGCCGCTCAGGACGCGGCACACGTCGTCGAGCCCGAGGCCCAACTCCCGCAGCGTACGGACCAGTTCGACACGGGCCACGGCCTCGGCGGCGTACAGCCGGTAGCCGCTCGCGGAGCGGCCCACGGGGGGTATCGCTCCCTCGTCCGACCAGAAACGCAGGGTGCGCACCGGAACTCCGGTGCGGTGTGCGAGGCGGCCGATGGTGAGTACGTCGGGGCGTTCGTCTTCCATGAACGAGATCCTGGACCTTCCAGCCGCTGGAGACTCAAGAGCCCGAGGCTCGCGGGCCCGGGGCTCGCGAGCCGAGGAGCCGCTCACGGCGTCCGCCTGCTCCGGGAGCGCGGCCGCGCCGAGCCCCGGCGCAGTGACATCGCCGGGTGCGTGCCTAAAGGCGCTCGCGCAGTGCGCTGCGGTCCGCTCGCCAAGCATCCAGTACGTGCCTGGCCAGCCGTCCTTCGAGAAGGTCGGTGGCTGCTACGCCGAACACCACGTCCGGTGCGAGGTGCGGCTCGTGTTCCAGGAGTCCTCCGACGACGTCCCGGCGCACCACCTGTTCGTGCACGGCGTCCGCTTCCACGTGTTCGTCGTAGAAGCGCTGGGCCGCCGATCCCGCTCCCAGACGCCGCATGGCCCGGGCCAGCCGTCGCGATCCCGGGGGAGAGGTGATCTCCACGGCGGCGAAGTGCCCCACCAGCGCGCCCCGCAGGGACCGGTGCAGGCCCAGCAGGGACATCAGGTTGACGGTGGCGAGCACCGGTGCGGGTGCCGCGTCGAGGTAGTGGCCGTAGGCGGTCTCCAGGCCGAGGTCCCGCATCAGGTCCGCGAAGAGGCGGGCGTGGACGTCCTCGGAGCGGCCCGCGCCGAACTCGTCATACTCGACGGCCACCATCGCGGCCTTGGCCCGCCCGTACAGGCGGGGCAGCACCCACGCGTGCGGATCCGCTTCCTTCAGGTGGTAGAGCGACCGCAGAGCGGCGTACTCGCGAAGCTGCTCGAAGGTCCCCTCGGTCTGCAGGAAGTGGCTGACGCTCGACGGGTCCTGCCCGGTCGGCTCGACCGACAGGTCCGACAGCGTTGCGGCCACATCGGTGCCGCCTGGCGTCTGTGCCCGCAGGACGGCCAGGAACCGCCGCTCCAGTTCCCTTCGAAGTGCCAGAAGGTCCGGATCCCACTCCCAGTCCTCGTGCACTCCGACGAAGCCTTGGTAGTGCAGCTCGTACAGGACGTACAGGCTCAGTTGCAGGTCCTCACCGTACGGATCGAGGTCCGTGTCCGAGCCTGGACGGGCCAGTGCGGAAAGGTCTCCGGTGCGCAGGGCTTCGACGAGTCCCGCGCTGAGCGGACCTCGGGTGGCGGGCAGCGCGGGGTCGACCGCACGGGGCTCCCTGAACCCGTTCACGCGTGTTCTCCTCGGCTTCGCCTGCGGTGGCTGGTGTCGCACCACGGATAGGTACGGCTGCGCCGGCACGTGCAGAGTGCCACCTGGAAGCGGTCCGAGACGGCTACGTTGCCGTCCTCGTCGACCACCTCCACCGGCCCCTCGACCAGGACGGGCCCCTCGGGCCCCTGCCGGTCCACTCGGATACGGGTGCGGCGCGGCTCGCCGCACTCCGCGGGCCTGCCCTCAGATGCGTATGGCACGGATGACCACCAGCTCTTCCTTGTCCTCGTCGGCGTCCAGCAGGCCCTGGTCACGCAGCCACCCGAGCCGGGAGCGCAGCACCGGGCCGAACGGTACGAGCACCCTGTCCACCACCTCGGGCTCCAGTCCGTGCGCGGCGAGATTCCGCAGTGTGGCCGGGGTGTCGCTGAGCGCGGAGTGGACCATCAGCAGCCTGCCGCCGGGCCGCAGCAGACGCGGCGACGTCGCACAGATCCGGTCGATGACCGCCCGGCCGTCGGGCCCGGCGTCCCAGGCCCGGGCCGGGCCTCTGCGGGGCGGGGCGGGTTGCGGGCTGGGCACGTACGGCGGATTGCTCAGGAGCAGGTCGTACCCGCCCGCCGGTGCCACCGACGCGAGGTCCCCGCGCGTCACACGGACGTACTGTCCCTGCCGCCAGGCATTGAATCGGGCGGCCAGAACCGCGCGCCGGGAGACGTCGACCGCGTGCACCCTGGCGCCGAGCCGGGCGGCCTCGATCGCCAGTGCGCCGCTCCCCGTGCCGATGTCGAGGACTCTGCAGGACGGGCCCAGCGCCTCCTGGCGCAACGCCGCGAGCAGCAGGCGGGTGTCGTCCTGCGGTGCGTACACCCCGACGGGCACTTGTATCGCGACAGTCTCTCGTCGGCTGGCCGACCGCCTCACGACCTCACCCTCCTTCTTGGCCGACAGGTATCGACGCCTTCCGCTGACCCCTTCCAGGGTCACCGTGTCGCCAGGTTCTGCGGCACCGGACTCCCTCTCCACGTTCCTCCCTCCAGGAACGCGCCACCACTCGTGGCACGTCTGCCCCGCTCATCGGTTCGCCACGGCATCGGGCCGGCAGCTTGTTGGGAGTGCCCCGCTCCGGTGATCTCACACCTCACCGCGCTCGAAGGTGCTGGCGGGCGGGACGGACACGGAGCGTGGAGGGGGCAGGGTGATGCTGCCGCAGCAGCACGGGGCGCGGCACAGGAGGGCGGATCGCGCCGCCGCGTCGGCGTGGGTCTGAAGAGCCCTGCGCGCCCGCAGCACGGACAGTACGAGAGCCGTGGCTCACTGATCGTCCAGCCTCCGCCCCGCCTTCACCGAAGGAAGACGGGGAGACGGGGCGGAGACTGACTGCTTCTAGTTCTCGGGAGGGACGCGATCGGTGAGGAGGGTGGCGAACCAGCCTGCTTCTGCGGCGAGTTCGTCGTCTTCGGCAGCGATCAGGCGCAGCAGGCGCAGGAGATCGTGGGCCTCGTCCAGGCTGAACAGGGCGAGGCGCGTGGCGGCAGGCCCAGCGGGGAGGGGCTGCGGCACGGTGGTTGATTCGGGAAGTGTCACAGCCCTCTCAACGGGCACGTCGGTGTTCTGGACACGCACCTCCCCCCGTTCTCACACGTTCCGCCGCACCCGGGGAGCAGGCGCCGACGGGCGCTCGCGTCGGTACGGGTCCTGGTAGGGGGCACGGCGGAGTTGCCGCACGTCAGCAGACGCCCCTCGTTGTTGGTCTCCGAGCGCTCCGCGTCCAGCCGCTCCGGCCCCCGCTGGCAGATGCCGGAGGCGTGGCCCAGCCAGATCGCGGCGAGCGGCAGGATGTCGGCGGCCATGACCTTCTCCCGCAGGGCGGGTCAGTTGCCGGACGCGTCTTCCTGTGCGTCCTTGTTGGTGGAGAGGGCGTCTCCTGCTTCGCCGTCGTGTTCGTCGGGGAGGTCGGTTCGGCCGACGTCGTGGGTTTCGGCTTCCTCGAATTCCTTCAGGGCTTCACCAGCGGCCGTTTCCGGGTGGTCGGCGTCCTGGTCGTCCTGGTGGGACCGGGACTGGTGCTGGGGGCTGGTCATCCGTCATCGCTCCCTGAGGGGTCGGGGGCTGATTCCTTCGCCCCGGTTACCTGGCGTCCGGTGTTCTGACGATCGCTCGGCCGATCGCTCGGCCTGACGCACATCCGGGGAACGACCGCCGCGCGGATTCCCCGGATGTGTGCCGTCGGCACCGCCGCAGCGGTGACACGGCTCCGCCGCAGGCTGGTCAGTCGCTGGAGAGCGCCTCCACGAGCTGCCCGGCCTTGGGGTCGGACAGCGCCCGTGCCGCGTCGGCGAGTGCGACCATCCCGACGAGCGCATGCCCGTCGATGACGGGCAGCCTGCGGACCTTGTGGCTGGTGAGGGTCGCGAAGACCTCCTCCGCGCTGTCGTCCGCCCCGATGGTGACGGCCTCGCCCTGCGCCAGCTCGCCGACCGTCGTGTTGGCCGGGTCCTTGCCCTCGGCCAGGACCTTGATGACGATGTCCCGGTCGGTGAGTACGCCCTTGAGCCGCTCGTCCGTTCCGCAGATCGGCAGGGCTCCGACGCCGAGCCGGGCCATCTTCTTGGCCGCGTCCAGCACACTGTCGCGCGCACCGGCACATTCGGCGCCGGCGGTCATGATGTCCCGTGCGGTCGTCATACGTCATTCCTCCTACGGGGAGTTGTGAAGTGGTCGAACCGGCTGACCGGCCCGTTGTCGGTGTACGCCGCGGTGCGGCGTGCGGGTGCCGAGTGCCCAGGTCCGTACACGCGTAACAGCCACAAGAAGACATGGTTCGAGGAGAGGGCTGTCGGGCGCCGACGAGGTCAGTTCGAGCCCGACGGAAGACGCCCTGTGTTGCGGGCCGTACGCAGGGCAGGCGAGCGGAGAACGTACGACCACCGGAGGGCGCTTCACCGGCCCGGGGTCGAACGGGCCCGCACCGCAAGAGGGCCAGTGGCAGTCGGGACGGAGCCGCCACGCCCCGACGACACGCCTGGAAGGTCAGGCGGCTTCGCAGAATCAGGCAGCGAGAAAACGGAGATTTCGATGCGTGCACTCACCTGGCAGGGCAAGCGCGACGTACGGGTGGAGACCGTCCCCGACCCGCGGATCCAGGAGCCGACGGATGTGATCGTACGGATCACCTCGACCGGCGTCTGTGGGTCGGACCTGCACCTGTACGAGGTCATGGGCCCCTACCTCGACCCCGGCGACATCCTCGGCCACGAGCCGATGGGCATCGTCGAGGAGGTCGGTTCCGAGGTGACCGCCCTGGCGCCGGGGGACCGGGTGGTCGTCCCGTTCAACCTCTCCTGCGGCCACTGCCACATGTGCGACCTCGGTCTGCACTCGCAGTGCGAGACCACGCAGGTACGGGAGCGGGGCATGGGCGCCGCCCTGTTCGGCTACACCAAGCTCTACGGCCAAGTGCCGGGCGGGCAGGCCGAGTTCCTGCGCGTACCGTTCGGGAACACCCTCCCGATCAAGGTGGAGCACGGCCCGCCGGACGAGCGTTTCGTCTACCTCTCCGATGTACTGCCCACCGCCTGGCAGGCAGTCGAGTATGCCGACGTCCCGCCCGGCGGCACCGTCGCCGTCCTCGGGCTCGGCCCGATCGGCGAGATGGCGGCCCGGGTCGCCCAGCACCGGGGAGCGGGCCGGGTGATCGGCGTCGACCTGGTCCCCGCCCGGCTCTCCCGCGCGCACAGCCGTGGCATCAAGGCGATCGACCTGCGCGCGCACGGCAAGCGGATCGGCGATGCGATCCGTGACCTCACCGACGGCCGGGGCCCCGACGCCGTCATCGACGCAGTGGGCATGGAGGCCCACGGAGCTCCCGTCGCCAAGGCGGCGCAGTGGGCGGCGGGCCTGCTGCCCGACGCGCTCGCCGAGAAGCTGATGGAGTCGGCCGGGCTCGACCGGCTGAGCGCCCTGTACGCGGCGATCGACATCGTCCGCCGAGGCGGCACGATCTCCCTGGCCGGGGTGTACGGGGGAGCGGCCGACCCGCTGCCCCTGCTGACCATGTTCGACAAGCAGATTCAGCTGCGCATGGGACAGGCCAACGTCCGGCGCTGGACGGACGACCTTCTGCCGCTGCTCAACGAGCAGGACCCCCTGGGGGTGGAGGGCTTCGCCACGCACAGCATGCCGCTGGAGGAGGGACCGAAGGCGTACGAGATGTTCCAGGCCAAGGACGACGGAATGATCAAGACCCTGCTCAAGCCGTAGCCGTAGCCACGGCCGTGTTCCGCAAGGACAGGCCGGTCCCCGTGGTGCGGCGGTGAACGTCGGCGCCGCGGGGCCCGGCTGCCGGGCCTTGGAGGACTGTGCCGTCCGTGCTGAAGCACGAGCCGTGGCACGGGCCTTCCCAGGCGGCGTCACTGGTTTCGGCGTCGTCGCCCGGGGGTGAAGCTCTCCCACCCCCGGGCGGGGCGGCTGATCGAAGCCCTCCCCACCGACTCAGCACGGCCCCTTTCCGACCCGCTGTTCACGATCCGGACACGAGACGGTGTGCGGGATGCCGTGTTCGGTCCTGTCGTCACTGATCATTCCGGCACGGGCAGGCACTCGGCGAGCAGGCCGACGACGTCCTGCCAGGCTCGCTGCGCCTGCCGAGGGTGGTATCCGACGCCGGGGCGCACGGTGTGGTCGACCGACGGGTGGTGGAAGGCGTGCAAGGCGCCGCCGTAGACCACGAGGCGCCAGTCGACGCCCGCGGCCTGCATCTCGGCCGTGAAGGCGTCCCGTTGCGCGGGCGACATGATCGGGTCTTCCGATCCGACCCCGGCCCACACCGGGCAGCGGATGCGCGCCGCCTCGTCCGGTCGGCCGGTGGTCAGCCCGTTGACGGTCCCGATCGCACGCAGGTCGACGCCGTCGCGCCCGAGTTCCAGCGCGATCGCGCCGCCGGTGCCGTAGCCGACGGCGGCTGTCCGGTCGGGGTCGACCCGAGGTTCGGCGCGCAGCACATCGAGTGCCGCATGGCCGATGCCCCGCATCCGGTCGGGGTCGGCGAGCAACGGCATGCAACGGGCCAGCATCTCCTCGGGGTCGCTCAGATAGCGTCCGCCGTGGATGTCGAAGGCAAGCGCCACGTACCCCAGTTCGGCGAGGGCGTCGGCCCGGCGGCGCTCGACGTCGCTGAGCCCCGTGCCCTCTGGCCCGAGCAACACTGCGGGCCGGCGGTCGGTACCGGCAGGGAGCGCGAGGTGCCCGACCATCGTCAGACCGTCGGCCGGGTACTCGACCGTGCGCGTGGTGATCGTCGTCATGGGACGGGACTGTAGTGATCGACGGGCACGGGCGGGCCGGGGTTCACCGCCGGCAGAACAGTGCGGGCGTCCCGCTGGTCGACGAGCACAACACCGCGAGCATGGTGATGTTTTCCCACCTGATGGCAGCGGACGGATTCGAGCTGCGCGACGCGAGGGCGAGCAGCCCGACTCCCTCAGCTCGGTGGCGTCCTGACCGTGGGCCGCGCCGAGGAGGACCACGCCTTGCCGGGGAGTCGTCTGTGGCGGCGGTCGCTCACGGTCGTCCCCGGGAGCGGCGTCGGCCGTTGGGCAGGACGACCGGGGCGGCACCCGTGACCACGGTGTTGGAGACCGTGCCGATGCCTTCGACGGTGAGGGTGACGGTGTCGCCGGGCTGGAGAGGCGGCGGGGACTGCTCGCCGCGCAGGCCCCACAGTTCGGCGAGGCAGCCGCCGTTGCCGCAGGTGCCGGAGCCCAGGACGTCGCCGGGGACGACGCGTGTGCCGCGTGATGCGTACGCGGTCATCTCCTCGAAGGTCCAGCTCATGTTGGACAGCAGGTCCCTGCCGATGACCTGCCCGTTCACGGAGGCGGTCAGCGCGAGGCGCAGAAAACCGTCTGAGTCGCGGTACGGCTCCAGCTCGTCGGAGGTGACGAGACAGGGCCCGAGGGTGGCGGCGGTGTCCTTGCCCTTGCAGGGGCCGAGGCCCACCCTCATCTCGGCGGACTGGAGATCGCGGGCGGACCAGTCGTTGAAGACGGTGTAGCCGATGACGTGGTCGCGGGCCTGCTCGGGCGTGAGGTCGCTGCCCTCGCGGCCGATGACGGCGGCGACTTCGAGTTCGTAGTCGAGGGCGGTCGAGCCCGGGGGCATCGGGATGTCGTCGTGCGCCCCGAACACGGCGTGCGGGTTGGTGAAGTAGAAGGTGGGCGCCGCGTACCACTGCTCGGGCACCCCGGCGACGCCGTCCACGGCCTTGCGTACGCCTTCGACGTGTTCTTCGAAGGTGACGAAGTCCCGTACGGAGGACGGCTGGAGCGGAGGCAGCAGCCGTACCTGGGAGACGTGCGGTCCTGGCGGTACGTCGAGCGCGGCGGCGCCGGCGTCGAGGAGTGCGGGCAGACCGTCGCCGGAGCGGATCAGCTCGGTGAGTGACGTGGTGCCGGGCAGCGGGTAGAGGATGCCGTCCGCCTCGACGACGGCGACGCGGGTGCGGTGCTGGTGTTCGTAGGTGGCGAATCGCATGGGGGCTCCTGGCACGGGCGGGGACCGGGGACGCGGAGGGCGGAGTCAGGGCATGGACGGGCCGCCGCGCCCCCGGAACTCGGGGTGGTCAGACCGGCGGGGCGACGAACACACCGCGGTCGGGGTCGTTGAAGGACTCCCTGGCGACGAGTTCGTTCATCGCGTTCGCCGTGCCCCACTGGTCGGTGACCTCGGGCTGGGAGAAGTCGTACACGTGCGGGTGCCAGGTGTCCTCGTCCAGGCACTCCAGCTCTGTGGTGTACTCCACGGTGTTGCCGTGCGGGTCGAGGAAGTACGTGAACGTGTTGTCGCCCGCCATGTGCCGGCCAGGCCCCCAGATCTTCCGGTGCCCGGCCCGCATCACCCGGCCCGAGCCGCGCAGGTACTCGTCGATGCCGCGCATCTCGAAGGAGACATGGTGCAGGGCCGTGTGCGGGCCCTGCGCGATGGCCATCGAGTGGTGCTGGTTGCTGATCCGCATGAAGTGCATGACCTCGCCCATGTGGGGCGAACTCAACGTGTCCGAGAGCGCGAAGCCGAGGTGGCGCTCGTACCACTCCCGGGTCCGGTTCAGATCGGGGGAGTTGAGGACCACGTGGGAGAGCTTGACCGGGATGGCCTCCTTCTCCTCGATCTTGCGGTGCTGCCGTACCTCGACGTCGGCGGAGACCTCGATGGTGCGGCCGTCGACGTCGAAGAAGCGGAAACCGTAGCCCCCTCCGGGGGTGTCGACCTTCCCGGGCTGTGAGATCAACTGGACCCCACCGGACAGGAGTTGCTCGGCGAGCGTGTCGACGTCCTGCGGGGAGGCCGCCCCGTACGAGACGAGGTCGAGGCGCTTCTCGTCGGCCTGGCGCAGCCGTATGACGTACTGCTCGGGGGAGCCCTCGGCGGCGAGGAAGGAGATGCCGGAGTCCTCGGCGACCTTGGTCAGGCCCCAGACGCCGGAGTAGAAGTCGAGCTGCTTGTCGTAGTCGGGCACGGCCAGGTCGACGTGCCGCAGGTGGGTGAGCAGACGTCCGCTCATGGTGGTCAGCCCTTCTGGAGGCGGAGGAGGGCGGCAGCGGTGCCGCCTCGGATGGCGTCGAAGTCGGCAGTCGGCAGGTGTGCCGAGCGCAGGGCACCGAGCGGGTCGTCGCTGCCCATGTCGAAGGGGAAGTCGGAGCCGAGCAGCACCCGGTCCGCTCCGGCCGCGCGCACCAACTCCCGCAGCACGTGAGGGTCGTGGACCAGTGAGTCGAAGTAGAGACGCTTGAGGTAGCTGCTGGGCAGGTGGGCGCAGCCCGCGCCCGCGTCCGGGCGGGCTGACCAGGCGTGGTCGGCGCGGCCGATGTGGGTGGGCAGGTAGCCGCCGCCGTGCGCCGCGATGATCTTCAGGTCGGGGTGGCGGTCCAGGACCCCGGAGAAGATGAGGTGCGCGAGGGCGACGGCGTTCTCGGTGGGCTGGCCGACCGAGTTGGACAAGTACCACTGGTCGAGGCGCTCGTCGAGGGTGCAGCCGAAGGGGTGCAGGAAGACGATCGCCCCGGTCTCCTCGGCGTACGACCAGAAGGGTTCGTACGCCGGGTCGGACAGATCGCGCCCGGGGGCGTGGCTGGAGATCTCCACCCCTGCGAGGCCCTGGTCCCGGGCGTGGTCGAGAGCACGCCGCAGCTGATCAGGGTGCTGGAGGGGTACGAGGCCCAGGCCGCGCAGCCGGTCGGGTGCGGCGGAACAGTGCGCGGCGGTCGCCTCGTTGGCGAGCCGGTACACCTTCTCGGCCGTCTCCTCGTCGGCCCAGTAGTGGTAGTGCGAGGGGGAGGGGCTGACGAGTTGGACGTCCACGCCCTGGGCGTCCATCGCGGCGAGGCGGACGGCCGGATCGGTGAGGCGGGGAACGCGTTCGCCGATCATCGGGCCGTTGACCTTGAGTGCGGCCGGTCCGTTGCGGCGGGCGTCCAGGGCCTTTGCCCCGGCGAGGCCCGGCAGGCCGTCCACCAGCGTCTCGATCTCGGGCAGCAGGACGTGGGCGTGCACGTCGACGGTGGGCGGTGTCGTCACGGCAGCTCCCGCAGCATGGCCATGGTGCGGCCCATCAGCCCGGGCACGTCCGCGTCGCGCACCCCGTCGAGCTGCCACTGGCCGATCTGTACGGAGGCTTCGACGACGGGGCGAACCCGGCCGACGCGTCGCTCGTAGTACGTCTGGAACAGCGCGTCGTCCCAGGTGTCGGCGGCGGTCAGCAGCTGGGCGAGCACCCAGGCGTCCTCCATCGACAGGGCCGCCCCCTGGGCGAGGGTGGGCGGGCAGCAGTGCGCGGCGTCACCGACGAGGACGACGCGGCCGCGGTGCCAGGACCCCTCGACCAGCATCCTGTCGAACCAGGTGTAGTTGACCTGCGTCGGGTCGGTGAGGTGTGCGGTGATCTCGGGCCAGTGGCCGCCGTAGTGCTGTGCCAGGGAGCGCATCTCGTCCGCATAGCGCGCCGAGGGCAGGGACGCCCGGTCGCGCTTCGCCTCGACGACGTACGCGTAGAGCGTGCTCTCGCTGGTCGGGCAGTAGCCGGCGATGTAGGCGGGGCCGCCGTAGGCGAGGTCGGTACGGGTCACACCGGCGGGGCGGGGCGCGGCGACGCGCCAGATGGCCATGCCGGTGGGCTCGGGCCGGTCGGTGATGCCGATCGCCGCGCGGGTGGTGGAGCCCATGCCGTCGGCGGCGATCACCAGGTCGTAGCGGGATGCGGTGCCGTCGCTGAAGTTGACGGTCACGCCGTCGCCGTCGGACTGGTCCAGCGACGACGCCCGGAGGCCGAGGCGGACGGTGGCACCACTGGCGCGGACCGCGTCGATCAGGATCCGCTGCAACCGCGGACGCTGCATGCCGACGGTGGCGGGCAGGTCGTCACCGCCGGTGCGCAGGTCTTCCGCGACGTGCAGGACGGTGCCGTCGGGCGCGGTGATGCCGACCGCGCCGAAGCCGTAACCGGACTTCTCCACCTGGTCCCACACGCCGAGTTCGCGCAGCACGCGCAGGGCGTTGCCCTGGAGGGTGATGCCGGACCCGGCGGTGGCGTTCCAGTCGTCCTTGGCCTCGATCAGGTCGACCGCGATCCCGGCGCGGCGCAGCAGGATCGTCGCGGCGTTGCCGGCCGCGCCACCGCCGATGACGAGGACCGTGCGGGGTGTGCTCATGAGGGGAACTCCTTCGTTCCGCTGGTGAAGGGGCGGGCTGGAGCGGGCTATTTGACGGCGACCGGGTTGACCGGGGAGCCGACCGCGCCGGTGATCGGCAGCGGAGCGGCGGTCAGCCAGAACGCGTACGCACCGTCGCGTGCGCAGTCCTCGGCGAGCGCGTCCAGGTCCCACATCTCGCCGATGAGCAGGCCCATGTTGGGGATGGCGACCTGATGCAGCGGCTGGAAGGCGTGGTCGAACTCGTTGGGCCGGACCTCGAAGCCCCAGGTGTCGGTGGCGATCGCGGCGATCTCGGTACGGTGCAGCCAGCCGGCCGTGGTGAACGAGAGGCCGGGCGCCGGGCCGCCGGCGTACTCGCCCCAGCCCTCGCGCCGGGCCCGGGCGAGGCGCCCGGTGCGCACCACCACGATGTCGCCCCGGCCGACGGTCACCCCGTGTGCCTGGGCGGCCTCGGCCAGATGCTCCTCGGTGATCGCGAAGCCGTCCGGCAACTCGCCGTCCTCACCGGCCACGTGGCCGACGTCCAGGAGGACGCCGCGCCCGGCCACGTACGGGGCCATGTGCTCGATGCCGGTCACCAGGTCGCCGTCGGAGGTGACGACCTTCTCCGCCGGGCGCCCGTTCCATGCCTTGCCGTGGTCGAAGATGTGGCCGAGCCCGTCCCACTGCGTGGAGCACTGCAGGGGCATGGCGATCACGTCGTCGGCACCGCCGAGTCCGTGCGGGAAACCCTGGTTGCCGAGGACGGCGTCGCTGCCGGTGTCCAGCATCGTGTGCACGGGGTTGGTCCGGCGGCGCCAGCCCTTCTGCGGGCCGTCCATGTCGAACCGCTGCGCCAGCGAGAAACTGACGCCCCGCCGCACCAGCGCGGCGCCTTCGCGACGCTTGGCCTCGTCGAGGAAGTTGAGCGTGCCCAGCCGGTCGTCCTCTCCCCAACGTCCCCAGTTCGAGTACGCCTTAGCGGCCTCGGCGATCGCACCTTCCGGATCGGTCCGGTCCGGAGCCGTCACGACGCCACCTCCGCCACACATCGGGTGCGCTGCGCACCGAGCCCGGCGATCGAAGCGTCCATCACGTCGCCGTCGCGCAACAGCCGCCCCCAGTGCATGCCGTTCCCGGCCGGAGAGCCCGTCAACACCAGGTCACCAGGGAGGAGCTGAGCCAACTGGGAGGTGTAGGACACCATCCGTGCCACGTTGAAGAGCATGTCCTGGGTGGACTCGTCCTGCATGGTCGCGCCGTTCAGCTTCAGTACCAGGCGCAGGTCGTCGGGGTCGGCGATGGACTCGGCGGGCACGAGCCACGGGCCGAGCGGGGTGAACCCGGGCGCGTTCTTGCTGCGCAGCCAGTCGGTGCCGATCTGCGGCATGTCCCGGCGGAAGACGGTGGCCCGGTCGGTGAGGTCGTTGGCGATCGTGTACCCGGCGACGTGGTCCAGCGCCTCGTCGACGGAGATCCGGTGCGCGGGCCGGCCGATGACGGCCGCCAACTCCAGCTCCCAGTCGGGCTTTTCGGCCCACTGGGGGAGTACGACGTCGTCGTAGGGGCCGGTGACGGCGCTCGGCAGGCCGATGAAGACGTACGGCAGGTCCTCCTCCGCCCGCCGGTCCATGAGCTCCGCCGCCTCGGCGCGCCGCTCGTCCTTGGGCCGGTCGTCACCGGGCGCGCGATGGGCGACATGCAGATCGATGACGTGCTGGCGGTAGTTGGCGCCGGACTGGAAGACCTGCCGGGGCTCGACGGGAGCGTGCACCCGGAACTCCGCCAGCGGCCTGCGCCCTACGGAACCTTCGTCGGCCAGGGACCGCAACCGGGGCAGCACCGTCGGCCAGTTCTCCAGGAGGCGGCGAACGGTCAACCGTTCGTCACCGAGGGCGTCACCGAAGGCGTCGCGCAGGTCGACGACGCGCTCGTCGGCCGTGACCAGGGCGGGGAACGCCGGGCCTGTCGGGGCCGAGAGCGTCGCGAGGGCGAAGGGGCCGACGAAGGGCGCGGAAGCGGGAGCGGGTTTCACGGACATGTCCTCCTGATTGCGGTGGGACTAATCTGGACCCGCCACCAACGATCAGGGAAATAGATTGTGTGGATGAAAGCTATCCACTCGGTGGATTGAGCCTGGTCAGGGACGTAACGGCGCCGTACAGCAAGGGGAAAGAACGTGAATCTGGCCCGCCTGGACCTCAACCTCGTCGTGGCCCTGCGCGCCCTGCTGGAGGAGCGCAACGTCACCCGTGCCGGGCAGCGCGTCGGACTGAGCCAGCCCGCCATGAGCGCCGCCCTGTCCCGACTGCGCCGGCACTTCGACGACGACCTGCTCGCCCGCGTCGGCGGCCACTACGAACTCACCGCACTCGGCCAGGTCCTGCTCGACCGCACCGCCACCGCGTACGACGTCATCGAACGGCTCTTCTCCAGCCAGGCCGCGTTCGACCCGGCCGTGGAGAGCCGCGAGTTCAAGCTGGTGGCCTCCGACTACGCCGTCGCCGTCTTCGGCTCCGAACTCGCCCGCGTCGTCCACGAGGAGGCCCCCGGTATCCGGCTGCGGTTCGGGCAGACCCCGCCCACCGTGGTGGACGACACCGCCACGCTGCTCAGCACCGTCGACGGACTGCTCATGCCGCACGGCGTCATCAGCGACTTCCCCGCCACCGACCTCTACGACGACCGTTGGGTCTTCGTGGTCGCCGACGACCATCCGACCGTCACGGACGGGCTCACCCGGCAGGACCTCGCGGACCTGCCCTGGGTCATCTACCAGCGCACGTACGACGCACCGGCCGTGCGCCAGCTGGGGATGCTCGGGGTGGAGCCGCGCGTGGAGGTGTCCGTCGACAGCTTTCAGCTGCTGCCGCAACTGGTGGCCGGAACCCGGCGCATCGCCATGGTCCAGGCCCGGCTTGCCCGCCTGCTCGCGCCGATCACCCCCGTACGGGTCGTGGAACCTCCCTACGAGGCGGTTTCCCTGCGGGAGGCCCTGTGGTGGCATCCGGTGCACACGCACGACGCCGCTCACATCTGGCTGCGGGAGACAGCGGCGCGCGTCGGGTCGACCCTGTCCCCGCCGCTCGGCGGATGAACCTCTGTGCGGCACGGCGGCCTCTGAACCTCTGTGCGGCGCGTCGGCCTCATCCGGCGGCGGTCATGTTCGTGGCTTCCTGAACGAAGCCGAGCGGTGCTGGCTGGGCGCCGAGGGCGGAGCTGCCCTGCCACCAGCAGCCGATCGAGGCGAGGTCGGCCGGATGGATGCGTACGCTGTCCCCCTCCGGCGGTCGCTCCACGAGGTCGGCGACGGGGCCGGACAGCTGGTAGCGGCCCGTGCGGAGACTCCAGTCGAGGTTGGCTCGGATCCACTGGCTCAGCGCGGCGAGGAAATCCCGGGTCGCGTCATTGACCTGGGGTGCGACGCGGTCGCGGAGGAGGAGGAACTGCGCGAGCACCAGATTCCGGGTGGTGATGGCCTCGTCGAGGGCCTCGGCCACGCCGATCCGGTGTTCGCAGGCGATGACATCGACGAGGTTCTGCCTGTCGGCGGTCTGTTGCTCCTTTCCGCGGGACAACAGGTCGTTGTCCCAGCCGACCAGCAGGGAGCACATCTCCGTCAGGGCCCGGACGGAGGGGAGACGGAAGTCCGCTTCCGGGACTTCGTAGCCGCCTCCCACGTCCAGGAGCGTGACGGTGGTCATGACGGCACCGCTGTGGATCCGCATGAGCGCGTACGCGTCGAGGCTCGGGGTGATGTGTTCGTACCGGTTCGCGGCCTTCCCCACGAGGCTGGACAAGTAGCCCCGCATCGCCGTGGACCACCGCTGAAGCTGGGCCGTGCTGGCGAGAACGGCGAGGTGCTCGGTGATCTCGTACAGACTGCTCTCGAACGCGGTGGCGTCGCGGGGCAGCGTGCGGGAGTCCAGGCCGCGGACGAGCCGCGCACAGATGGCTGTGATCAGGGCCGGATCCGGCGGTGTGCCCACGTCGTCGTAGTGACGGTCGTCGAAGGCGAACAGCCAGACGAAGAACCGGGTGACGAGGGTGAGCCGGTCGGCCGGTGCGCGCGGCAGGATCTGCCCGGTCAGCTGGGCCGGCAGCGTACGGGCGATCTTGTCCCGATGTTCGGGCAGCGGGCACATTCCGCTCTGTGCCACCCATGGGGTGATCTGGCTGTCGATACGGGCGGCCTCCGGGTGCGCAGCCGGAGGGACGGGGCAGTAGATGCGGCGGGTCATGACCTGTGCCCCCGGGCGGAGCGGGGAGGGAAGGGAAGCAGCAGCGTCACGGGCGAGGCCACCATGTGCTGCACGTTCAGGAACCTCCGGTAGAGGTCCGGTTCGGTGGGGATCCTGCTCAGTACGTGCAGGAGTGCGGCCCGGCCCGCCCGGGCGGTGAGCGACGTCGGGCCCGAGGACCAGCCCCGGTCGAGGCTGGTGGACATGAACCACGGCAGCAGCAAGGTGCGCGTCGCGCGTTTCTGGTAGGCGCGGCACGCCTCGTCCGGGGAATGCGTGGTGACGGTGTCGCCGAGGAGCCGGGCCTGTTGAGCGGCGACGGTCATGCCGTGCCCGTAGAGGGGGTTGAGGGCGCACAAGGCGTCGCCTATGACGGCGAGCCCGCGCAGCTGTGGCGTGAGACGGTCGTAGCGGTGCCAGTGGCCGCCCAGCCCGGCGTAACGGTGGATGGAGCTCAGGGGCTGGCAGCTCCGCACGATCTCCTTCACATGGGGGTTGTCGAGGGCGGAGGCGTAGGAGTCGAATTGCTCGGGAACGGTGGGGGCGGAGATCCCGCCCGCTCCGAAGAGGCAGACGAGCCAGCGGTCGTTCTCGATCGCGACCACCGTGCCGCCCCGTGGGGTGGTGGGGGCGACGGTGGCCTGCAAGGAGGCTTGGAACCCCAGGTCACAGCCCGGGTCGCGGCGGTAGAGCCGTGAGGTGTAGGCGAGGCTCCCCTCCACCTTCAGGTGCGCGGGCGGCCGCAGACGCGCCTGCCGGAGCCAGTGGGGCAGCCGGGAGTAGCGGCCGTCGGCGACGACGACGAGATCGGCTTCGTACGAACAGGACTCAACAGCCGAGCAGGACTCGTCAGCCGAGCCGGACTCGTCGGCGCCCCTGGGCCGTGCGGTGACCCCTCGTGCGCGGCCGTCACCGGTGATGAGGGCCTCGACCTCGGTGGCGTGGTGGATCCTGACGTTGCTCAGGGCGCCCACACGGCGGCGGATGAGGAACTCCAGCAGGGGCCGGCTGAAGGTTTGCAGTACGAGCCCGGTCCGGACGGAGGGCGACCATCCGGCGGGATAGAGCATCGGGAACTGACCGAAGTCCGAGACGGGCGCGCCGTGTTGGGACAACTCCTCCCGCAGCCCGGGGAAGAGGCCCTCCAACAGGTCCGCCCCGCGCGTGAGCAGTGCGTGCGGGTGCCGGCTCTGCGGCGTGCCGGGCCGGTGTGCGGGGGAGGGGGGAAGGACGTCCTTGTCGAGGACGTCCACCCGGCCGAAGTGGTCCGCGAGAACGCGCGCGGTGACGAGTCCCGCGTACCCGCCGCCTACGACGACCGCACAGCCGTGCGCGGCGCCGCTCACGGTTCGTTGCGCCGCTTCACTCGCAGGAACAGCCTGCGTGGCCGGTAGAACGCGGCCAGCGGAACGGGCCTCACGTCCGGGACGGGCAGGGTCTCCACCTGCCAGCGCCGCGCGACGGACGCCAGGGCGAGGGTGCACTCGCCCACCCCGTACGCGTCGCCGATGCACTTGCGCGCCCCCGCACCGAATCCGGCGAACGCCCCGCGCGGCAGCGTGGCGGCACGCTCGGGCAGCCACCGGTCGGGGTCGAAGGCGTCGGGCCGGGAGAAGACGGCCGGGTTGCGGTGCACCGGCACGGGAGTGATGACGACGGTGGTGCCGGGTTTGAGGTGGCGCCCGGCCAGCTCGGTACCGGTCGAGGTGACCCGGGTGAACAGCCAGCCCGGCGGATACAGGCGGATGGTCTCGGTGATGACCCGGTGGGTGTAGGGCAGCGCCGGAACCTCGCTCCACACGGCGAGCGGACCGGCCAATCGGGCGTCGGCCTCCCTCTGGAGCGCGTCCTGCGCCTCGCGGTTCTGCGACAGCAGGTACAGGCTCCACGTCAGGGTCGAAGCCACCGTCTCGCTGCCGGCGGCGAGCACGGTCACGATGTGGTCGCGCAGTTCGGAGTCGACCACGGTGGCCCCTTCGGCCTTGTGCGCGGCCAGCAGAGCGGCAAGGACGTTGTTCCCGTCGTCGCCCCCGCGCGACTCGGTGATGACGCGCTCGACCGCTCCCCGCAACAGGGCGAGGGCCTCACGGTGACGTCGATTGCCGGGCAGCGGGAGCCGGTTCACCGCCTGCGGCACGAACATCCGCCGGAAGAAGTTGCTGAACACCACGTCGAAGGACTCGCGGATGTCCTCGGTGACCGCGTCGTCGACATGAGTGGAGAACAGCGTGTGCGTGACGATCCGCAGGGCCAGCCCGTACAGCACCGGGTACGCCTCGAAGCTGTGACCGGTGCCCCAGGACGCGGTGAGGTCGGCGATCTGCTGTTCCATGACGGTGGCGTACTTGTCCAGCTGCGCCTCGTGGAACGCGGGCTGCAGCAGCCGCCGTTGCCGTCGGTGGTCCTGGTGGGGGCAGGTGGCCACCCCGTTGCCGGCCATCTCGCGGGCCCGGTCGTAGTACGTGCCGCCCTTGTCGAAGGTGCGGTCGTCCACGAGGGTCTGCCGCAGCAGTTCGGGGTGGGTGGGCACGTAGACACGCGTCGGGCCCAGCCGCATTTCGACCAGGTCCCCGTGCTGCGGCAGCGATGCCAGGAACGCGAACGGGGCCTTGAACAGCGGCCACGCATGCCCGAGCAGGGGCCACCCGCTGGGCACCACACCTGAAGTGAACGTCTGCTCGGGCACGGATTCTCACCTTCCCCAAGGCTGACTGCGTCGCCGCCGGTGGTCCTGGTGGGGGAAGCCTGCCCGAACCCGGACCGCAGCGGTACGCGCATGCCCTGGCGCAGAGGGACATGCGCAGGGCGCACCGCACGTGCTGCCCCAGCCGCCCCGGCCTCGCGGTCCCGCATCGGGTTGCGGCATCACAGCACGTCGGGGTGCGGGCTCCGGAGATCGGAAGCAGGCCACTGGCTGGACGTCAGGTGAGGTCCGTAGGTGGCGCTCCTGGAAACATGCTGATCGTTTCCGGCCCTTCCGTGCACTCGTACACGGTGACCGGCGTCCGCCCTACGCCGTGCTGGAGCGGGTCGAGGTGATCACGACGGAGGTGTAGGGCATGGTGGCGCGGCCGCCGAGCCTGTCGATCGCGGTCCCGGCGCTGTCCAGGACCTCCGCGATGTTGTCCGCGGGGAGCCGGGTGAGGCCGCCGAAGGTGGGGAGTTGGTCGAGCCACTCCTCTCGGGAGTAGGTGCGTTCCCAGGTGAAGCGCCACTGTTCCGGTTCACTGAAGCTGCCGGTCTGCCGGATCCCGTCGGCGATCCTCGCGAACAGCGGCTGGTACGCGTCCACGGCCGACCCCCTCAGCAGGCCGGGGTTGAACGGGGAATCGGGGGCGACCCGTTGGAGGGCTTCGGCGAGGGCGTCGATCACCTCGGCCGGGAGCTGGGGGACGTGGTGGAAGGGCGCGAGCCGACCGCCTGGCCGGAGCACCTGGGCCGCCTTGGCCGCGCCGACGACGGGATCCACCCAGTGCCAGGCGGTGCCGGAGACGACCGTGTCGAACTGCCGCCCGGCCGGCTGCCAGTCCTCGAACCTGGCGATCTCGACCTCAACACCGCTGCGTCGCGCGAAGGCGGCCATCCGCTCGTCGGGCTCGACACCGAGCACCGTGCAGCCGGCCGCCTGGAACTGCCGGGCCTCGATGCCGGTCCCGGCTCCGACGTCGAGGACGCGCCGACCGGGGCTTGCCGCGACGATCCTGTCCACCAGGGCCTCGGGGTACGGCGGCCGGGCGCGGTCGTAGCGTTCGGCGTCCACTCCGAACGACTCGGCCGTCCGCCGGTGGCGATGGGGCTCGGGTCCGGGCTCGTCCGGCTGTCCCTGCGATAAAGTGGGCATGCGCCCACTCTAATGGGCGGTTGCCCACTTGTTAAGGCGGGGCGGAGGGGGAGACCATGCCGTCAGGGGTGCACATCCACAACGTGCGCGGCCAACTGTTCGCAGCAGCCGAGCGCGTCCTGCTCCGGGACGGGCCTGACGCGTTGACCAGCCGGGCGGTCACGGAGGAAGCGAACTGCGCCAAGGGCGTGCTGCACCGGCACTTCACCGACTTCGACGCTTTCCTGGCGGAACTGGTCCTCGACCGCGTCCGCGGCATCGAGGACCGCACCACGACTCTGCGCGCGGCCGCCGGGACCGGGAGCGTGGTGGACAACCTCGCCGACGCGCTGCGGGACCTGTTCGGGCCCGTCACGGTGGCAACCGTCGCGCTCATCATCTTCCGCGACGGCCTCCGCGTCCGACTGCGCGAGGCCGGTCTGACCGGCATCCCGCTGGCCGTGCACGGCGCCGCCATGGTCGCCGCGTACCTCACCGCCGAGCGGGAGCTGGGGCGTCTGGCCGGTGACACCGACATCGAAACACTCGCCCCCACCCTCGTCGGGGCCGGGCACCTGCTGTTCGCCGACCGGACGAGCGCCCCGCCCCAGACCGCCGCCGTCCGCAAGATGGTGACCACCGTCATCGCGGGCGTCCTGCGACCTCAGGCATAGGCCGGGCCACCGGTCGGGCGGCGGAGGTTCGCGCTGCGTCCATGAGGCCGAGCGGCCGGATGACCGGGAAGACGTCGGCACGCAGCGCGGGCCGACCGCCGCTATCGGCAAGCGAATCCACCTCAACGCTCAGGGGGTGGAACTAACGGCTGGCACGCGTACGCGTATCGATGAAGTGGTCAAGCAGTGAAGGAATTAGAGGGGGAGATGGTGGAGAAGTGAAGGGGTGAGATGCCGGTTCCGTCGGGCGGTTGAGACGACCGGTGGCCCGGCCGCCTTTGAACTGTGTTCTCGTGCCGGATTTCCGGGCGTACGCATTTCCCGGGCCTCGCTCTCCTGTACGCATCGCCACGGACTGCGGCCGGCCCCGGTGTACTCCGGGGGCATGCGGTACGCAGGGGGGGAGCGCTCCCACCGCGAGGCAGGTCGTCGCCGAGGCGTCGCCTGTGATCCGTGTAGCCCCTCCCCGAGCCCGCCCGGAGCGGCGCGCGATGGCCCGCCAACGCCCCGCGCGTCGCGTCGAAGGACGTTCCGATCAGGTGAACGGGCATGCACTCCGCATGAATTGGGCGGCCGATCCACCCCCGGCGGTGGCTGATCCACCCTCAGCGGTGGCCGATCCACCCCCGTCGGCGGTCGTGGCGGCCGGTCCGGCACGGGGTTCCGCGCACCCCGGCGGAGCCGAACTCCCCCGTCGTCCGTACCGCCACCACCGTGCTCCGGCCCGCCGTGCCGCCCCCTCCGTGGTGCCCGGTTCGCCCGCCCCGGGCACTGCGAAAGACGGGGCCGTGCCGTCCGTGTCAACTGCCTTTGAACCGTGGGCCGAGCGGACGGAACGCTGCCCGATTCGCGTACCGATCCGTGAAACGCAAACGCCGTTGGACTTCCCGTACGGGGTTCCGGTCCGGCCGCACCGGTGTCGCGCTCTCACGCACAGCGACGACGGGGCGTGGTGCGCCGTCTCGCCCCGGCTGCCGGTGCCCTGCCCGGAGTTCCGTCTCGGCCGGGGCGGACGTCCGCCTGCCGGACGTCCGGCAGGCCGACTCTGACGTTCTGCAATCGATTGACCGCAGAACACGGCACACCGGCATGCGGGCGTGACTCTCGGTATCGGTGGCCACCGCTGTCCTCGCCCACCCGTCTGCCTTCCGTCCGCCTCCCGCCCGCCTCGCGGAGTGCGGCGGCGCCAGGGCGGCAGTGCGCCCCCGTCACGGAAAGGAACCGGCCCTTCCGGAGGAATTCATTGTGCTCAGCCCTTCGCAGGCGCGACATCGTAAAGGCCGTCGGAGGGCAGCCGTGCGCGGTCACCGGGTTTCTGTATGCGCATTCCTGAAGGTCGGGTGCAGTGCTCGTTCTGATGCGAACGTTCCGTCTGGCGGGCACCGAAGTCAGTGGCTGTCACGGCCCCCGTGGCATTGCCCGGCGCGCCGTTGTGATTGCGGGTGCGGTGGTGTCTTTTCGCCAAAAGGGGAGAGGCGAAAGCGCCACGGGGCCCGCCGGTCGGTGAAAGGCTGACTTTCCCCCTTCCGGGAAGGGGTGACGAGCCGGAATCAGTCCCGAGTGGGTGAACCGTTTGGCGCTATAGATCAGTTGTTGTCCCTTTTATGGTCTCTGGTTTTGCGCCCCGTTCGGCCTCCGGTCGTCGACGGAGAGTGGTCAAAGCTCATCCTCCGGCCTTCCTCAAGGTCAGATTCAGCCAACCGAAACCTCTCATAAACCGTGCTTGACGCCTCCCGGGGGAACTGTTAAAAAAGCGGCGGAAAACCTGCGTCACCGCTGGTGACAGCAGAAGAGAGGTGGGGGCACTTCCTGGGGGGCACCTGCGAGAGATTCCGGCCAACGCTGCTGGATTCGCGTGGGAGTTCGCAGATCAATCGCATTCAGACCTTTTTCTTGCTGCTCGCAGGCGTGCCTGTCGAGCCTGACGAGCACGTTGAGAAAAAGGTTCCTTTCTTTCGCACACCCAAAGCGTATGTGGCGTGTTCTGCACGCCGTCCCGTCCGCTTTGCTTGCCATCTTCGGCCTACTGAACGGTGTGGAACGTGAAAGCATATTTGGCCATCCTGCGCATCGGTGACTACCGATTGCTCTGGTCGGCCCTCGTCCTGAATCTCCTCGGGGACGGCGCCACCTACGCCGCTCTCGCGTGGATCACGCTGGAGAAGGCGGGAGCCGCGGGGCTCGGCGTTCTCGGTGTGTGCCTCACCCTCCCGGTGATCCTGGGCGGGGCAGTCGTCGGACCACTTCTCGACCGGTTCTCCCGGCGCAAGCTCTTCATCTACGACTCGGTGTTCCGTGGTTTCGTCGTCGCCCTGATCCCCCTGCTCGCCATGCTGGACGCGCTCCAGACCTGGCACCTCTACGGGGTGGCGCTGGTCTACGGACTCCTCAAGATCATCCCGTTGGCGGGCACGCCCGCCGTGCTGCCCGAACTGGTTCCCGAGGACAAGCTCCAGGCGGCCTCCGGCCTGGAGGCCACCGCGATGGGCGTCGCCAACGTGGTCGGCCCGGCCCTCGGCGTCGCGTTGATCACCGCCTTCGGCGCACCTCAGGTGCTCATCCTGGACGCCGTGACCTATCTGGTCTTCGCCTTCCTGATCAGCCGCATCAAGGCCCCGATGGGCCGGCCCGAACCGGTGGGCGAGCCCGGCACCAAGGACGCCCGGCCCGGCTGGGGCCCGGTGTTCCGCCTCATCGTGCGCGACCGCTTCCTCCTCGTGCTCACCCTGTCCTTCGGCGCCTTCAACGTCTCGGCGGGCGCGCTGATCGTGGCGTTGCCCTGGCTCTCGAAGTTCGAGTTCGGCGGCGGCCCTGGCATCCTCGGCCTGATGCTGGCCGTCATGGCGGCGGGCGAGCTGATCGGCTCCCTCGTCTCGGGCGCGGTGCAGACCTCCGAGCGGCAGATGCTCCGCATCGGCGTGCTCCAACTCCTGTCCGGTGCCGTGCTGTTCCTGCTGCTGCCGACCGCACTGCCGTGGATTCTGCTCGGCCTCGTGCTCAACGGCATCCTGTCCGCGCCGATGACGGTGCTGGGCGGCGTGGTGCGCATGACCCGCGTCCCCAACGCGATGCGCGGCCGGGCCATGACGCTGATGCGCACCGTGATGGCCGGCTCACTGCCCGCCGGTTCGGCGCTCGGCGGCATGTTGCTGGCAGGCAGCCACTACAGTGCCCTGATCCTGGTGGTCTCCGCGCTCGCGGCGGCTCCCGGCGTCCTGACCGTGCTCCTCTTCCGCAACACCCCGTTCCGGCTGGGGGTGACTGCAGCAGATGACCAGCGCGCCCAGCGGGACTCCGACCCCGACTCCGATGCCGTCCGCGCCACGTCCTGACATCCGGCTCCCGGAACTCCGGTTCCCCGAGCAGCGGGTTCCCGGGTCCCGGCCGGACACGGAGGGCGACGCCACACTCCTGATCACCGACAGGCCGCGTACCCGGGAGTCCGCCTCCGGTCCCCTCGGCATCCTCCGGGTTCCCGGAGCGGGCGGACCGACGGCTCTCGCGGCACTCGCGATCCTGCTGCACCGTCACACCGGCCAGTCCCGGCTGCTCCTCGACATCGGCACCGCCGAGGGCGGCGTGGGCGCACTGACCCTGACGGTGGACCCGGCCGAGTCCGTGGCCGAACTGCTCGCCAGGACGGACCGGGCTCCGGCGCGGGAGCCTGCCGCCGGCGCACCCGTACGGTTCGTGCGGGCCCCGCGCGCCGGGGCCGACGGATCGTACGAACCCCCCGAGGGGCCGTACGAACTGATCGTGACCCGCGACGGCCACGACCTGCTCCTCGGGTACCGCACAGCGCTCTTCGAGGAGGACACCGCCGCCCGGCTGGCACGGCAACTCATGCTGATCAGCGCCTTCCTGACGGAACGTCCGCAGGCGGCGACCGGCGACGTGGACCTGCTGGCCGAGGGCGAGCGGGACCAGGTGGTCGGGGCCTTCAACAACACCGGGCTCCCCTACCCCGACACCGCCACGGTGCACGGACTGTTCACCGAACAGGCCGAACACACTCCGCACGCCGTGGCCGTCAGCTGGCGCACCAAGCACCTGACGTACCGTCAACTCAACTTGCTGTCCAACGAGTTGGCGGGACGTATCGTCGCCTCCGGTGCACGGCCTGGCGACCGGGTGGGCCTGCGCACCGGACGTACCCCCGATTTCGTGATCGGCGCCCTGGGCATCCTCAAGGCGGGCTGCGCCTACCTCTCGGTGGAGCCCGACTACCCCGCCGAACGCGCCGCCTGGCTGCTCGCTGACGCGTCCGTACGGGTTCTGGTGACGGCCGGAGACCTGCCGGTGGACCTGCCCTTCGACGGCACGGTCCTCACCCCGGACTCCGAGGCGGTGGACGGGCCCACCCGTCCCGGCGGGACCGGGGTGCCGGTGGCCGCGCACGACCTGGCGTACGTCTGCTACACCTCCGGCACCACCGGCAAGCCCAAGGGCGTCGAGGTCGTCCACCGCAACGTGGTGCGGCTGGTGAAGGGCGCCGGGTACGTGGATCTCGGGCCGGACGTCAGGATGCTGCCCACCGGCTCGACCGCCTTCGACGCGAACACCTTCGAGATGTGGGGAGCCCTCCTCAACGGCGGCTCGCTGCGCCTGGTGGACAGCGACGTGATCCTCGACGCCCACTGTCTGGGACGGGAGTTGGCCGAGCACCGCATCACCACGCTGTGGCTCACCTCGCCCCTGTTCAACCAGTTGGTGGAACAGGACGCGGCGCTCTTCGCCCCGCTGCGCGAACTGGTGGTGGGCGGCGACGCGCTGTCGCCCGTACACGTCCGGAAGGTGATGGACGCCTGCCCCGGCGTGACGCTCGTCAACGGGTACGGCCCCACGGAGAACACCACCTTCTCCGTGACGCACCGGCTGGAGCGCTCGGACCTCGGGCGCATCCCGATCGGGCGGCCGATCACCAACTCCACGGCGTACGTCCTGGACGAGCGGGGCCGCCCCTGCCCGGTCGGCGTGCCCGGCGAGCTGTGGCTCGGCGGGGCCGGGGTCGCCCGAGGCTACCTGGGGCGTCCCGAGCTGACGCAGGAACGTTTCGTCGCGGACCCCTTCGGCCCCGAGGGAGCCCGGCTCTACCGCAGCGGCGACCTGGCGCGCTGGCGCCCCGACGGGGTGCTGGAGTTCTTCGGCAGGCGCGACCTCCAGGTCAAGGTGCGCGGCTTCCGGGTCGAGCCCGCCGAGATCGAGACGGCCATGCTCGCCCACCCCGACGTGGCGGAGGCCGTCGTCGTCGCCCGGTCCCGGCCGGGCCGAGGCGACAAGTACCTGTGCGGCTACTACACGGGTCCCTGCCCGCCCGACCCCCACCGCCTGCGCGACCTGCTCGCGGCCGAACTGCCGGGTCACATGGTCCCCGCGTACCTCGTCCCGCTGCCCGCGCTGCCGCTCAACCACAGCGGCAAGGTGGACAGGGCCCGGCTGCCCGACCCCGACGGCGGGCACCTGCTCGCGGGGGCCGACTACCTCGCGCCCTCGGACGAGACCGAGCGCGCGGTCGTCGACATCGCCGAACGGGCGCTCGGGATCAGCGGCATCGGCACAGCCCACGACCTGCGCGAACTCGGAGCCGACTCGCTCACCGCGACCCTGATCGCGGCGGGCGTGCAGGAACGGCTCGGCCGGCACTGCCCGGTCAGCGCGGTGCTGCGCGCCGGCACCCCCGCCAGGCTCGCGGAACTGCTGCGGCAGGCCGCACCCGGGCCCGCCCGCCGACTGCCGCTCGCGCCCGAGCAGGAGACGTACCCCCTGACCCCGCAGCAGCGCCAGCTCTACTTCGAGCAGGTCAAGGACGGCCGGGCGGTGCACTACAACGTGCCGCTCAGCCTGGAGCTGCCCGCCGACACCGATCCGCAGCGCCTCGCGCGCGCCCTGGCCGACCTGGCCGTGCACCACGAGACGCTGCGCACCCGCTTCGTCGTCGAGGAGGGCGAGGTGCGTCAGCGCATCGAGCCGCACGTCGAGGTCGAGGTGCGGGTGAGCGAGCAACCCCCTTACCCCATGGGGGAGTTCGTCCGCCCCTTCGACCTGGGGAGAGCGCCGCTGTGGCGGGCGGACGTGCACCGCACGCCGTCCGCGGTGATCCTGCGGCTCGACCTGCACCACATCGTGGTGGACGGGTTCTCGCTCGCGCCGCTGCTCCAGGACCTGGCGACGCTCTACGCGGGAGGAGCGCCGCAGCCCGCGTCCACCCGCTACCGGGACTACGCCGTATGGCGCGAAGGCCCCGCCGGGAGAGCCCTGCGCGAGGCCCAGGAGCCGCACTGGCAGCAGGTCCTCGCCGCCCCCGTCGATCCGGCGGACCTGCCGACCGACACCGCCAGGCCCGCCCTGCGCGAACTCGACGGCGCTGTGACCGAGTCGGAGATAGGACCCGAACTCACCGCGCGGCTGCGCCAGTTGGCCCGGGATGAGGGAGTGACGCTGTTCGCGGTGCTCGCCGGTGCGTACGGCGCCCTGCTCGCCTCGCTCAAGGGCACCGACGACATCACCGTCGGCACCCCCGTCTCCGGCCGCACCGCCCCCGGGCTGCACCGTACGGTCGGCATGTTCGCGAACACGGTCGTGCTGCGCACCGCGGCCACGCCTGCCCTGTCCTTCGCCGCCTACCTGCGCCACTTCGCGGACGTCGCCGAAGCGGCCTTCGCGCACCAGGACTTCCCCTTCGAGGACCTGGTCTCCGGGGCGGCCCCGGCACGCGACTACAGCCGCACCCCCCTGTTCGACGCGTTCGTCGCGCTGCACAGCGGCCGCTACCTCGCGGTCGACTTCCAGGGGGCCAGGGTCCCGGTGCGCCTGGAACAGACCGGTCAGGCCGTGTTCGACCTGGACCTCCAGGTCTACGAGGTCGCCGGATCGCTGCGGACGGCCTGGCGGTACTCCAGCGGACTGCTGCGCCCGGACACCGTGGACGCCTGGCGGCGCGAGTTCCTCCGGCTGCTGGAGACGGTCGCCGAGGATCCCTCGGTCACGCTCGGCACCCTTCTGCCCGCACTGGTCCGCACGCCCGGCGCGCCCGAACCGGTACTCGACTTCGACTTCTGACACCCGACGGGCACGCCCCTCGACGGCACACGTGCACGTCCCCTCTCCACCCTCACCCGTCAATCCCACGCGTACGGATCCCTCGTACGCCGCGCACGCACGCTTCACCCGCACACCCCGTCGGCCCGCAGGCGCACGTCTCACGCGCGCCTTCGCCGTCGGCGGCTCAGCCACACCCGAACGGCTCCATCCGAACGGCTCACAGCTCAGTGCAGGAGAAACAGATGCCACTGCTCGACTCCGGGGCGAACAGCTCCGCCGCCCCCTCCCCGGCCGCGTACTGGCGATCCCAGTTGGCCTCGCTCACCCAGACGCCCGGCTTCCTTCCCGACCTGCGTCCGCACCGCACCGAGGACTCCCCGGCGCGGCCGGAGCACGGCACCCACGCCGTGCGCCTCGGCACCACGCTCACGCAGCGGCTCGACCGGATCAGCCGCGACCAGCCCGAGATGCTCTCCGTCGTCCTCACCGCCGTCCTCGCCGCCCTGGTCGCGAGGTACACCGGTGAGCAGGACGTGACGGTGTCCCAGCCGACCCGGGGCGCCGATCCCGAGTTCGCGGGCGGCCCGCTGCCGCTGCGCATCACGGCCGGCGGCACCCTGAAGGAACTCCTGGGCCGGGTGGCGACCGCCGTCCGCGCGGCGGAGCACCACCAGAACCACGCGGTGGCCGACCTCGCCGCCGAACTGGGCCACGGCGACGCCTTCGCCGTCGCGGTGACCCTCGACGGGTACCACGACGCACCGGACACCTCCGGCGACGGCGTCCGCCTCACCGCCGCCCGCGACGGCGCGGAGCTGGTCGTGACCGTCTCCTACGACACCACCCGCCACACCATCGCCTCCGTCGAGCGGATCGGCGCGCACTACGCCCTGCTTCTGGAGAAGGCCGCGGACGCCCCGGACGCCGACCTCGCGGGCATCGACCTGTACACCGCCGACGACGAGGCGGTGATCGCGGCGAGCAACGAAACCGGACGCCCCTTCGACGCGGACGCCACCCTGCACGGGCTGTTCGCCGCACAGGCCGCACGGACCCCCGACGCGCCCGCCCTGCTCACCGACGAGCTGACCCTCTCGTACGCCGAACTCGACGCCCGCTCGCAGCAGTTGGCCCGCACCCTGCGTGAACGGGGCGTCGGCCGGGACACGATCGTGGCCCTGGTCGCCGAGCGCTCCCCGGAAATGATCACGGCGGTCCTGGCCGTGCTCAAGGCAGGCGGCGCCTACCTGCCCGTCGACCCGTCGTACCCCCAGGCCCGCATCGACTACCTGCTCTCCGACAGCTCCGCCCGCCTCGTCCTGCACCAGGCCCGCTTCGCCGACCTGCTCGGTGACACGCCCGGACTCGACCTGGACGACGAGGCGTCGTACGCGGCCGACTCCTCGGCCCCCGAACCGGACGCCGGGGCGGACTCCGGCCCCACGGACACCGCCTACGTCATCTACACCTCGGGCTCGACCGGCCGCCCCAAGGGCGTCCTGGTGGAGCACCGCAGCGCGGTCAACCGGCTCACCTGGATGCAGCGCGCCTACCCGATCGGCCCCGAGGACGTGATCCTCCAGAAGACGTCGATCTCCTTCGACGTATCGGTGTGGGAGCTGTTCTGGTGGTCGTTCACCGGAGCGGCGCTCGCCCTGCCCGCACCCGGCGCGGAGAAGGACCCGGCCGCCCTCGTCGCCGCCCTGGACCGGCACAAGGTCACCACCACGCACTTCGTGCCGTCGATGCTCACCATGTTCCTCGGGCACCTCGCCCGCTTCGGCGACGGCACGGCCCCCGGCGCACTGCGCCAGGTCTTCGCCAGCGGCGAGGCCCTGGGCACCGCGCAGGCCGCCAGGTTCGCCCAACTCCTGCCGCAGACATGCCTGATCAACCTGTACGGGCCGACCGAGGCGACCGTCGACGTCACCCACCAGCCCGTCGAGGGCCTCGACGCCGTGGCCCGCCTGCCCATCGGCCGGCCGATCGACAACATCCGGCTGTACGTCCTGGACGCGGCCGGACGCCAGACGCCCGTCGGCATGCCGGGCGAGCTCCACGTCGCGGGCGTGGGCGTGGCCCGGGGCTACCTGGGCCGCCCCGAACTGACCGAGGAGAAGTTCGTCTCCGGCGACGCGGTGCGCGAAGCGACCGGCGAGGAGCGCCTGTACCGCACCGGCGACCGGGCGCGCTGGCTGCCCGACGGCACCCTCGACTACCTGGGCCGGGTCGACCTCCAGGTCAAGGTGCGCGGCTTCCGGGTGGAGCCGGGCGAGATCGAGGAGCGGCTGCGCGCCCACGACGCCGTACAGGAGGCCGCGGTCGTCGCCGTGGACGACGGCTGGCAGACCTCGCTGCGCGGATTCGTCGTCCTGGACGGCGAGGCGACCGAGGCACAGCTCAAGGACCACGTACGGGCCGCGCTGCCCGAGTACACGGTGCCGGGCCGGGTGGTGTCCGTGGCCGAGCTGCCGCTCACCCCGAACGGCAAGCTGGACCGGGCCGCCCTGCGCCGCCCCGAGGCGCTGCGCAAGCAGGCCCCCGCGCACGTCGCCCCGCGCAACGAGCGCGAGGAGACCCTGGCGGAGATCTGGAAGGCCGTGCTGGGCCGCGAGAAGGTCGGCGTCCACGACAACTTCTTCGCCCTGGGCGGCAACTCCATCCACTTCGTGTCGGTGCTCGCCAAGTCCCGTGCGGCGGGCCTGGACTTCACCTTCCAGCAGCTCTTCAAGCACCAGACGATCGCGCTCCTCGCGGACTCGATCGCGGCGGAGCAGCAGACCGCGACCGTCGCCGAGGACGTCGCCTCGCGCGGCGCGTTCCAGCCGTTCGAGCTGATCGGCGACGCCGACCGGGCACTGCTTCCCGAGGACGCGGAGGACGCCTACCCGCTGTCGATGCTCCAGGCGGGACTGATCTTCCAGACGGAGATCACCGGCGGACTCGGCCAGTACCACGACGTGCTCAGCTACTCGATCACCGGCGGCTTCGACACGGAGGCGTTCACCGAGGCGGTGCGGCTGCTGACGCTGCGCCACCCGATCCTGCGGACCACCTACCACCTGACCGGCTACAGCGAGTTCCTGCAGATCGTGCACGACGAGGTGCCCACCCCGTTGACCGTCGCCGACCTGCGCCACCTCGACGCGGACGGCCAGGAGGCGTGGCACGAGGACTGGCTGACGCGCGAGAAGGCCCGCCGCTTCGTGTGGGAGGAGGGCGGCCTGGTCACCCTGCACGTGCAGGTGCTCAGCGACGAGCTGTACCGGTACACCGTCAGCCAGCACAACTCGGCGCTCGACGGCTGGTCGATCTCGCTGCTGCACACGCAGCTCTTCGAGCTGTACCACCAGGTGCGCGAGGGCCGCGACACCGCGCGCCCCGTGGTCGACAACCACCTGCGCAACTTCGTCGGACTGGAGACCGAGGCGCTGCGCTCGCCCGCCTCCCGGGAGTTCTGGCTGGACGTGCTGGAGGACGCGAGCCCGGCCGACGTGCCGCCGAAGCCCGGCGCGGTGGCCACCGACGACTTCAAGGTCGTCCTGCGCGACGTACCGCTCCCGGCCGGGCTGACCGAGCGCGTGCTGGCGACGGCCGACGCCCTGTCGGTGCCGTTCAAGGACGTGCTGCTGGCCGCACACATGAAGGTGCTGGGACTGGTCTGTGGCCAGGACCGGGTGATGACCGGCTACGAGCACAGCGGCCGCCCCGAGCTGCCGGGCGCGGAGACGACACTGGGCCTGCACCTCAACTCCGTGCCGTTCCAGATCGACCTGAGCGGCGGCAGCTGGGCGGACCTCATCCGCCGGGTCTACCGCGCCGAGCTGGACCTCCTGCCGCACCGCCGCTACCCGATGGCGAAGATGAAGCAGGACCTCGCCACCCAGCGCACCCTGTTCGAGACGACGTTCAACTTCACGCACTTCTACCTGCTGAAGGACCTCCAGGAACTGCCCGAGTTCTCGCTGCTGGACATGCGGGTCGACTCCGAGACGGAGTTCCCCTTCCGTACGGAGTTCTCCCGGCACTTCTTCGACGACGAGGTGCAGCTGTGCCTGCACTACCACACGCACCTCTACGACGAGGAGCAGATCGACCGCATCGGCGGCTACTTCGTGCGCGTACTGGAGCTGATGGCGAGCGAACCCGACGCCCCGCACCAGGCCCGGCAGTTGCTGGCCGACGAGGACCTGGCGCTGCTCGGCCGTACCAGGCAGGACGAGCCCGCGACGGTCGTGACGGGCACTGCGGGCGCGGCCTCCGAGGCCACCGTCTCCCGGATCCGTACGGCCTGGCAGGGCGTGCTCGGCCTCACCGCCCAGGACATCGGCGTGGACGACGACTTCTTCGCGCTCGGCGGCAACTCGCTGTCCGCACTGCGGGTCGTCCTGGAACTGGACGGCCTGGTCACCCTCTCCGACCTCACCCGCGTCTCCCGGCTCGCCGAACTCGCGGCGCTCGTCGAGGCACGCGGTCAGGAGGAGGCACCGGAGGAACTGCTGCACCTGCTCAGCTCGAAGGCCGAGGGTGCCAGGGCGGCCGTGGTGTGCGTGCCCTACCCCTGTGGGCACCCGGTGAACTTCAAGCCGCTCGCCGAGCAGATCGAGAAGCTGGACCCGTCGCTGGTCGTGTACGGCCTGGAGCCCCCCGGGCACGACCCGAGCAGCCCCGGCGAGTTCACCGACGTGCTGGAGACGGCGGCACGCACCGCCGACGAGATCGAGCACAAGGCCGACCTGCCGCTGATCCTGTGGGGACACTGCGGCGGCGCGGCCGTCACCGTGGAGCTGGCCCGCGTCCTGGAGGACCGGGGCTTCGACCTGCGGCACGTGTTCATCGGGTCCAAGCTGCTGCCGCCCGCCCAGGACATGCAGGAGTCGATCGACATGATCGAGACCTGGTCCGACGACCAGATCATCTCCTACATGGTCGAGGAGACCGGGTACGGCGAACTGGACGGCCTGGACCACCGCTACACCGCGTTCATGGGCCGCCTCTTCCGGCACGACGTGTGCGGCGGCTACCGGTACTTCATCAACGTGACCGAGGAAGAGCCCGACTGGCGGATACAGGCACCCGTCACGGCCGTCGTCGCCGACGACGACAAGGGCCTCACGCACGCCAAGGACGAGTTCCGCAGCTGGGAGCGCGTCGCCGCGCACGTGAACTTCCTCGAACTGGCCGGTGGCGGCCACTACTTCGTGCGCGGCAACCCCGCCGGCACCGGAGAACTGATCGTGCGGGCGTGGGCGTCCGCCGCCGAGTTGGAGGGCTGACATGCAGATCCCCGTCCTGTGCTTCCCGTTCGCCGGAGCCGGAGCCTCCGCGTTCCGCCGCTGCCAGGAGTACGGCAGCGACACCGTCCAGATCGTCCCCGTACAACTCCCGGGACGTGAGGAGCGGTTCGGCGAGCCCCTCTACACCGACGTCGTCACCGCCGTCGACGACCTGCTGCCCACCGTCCTCGACCAGGTGGCGGGCAGCCCCTCCGTCGCCCTGTTCGGACACAGCCTCGGCGCGGTCATGGCGTACGAGATGGCCCACCGGATCAGCGCGCTCGGCGGACCCGAGGTCCTGAAGCTGTTCGTCAGCGGCTCGCCGGGCCCCTGGACGCAGCGCGAGACGCGGGCCAGCGGACTGTCCGACGAGGCGTTCCTCCAGCAGGTCAAGGAGTTCGCGGGCTACACGCACCCCGCGCTGGAACACCCCGACCTGCGGGAGATGCTGCTGCCCCCGCTGCGCGCCGACGTCGAGATGCACGAGGCGTACCGCGCGCCGTCCGAGCTGCCCCTGAGCGTCCCGGTCGTCTCCATCCGGGGCGAGGTCGACGAACTGGTCGACCGCGCCCAGGCCCGGGAGTGGGACGCGGCGACCACCGGCGGCTGCCGCCAGGTGGAGCTGCCCGGCGGGCACATGTACCTCGTCGACTCGCCCGCCGAACTGGTCCGCCTCCTCGACCAGGAGCTGGCCGCCCGGGAGGTGGTCCGATGAGCACCCTGCTCAGCGCCGCCCCGTACGGTGCCGGTCCCTTCGCCGCCGCGCCCCTCGCGGGCAAGACGGCACTCGTCACGGGGGCTGCCCGTGGCGTCGGCCGGGCGTGCGCCCTCGCGTACGCCCGGGCCGGGGCCGACCTGGTGCTGACCGACATCGGTGAGGACCTGGACGGCGTTCCCTACCCGCTGGGCACGGCCGGGCAACTGGAGTACACCGCCCGGCTGTGCCGGGAGGAGGGCGACGGATCCGTCGCGACGGCCACGGCGGACGTCCGCGACCTGGACGCGGTACGCGCCGTGGTGGACGGCGCGCTCGACCGGTTCGGCCGCGTCGACGTGCTGCTCAACAACGCCGGGATCGCCGCGCCCTCCGGCAAGACTGTCCACGACATCACGCCCGACGAGTGGGACCTGATGCTCGACGTGGACGTCTCCGGCGCCTGGCGGATGATCCGTGCCGTGGGCGCGGCGATGACCGCCCAGCGCGCGGGCAGCATCATCAACGTGGCGTCCACGGCCGGCCTGGTCGGCTACCGGCACTTCGCCGGGTACGTCACCGCCAAGCACGCCCTGGTCGGCCTGACCAAGGCGGCGGCCCTGGACCTGGCGCCCTTCGGAGTGCGGGTGAACGCGCTGTGTCCCGGCTCGGTCCGCGACGACGACGCCGCCGAGGGCCGGATGCTCACGGAGATCGCCCGGTCCCTGGAGGTGCCGGTCGAGGAGCACGAGGAGACCTTCGTCGCCGCCCAGCCCATGAACCGGCTGATCGAGCCGGAGGACGTCGCGGGAGCCGCGGTGTGGCTCGCCTCGGACACTTCCCGCCAGGTGACGGGCTCCACCGTCACCGTCGACGGAGGGTTCACGAGCCGGTGAACGCCCGATCACACGAGGGGAAGACGATGACCGACACGGGAAGGCTGTGCCAGGCGCTCGCACTGCGGGTGCACACCGGCGCGGACCCCGAACGGCTGCGGCGCAACCTGGCCCTCTCCGCCGACGGCGCACGCCTGTGGGTGGAGGACGTGCCCGGCGGCGCCGACTCCGAGACGGCCGCACGCCGCCGCGAGCGGGAGCTGACGCGGATCGCCGACCCGCGCACGGGCCCCGGCCTGCGCACGGTGCTGCTGCGGTACGAGGACGGGGCGGCGGACCTGGTGGTGGTGGCACACCGCGCGGTCCTGGCCGACCCGTACGACCTGGTGCAGGCCCTGCTGGTGGAACCGGCACGGCTCGCCCCCGTACCGGAAGGGCTCGGTGAGCGGCTGGCTTCCGCGCTCACCGCCCTCGACCGCGCCGACGCCCCCGAGTGGGGGCTCGGCACCCCGGGCGCCACGACGTCCGGCCAACGCCGCTTCTCGCTGCCGGCGGTCGGCGGCGCGCCCGCGGCGCTCACGCTCAGGGCGGCGCTCGGCCTGGTCCTCGCACGCTGCACGGGCAGCGCGGACGTGGGCGTCGGGGTGGACGCGGAGACCACGCTGACCTTCACGGTCGACCCGTCGGCGACGGTGGCGCACTACCTGGAGCAGGTGGAGCACGCCGTGCCCGCGACCGGCCGGGTTCCGCTCGCGGGCCTGGTCACCACCCAGGCGCCCGAGGCGCTGACGGGGGAGGGGCTGAAGGCCGAACCGCTGGCGCACCTGCCGTTCCTGGGTCCGGTGCACGCCCTGTCGGTGCACGTGGCCGACGACGGCTCCACGGTGCTGGAGGGGACAATCCACCACCGGCACGCCGCGTTCGGCGACGACGCGGTCGCCTGGCTGACCGGAATGCTTATCACCGCACACCGGGCACTGACCGCCGCGGAGCCGGGGACCCCGGTCGGCGACCTCCCTCTGTTCGACGAGGAGCAGTCGCGCGCACTGGCCGTGCTGGGCGGCCTCGGGCGGGCGCCCGAGGTGCCGGACGAACGCATCGAGCAGGTGGTACGGGACCGGGCCGACCGGACACCGGACGCCCCGGCCGTCTCGTACGACGGCGAAGAGCTGACCTACCGTCAACTCGTGGACAGGGCCGACCAGTACGCGGCGGCGCTCGGCGACCTGGGAGTCGCCCCCGGCGACCGGGTCGGCGTGTGCCTGGAGCGGTCGCTGGACCTGGTGGTGGTGCTCCTCGCGGTCCTCACCGCCGGAGGCACCTACGTGCCGATGGACCCGGCGTATCCGGCCGAACGCCTCGCGTACACCAGCGAGGACGCCGAACTCACCCTCGTGGTCACCGCGTCGGAGGACTTCCCGCAGCGCGAGGGCGTACGGACGGTACGCCCCGACGCCCTCGCAGCAGGGGAGCACGCCCCCTTCACCCCGGCCGACCTGCCGTCCGACGCGGCGGCGTACGTCATCTACACCTCCGGCTCCACCGGGCGCCCCAAGGGCGTCGTCGTCCCGCACCGCAACGTGGGCGCCCTGCTCCGGGCGACGCGCGACGACTTCGGGCTGGGCGGCGACGACACCTGGACGCTCTTCCACTCCAGCGCCTTCGACTTCTCGGTGTGGGAGATCTGGGGCTGCCTGATGACCGGCGGACGCCTGGTCGTCGTCCCCTACTGGGCCTCGCGCGACCCGGCCGAGTTCGCGGCACTGCTCGCCGCCGAACGGGTCACCGTCCTCAGCCAGACCCCGAGCGCGTTCGCCCAACTGGTCGCCGTCGACCGGGAGAATCGGGTCTCGGACTCGGTGCGGCTGGTCGTCTTCGGCGGGGAGCCGCTGGACACGAGGCCGCTGCGGTTCTGGCTCGACCGGCACCCCGAATCCGCCTGCCGCCTGGTCAACATGTTCGGGATCACCGAGACGACCGTGCACGTCACCGCGCAGACCGTCACCCGCCGCGAGGCACTGGAGGGCTCGCGCTCGGTGGGCGCCGCGCTGCCCGGCTGGCATCTGTACGTCCTGGACCCCGAGGGCCGCGAGGTGCCCCCGGGGGTGGCGGGCGAGATCTACGTCGGCGGCCTCGGAGTCGCAGGACAGTACCTCAACCGCCCCGAACTCACCGCCCAGCGCTTCCTGTCCGACCCGCACGCGGCAGGACCGATGTACCGCAGCGGCGACCGCGGGCGGCTGCTGCCCGACGGGCGACTGGAGCACCTCGGACGTCTCGACAGCCAGGTCAAGCTGCGCGGCTTCCGCATCGAACTGGACGAGATCAGGGCCCGTCTGCTGGACGCGCCGGGGGTGGGGGCGGCCGCGGTCGTCCTGCGCCCGAGCGCCGACACCGGCGACACGGCGGGAGCCCGCCTGGACGGGTACGTCGTGTTCGGTGACGTGTCGGGCGGCGACACCGAGGAGGTGCGGCGGCACGCCGCCCGCTTCCTGCCCGAGCACATGCTGCCCGCCACCCTCACGGCGCTGCCCGCGCTCCCCCTGACGCCCAACGGCAAGGTGGACGCGGCACGCCTGCCGCAGCCGCTCACCCGCGCCGCCGACGTGGAAGACCTGCCCGTCGGCGACGACACCGAGTCACGGCTGCGCGCCGTGTGGGAGAAGGTGTTCGGCTTCCGGATCGCCGCGGACGACGACTTCTTCACCCTGGGCGGCAACTCACTGCTGAGCGTACGGCTGCTGGCCGCGATCAGGACGGCGGGCCTGCCCCCGTTCCCGCTGCCGCAGCTCTACCTGCACCGCACCGTGCGCGCGCTCGCCGCGCACATGGACACCTTGGGGGCCCGGTCATGACGCTGGTGCTGGTCGGCGCGGGCTCGCAGGCGTACCGCGAATACCTGTTGCGTTCCGTCGCCTCGGAGTACGGGATACACCTCCTGGCGGACCGGGCACCCCTGTGGGAGACGCCCTACGTCAGCGGGCACACCGTCCTCGACACCACGGACGTCGCCGCCATGGCCGAAGCGGTCCGCGGCCTGTCCTGCGAGGGGGTGATGACCTGGGACGACACCCGGGTGGTGCACACCGCCGAACTGGCCCGGCTGCTGGGTCTGCCGGGCAGCGACCCGCAGGCGATGCTGCGCTGCCGCGACAAACGGGCCACCCGCGAGGCGCTGCGCGAGGCCGGAGTGCCGCAGGCCCGCTCCGAACTGGTCACCTCGCTTCCCCAGGCGCGGGCGGCGGCGGCCCTGATCGGCTACCCGCTGGTCCTCAAACCCCGGGCGCTGAACGCCAGTACGGGCGTGGTGAAGGTGGAGACGCCCGACCGGCTCTCCGCAGGGTTCCGGCTGGCCCGGGGAGCGAAGGCGCCCGGCGCGGTGGAGGTGGCACCGGGCGACGTCCTGGTCGAGGAGTACCTGGACGGGCCGGAGATCAGCTTCGACGCCGCCTGGCACGAGGGCCGGATGCACCCGGCGTTCGTCGCCCGCAAGGAGTGCGGCTTCGCCCCGTACTTCGAGGAGACGGGACACGTCGTCGACGCGGGCGACCCGCTGCTCACCGACCCGGCCGTCCTGGACGTGGTGGCCGCCGCGCACGCGGCGGTCGGCTTCACCACGGGCTGGACGCACACCGAACTGCGCCTGACGGCGCAGGGACCCAAGGTCGTCGAGATCAACGCGAGGATCGGCGGGGACCGCATCCCCGACATCGGACGCCTCGCCCTGGGCATCGACGCGGCCCTGGTCGCGGCCCGGGTGGCGTGCGGCGCGGCACCGGACCTCACCCCGGACCGCCACCGGGTGGCCGGGGTGCGCTTCCACTACCCGCAGGCGGACTGCATCGCCCGCGAGGTCGTGATCGACACCCCGGCGCTGCCCGCCCCGGTGGACACGGCCCTGGCCATCGCCCTGCCGGGCCAGGAACTGCGCCTCCCGCCGAACGGCCACGTCTCCAGCCGGTACGCGCTGGTCACGTCGGTCGCCGCGACGGAGGCGGAGTGCCGGGCGGCGCTGGACAAGGCGTCGGGGGCGGTGCGGCTGGAGGTGCTGAAGGAACTCTGAGGCGACTTCGGGGCGCGCCCCACGACGCGTCCCTTCCCGACACGTCCCTCCCCATGAGTCCCTCAGACGCCGCGCCCGGCGGGGAAGCCCACCCGGCTTCCCTGCCGGGCGCGTGCGGCTCGGCCACCACTGCCCGGAGGCGGATCGAGGCGGGTAACCTGTCCCGGCAGCCGAGCGAAGCAGCCGAGGAGCACCCCTTGCCCGAGCAGACTCCGGGGTCCGGTACGGCCCGCCCCACCCTGGAGGCGGTCGCGGCCCGGGCCGGAGTCTCCCGGGCCACCGTCTCCCGCGTGGTCAACGGCGGCGCCGGGGTCCGGGAGCCCGTGGCGGAGAAGGTGCGCCGGGCGGTGGAGGAGCTGGGCTACGTTCCCAACCACGCGGCCCGCACCCTGGTCACCCGGCGCAGCGGCGCGATCGCCGTGATCATCGCCGAACCGGAGTTCAGGATCTTCTCCGACCCCTTCTTCGCCCAGCAGATCCGCGGCATCAGCCGTGAGCTGACGGCGCACGACTCCCAACTCGTCCTGCTGTGGGTGGAAGGTCCGGGAGACTACGAGCGCATCGCCCGCTACCTGGGAGGCGGGCACGTCGACGGAGCGCTCGCCCTGTCGCTGCACGACGACGGCGAACTCCCCGCGATCGTCGCCCGGACCAAGCTGCCGTCCGTGTTCGGCGGCCGACCGGTCACTGCCGGACCGGAGGGGCCTCCCGCCGCTCCCGCCGTGCCGTACGTCGACTGCGACAACCGGGGCGGAGCACGGGCAGCGGTACGGCACCTGGTCTCGCTCGGACGGAAGAACATCGCGCACATAGCGGGCCCGCGCGACCAGACGTCCGCGCTGGACCGCGCCGACGGCTACCGCGAGGCACTGCCGGACGCCGGGTCCGAGCTGATCGCCGAGGGGGCCTTCACCGAGGAGAGCGGCGCGCGGGCGATGGCCGACCTGCTGGATCGTCGGCCGGACCTGGACGCGGTGTTCGCCGCCAACGACCTGATGGCGGCCGGGGCGTTGGCGACACTGCGCGCGAGGGGGCTGCGGGTTCCGCGGGACGTCGCCGTGGTCGGGTTCGACGACATGGCCTCGGTGGTGGACAGGATCGATCCCCCGTTGACGACGGTCCGTCAGGACGTGGAGGAAATGGGCCGGTTGATGGTGCGGCTGCTGATGCGCATGCTGAGCGAGCGGGACTCGGGCGCCCCGGTTCCCGAGCCGGTGATCACCCCCACGGTGCTGGTGCGGCGCGCGTCGGCGTAGGTGCCGCCGGAGCCCGAGAGCCCCGACGGCACCCGCCTGCGAGCGGCGGCTTCCTTACCCGGCGGTACCGGTCAGGCGAACGGGATCGTCAGCACCGAATCCGCCGTCCCGGTCCTCAGCTTCGCCGGGGCGTTCCCGATCGCCGACCACACCTCCAGGCGTACCGTCCCGCCCTTCAGGTTCCCGAGCGTTCCGGTCGCCGACTTCGGGCCGCTGCCCTCGCCGTACGTCTCCCAGCCGGTCACCGGGTCGGTCGCGAAGTACCGGTAGGTCTCCGTCCGTTCGAAGGTGCCGTCACCCGTGAGGTCGTAGGTCGTGCGCAGCGTGCGGGTGCCGTCCGACCAGTACGGGGTGACGGTCCAGTCCGACCAGGAGTCGGCCTTCGTGTCGGGGGAGTCGAGGCCGGTGAGGCCGAGGGTGAGGTCGCGCTGGTGCGCGTACTCGTACTGACGGCCCTCGCCGACGACCGCCGGGGTGGTGGGGTACCCGATCTCCAGGCCGCCCGAGGTGGCCCGGTAGGTGAGCGGGTGCCCGTACATCGGGGTGGAGTGCGGATTGTCGCCGTACCGCTGGAAGGCCAGGGAGGACCACCAGTCGTTGGTGGGTACGGGCCTGCCCTTGGCCGCCGGGGTGACCTTGGGGGTGACGGGGCTACCGGTGTTGGTCGTGGGGCCCGAGGTTCCCGCAGGGCGGGAGTCGGAGTAGCTGCCGGAACCGACCGGAACGGTGGCTGCCGCCGCCGGGGAAACGGTCGGCCCGAGGCCGACGGCGGCCAGGGCGGCGACCAGCACCAGAGCGGCTGCCGGTCTGCTGCGGGGGAGGGGGCGTGAGCGGGGGTCTGGCATGGACGGCACCTCGAAGTCTCGACGGGACTTGACGGGAAGGGCCTGGCGAGAGCGCTCTCAGACGTCAAGAAACGTAGGACTCCGCAAACGAAAGTGTCAATGGGGCGCGCCTGTACAGGAGTTGACAACCCCATCAGCGCATCGCGCCTTCGAGCCTTGTCGGGATGTGGGCGGGTGCGTCGATCAGGCCGCTCGGCCCCACTGATGTGTGCCGGGCCGGCCCGCCCGGCGGCCGTTCACGGACGGTGTGGCGGCGTGGGCGAGGGTGGCGAACCGTGCGCGCCCCGAGTGCTTGCCGTCGTACATCGCGGCGTCGGCGGCCCTTTGCAGTGCGGACAGGTCGCGGGTGCCCATCGTGTCCGGGGTCGCGGCGCCGACGGAGGCCGTGACGTCGACCGTGCGCCCGTCGTCCAGGCGCACCGGCACGCACAGCATGCGCATCAACTGCTCCAGCCGCTGCTGCCGACGGGCGGCGGTCAGCGGAAGGACGACGGCGAACTCGTCGCCCCCGAGCCTGCCTGCCGAGGCGTGCGGGCCCGCCCACGCGGTGAGCCGGGCCCCGAAGGCGGCGAGGACGGTGTCCCCGGCCGCGTGTCCGAACCGGTCGTTGATGGTCTTGAAGTGGTCTGCGTCGACCAGGACCACCGCGGTGTCCTCTCCGTGACGGCGCAGGACCCGGTGGGCGCGGGTGGTGTAGGCGTCGCGGCGCAGCAACCCGGTGAGAGGGTCGCGTCGGCTGGAGGCGAGTCGCTTGTGCAGCACGACGGCGTGCACGGTCCATCCGGTCAACGGCACGGCTGCGGTGGTCAGCAGGAGAGCGCGCTGCCCAAGTGTGCTTGCCGTGCGGTGTGTTGAGACCATGGTGATTCTCCGTTCCGTTTCGTACGGGATGGCTGCCCGGATCGGCCGACGGTTCTCAGGCCGGGGGCGGCGAACTCGGAGCCCCGGGCTCTCGTGCCCGTACTCCTTCCGTCCGAGGGCCTCGGAAAGGCATGGCTGCCGCCTCGTGAGGACGGGAGGGTCCCGTGCGTCGGCGGGACACCGCAGGCGTTGACCTGGTCGTACCGGAGACGGCCCCAGAGGTCCAGCTCGGCGGGCCGGACGGTCACCGGACGGGCCGGGGTGAGCCGCGACTCACCCCGGCCCCTCGTCACCGGGGCCCGACGCCGCCGGTCACGACCTGGTCGCCGTCGGGTACGTCTTCGGCGGTGACCGACGCCAGGGGAACGCCGAGTTCGCGGGCCACCTCCCGGGCGAGCCCCTCGACGTCCGGGCCGGACGGAACCGGCACCTGCTCACCCTCGCCGTAGCTCTCGATCGCCTTCGTGAAGTAGCTCGGGTGCCAGGCTCCCACGGCCCCCCTGACCTGGACGGAGGCCACGGCCCTGGCGCCCACCGCGGCGTCCAGTGCGGGCAGGATCGCGTCGGAGCGCAACTCCCCCGGCACCTGGAAGAGGCTGGCGTGCGCACCGACCAGCCCGCCGTCACCGAGCCGCACGGTGATCGTGAGGCAGCTGGTGACACTGGGGTACGTCAGCACGCCTCCGGGAGCGACCTCCCGCACCTGGCCCTCCGTCACCGTCGCGCGGTCGGGTGCCGTGGAGCGGGCCGCCGGGTGCGCGCCGGCGGAGGCGGGCTCGTACGCCTGGGCGGTCGTGCCGAGCCCGAGGTTCAGCGCGAGCAGGGCGGCGGGGAGGACCACGACGCGGGCGGCGCGCCTGCGTACGGCGGCGTGGACGGCCCGGCGGGCGGGGTGGAGCGGTGGCTGTGGGGCGGGCATGCTTCTCTCCTGCGGGGGATGCGGTGGGGCATCCGAAAGCCTACGGACCCGCAGGTGCGCTGCTCACATCCGGTGGGAGCACTCGTCCGTCCCCCGGCCTGACCCGCTGGATGGCACGACGCCGCCGCCACTTCTTGATCATGTGTCCGCCCCCGCTACCCGTTCGGCTCCGCCGCGCAGGCGAGGTCCCGCGCCGGGTGCTGTCCGTTGGTCAGGAACGCCGTCACGGTGTTGTTCGCGCACGTGTTGCGGCCGAACGGGTAGACACCGTGCCCGCCCTGGTCGACGGTCACCATCGTGGCCCGGTCGCCGAACGCCCGCCGCAGCTTCATGGCGCCCGCCAGAGGGGTCCCCGGGTCGCGTTCGTTCTGCACCATCAGCACGTTCGACGGGCCTCGGTCGCCGATCCGGACCGGCGGTTCGACGCGGTGGTCCGGCCAGTAGGCGCAGGGCTTGATGTTTCCGGTGGTTCCGCCCAGCATCGGGTACGTGCGCCGGTCGATCGCGGCGTGGCGCTGGTAGTCCCGGACCCTGCCGGGCCAGCGAGAGTCACCGCAGGTCACGTAGAAGTGGCCGGCCAGGAAGTTCTCCGCGACCGGCGGCGGAGGCGGCAGCGGTTCGCCCGTGTCCAGCGCCTGCCACTCCTTGGCCAGCTGGGGCATGAGCCCGTCGACGTAGAGGCGATCGAAGGTCACCCCACGGAACAGCGTGCCGTCGATGCCGCCGACCGGTTGGGCGTCCAGCCGTTTCGCGAGGCGGAAGAACGTGGCGGTCACCTGCTTCGGTGTGGTGCCCAGACCGTACTCGGGGTGCGCGGCGGCGTAGGCGGCGAAGTCCGGGAACCGGTCCTCCATGCCGCGGCCGAGCAGGCGGAAGCTCGCCAGGTCGTAGCCGCCGGGGCCCATGTTGCTGTCGAGGACGATCCGGTCGCTGCGCGCGGGGAACATCGTGGTGTACACCGCGCCGAGGTAGCTGCCGTAGGAGGTGCCGAAGTAGGAGGCCCTCGGCTCGCCCAGCGCCGCCCGGATCCGGTCCATGTCGCGGGCGGTGTTCGCGGTGGTGGTGTGCGGCAGCATCCACGCGGTGCGCGACGTGGCGCACTGTTCGGCGACGGTGCGCGCGTACGGGGCTTCCTTGGTGACGTCGGCCGAGGTGTGCGCGTACGGCGGGAAGTTGCCGCGGGCCTGCTGCTGGGGTGTCAGGTCGCAGGTGACCGGCGTGCTGCGGCCGACGCCACGCGGGTCGAAGCCGATCACGTCGTAGGAATCGAGGACGTCCTGGGGCAGCCCGGCCCCGGCGAGGAGGGCGGGGTAGTCGAGCCCGGAGCCACCGGGCCCGCCCGGGTTGGTCAGCAGTACACCGCGACGCTTCGCGGGGTCCTTGCTCGCCAGGCGGGAGAGGGCGATCTCGATCTGCCTGCCGTCCGGATCGCGGTAGTCCAGCGGGACGTCGAGCGTCGCGCACTCAAGCCGGGGCGCGTCGGTGCTCTTCGATCCGGCCTTCTGCGGGCACGGCCCCCACTGCGGGGAGCCCGGCGCGGCCGTCACCGTGTCCGCGGTCGCCGACGCGGGCGCTCCCGGAAACGTGACCGCCGCGACCGCGGTGGCGGCGAGGGCGAGGGACAGGGCTGTGCGCATCTGGTGTCCTCCTGAGGGGTTCACGGGGTCGTGCGCCGGAACGGCCGGGCAACGGATACGAGTCTGTTCGCCCGGCGGAACGATCACATCGGCCGGACGGCTCGACCCGCCTTCGACCTCAGTCGAGTCGGTGCTACGACTCCGGGAGTGGTCCCGGGGCCGCACCGGCCGCGGGGGACTGGCGACAATGACCGGATGAACGAGGACGTCGTGCCACGGCTCGCGGGGTGGCAGCAGACATGGCGGCTGGTGGCGGCTGCGGCACTGGGCGTTCCCTTCTGGCTCTCCACCGCCGTGGTGCTGCCGCGAGGGTGCGCGACCGACTCGTGTTCCTGGTTGGTCACCGGTGATCCGCTGGTGGCTCTCGGCTGCCTGGCGGTTCTCCTGTGGCGGCGACGGTTCCCGCTGGCCGTCGCCCTGGTCGTCGCCGTCGCCTCGGGCGCGTCGACGCTCGCCGTCGGTGCCGCGCTGCTGGCTCTGTGCTCGATGTCGGCGCGCCGCCGTCCGGTGGAGATCGGAGTTGTCGCGTGCGTCTATGTGGCCGCGTCGCAACTCGCCCTCATGCTCTACCCGGTCACGAGCCCGTCCGGCCCGATGTGGCTCCAACTCGCACTCCCGGCACTGAGCGCGGGCATCGCGGTTGCCATGGGCGTGGCCGTCGGCGCACGGCGCGTCGAGGTGCTGTCCCTGCGGCAGCGGGCAGAGAGCGCGGAACGGGAACAGACCGCACGGGAAGCGCAGGCCCGGGCCCTGGAACGGAACCGTATCGCCCGGGAGATGCACGACGTGCTCGCGCACCGGATCTCCCTGGTCGCCCTGCAGGCCGGAGTGCTGGATCACCGCCGCACCCTCACCACTGAGGAGAACCGCACGTTGATCCGTGGCATCGCCGACGGTTCGCATCAGGCACTGGAAGAGCTACGAGACGTCCTCGGTGTCCTCCGCGCCGACCCGGACGGCCCGGAACCGCCACAGCCCTCCCTCGACCGGATCCCGGAGCTGGTGGCCGACGCCCGCACGTCCGGACTGGACGTCTCGCTCACCACCACGGTGACGGGAGAACCGTCCGACGTCGTGGGACGGACCTGCTACCGGGTCCTCCAGGAAGCACTGACCAACGCGGCCAAACACGCCCCGGGCGCCCCCGTGCACATCACGGTCGCGGGAACCGCCGGCGATGAACTGCACGTCAGCGTCCACAACTCCCCGGCCACCACGCCGACCGACCGACCGCCGACATCGGGATTCGGACTGCTCGGCCTCGCCGAACGCGTCGCCCTCACCGGCGGAGAACTCTCCCACCACTCCACACACGACGGCGGCTACCTCCTCACCGCCCACCTACCCTGGCCGGACCACGACCACGGAGAGAGGAGCTGAGTGAACAGCGAGCGGGACCCGGTGCGCATCGTCATCGTCGACGACGACCAACTGGTGCGCCTTGCACTACGGCTCGTCATCGACGGCGAACCAGACCTGACCGTCGTCGCGGAGGCAGCCGACGGAGACACCGCGATCACCGTGGTGGACGAACAGCGCCCCGACGTCGTGCTGATGGACATCCGGATGCCCGGCCGTGACGGTCTCAGTACGACCCGGGAACTCCTCACCCGGGCGGCGCCGCCCCGTGTGCTCATGCTGACCACCTTCGACTCCGACGACCTGGTGCTCGGCGCGCTGCGCGCCGGAGCCCTCGGGTTCGTCCTGAAGGACACCCCACCGGCGCGGATTCTCGACGCGGTGCGGACCGTCGCCGAAGGGAACCCCGTGCTGTCCCCGGCGGCCACGGCACGGGTGATCGCCGCAGCCACCGGGCCGCACTCTGCCGAGGCCCGCCGTTCGTCCCGCGAAGCCGCGCGGAAACAGCTGTCCGCGCTGACCGATCGAGAACTCGACACCGCCCGGGCCATCGCCGACGGTCTGGGCAACCAGGAGATCGCCGAACGGCTCCACATCCGTATCGCGACCGTCAAGGCGCACACGGGCAACCTGTTCGCCAAGCTGATGATGGAGAACCGGGTGCAGATCGCCCTCCTGGTCCGCGACGCGGAGGAGTGACCGGCCGCACGGCACGGAGAAGTCGGACTCGTTGAGCCCGTCGGCCAGGGTGACGGCCCGGGCGCGCACCCCTGGGACGCCGGGAAGCGCACCCCTGGGGCGCCGGGAAGTGCACCCCTGGGACGCCGGGCGCGCACCCCTGGGGCGCCGGGAAAAGGAGCCCGCGCGGTGCGCGCTGCCGCAGCGTCCAGGGTGTCCGCTATGGGATATTTTGCGCTGTTCATGACCCTGCAAGAGGGAAGGCACGTCATGGCGCTGAACAGCGGCAGCTACCCCGAGGACACCCCGGAGCCGGGCGACGGCTGGCTCCGCGTTCTCCTGTACGTGGCGTTTCTCCTGCTGCTGGGCGCGGTGCTCACCCGCTTCCTGCTCCGGCACACGGGCGGACACCTCGCCCCCTGGGTCATCGCCCTGAGTGCCGCCCTCGCCGTGCTCTACCTGCTCGAACCTGCCCTGGGCGTCCGGCCGTCGCCGCGCCGCTACCTCTGGCTCGGCACCGTCGTCGCCGTCTGGATCACCTTGGTGATGCTGGCGCCCAGCTTCGGCTGGTGTGCGGTCCCGCTCTTCTTCATCACCCTGCGTACCCTCCGGCCACCGGCCGCGATCGCCCTGATCATCCTGGTCAGCGTCGTCGCCGTGAGCGCCCACCTGCGGCTCTCCGGACGCCTCGACGTCGATGTGATCCTCGGGCCGCCGGCCGTCGCGGCCATCGCCATCGCCGTCTTCGTACAGCTGGACCGTCAGGCCAGGCGTCAGCGCGAACTGATCGACGACCTCATCCGCACCCGGCGCGAACTCGCCGCCACCGAACACCGCGAGGGCATCCTCGCCGAGCGCCAGCGGCTCTCGATGGAGATCCACGACAGCCTCGCGCAGGGCCTGTCCAGCCAGCAGATGCTCCTCCAGGCCGCCGACCGCGTCTGGAGCAGCGACCCGGCCGCCGCCCGTACCCACGTACGTACCGCCACCGCGGTCGCCGAGCGCAACCTCACCGAGGCGCGCCGCTTCGTCCACGACCTGGCCCCCGCCGACCTGGCCGACGGCGACGGCCTCGACCAGGCGCTGCGCACCCTCGCCGCCCGCGAGTCCTCCGAGCGGATCTCCGTGCGCTGCCACATCGACGGAGCCCCCGCGGGCCCGCTCCCCGAACGGGTCCAGTCCGCGCTGCTCCGCATCGCCCAGGGTGCCCTCGCCAACGTCCGCGAGCACTCCGGCGCCACCGCCGCGGCTCTCACCCTGAGCTATCTCGGCGATCAGGTCGTCCTCGACGTCGCTGACAACGGCCACGGCTTCGACCCCGACGCCCCGTCCGTAGGTGCCGCGACGGGAGCGCGCGGACACGGGCTCCCCGCCATCAGGACCCGCACCCGGCAGCTCGGCGGCACCCTCACCGTCGAGTCGGCCCCCGGCGAGGGCGCCGTCCTCTCGGTGGCGGTCCCGCTCCCTCCGGAACTGCCCTGAGCTTGGAGGTTCCGAGCCGAGGGGCGTTCGGTGGAGCTGCGGGGCGGGTGACGCTCAGCGCGTGAAGGCGGCGAGGGCCAGGCGCTGGGCTATCGCGGGGGCCCGGTCGTCGGCCGAGGAGGTGCCCACCGCGTACACGGCACGGCGGTTCAGGTCCGGGGCGGCGAAGACACCGGCCTTGTAGCCCATGTCGCTCCCCGTCTTGCCCCACAGGAGAGTGCCGTCGGGGAGCGGGAAGTACATCTGGACGGCGCTGTAGCAGGCAGTGCCCTTTGCGGGGCCCTGGTTGCAGTTGGAGGAGCCCGCGTAGGGCAGGGGCTTGCCGTCGGTGCCGCGCGGGACGGTGAAGAGTTCGGCCTGCTGGGCCGGGCGCAGGAGACGGCCGGTGAAGAGGCCGGTGATGAAGCGGTCGAGGTCGGCGGCGGTCGACGTCATGCTGGCGGGCAGGCCGCCCTGTCTGTTGACGTCGACGAGGTCGCCGGTACTGCGCGGCAGGTAGCCCGGGAGGTACGGGCGAGGCACGGACGTGGCGCGGCCCGGTACCGAGGTGGCCGTGTCGCGCATCCCGAGCGGCTTGAGGACGCGCCGTGTCACCTCGTCGTGGAAGGAGTGACCGGTGAGGGTTTCGATGAGTTTGCCCGCGACGCGGTAGCCGAAGGAGTTGTACTCCTGCACAGTGCCGGGCCCAAAGCGCGGACCGGGCCCCGGACGCCCCTCGGGGTGCAGCGTCTGCTGGATGCTCTGGTCAAAACTGACGGAGTCGAAGCGGCCGTCGATCGCCGCGTCCTGGGAGACCGGTGATGCGCCGTCGAGATCCTGGGGCAGCCCGCTGGTGTGGTTGAGCAACTGCCGTACGGTGACGGGCGTCTTGAACCTGTCCTCGGGCAGCAGCCCGGGCAGGTAGTGCTGGACGCTCTGATCCAGATCGACGCGGCCCTCGGCGGAGAGCTGCAGGAGTATCACCGCTTCCATCGGCTTGCCGATGCTGCCGATCCGGAAGTGCGCCCCGGAGTTCACCCGCTTCCCGGTGACGGCGTCACCGGACGTACCCCGCCACGTATCGCCGTCGCGGTGGACCCCGGCGACGATACCGGCCGCGCCGTCGTCCGAGCGCAGGGCTATCGCCTCGCGCAGGGCGGCACGGTCCAGGCCGGGGGAAGCACCTGTGGCCGCCTGGGCCGGAACACCCACGGCGCACAGTGCGACGACGGTCGTGAGAACGGCCAGAGAAACGGCCGACGGACGGCGCAAGGACATGGAGACTCCGCTCGGTAGGGCTGGGAACTGGTGTTCCTCGTGCCGTCAAGTCTTCCTCCCCGAACACCCCGCTCCATACGGGATGCCCCTGACCCGTCCCTGAGTCCCCCTGACGATCACCCTGACCACGACGATGTCTCCGTAAAGCCCGCGAAGCAGTGACATCCAGCTCAACTAGCTTGTACATCAAGCCATTTCGTGTACGCAGGGCAGAACTCCCCGGGTGCGCCGTCAGATGCTCCTGCTGATACCGGTGCCGCCCGATCGGCGGGCGCCGTTTCAGCAGACATCCGACGTACGGGGGGAAGCACGATGAGACGTGGACGTCGTCCGGCCGCAGTGGCCGTGATGGGGGCCGTCGCCGCGGCGGTACTGGGAGCGACGCCCGCCGGGGCGGTGGGCGTTCCGAGCGCCGTCGCCCAGATGCCGGGCTTCTTGGATCCGTCGGACATGCCGCCGGACCCCTTCTCCGACTGGTACGGGTCATCCGGTCCCTCTGACGGACCGTACTCACCGCTCTGCGCGGAAACGGTCTCCCTGCCCCAGGAGAACGTCTGGAACGCCACCTACAGCACCCCGGAGACGGCCGGAGGCTCGCAGGTGACCGTCGTACTGCCGACGGAGGCCGAGGCCGTCGCCTTCGGCGCGCAGGTCGAGGCCGCCGTCGCGGGCTGCGAGGCCCGCATGGAGCAGGACCAGCCGAACCGGCCCGTGTCCTTCTGGGACCACGGGCAGCTCAGTGTCGAAGAAGGCGCCCATGTCTACGGCATCGGGTTCCAGGGCGGTTGGGGCTACCAGAACCAGCTGGTCTCGGTCGGTCGCGACGGCAATACCGTGACGGTCGTCAGCTGGGAGAGCAACTGGGGCGATCCGCCGGTCGATGCCTTCAAGGCGACCACCGTCACGGCCGTGAACAAGCTCCACTGACCTCTGCCGGATCGTCACCGTACGGCCGGTCCACCCGCGCGATCACGCTCCTGTCGACACTCGTACGGGTCGCGACCGGCAGTGCGGCGACGCCGCCTCCGGGATTCCCCCGAGGGGCCGGCCCACCGCGTGCAGCCGCACCGGGAAGTCACAGGTGGGGCGTCATCAGCGCGTCAGGGATGTGCCGGGGTTCTTGCCCGGAGAGCTGACGGGCCGGTTTCATGAGGACATGAACAGCGCGTGGCTCCTTCTCGATCGGCCTCCCCATCAGGGGTACGGCCGGTCGCCCCGCTGTCCGTAGGTGAGAACACCGCGCCCGCACCAGGTCGGCGCGCTGTCGCTCCCTCGCACGCCCAGGGATGCCGTGAAGAGCTCCGGCATCCCTGTGGCGGGTGTTTTCTCCTGATATCGCCCTCTCGCCTCTTCTCGCAGTCCCCCCGTTCCTCGACAACCTCTGGATCCGTCATGACTGAGGCCACCTTCGCCTCCCGTACCGTTCTCGTCACCGGTGCCACCTCCGGCATCGGTCTGGAATCCGCCCGACAGCTCGCCGAACGCGGAGCCGTGGTGCTGCTGCACGGCCGTACGGCCGAAGAGGCACGTGCCGCCGTCGCCCATCTCCTCGCTACTTCGGCAGAGGTGCAGGGGGCTCAACTCCGCCCCGTGGCAGCCGACTTCACCCGACTTGACGAGGTTGCCGAGTTGGCGCGGCAGGTGGTCGCGGAGTACCCGCGTCTCGACGTCCTCGTCAACAACGCCGCGACGGCTGCCCCGGAGCGGCGCACCCTCACCGGTGACGGCAACGAGATCGCCCTCCAGGTCAACTTCCTCGCCCACTACCTGCTGACCTGTCACCTTGAACCGGTCCTCACCGCAGCCCCGGACGGCGGGCGGGTCGTCAACGTCTCTTCCTCCCTCCACCGCACCGCCGCCATCCAGTGGTCGGACCCCCACCGGACCCGCCGCTACTCCCGCCTCGCCGCGTACGCCCAGTCGCAGCTGGCGCTGACGGTGTTCGCCGCCGACCCGCGCGTCACCGCCGTCTCCGTCCACCCGGGCGTCTGCGCAACGGATTTGCTGCCGCTGTACGCCCACGACGGGGGAAGCGCGGCGGACGGCGCCGCCCACGTGGTGCGGCTCTGCGACCCCGCGACCGAGATCGTCAACGGGGCCTACTACGACCGTGCCGAGCGCATCCAGCCCGCCGTCATGGCCACGGAGGAGCGCACCGTCAAGCGGCTCAACAAGCTCGCGGACCGCCTGGTCGGCGCCACGGTACGGGAGGCACGGCAGGATGCTTGAGCTGGAGACGCACCAACTGCCCGTGCTCACCCCCTGGTTGCCCACCGCCATGCCCGGCCCCACCAGCATCGGCGAACACGCCCTCGCCACCGGAAAGGGACGGTGGTGGGCGGACCGGTCGACGGACCCGCAGGCTCTGGCGGTGTCCGTCGCGGGACACGTCCTGCTCCGGGGGAATCCCGGAGCCCTGACCCCGGACGACCTGGCACCGTTCTCCGGCGCGTACGTCGACGCGCCGGCCCGCTTCCTGCCGTTGCTCGGCACGGCCTTCCCCCGGCTGTGCCCGTGGGAGCGGATGGTGTGGACGCAGCAGACCGCGCCTGCCCCCGCCGTGCTCCCGCGCGGGGTAAGGGTGCGCAGGCTGGAGACGGCCGACACCGACGCGCTGGCCGCGCTCGGTGCACGTTCCGCGTGGATCCACGCCAGTTGGGGAGGCGCGCTGGGGCTGTGCGCCTCCGGACGGGGCTGGGCGGCGGTCGACCGGGACGGCACGGTGCTGACCGTGGCCTGCTCGTACTTCGGCGGAAAGCGGTACGAGGACGTCGCCGCCCTCACCACCCCGGACTACCGTCGCCACCGCCTGGCCCTGGCCTGTGTCACCGCGGTGTGTGCCGACATCAGAACGCGTGGGCGCACCCCCGCCTGGAACTGCTCGACCCTCAACAAGCCGAGCCGCCTGCTGGCCTGGAGCGCGGGATTCCGACTGGTTCACGAGTACGTCCACTACGCGACCGGGGCGTTCGCCCCCGCCGCGGTGCTCCAGTTCGGCCCCGGGCACTGACCCGGGTGTCCGCCGAGGATCAGCTCGTCTCCTGCCAGGTGCCGCGCAGTGCCGCGGTGGAGAACCCGGGCCCGAACGCGGCCATGATGCCGGCTGATCCGTCGGCGGGCGGTTCGTCGTGGGTGCGGCGCAGCACGTCGAGGACGGCGTTGCCGCCGAGGTTGCCGTTCTCGGCGAGCGAGGTGCGGGAGCGGCGGGTGTCTTCGTGGTCGAGGCCGAATCCGGTGGCGATGTCGGTGATGATGCGGGGGCTGCCGGGGTGGATGACCGCCCAGTCGAGGACGTCGCGGGGGCCGACCCAGTCGAGGAGGCGGGGCAGGACGTCGCCCGCCGCTTTCGTCGCGGCCTTCGTGGAGTCGAAGTGCAGGCCGGTGTGGTCGAGACGCCCGTAGTAACGGTCGGTGGACTCGGGGAGGGTGTACTCCCACGTGTCATCAATGCGCAGGCCGCGGCCGAGGGGGCTGCTGGTGACCAGGGCCGCGCCCGCGGAGTCGCCGAACAGGGCCCGGTAGATGATCGCCTCGATGGAGGTGTCGTGCGGGTTGGCGCACACGCTGGATATCACCTCGGTGACGACGACGAGGACGGTGCTGCCGGGGCGGGCGGCGACCATGTCGGCCGCACGGATGAGGGCCTGGGCTCCTCCGGCGCACGCGAGGGTCGTCATCGCGAGGTGCCGTACGTCGGGACGCAGCCCCAGGGCGTTGGTGAGGCGGACGTCCATGTTGGGGATACCCCAGCTGGTGGTGTGGCTGGTGATGATCGCGTCGATGTCGCCCGGCCCGAGGCCGTGGGCGTCAAGGACCTCGCGGGCCGCGTTCTCCGCCATGGTGAGGGCGTCGCCGAAGGCGATGGTGGTCCGCTCCGTGACGGTGGCCCCGGCGCTGAGACTGTGGTGGTCCAACGGGCGGGTGAGGTAGCGGGTGTCGACCCCGCAGTTCGCGACGACGCGCTCGAACGCCTTGAGGCGGGGGTGGTCGGCGTGCCGGGTGCGGAGGTCCTCAAGGAGGCTCTCGGTGGTGATCAGGTGGTCGGCCAGGACGACGGCGGGCCGGCTGACGAAGGCGCCGGACATGAGCATCTCCCACTGCTGGAAAGGGACGGATGGGCCGTGGGGGTGGCCACAACCTACGTGAGAGATGCCCAGTGTTCCCGAGCTGGGGGATGTTGTTCGCAGGTGAGCGCGTTCTGTGAGGTGTTGTCCGCCGGGTGGAGAGGGCAACCGTCCCGTGGACGGCGGGGCGGGCGCGCTCGGGCGGGTCAGGCACGGAGCATGGGAGCGCGTCCGCCGTGGTCGCCGCCCGGCTGGTAGATCAGGACGATCAGCCGGGCGCCGGGTGCGGACAGGGGCTGGGCGGCGCACATGGTGACCCAGCCGGGCCCCTGCTGGGGGTGGTTGAGGGGGCGGATGTCGCCGTCGGGGTGGATGTAGGCGACGCCCTCCTCGTAGAGGGGGCCGGTGTCGGGGTCGGCGATGACGTCGGCCTCGATGGCGCGCAGAACCGCGTCGTGGGGGCGGGCGGCGAGCGCGGTGCGGAGTTGGGGCAGGACGAAGGGGGCCCAGTCGGTGTCCCAGTTGCCGAGGGTCTTGCGCGCGTGGTGGTCCAGGAGCATCCACCGCAGGGTGTTCTCGGGGGGGCTTCCGCCCGGGAAGAGGGCGGCGAACGCGGTGTTGTGGACGACGAGTTGCCAGGAGCAGTCGGTGACGTAGGCCATGTGGGAGATGCCGTCGACGGCGTCCTGCCAGGCGCCGGGGACTTCCTTGCCGGAGCGGGAGTACAGGGGGGCGGGCGGGTCGGAGGCGCGGGCGTACCGGCACAGGGACACCCATTCCTGCTCGTCGAGGCGGTACAGCCGGGCGACGTCCGCGAGGAGGTCGAAGGGCGGGTTGGCGTAGGAGCCGGTCTCCAGGCGGTGGTAGACGCCGTCGGCCCGGTTGATGAGCTGGTCGACCTGGGACTGGGAGAGTCCGGGAGCGCGTCGGCCCTGTCGTCCGGCTATGCGGATGAAGCCCATCGTTTCGGGGTCGATGCGTTCTCTGCGGGCCTTCAGGAGCGCTTTGAGGGCCTTCTTGTTCGTCATGCGGTTCCCCCGCGGGTGAGTTAGGTGTGGGGTGCAGTCTATTTCTTCGCAGTGGAATTCTTCCGAGGATCTGTACGAAGAAATGGTCAAGGGGGTGCGGCATCATCGTGTGGGCGGGTGCTCCGGCCAGCAGTGATGTGAGGTGGGAGCGCTTCCATCCGCACCGGGCTTCTCGGATCCTGGTGGGAATGCCCGGCCGTTGGTTCATCCGGCGGGGAGGGGCAGGAGCGATGCCGTCGTTCTCCGCCATGGCGGAGAACGCAGTGCGGCGGAAATTCGCGGCAGCCCTTCTTCGCCGGAAACCAACAAGGAGACGAACCCTTCGGTGACCGGCGTCGGCCCGAGACCGGCAGAGCCGTGGGTGGCCCGGCACTGACGACGCCTCAGGCGGACTCCGCCGACCGGCCGTCGGCCTCGCGCTCGACGTCGCCGTCCGCCTTCGTACGTACACCTGCCGCTCCTGTCGGCAGGCCCTCAGCAGTGACGCGCGGGCGCGGTCGGAGTCGGCCATTCTGAGCGTCCCTCACGTCCTTCGCCCTTCGCCGAGCACTCCCGCCGCCCCTTCGTCGGCACAGGTCGCGGAGGTGAGGACGCCGGATGGCCGAGAACCGTCCCCTGGGGTTCCGGCCACGTTGCGTCGGTTGCAACGCTTATAGCGTTGGTTACTTCGCTGGGCTGCTGCCTAAGGTCTTATTGCACACGGTTCGCAGCGACGCCGAGCTCAGGGGGAAGCGATGTTGCGTGTCAAGCCCGTCCTGGAGCGGGCGCTCGGCAGGACGCCGTTGCTCCACCTCACCGTTGCTCATCGAGGCCGATTACGGTGGCTGGCGCTGAAGCTGGAGGGCCACGGTCCCAGCGGTTCGGTCAAGGACCGCAGCGCCGTCGGACTTCTGCGGGCGCTGCACGACGAGCAGCCGCTGACCCCGGGCACCGTGGTGGTCGAGTCGACCTCCGGGAACCTCGGCCTGGCACTGGCCCGGTTACTGCCCGCCGTCGACTGCGCCTTCCTCGCGGTCGTCGACCTCAAGACCCCGCCCACCACGCGCCGCATGCTGGAGGCCCACGGCGCCCGCGTCCTGGTGGTCGACGAGCCGGACGGCCAGGGCGGCTATCTGCTGAGCAGGTTGCGCACCGTGCGCGAACTGCTGGCCCAGAACCCCGGCCACCGCTGGCCCAACCAGTACGAGAACTGGGCCGCCCCCGAGGTGCACCGCACCACCACGGGCCCCGAGATCACCGAAGAGGCAGGTGCGGAGCTCGACACGGTCTACGTTCCCGTCTCCACCGGCGGCACTCTCGCCGGCATCGCCTCCCATCTGCGCGAGCACCGCCCCGACGTCGCCCCGGTGGCCGTCGACGTACGCGGTTCCCTGGCCGTCGCCGGCAGCGCGGGACGCCGGCTGATACCGGGCATCGGGGCCAGCCGCCCCTCCACCTTCCTGAAGGGCGCGGACAGTTACGACCGCCTCGTCCAGGTCGACGACGTCGAAGCGATCACCGTCTGCCGGATCATCGCCGAGGACCTGGGGCTCGCGCTCGGCGGGTCCAGCGGCTGCGCCGTCCGGGCGCTGGTCACCGATCTGGAGAGCGACCCCGCGCCCCGGGGACTCTCGGTCTGTCTGGCCGCCGACGGCGGCGGAAAGTACCGCGACACCCTCTACTCCGACGACTGGGCGAGCGAACAGGGCATCGCCGAAGAGATAGCCGCCTCGACGAAGCAACTGCGCCGCGAGGGCCTGTACTTCACCCGGCGGAAACCGCACCACCTGGAGCACCAGCGCCGATGAGTACGAGCAGCACGCCCGAACAGCCCGGACAGCCCGGACGGCCCGGACAGCCCGAACGGCCCGAACAGCCCGGACGCGGCCGCGACTACCGGCAGTTCCTGCCACTGGTGCAGGGCGCGACCCTGATCGAGTGGACCGGAACCGGCCTGTTCCTCGCCGTGTCGACCATCTACTTCGTCAAGGTCGCCCACCTCAGCACCTCGTCCGTCGGCATCGGACTGACCATCGGCGGCGCGGTCGCCATCGTCGCCGCCCTGCCCATCGCCCGGCTGGCCGGACGCTTCGGCCCCCAGCCCGTGCTGACCGGCGTCATGCTGCTGCGCGCCCTGGCCACCATCGGCTATCTGTGGGTGGACGGCTGGTGGAGCTTCCTCCTGGTCGTCGCCGTCATCGCCGTCACCGAGCAGTCCTCGCCCCCGCTGGTCCAGGCGTACGTCGGCGCGCGGGCGCCGCAGAGCCTGCGCGCGAAGGTGATGGCCGTCCAGCGCACCGTCGTCAATCTGGGCATCAGCCTGGGAGGGCTGATCGCCGGAGTCGCCCTGGGTTCGGGCTCGCCCGACGCGTTCCGGCCGCTGCTGATCGGCGGCGCGGTCGCCTATGTGATCGTGGCCGCGGTGTTCGCCACCGCACGTGACGAGAGCCCGGCCGGCCCGGTCGAGGCGACGGGCGTACGGGACCTGCTCAAGGACTGGCGGCTGCTGGGCTTCACCGCGTACAACGCACTGGTGTCGTTGTGGATGCCGGTGCTCAACGTGGCGTTCCCCCTGTGGCTGGTGACCGCCACCGAGGTGCCGGAGCGCTACGTCGGCATCCTGTACGCCGTCAACACCGTGCTCTGCATCGCCCTCCAGTACCCCCTCAACCGCTGCTACCGCACGACGCGCCGGGCCTGGCTGTCGTACGCGGCCGCAGCGGCACTGTTGAGCTGCGGGGCGCTGGCGTTCGCCGCCGCGCCGGGCTTCGGGACGCACGGCGCCCTGCTGGTGCTGGGCGGCGCGGTCGTCCTGCTGACCTTCGCCGAGCTGCTCCAGGTCGGCGCGTCCTGGACGCTCTCCTTCGATCTGGCCCCCGAGGGGGCACGCAGCGCCTACCTGGTGCTGTTCAACACCAGCCGCACCGTCGCCAACCGGGTCGCAGGACCGGTCCTGATGACGGGTGTGGTGCTCGCCCTCGGCAAGGCCGGCTGGATCGCGCTCGCCGGTGTGCTCCTGCTCGGCGCGCTCGTTCCCCTCGCTGTACTGCGAGGGGGGCGCGGTGCCGGGACGGCCGGGCCGACGGAGAGCGTAACCGTACGAAAGGCGCGTACCGGCGGCTGACCACCGGCCTGTCAGGCCATGCCCTGTTCGAGCATCACGACCCCCGCCAAGGAGGCCCCGCTCCCCATGGACTTCGAACGATACCCGGACAGCCCCTTTCTCCATCTGACGCGGGCGGACGTCGTCGAGGCCGCCCGAGGCGTGGACATCGTGCGGACGGTGGCCGAGGCGCTGATGCTGCACAGCGCGGGGCAGTCGGTCCTCCCCGAGGAGGCATACCTCGGCTGGACGACCCCGCGGGGCGACTCGGCCAGGCTGCTGGCCATGCCCGGCGCGCTGCTCCAGGACGGCAGACCGCCCGTCGTCGGCATGAAGACCATCAACGCCTCACTGGGAAACCCGGCACGGGGCATTCCGCGCTCCCAGGGCTTCACCCTGCTGCTCGACCCGGAGACGGCACGGCCCGTCGCCCTGATGGAGGCGGCCTACATCAGCGCGATGCGCACCGCGGCGGTGACCGCACTGGCCGTACGCCACCTGGCGGTGCCGTCCCCGCAGCGACTGGCGCTCGTCGGCTGCGGGGCCCTCGCCCAGGCGCACGCGGCGCTGTTGCTGCGCACCGTGCCGACGCTGCGCACCCTCGCGCTCTACGACGTGACGCCCGGCCGCGCCGAGGCCCTCGCCGCGTACGTCGCCTCGCTGCCCGAGGGCGCGAAGGTCGAGACCGTACGGGCCGGGAGCGCACGCGAGGCGGTACGGGACGCCGAACTCGTCGTGCCCGTCACCACGGTGACGCAGGGGTACATCGAGCCCGACTGGCTGCGGCCCGGCGCGCTGGTCTGCCACGTCTCGCTGGACGACCTCACCGAGGCGGCGGTCCTCGCCGCCGACACGGTGATCGTCGACGACTGGAGCCTGGTCCGCGACGACCCGCGCCGTCTGCTGGGCCGGATGCACCGGGCGGGCACGCTGCTCGGCCCCGACGGCGCCCCCCGGGACGGGGTGATCGCGCAGCCCGGCGCACGCCGGGTGGATGCCACTCTCGGCGACGTGCTCGCCGGCCGTCACCCGGGCCGCCGCCGCCAGGACGAGACCGTCATCAGCAATCCCTTCGGCATGTCGATCCTCGACGTCGCCGTCGCCGACCGCATCCACGCCCGCGCCGAGGCCGTCGGTCTCGGCGCCCGGCTCACGCTCTGAGGGGGATCCACCATGGCCATCGACCTCAACGTCCAGGAAATCAACCGCACCATGTGGTCGTACGGGGAGTACCGGCGCGTCGCCGATCTGCTGCGCCCCGGCGCGGTCGAGCTGATCGGACGGCTCGCCCCCGGGCCCGGCCTCCACCATCTCGACGTCGCCACCGGCAACGGCAACGTGGCGCTGCTGTCCGCGCGGCGCGGATCGACGGTGACCGGACTCGATCTGACGGACGAGTTCTTCCCCGACGCGCGCGAGCGCTTCGCCGAGGCGGGAGTGGAGGTGGAGCTGCACCGAGGCGACGCCCAGGAACTCCCCTTCGCCGACGGCTCGTTCGACCTGGTGACCTCCACCTACGGGGTGCAGTTCGCGCCCGACCACGCCGCCTCCTCCGCGGAGATGGCCCGGGTGCTGCGCCCCGGCGGCCGGATCGGCATGTGCAACTGGACGGCGCGCAGCTGGACGGCGCACTTCCAGGAGATCCTGTCGGCCTACTTCCCCTCGCCCAACGGCCATCAGGGGCAGCCGATGCTGTGGGGCTCGGCGGACTACCTCGCCGAGCTGTTCGGCCCCTCCTTCACCGTCACCGCCGAACGCGGGGAGCTGTTCTACCCCTTCCGGGCCGCCGAGGACCTGGTCGCCTTCTTCGAGAACTGCTTCGGTCCGTGCATCGCCGCGAAGAACACGATCTCGCCCCCCTCGCGCTGGAAGGAGCTGCGCGCCGAGATGGTCGAGATGACCGAGGGCTTCCACACCACGGACGAACGGGGATCCGGAGTTCCCGTCGAGTACCTGCTCGTCGTCGCGGTGAAGAAGGGGTCCCGGTGACCGGTCTGCCCACGCACTACCCCGACCTGCCACTGGCCGACGGAGCCCGGGAGCGGTCCGTCGCCGCCGCGCTGACCCGCAGCGAGCCGTACCCGTTGGGCGAGGGCGTCCACGCCCACGTCGAACGGCACGCGGCCGCCCGGCCCGACCGTACGGCGGTCGAGGACGGCGAACAGAACCTCAGCTACCGCGAGTTGGCCGACCGGATGCAGCGCGTCGCCGCCCAGCTGGCCGCGGCAGACGTCACGGGCGGAAAGATCGTCGCGGTCGGCGGCCGGCGCGGCGTCGACGTCGTCTGCGCCTTCCTCGCACTGGAACTGCTGGGCGCCGTCTATCTGCCCGTGGACGCGAGCTGGCCCGCGGCCCGCGTCGACGCGCTGCTGAGGGACAGCGGCGCGGTGCTGCTGCTCACCGTCGGCGGCCCCGCCGACAGCGTCGAACTGGTCAAGGGCGCTCAGGCGGCCGACGTGCGCACGGCCTCCCCGGCACCCGCGGACGCCCACCGCACCCGGCCCTCGCCGCCGCCCGCCGACGAAGTGCGCTACGTCCTGTACACCTCGGGATCGACCGGCCGCCCCAAGGCCGCGGTCGTCGAGCACCAGGGCATGCTCAACCACTTATGGGCCAAGATCGACGACCTCGGGCTGACCGAGGACGACCGGCTGGCGCAGACCGCGCCGCTGAGCTTCGACATCTCCGTCTGGCAGATGCTCGCACCGCTGCTCGTCGGCGGCCGCGTCCAGATCTTCGGCGACGACCGGGCCCAGGACGGCACGTTGCTGCTGGAGGCGGTACGCCGGAGCCGGACCACCGTCCTGGAGAGCGTGCCCACGCTGATCCGCTTCCTGCTGGACGCCCAGCAGAGCGCGGGGATCAACCCCGGAGCGTTGCGCTGGATGATCGCCACCGGCGAGGAGCTGCCGCCCGCGCTGGCCCGCCGGTGGCACGAGGCCCTTCCCGGCGTCGCGCTGCTCAACGCCTACGGACCCACCGAGTGTTCGGACGACGTCACCCACGCCGTCCTCGGCCCGCCAGGACCCGACGTACGCCATCTGCCGATCGGCGGCCCCATCGGCAACGCCGCGCTGTACGTCCTGCGCTCCGAGAACGGACGGTGGCACGCCTGCGACCACGGGGAGACGGGTGAGCTGTTCGTCGGCGGCCTCGTCGTGGGCCGGGGCTATCTGGGCGACCCGGAGCGGACCGCGCTGTCCTTCTTCGCCGACCCGTTCACGGACGGCGGCGGGCGGCTGTACCGCACCGGCGACGCGGTGCGGGTGCTGCCGGACGGCCAGCTGGAGTATCTGGGCCGGGTCGACCGGCAGGTGAAGCTCGGCGGCGTCCGCATGGAGCTCGCCGAGATCGAGGCGGAGCTCGGCGCCCACCCCGCCGTCGCCGCCTGCGCGGTCGCCGTACGCGCCGACGGCGACGAGGGCGCGCTGGTGGCCCGCGAGAGCGCCCACGCTCCGGCGGCGGGCCGGCAGCGGCTGGTCGCGTACGTCACGACCCCCGACGAGGAGGTGACGGAGGAGGCGCTGCGCGCCCACCTGACCGAGCGGCTGCCCGCGCCGATGGTGCCGCACACGTTCGTCGTGCTTCCGCGACTGCCGCTCACCCGCAACGGCAAGACCGACTACCAGGCCCTGCCCCCACCACCGCGCCGACGCCGCCCCGGCACGCGTCCCTTCAGCCCGCCGCGCACCGAGGCCGAGGCCGCGATCGCCGCGCTCGTCGCCGAACTGCTCGGCAGCGGGCGGGTCGGCCGCGACGACTCGTTCCTGGAGCTGGGCGGCGACTCGCTGCACGCCATGCGCCTCGTCGCACGGCTGCGGGACACGGGATCGGCGGTGAGCCTGCGCGATGTGCTGCGCGACGGCAGTCCGGCCGCGCTCGCCGCGCTCGGCAGCCGGATCCCGCCCGCCGACAGCGGCGCCGGGGCCGATCACGCCGGGGTCGAGCACGTGGGGGACGCTCCGCGCACCCGCCCGCTCACCCCGCAGCAGGCAGGCGTGTACTTCCACTGGCGGCTGGATCCGCACAGCCCCTCCTACAGCTATCAGGGCTCCCTGGAACTGGACGGCCCGCTGGACGTCCCCCGTCTGGCAGCCGCCTGGCGGCTGCTGCTGGCCGAGAATCCGCTGCTGCTCGCCCGGTTCGCCGAGCCGGACGAGGCACAGGGGGACGAACAGCGGGACGCGGTGGTGCACCACTTCCCGCACTGGGACGTGCCGCTGCCGTCGCTTCCACGGGAGGTCACGGCCGACGCGTACCGTCGGCTGGCGGCCGAGGAAGCCGCCCGCCCCTTCGATCTGCTGAACGCGCCGGGCCTGCGTGCCGGGCTGTTCCAGCTGCCGGACGGACAGCACCGGGTGCTGGTCACCCTGCATGAGCTCCTGCTCGACGGCTGGGGCGCCACCGTCCTCTTCCAACGGCTGGCCGAGCTGTACGAGCGGCGTCCGGCCGCCCCCGACCCCGAGCGCTCCACCCGCTACGACCGCTACCTCGACCACCTCGACCGGTTGCTGGCCGCCGAGGAGACCGCAGAGGCGGGCCGGTACTGGCAGCGACAGCTCGCGGGCGATCTGCCGGTGCTCCAGATCGCGCAGAAGCAGCGCCCGGCCACCCCCTCCTACCGGGGTGCGATCACCGAAGCGGTGCTGGACGACGCCCTGACGCAACGGCTGCGGGAGACCGCGTTGTCCGCGTCCGCGACCGCGTTCGTCCCGCTGCTGGCCGCGTACGCCCTGGCGCTCGGCTACTACGGCGACGCCGACGAGGTCGTCGTCGGAGCGCCGATGGCGGGCCGGGAGCGGCCGGAGACGGCCGATGTGCCGGCCTTCGTGCTCGCGATGCTGCCGCTGCGGCTGCGCATCGACCCGGCCGCGACGCTCACCGAGTTCACCGCCCAGGTGCGCGACACGGTGTACGACGCGTACGCCGCATCGGACCATCCCTTCGGCTGGACACTGCGTCGGCTTCCGGCCGCCTCCCGGAGCTCGGCGGCGACCCCCGTCTTCCAGACGATGCTCAACATGCTGCCGTACCCGGCCCGCGCGACCACCGCCGACGGCGTCGGCTTCCGCTTCGTCGAACTGGACACCGGCTACACGAAGTACGACTGCGCGCTGTACGTGCAGCCGCACGGCCCGGACCGGCTCCTGCTCCAGTACGCCTACCAGCAGGAGCTGCTCGACGAACCCGTCGCGCGCAACGTCCTGGAGTCCACGGTGATCGCGCTCAGGGCCCTCACCGACCCGCGGCGCGCCGCGCGCACTGCCATCCGATCCCTCGACCTGCTGCCAGGAGGCGGACGATCATGAGCACCCCGACCCTGCTGGAACGCTTCGCCGCGCAGGTGGCGGCCCGCCCCGAGGCCGTCGCCCTGCGCCACACCGGCACCACGCTCACCTACCGCGAACTCGACGAGTGGAGCGGACGGCTGGCCGCCCAGCTCGCCGCCAAGGGCACGCGCCCCGGCTCGCTGGTCGCGCTCGCCGCCCAGCGCGGTCCCGCCGCGGTCGCCGGGGTGCTCGCCGTGCTGAAGACCGGCGCGGCCTATCTCGGGCTCGATCCGGCGATACCCGTACGGCGTCAGCGTCGCATGGTGGAGGAGACGGGACCGCAGGTGGTGCTGGCCGAGCCGGGGCTCGACCAGTTCCCCACCCTGGACGCGCCCCGCGTACGGCTGGCCCCGGTCGTGGACGGGCCGGTGCACGAAGCGCCCGAACGGGAGCCGGACGAGGACGCGCTGTTCCACGTCGTCTACACCTCAGGCACCACCGGGAACCCCAAGGGCGTACGGATCAGTCACCGTTCGGTCCGGGGCCGTCTGGAGTGGATGTGGGAGGACCACCCGTTCCCCGAGAACGCGGTGCTGGCGGTGCAGAAGTCGCCCGCGCTCGTCGCCTCTCCCTGGGAACTGCTCGGCGGCCTGCTCCAGGGCGTCCCGTCGGTCGTGCTCAGCACCGAGGAGCTCCTCGATCCGGTGCTGTTCGCCGCCGTCGTCGCCGAGGAGCGGATCACCCATCTCTTCCTCACCCCGCAGCTGATCGCCGGGCTCCTCGAAGAGAGCTCGAAGCTCTCCGCTTCCCACCGGCCGGTGCTGGTGACCAGCGGCGCCGACACCCTGCCCGTGCGGACCGTCCGCCGCTTCCGGGAGATCTGGCCCGACGCCACGCTCCTCAATCTGTACGGCATGACCGAGACCGCCTCCAACGTCGCCGCGTACGACACGGCCGCCCTGCCCGATGACGCCGAACGCGTGCCGGTCGGCAGTGCGGTGGCGGGCGCGTCGATCTCGGTCCGCGACCGGCACGGCCGTCGGCTGCCACCCGGTGTGACGGGTGAGGTGTGGGTCTGCGGGCCGCCGCTCGCCCTCGGCTATCTCGGCGGCGACGGCGAGGACCGCTTCACCGTCGACGACCAGGGAGTGCGCCACTACCGGACAGGAGACCGGGGCCGTCACCTCCCGGACGGGGCACTGGAGATCACCGGCCGCGCCGACAACCAGATCAAGGTGCGCGGCTACCGCGTGGAGCTGGAGGAGATCGAGTCCACCCTCCGCAAGGCGCCCGACGTCACCGACGCCGGGACGTACGCGGACCTCGACGACGGCGAGCCGAGGATCGTCGCCTGCGTCACGTCCGGCGAAGAGGTGAGCGCGGCGGCCCTGCGCGGCTATCTGCGCGACCGGCTGCCCGACTACATGCTGCCGACACGGATCCAGCAGGTACCGAGGCTTCCGCTGGGCCCCAACGGCAAGCTGCACCGCGCAGGACTGCGCACGCTCGTGGCGGACATCGGACAGGAGCGGACGGTCGGCTTCACGCCGTCCGACGCCACCGAGGCCGCCGTCGCGGCCCTCTGGGAGGAACTGCTGGGCGCTCCTCCCGCCGACGTGGACCAGAACTTCTTCGACGCCGGAGGCCACTCGCTGCTCGCCGTCCGGCTCGCCAACCGGCTGGCGAAGACCGCGGGCCGGCGCATCCCCCTGCGCCGGATCCTCGGCGCGCCCACCGTCGGAGCGATCGCCGCACTCTGCCGCGAGGCCCAGCAGGAGGAGCGGGGATGAGCACCTCCTGGCTGAGAATCCGCGACGAAGTGCAGAACGACGAAGTGCAGAACGACGAAGTGCAGAACGGCGGCCCGGCCGACACGCTCGCCGTCTGCTTCGCGCCCACCGGCGCGCACGGTTCGACCTTCGCGAGCTGGCACGGGCGGCTGCCCCACGGCACGGCTCTGGTGCTGGTCACGCCGCCCGGCCGGGGCACCCGGGTGGACGAGGAGCCCGTCGTCGACATGGCCGGGTACGCGGACGCGGTGGCCGCCGAGGTGCGGGAGCTCACGGCGGGCAGGCGACTGGTGCTGATCGGTGTGAGTCTCGGTGCGCTGCTGGCGTTCGAGGTCTGCCGTCGGCTGCTGGAGGCCGGGGTGCCGGTGGCGCGGCTGTGCACGGTGGCCGGGCAGTCCCCGGGCGACTTCGCGGGCTCGGGAGACGAGGTGACGCTCGAAGCCGCCCGCGCCTTCGCGACCGGGACCGGGCTGACGGACCCCGAACTGCTGGCCGACCCCGAGTTCGAGGAGGTGCTGCTGCCGCCCGTCCAGGCCGACCTGACGCTGGCCGCCGGATACGCAGGCCGCGAGAGCGCCGCCGCGCACGTGTCGCTGCGCGCGGTGTGGGCCGTCGGGGATCCGTATGTGCCGGAGGCGGCCGTGCGGCGGTGGGCCGAGTGGACCACCGCGGACTGCACGGTGCTGTCCGTGGAGGGTGGCCACTACGCCCACCAGGAGAACCCGGAAGCGGTCCTCGCCGCCTGCCTGGACGGCCTCTCCGGCGCTGCCGGTCCGTCCAGACGCACCGTGCTCGGCGGTGGTGCGTCGGTCGTCTCGGCCACCGTGCTCGGACTCGGGACGACGATGGCCGCCGCGCCCAAGTCCGCTGCCGCACAGCGGACGGTGGCCTCGGCCGAGGGCGGCGGCACCCGAGGCCGCGCCTTCGACGGCGATCCCACCGACCCGGTGGAGCTCGCCGTCGCGATGATCCGGCAGAACACGAGCAACCCCGGGGACGGCGCGATCACACTGCCGTACGCACGGATGCTGGAGGGGATCTTCCGCACGGCCAAGGTCGCCACGGAGATCGTGCCCACCCCCAAGGAGGGCAACGTCCACTTCTTCGCCCGCGTCCCCGCCGCCGCAGGCTCCGCGCGCAAGAAGCCCCTGCTCCTGCTCGGCCACTCGGACGTGGTCCCCGCGACCGGGGACGCGTGGACGCGGGAGCCGTTCGCCGGGGAGGTGGTGGAGGGCAGGCTGTACGGCCGGGGCGCCCTCGACATGAAGGGGGTCAACGCCGCCTTCGTCGCCGCCCTGTTGCGCCATGTGCGGCAGGGCACGCGATTCGACCGGGACATCGTCTTCTGGTCCGACTGCGACGAGGAGCAGGGGCCGCACGGTGTCCGTTGGTTCCTCACCGAGCACCCGGGCACGGTGGAGGCCGGAGCGGTCCTCACCGAGGGCGGCTGGGTGCTCAACCAGCGCGACGGCAGAACGCCCATGATCGCCGCGCTCACCTGCAACGACAAGCGCTCCTTGCTCCTGCGGCTGGAAGCTGCCTCGTACGCCACCCACACCTCCAAGCCGTTCGGCGGACAGGCCGTGATCCGCCTCGGCGAGGTGCTGGAACAACTCGGCGGCTGGCGGGCCGGAATCCGCCCGAACACGCTGTCCCGGACGTACTTCGCCGAGCTCGCCCGGGCGACCTCGGACCCGGCCCTGGCCGCCGCCGTACGGGAGATGCTCGACGCCCGCACCGAGGCGCGGCGGAACCGGGCGGGCGATGCGGTCGTTCGGCTCAGCGACACGCCCGAGCTGCACAACGCGATGCTCCGCACCACCTTGGCGTTCACCTCGGCCAAGGCCGGCTACTACCCGAGCATCGTGCCCGGCACGGCGACGGCGGAGTTCCGGGCGGCGTTCCTGCCCGGGGGCGACGACCCCGGGCGGATCGTCGCCGAACTGCGCTCCCTGATCGGCAACCGGGCCACGCTGACGGTGGTCGGCAACCCCGGCGAGAGCGAGCAGCAGGCCGTCGACCGGCTGCGCGGCTATCTGGCGGTTGCGGACTCCCGCCACGACACGGACGTCTTCCGCGCCTGGCAGGAGGCCGTGCGGCGGACTCATCCCGGGGTGCGGGCCACGGCCTGCCAGTTCGAGGCGGTGACCAGCGCGGTGCCGTTCCGCGAGCGGAACGTGCCGGTCTACGGCATGTACCCGTTCACCGTGAACCGGGACATGCTCAAGCGGATGCACGGCACGGACGAGCACATCGGCGTCGAGGCCCTGCGGCAGGGCACGGAGACGGTCTATCAGCTCCTGGCGGGACTGCGCGCCGGAGCCTGAGTCGTCCGCTCGGGGCCCGGTGCGGAAGCGTCGTGCGCGACGCCCCCGCCCCGGGCCCCGGCTGGGGGCCTGGCGGCTCTCAGACCTCGGCCGCCTTCTTGAGTCCCTTCAGCCACTTCTCCAGCACCCTGTGCAGTTTGGCGTCGGAGAAGAACAGGACGAGCAGCGGTCCGCCCATGGACTCTTCCGTACGCACCAGGGTCGCGCCGTCGTCGGTGGCTTCCAGTACGTGCCGGTGGACGGCTTTGGCACCCGCCGCGAGTCCGGTCCAGACGAGCTCCTTGCCGGGGTCGATCACGGCGAAGCGGGACCTGATCCGGTTCCTGCCGTTCACCCAGGTGAACCGGGCGTCCACCTCGGCGCCGCCCGAGGAGGACTCCACGGTGACCCCGTGGATGGCGGGGTCGATGCTCGGCCAGTTCGCGGGCTCGCTCAGCAGCGTCCACACCCGTTCCAGAGGGGCTTCGATGCGTATCTCGTACGCTCCCGAGAGCGGTGCCCGCTCGTCCAGGCGGCCCTTCTTCGCGTACTCCTCGTGCAGGACTTCCATCGATGGGCCTCGGTAGAGCAACCGTTTCAGCATGTCGAGCCTTTCCGGAGTGCGCGAGTGTGGCGGGGGAGTGGCCCCCGAGCCCGGACGCGGGTGCCGAGCCGGTGGTGTCCCTACTTCGCCGGCGCGGTGGCGAACTCCAGGAGGTCGGCGTTGAGTTGATCCATGTGGGTCAGGTGCAGACCGTGCGGGCCGTTCTCGTAGACCTTGAGCACGCTGCCGGGGATCAGCTTCGCCGTGCCCCGCCCGCACAGGTCGACCGGGTTGAAGGCGTCGGCGCCACCGTGGACGACCAGGGTGGGGACGGTGATGCCGGTCAGTTCCTCGCGGAAGTCCGTCTCGGACATCGTGCGGCTCAGCTCCAGCATGGCCCGGACGGACACCGGGCGGGTGTCCCACACCGACCAGTCCACGAGCGCCTTCGAGACGGTGACCCCAGGAGTCCCCTCACCGAAGAACGGTCCCGCGATCGCGTCGACCCAGCCGGGTATGTCCTTGCCGATCTGGGCGCGCATGTCGTCGAAGACGCTGCCGGGAACGCCCTCGGGGTAGTCCGCGCTCTGTCGCAGCAGCGGGGTCAGGGTGGACACCAGGACGGCCTTGCCGACGCGCGCCGAACCGTGCCGGGTGAGGTAGCGGGCGACCTCGCCGGTGCCGGTCGAGTGACCGACCAGGGTGACGTCCGTCAGGTCCAAGTGGTCCATCAGGGACGCCAGATCATCAGCCAGCGTGTCGAAGTCGTAGCCCTCCCACGGCTGTTCGGAGCGGCCGTGCCCGCGCCGGTCGTAGGCGATGCAGCGCAGGCCCTGCTCCGCCAGGTGGGCCATCTGGTAGTTCCACATCTCACTGCTGAGCGACCAGCTGTGCGTGAACACCACGGGCGTGCCGGTCCTGGGGCCCCAGTCCTTGTAGTACAGGCGAGTGCCGTCCTCAGTGGTGAAATGCGCCATGGCGGAAGCTCCTTCGATCTCCGTGCGGGGCGTCCGGTGAGCGGCGGCCCCTGCGGTGATCAGACTGTCACCCCCCGGTAGGGCGTGGCCATTACCTGTGGCGTAAGCACGGAGCAGCGCGCGGCTGAACTGAACCTGATATAGGGGAAGTTGATCGTGCGCGTCCTCCGCGTCCGGTCCGCCTGCGGCAGTACCTCAGTCGCGGGATGTGCCGCGGTGCGGTGGTGGAGTTCCGAAGGCAGACCGGTTGCAGGACGGCGACGGGACTGACGACACGTCCCCGCCCGGCACCACCCGGAACTTCCTGCGTGCCCCCGGGGAACCCCGGGGCCCGTCCACCGGGAAGGCTGCGCTTCCAGCGGGGCAATACCTACGACCGCGAAGTGAGAGTTTGTCTCATGGTGCGGGGAGTGTTTTTTCGAAATGGGCAGAGCGGGATTATTCCTACGTACGCGGCCCGCTACGGCGTGCTACTGTCGATTTCAGTTGCAGTTTTGGTTCCCAGAACCTCAAGCGTTTTTGTCGGTGATTTCAGCCGCTGGACGCGCTTTTGTATTCCCGGTTAATTTTCCGGCGGGGCATCATCGCGGCGACCCGGCTTCCGCGCTGCGCGGATCGCTGGCGTACTGCCCCAAAGGAGACATGACATGGCGTCTGGCACTGTGAAGTGGTTCAACGGGCCCAAGGGCTTCGGATTCATCGAGCAGGACGGTGGCGGCGCGGATGTGTTCGCCCACTTCTCGAACATCGCCGCCGACGGTTTCCGTGAGCTGAGCGAAGGCCAGAAGGTCACCTTCGAGATCGCGCAGGGCCAGAAGGGCCCGACGGCCGAGAACATCGTTCCCGCCTGACACCGCCGCACACTTCCTGGCCGGGGCCCGCACCCACCGGGGTGCGGGCCCCGGCCGCAGGTGCCGCCCCCGGACGTGTTGCCTGCCGGACGCGACCTCCCTGCGGCCCCGGCTCCAGAGATCTACGCTTCTTCACAAGCGGCATACGCAGCCTTCTGGATCTGCCGCCGCTGACGTCGGTTGACGCTATTCCTGCGCCGAACTCCGAATTCACCGCAGGCGATAAACGCTGTTTGCTCCCCGTTCGGCCCGTTCTTGTGATTCCCCGCGCTGCTTTACCGCTGCGGGAATTCCTTGATACGTGTCGTATCAAGGAAGGTTCTGAATGAATCGCACACGTACGAACGACCGGTCCTCCCGCAGCCGTAGTGACGGCCCCTCCTTCGGCTCCCGTTCGGGCGGCGGCGGTCACTTCGGCCAGAGCGCCCCGAGCAGGTCCGGGAGCCCGAGCAGGTCCGGGGGTCCGAGCAGGTCAGGGAACCCCAGCCGATCCGGGGGCCAGGGCAGCTGGGGCGGCCGCGGTCGGCGATCCGCAGCGGTGCAGGGCGAGTTCACCCTGCCCGAGACGCTCACCCCCGCGCTTCCCGCCGTCGAGGCGTTCGCCGACCTCGACCTGCCCGACCGGCTGCTGGCCGCGCTGACCGCACAGGGAGTCAGCGTCCCGTTCCCGATCCAGGGGGCGACACTGCCCAACACGCTCGCGGGCCGTGACGTGCTCGGCCGCGGACGTACCGGCTCCGGAAAGACCCTCGCCTTCGGCCTGGCCCTGCTGGCCCGCACCGCCGGACAGCGCGCCGAACCCCGCCAGCCGCTGGCGCTGATCCTCGTGCCGACGCGCGAGCTGGCACAGCAGGTGACCGACGCGCTCACCCCCTACGCCCGCGCGGTGCACCTGCGTCTCACCACCGTCGTCGGCGGAATGCCGATCGGCCGGCAGGCGAATGCCCTGCGGAGCGGCACCGAGGTCGTCGTCGCGACGCCGGGCCGCCTCACGGACCTCATCGACCGTGGTGACTGCCGACTGAACCAGGTCGCGATCACCGTCCTCGACGAAGCCGACCAGATGACGGACATGGGCTTCATGCCCCAGGTCACCGCACTTCTGGACCACGTCCGTCCCGAAGGCCAGCGGATGCTGTTCTCCGCCACCCTCGACCGCAACGTCGACCTCCTGGTCCGCCGCTACCTCACCGACCCGGTCGTCCACTCCGTCGACCCGTCCGTGGGCGCGGTCACCACGATGGAGCACCACGTACTGCACGTCCACGGCGCCGACAAGCACCGGACGGTCACCGAGATCGCGGCGCGCGAGGGCCGGGTGATCATGTTCCTGGACACCAAACACGCCGTCGACCGGCTGACGCAGGACCTGCTGAACTGCGGCGTGCGGGCGGCAGCCCTGCACGGCGGGAAGTCGCAGCCGCAGCGCACCCGCACCCTGACCCAGTTCAAGACCGGGCACGTCACCGTGCTCGTCGCGACGAACGTCGCGGCACGCGGCATCCACGTCGACAACCTCGACCTCGTCGTCAACGTCGACCCGCCGACCGACCACAAGGACTACCTCCACCGAGGCGGCCGCACCGCACGGGCCGGCGAGTCCGGCAGCGTGGTCACCCTGGTCACCCCCCAGCAGCGCCGTGACATGACACGGCTCATGTCGCACGCCGGGATCGTGCCCCAGACCACCCAGATCCGCCCCGGCGAAAACGCCCTGAGCCAGATCACCGGCGCCCGGAACCCCTCCGGCATCCCCGTGACGATCACCGCGCCCGTCACCGAGCGGCGCACCCGCGGTGCCGCCCCGCGCGGTCGGCGCAGCCCCGCCTCAGCCGCCCGCCGTACGACCGCGCGCCGGTCCTCCTTCGACGCGGCTGACGCGGCGGCCTAGAACCTTCGTGCTCAGAAAACTGACCCACTTCTGCAGGAGATACCTTTTGACACTGGTCCAGATGCAGCCCCGGCCGCGCTCAGCGAGCGCTCTCCCCACCCGCGGCACGGTGGAGGACAGCACCGAACCGGCCGGACTGCAGGTCGGTGACGACATGACCGTCGAAGTGGCTCTGGCCGTCATGGCCGGCGCCCGCACCGGGCACCTGTTCGTGTGCGACAACGACAACCTGCGCACCGGCCTGGTCACCCGCGCCCAGCTCATCGCCGCCCGGAACAGCTCCGCCTACACGGACCGCGTCCAGTTGCGCGATCTCCGCAACCGCCACGGATCATGCGTCCCACCGGAGCCCACGGTCCCCGGCACCGCGCACGTCGTGCCCCGCCGCGAGGCTGGTGCCCCGCCCGCCGCCGACGAGAGCGGCGGCGTTCCGGGCACTCTCGCCCTGACCCACTGAACCGCCTTCCGCAGCAGAACCCTCCCCCTTCGGCTCTTCCCTTGTGAGGCATCATGCGTTTCGTCATCGCCCGCTTCCCCTTCGACCTCACCAGGAGCGGCGTCCTGGAATCCATGAAGGGCATCAAGCCGGAGCAGATCAACGGTGAGTCCGTGATCATCGGCCGCCGCACCTACCCCGTCAAGCAGGTGGGTCAGGTCCTCACCCGCCAGGACCGCCGGGACTTCAGCTCCGGCGAGGTGCTGCGGGCCATGACCCAACTCGGCTTCACCTGCCGCAGCCTCACTCCGGCCGCCGCACCCCAGCGCACCCTCAGCCCGTTGCAGCAGGCATCCGCGATGCTCGGCACCCCCGCGGTCGCCTGACCGGCAGACAGGCGCGAGCCGCCCGCAGACACGGCTGAGGGGCCGACCCGCCACCGTTCGTGTGTCGCCGTCGCCGACGTCAGCCGTTGCCCGGTCCCTCGGTGTGGTGCGTGCCGTCAACGGTGCCCACCGGCCGTCAGGGACCGGGCTTTCGTCTGTGCCCCCTCCCGCACTGTCGGGTGGTCGCCGACCCCGTTCACCGAGGGTGCCGTGAGCGGGCGGGCTGCGGTCGCCCGGCGGGCCGCCGGGCCCATGGCGCAGGAAGCGCCCAGAAAGAGCGAGCCGAGCAGCAGCCAGCCCGTGGTTCCCATGCCCGTCAGCAGGGTGGTGAGTGCCAGGGGGCCGAGGGTACGGGCGACGGTCACGCCGGTGCCGAAGAAGCCCTGGTACTCACCGATCCGGTCGGCCGGGGCCAGGCCGAAGCCGAGGTGCCAGGAGCCTGCCGACTGGAGCATCTCCCCGGCCACCAGCAGTACCGAGCCTGCGAGCAGGGCGGTGACGGCTGCCCAGGTCGGCGCTCCTGCGGAAACGCATGGTCCTGCTCTCGTGACGAAGGGTCAGGGACGTCGGAGCGGTGTGCTCCGGCGTGGTCGGCGGAGGGTCAGCCGCAGACGGTGAGCACGATCTTTCCGGCGGTACGGCCCCTCTCGCCGATCTCGTGGGCCGTGGCCGCCTGGTCGAGCGGCAGGACCGTGTCGACGCGCACCCGCAGCCGGTGGGAGGCGGCGAGGGAGGCGATCTCCCGCATCCCCGCCCGGTCGGCTTCGGTGATCATGAAGGTGGAGCGCAGTCCGAGCGCTCGGGCCCGGTCCGCCAGGTGCGCCTCGGCGGGGGAGGCGAGCGAGACGACGATGCCGCCCGGGCGCAGGGTCTGGAGGGAGCGCGGCCCGTAGTCGCCACCGATGGTGTCGATCACCACGTCGACGTTGCGGGCGGCGGCGGTGAAGTCGGTGCGGGTGTAGTCGATGACCTCGTCGGCGCCCAGTCCTCGTACGAACGCGTGGTTGGCCGTGCGCGCGGTGCCGATGACGTGTGCGCCGCGCTCTTTGGCGATCTGTACGGCCAGGTGCCCGACGCCACCGGCCGCGGCATGGATCAGCACCCTTTGCCCGGGGCGCAGACCGGCCGTGTCGACCAGGGCCTGCCATGCGGTGAGCGCGGCCAGGGGGAGGGCTGCGGCCTCCACGTGGGAGAGCGTCGGCGGCTTGGCGGCCAGGTGCCGGGCGGGCGAGACCACGTACTCGGCGTACGTACCGGCGGGAGCCGGCTGGCGGGGCATGCCGAACACCTCGTCGCCCGGCGCGAACAGGGTGACACCCGGCCCGATGGCTTCGACCACACCGGACACGTCCCAGCCCAGGCGGATCGGTACGTCGCCCGCCAGTCCTCCGGTGGCCCGGTGCCACCAGTCGGTCGGGTTCACTCCCGCGGCACATACCCGGACGAGTACTTCGGCGGGGCCGGGCACCGGGCGCGGCACCTCGACGATTCTGAGGACGTCAGGTCCGCCGAGGGAGTCCTGCCCGATGGCGCGCATAGTGAGGTTCCTTCTGTGTCCGGCACGCCGACCGTGGGGGTACGGCTGTGCGAGTGGAAAGAGCGGAGGTCTCGCGTCCGGAGGGGCGGGCCCGGTCGGGGGGACGGGGCGGGAGCCTCGGGCGAGGGGTGCAAGTGCCGTGTGCGGCAGGCCCGTTCAGACTCCTACGGGTCCGACGTGCCAACAAGCTGGCATAGTGCAACGGTCGTTAAGGTGGATTTAACGTCCGGAGGAACGAGTGCTGGAACGGCTTGAGCTGGAAGCGTTTCTGACGCTGGCCGAGGAGCTGCACTTCGGCCGCACGGCCGAGCGCCTGCACGTGAGCACGGCCCGGATCAGCCAGACGATAAAGAGGCTGGAACGGCGCATCGGCACACCGCTGTTCGAACGCAGCAGCCGTCATGTCTGCCTCACCGAGGCCGGCCGACTGCTGCACGCGGACGTGCGCCCGGCCTACGACCAGATCGAGGCAGGCGTGGAGAAGGCGATCAACGCCGCGCGCGGCGTTGATCGCCTTCTCCGGGTCGGGTTCCTCGGCGCCGCCGCTGGACAGCTCCTGGCACAGGCCGCTCGGCATTTCGACCAGGGGAACCCCGGCCGCCGGGCCCGGCTCAGGGAGATGCAGATCGTCGACGGCCTCCGGCGGTTGCGGGCGGGCGATGTCGACCTTCTGGTCGTGAGCCTGCCGCACCACGAACCCGACATGGTCACCGGGCCGGTCCTCTTCTCCGAACCCCGGGTGCTGGGGGTGTCGTCCGGCCACCCGCTCGCCCGCCGGGACAGCGTTTCGCTGGAAGACCTGGCTGCGGTCAGGATGCTGCAGGTGGCTGAAGCCTTTCCCGACTACTGGCGCGCGGACCGCACACCCCGTCTGACGCCGGCGGGCCGCCCCATCGCCCCGGGCCCCCAGTTCGAAACGCTCCAGGAGGCCCTGGCGATGATCGACGCCGACGAAGGCGCCTTCGTCATGGGCGACCAGGTGTCACGGTTCTACGCGCGCCCCGGGGTCACCTATCTGCCGCTGACCGATGCGGGGCCCCTGGAATGGGCGCCCACCTGGCTCGTCACCAACACCGCGCCCGAGATCCACGCCTTCAACCGGACCGCCCAGGACGTCGCTGCCCGGTTCGCCCGCTCAGACGTCGCGGCGTCGGACGAGCACCACGGCGAGGGCCAGCGTGACCGGTGGCCAGAGCGCGTAGACGAGCCAGGAGCCGGGAACGGTCGGCATGAAGGCCAGGGAGTCCGGTGAGGGCCCCCAGTTCTGGACCAGACGATTCCAGGCGGCCATCAGCGTGCTGTGGTTGACGGTGGCGGACCACCGGGTGCTCGTCGAGAAGAGCGTGGGCAGGATCAGCAGGACGAAAGTGCTGGCGATCATGGTGGCGGCACCGTGGCGGAGCAGGAAGCCGAGGCCGAGGCCGACGAGCGCGCAGAGGGGTGCCAGGAGGGCGGAGGCCGCCAGTGCCCTCGGCACTCCGGGGTGCGTGAGCGGCACTCCTGCGTGCTCGGCGTCGAGGATGGCCTGGGAGGTCAGGAAGGAGCCGAGGGAGATGACCGTTCCCGCGGCGGCCCACAGCCCGGCGGTGGTCACTGCCTTGGCCAGGACCAGGGTGCCGCGCGCGGGGACGGCCACCGTGGTGGTGCGGATCATGCCGTTGCCGTACTCGCTCACCGCGCCCAGGGCGCCCATCGCGCCGGCGACGACCATGAGCATCATGTAGCCGGTCGCCGGGAAGGCGGTGAAGGGCTGGAAGGCGGGGGGCTGCTGACCGCTGTGGCCGTCGGCGAGGTTGTTGTTCGCCGTCGCCGCCACGGCGGCGGAACCGATGACGAACAGGCCGATCAGAGCGATGGTCCACCAAGTGGAACGCAGCGACCGCGTTTTGATCCACTCGGAGCGGATCAGATCGGCGAAGCGGGGCGGCTGCCCGGTACGGCCGGAGGAGAGGTACGCCGTGCTGGGGCTGAGCGTGGTCATGAGGTGTGTCCTGCCGTGTATTCGACGCTGTCGGCGGTGAGTTCCATGAACGCGGCCTCCAACGAGGCCGTACGGGTGCTCAGTTCGGTCAGCACGATCCGGTGGTCGAGGGCGAGTGCGCCGACGCGCTCCACGGACAGCCCGGTCACCGTGAGCTTCTCGGTGCCTGCGGAGCCTTCCGGTACGACGGCCGCGCCCGCGGCGGTCAGGAGCGCGGTCAGCTCGGCGGCCTGGGGGGTGCCCACCACCACCGCGCCCCGGGTGCCGCGGGCGGCGAAGTCCCGTACCGTTTCGGCGGCGATGAGCCGGCCCCGGCCGATGACGACCAGGTCGTCCGCGGTGTTCTCCATCTCCGACATCAGGTGGCTGGAGAGGAAGACCGTGCGGCCCTCGGCGGCCAGGCGGCGAAAGAGGCGGCGCATCCACAGCACGCCCTCCGGGTCCATGCCGTTGACCGGTTCGTCGAACATGAGCACCGGTGGGTCGCCGAGCAGGGCGTTGGCCACGCCGAGACGCTGCTTCATGCCCAGGGAGAACCCGCCGACGCGGCGGCCGGCGGCGTCGGCGAGCCCTACCTCCTCCAGTACCTCGTCCGCCCGGCGCAGCGGGATTCCGTTGCCGGCGGCGAGGGCGCTGAGGTGGGCCCTGGCGCTGCGCCCCGGGTGCACCTGGTGGGCGTCCAGGAGGGCGCCCACGTGGTGCAGCCCCCGTGCGTGGCTGCGGAAGGGGACACCCGTGACGGTGGCCGTGCCGCCAGAGGGTGTGTCCAGGCCGAGGATCATGTGCAGGGTGGTGGTCTTGCCCGCTCCGTTGGGGCCGAGGAATCCGGTGACCCGGCCCGGCCGCACGGTGAAGGTCAGCTGGTCGACGGCTGTCTTGCTGCCGTAGCGCTTGGTGAGTTCGTTGACTTCGATCACGCGGACAACACTCCGGGAGCAGCCGTGTCCGGGCATCGGACCGGGGACGGCAGTCCGGTGGCCCGCCCCTCCCCCGGATGTAAGCCCGGGGGAGGGTGACGGCCCGTCGCGGGGTGGCTAACCTCGCGGAGTGAACACCAGATCGAACGCCTCCTCGTGCCCCTGCGGATCGGACCGTTTCCGTACGTCGGAGCAGGCGCGCACCCGATGAGAACGAGAGCCGCAGCAGCGGTCGGTGGCTTCCTGTACGTCCTGGTGCACGGGCTGTTGGTGGGAGCCGCCACGCAGACCTCCGGCACCGTGCGCGCGGTGGGATCCCTGCTGGCCCTGGGCCTGCTCGCCGAAGTGGTACGACGCCTGCCCGTGGCAGCACTGGTACTGGTGCTGCTCGGGGTCACCTTCATGATCGCGGGCGACCCGAGTGCCGCCGGGGCGCGGTCGTCGGTCGCCTACCAGGGACAGTTCCTCGCCTACCTGGCCGCCGACTTCGTCCTCGCCCGCATCGTGGCCACCCGCCCGCGACGGACCGCGATCGCCGCCGCGACCGTCACCGGCGCCGTGCCCCTGTTGATGACCGGTGCCTTCTCCCGAGGCAACAGCATGACCGTCAACGTACTGATCACGCTGCTGGCCCTTCTCGCCTCGTGCGCCACCGGTCTGCTGGCCCGCGAGCGGCGTGAGCACGCGGTGGCCCTGCGCGAGCAGGAGGTGACCGAGGCCGTCACCGCGGAACGGCTGCGGATAGCACGGGAGTTGCACGACATGGTCGCGCACAGCATCGGCATCATCGCCATCCAGGCAGGCGCGGGCAACAGGGTGATCCACACACAGCCCGCGAAGGCACAGCAAGCACTGCAGGCCATCGAGGACACCAGCAGAGAAGCACTCTCCGGTCTCAGGCGCACCTTGGTCTCACTCCGCCGGGCAGATCCGGGAACGGCGGCCCCGCCCGCGTCACCACTGCCCCCGGCACCCGGGCTCGCCGACGTGGAGCGGCTCGCGGCGGGCACCGCCGCCGCCGGGGTCCGCGTCGAGGTGCACCGCACCGGTGACGCGCGTCCGCTGCCGCCCGACATCGACCTGTCCGCGTACCGCATCGTGCAGGAGGCGCTCACCAACGTGGTCCGGCACGCCGGCACCGGGCACTGCCACGTCACCATCGGACACGAGGACGGCGAACTGTCCGTCGAAGTCGTCGACGACGGGAGGGGACCGGGGGACGAACCGGGCTCCCGTCCCGGCGGCCCGCGTCCCGGCCACGGATTCGGCCTCGTCGGCATGCGGGAGAGGGTCGCCCTGCTCAACGGCCGCTTCAGTGCCGGCCCGGGACACCATGGCGGCTTCCGGGTTTCGGCCCGCCTGCCCCTGCCGGAAACCACCTCCGTCGTGCTGGAGAGCCGATGACCGTACGCGTAGTACTCGCCGACGACCAGCCACTGGTGCGCTCCGGCCTGAGCATGATCATGAGCGAGTACCCGGAACTGGAGGTCGTCGGCGAGGCCGCGACCGGCACCGAAGCGGTCCAGCGCGTCGCGGAACTCGCTCCGGACGTCGTGGTGATGGACATCCGCATGCCCGGCATGGACGGTATCGAGGCGACCCGCCTGATCACCGGTGCCACGACACGGACCCGGGTCCTGGTCCTGACCACGTTCGACGAGGACGACCACGTCTACGCCGCGCTGCGCGCGGGTGCCAGCGGCTTCGTGGTCAAGGACATGGCCCTGGACGACATCGTCGCGGCCATCCGCGTGGTGGCTGCCGGGGACTCACTGCTCGCCCCGGGGGTGACACGACGTCTGATCGCGGACTTGGTCGAACACCGCGAAGGCACTCCTCGGCGCCCCCTGCGACCGGTCGAGGGCATCACCGAGCGCGAGCAGGAGGTCCTCACCCTGATCGGGCAGGGCCGGTCGAACACCGAGATCGCGGAAGACCTGTTCATCACGGTGGCCACCGCCAAGTCCCACGTGTCGCGGCTGTTCACCAAGCTCGGCGCCCGGGACCGGGTCCAGCTCGTGATCACGGCGTACGAGTGGGGACTCGTGGCTCCGCCGCACTGAACACGTCACGCGGGCCTGACGTCTTCCTCGGCGTCTCCCGGCGAGACGAGTCCCGTCTCGTAGGCGAGGACGACGGCCTGGGCGCGGTCGCGCAGGCTCAACTTGGAGAATATCCGGGCGACATGGGTCTTCACCGTCGCCTCGCTGAGCGTCAGCCGGCCGGCGAGTTCGGTGTTGGACAGGCCCCGGCCCATCCACGTCAGCACCTCCCGCTCGCGCGGTGTCAGTACCGCCAGGTCTCGGTGGACCGCCGGGACCGCGGGCCGGAGGCCGGTGGCCGGGGCCGGTGCCGGGGGATCGGCGGCGAAGCGTTCCACGAGGCGGCGGGTGATCGCGGGGGCGAGGAGGGCGTCACCGGTGTCGACGAGGCGTACGGCGGCGGCCAGGTGTGCGGGGGTGACGTCCTTGAGGAGGAAGCCGCTGGCTCCGGCGGCGAGGGCGGCGTAGACGTACGTGTCGAGGTCGAAGGTGGTCAGCATGATCACCCGGCAGTCCGGGGCCTGGGCGAGGATGTGACGGGTGGCCTCCAGGCCGTCCATGCGGGGCATGCGGATGTCCATCAGGACGACGTCGGGGCGCAGTTCGCGCGCCACGGTGACGGCCTCGACGCCGTCGCAGGCTTCGCCCACCACGTCGATGCCCCGGGCGGTGAGGATCATGCGGAAGCCGGTGCGCAGCAGTTCCTGGTCGTCGGCGATCACCACGCGAGGGGCGGGTGCGTCGGGGGAGGTCACGGGCGGTCCAGGGGGATGCGGGCGCGGACCCGGTAGCCGCCGCCGATGCGGCGGCGTGCGTCGAGGTCTCCGCCGTAGACGGACACTCGCTCGCGCAGGCCCAGCAGCCCGCGCCCCGTGCCGTCTGCCTTGTCCCGCTTGTCCCGGCCCTGTTCCGTCGGGGCGGGCGCGGTGCCCGACAGGACGCTCGGCCCGCTGTTGAGCACTTCGACGCGCAGGTGGTTGTCCGCGTACCGCACCGTCACTTCGGCTTTCGCCCCGTCTCCGTGTTTGAGCGCATTGGTCAGACCCTCCTGGATGATCCGGTAGGCGGTGACGTCGACCCCGGTCGGCAGGGGGCGAGGTTCGCCCGAGACCCGCATCTCGACGGGCAGACCGGCGAAGGCGATCTTGTCGACGAGCGGGCCGAGCCGGCTGAGGCTCGGTTGCGGCGACAGGTCCACGTCGTACGGTTCGTCCTCGCCGTTCTGCGCGGGGGCGAGCAGGCCGAGCAGGTGCCGCAGCTCGGTCATCGTGTTCCGGCCTGCGGTCTCCACGGCGCTCATCGCGGCGGCGGCTTCCTCGGGCAGGGTGGTCAGTACTTCGCGGGCGGCACCGGCCTGCACCACCATGACGCTGACGTTGTGGCTGACGATGTCGTGCAACTCCGAGGCGATCCTTGCCCGTTCGGCATCGACCGCGGCCCGAGTCGCGCTCTCCCGCTCACGCTCCAGCAGCCAGCCGCGCTCCTCGATGGCCTCGCGGTGGCGGCGTCGCGCCCGCGCCGCTGCCACCGCCAGCCATCCGGCGGCACCAACTGCCACAGCCAGCGCGATGATCAGCGAAGTCGTCCACGATTCCCCCATGGGGGCATCTTCCCAGGGGTGCGGTGCAACAGCGCACCGGCCTCCTGCGCGCGGCCTCGTACATCCCCAGGATGACCTGGGGATACGGATACATCCGGGGGGCGACTCACCGCGATCACCGCCGGGCCTAGGTTTCGGGGCATGACAAACGATCACGACGGTGTCCGGCAGACAGTGGTACGGCTGGACGTCGTGCACAAGGAGTACGGCGACGCGAAGGCCCTGGACGGGCTCTCGCTGGAGATCAAGGCGGGCGACGCGGTCGCGGTGATGGGCCCTTCCGGCTGCGGCAAGTCCACGCTGCTCAACATGGTGGCCGGTCTGGACCGGCCGACCTCGGGCACGGTCGAGGTGCAGGGCCACGACCTGGGCAAGCTGAACGAAACGGGCCTCGCTCTGTTCCGGCGCCGCCACGTCGGCATGATCTTCCAGTTCTTCAACCTCATCGACGACCTGCCCGTCCTGGACAACGTGGCACTGGCCGCGCAGCTGACCGGCACCCCGGCCAAGCAGGCACGCCGCCGGGCCCTGGAGCTGCTGGACGAACTCGGTGTCGCCGAGCGCCGCAACAACTACCCGGCGACACTCAGTGGCGGCGAACGTCAACGCGTCGCTGTCGCACGGGCGTTGATGAACCGTCCCGCTCTCCTCCTCGCCGACGAGCCGACCGGCGCTCTCGACAGCCGGTCGGGCGAGCAGGTGATGGACCTGCTGATCGACCTCAACCAGATCGGCCAGACCCTGCTGATCGTCACCCACGACCCGCACCTGGCCACCCGCTGCGCCAGTCGGCTCGTCGAAGTCGCCGACGGCCGGGTCGCCCGCGAGCGCACCCTGGAGGTGTCGGCATGAGGGCCGTATGGAGAGCCTCCCGGGCAGCCGTGAAGCGGCGTCGGGTCCAGACCTTCGTGATCGGACTGGTGGTGCTCTGCTCCACCACCACCGTCCTGCTCGCACTGACCCTGCTGAGCGCCGCCTCCAGCCCCTTCGACACGGCGTACGCCGAGCAGCGCGGCGCCCATACTGCCGCTTCCTTCGACACCACGAAGGTCACCCCGCAACAACTGGCCCGTACCGCGCGGCAGTCGGGGGTGGAGGCCGCCGCGGGACCATTCGGACAGACCGTCGTCGGCATACCCAAGAACTGGCTGTGGATGCCGGGTGGCACCCTCACGGTGGTGGGCCGGGCCGACCCGGCGGGTCCCGTGGACCGGATCGACCTCCTGGAGGGCCACTGGGCCACCAAGCCCGGTGAGATCGTCGTCAACTGGTCCGCGCAGGGCTCTCCCGGCACCGAATACCTCGGTACGAAGCTGAAGACACCGGGCGGAGCGACGCTGACCGTCGTCGGGTTCGCCACCAGCATGAGCAAGTCGGCGAGCGCCTGGGTCTCACCCGCGCAGATGACCGCCCTGCACCCCACCTCCGCCCAGATGCTCTACCGCTTCACAGAATCCGACACCGAAGCCCAGCTGCGTACTTCGCTGGAACGGGCCACCGAGGGAGTGCCCAAGGAAGCTCTCACCGGCGCACAGACCTACCTCACCCTCAAGCAGGCGTTCTCGGCGCTGGCCGACTCCTACCTCCCCTTCATGACCCTCTTCGGCGTCCTCGGCCTGCTGGTCTCGGTCCTGATCGTCGGCAACGTGGTCAGCGGGGCGGTCGTCTCCGGATACCGGCACATCGGCGTCCTCAAGGCGCTGGGCTTCACCCCCAACCAAGTCGTCGCCGTCTACCTGACCATGCTCTCCGTACCGGCCCTGGCTGGCAGCGTGCTGGGCGCCCTGGCCGGTACCGCACTGGCCGAACCGATCATGAAGGTCGCCTTCACCGGCATCGACGTCGGCCGGGCCTCGGTCGGCGGGAGCAGCCCCTGGCTGTCCGTGGCCTGCCTGCTGGGCATGCCCGCCCTCGTTCTGGTCACCGCCCTGATCCCCGCCCTGCGGGCCCACCGGCTGCCCGCCGCCCAGGCCATCAGCGCGGGAGGCGCCCCCCGCACCGGGCGCGGACTGCGCGTCCAGCGGCTCCTTGGCGCCACCCGCCTGCCCCGCCCGGTCAGCCTGGGCATGGGCCAGCCCTTCGCCCGCCCCGCCCGCACCCTGCTGACCCTGGCCGCCATCGTCCTCGGCGTCACCACCGTCACCCTGTCCACCGGTCTGACCAGCACCCTGGTGGCCTACGGCAACGTCGGCAAGGAGGACGGCGGCGCCCGCATCCAGGTCACCACCGGCGACGCCACCACGGCACCCCGCCTCAGCGACACACAGATCGAAGAGAAGCTGCGCGCCCTGCCGGGTGTGCAGGGGGTCCGGGCCCGCGCCTTCTCCCAGGCGAACCTGACCGGCCAGAACCAGCACGTCTACGCCGACTTCTACCGTGGTGACACCTCCCTCTACGAGCACACCATCGTCAAGGGCCGGGCCCCGAAGGCGGCCGGTGAGATCGTGGCCGGACCGGCCTTCCTCACCCAACGCGGCCTGAAGATCGGCGACCGCACCACCCTCGAACTGAACGGAAGGAAGATCACCGCGACCGTCGTGGGCCAGGTCATCGAGGGCAACGCCCGTGCCCTGGAAGCCACATGGGACACCTTGACCCGACTCGCACCCGACGCCCACGCCACCGAGTACACGGTCCGCCTCGCCCCCGACGCCGATGCCCACGCCTACGCCGAGGCCGCCGGGAAGCTCGACCCGGCCGTGCACGCCTCCGTACTGGACCCCGGCAACGCCGGTACCACCACCGTCATCACCTTCTCCACCGTCTTCACCGTGCTGCTCACCCTCGTCGCCTCCCTCGGCGTCTTCAACACCGTCCTGCTCAACACCCGGGAACGGCGCAGGGACCTGGGCATGCTCAAGTCCATCGGCATGACCCCCCGCCAGGTCATCCTGATGACGGTCACCTCGGTCGCCGGACTCGGCGCGGTCGGCGCACTGCTCGGCATCCCGCTCGGCGTCGCGGCCCACCGTCTCGTCGTGGACCACGTCGGGGTGGTCGACTTCCCCGAGTACATGAAGGACGTCTGGCACGCGCCCCAACTGGCGGCGATGTTCCTGGCCGGAGTGACGATCGCCGTACTCGGCGCTCTCCTCCCCGCCCGTACGGCGGCCCGCACCACCATCGCCACAGTTCTGCACACGGAATAGCCGCCACGGCACTGCGGCTGGGGCCCCACGGAGAGCGACACCCCTCATGTCTCCCTGCGAAGGTGCCCACGGACGAACCCTTCGCCCCCGTCTTCTTGCAGGTGAGGGCCCATCGACTGACGTCGGGTCAGATGCGGGGTGCATAAAGATGCCGAGAGGCGAAGTCATATGCTGAGCCGGGCGAGGCAGGCGCAGCTCGTGCTCCGTCCCCGCCCTCTGCAACAGGAGCCCCCTCCATGCGGGGTTCCCGACGGACAACGGGAGGTTGACCGGTGATCGCTCTGACCGCAGTCGGAGGAGTGGCCCTCGTCGAACTGGGCATGGCGTTGACTCCCGGACCGAACATGATTCACCTCGCCTCCCGGGCGATCACCCAGGGCCGCAGGGCGGGACTGGTCAGCCTCAGCGGGACCGCCGTGGGATTCGTGTGCTACCTCCTGGCCGCGGCTGCGGGCTTGTCCGCGATATTCGCCGCCGTGCCGGTGACCTTCACGGTGGTCAAGCTCGCCGGGGCCGCCTATCTGGCGTACCTCGCCTGGGACATGCTCCGGCCCGGCGGGCGCTCGCCCTTCGCCCCGACCCAGGACCTGCCTCCGGTCTCCGACGCCCGCCTGTTCTCGATGGGGCTGCTGACCAACCTGCTGAACCCCAAGATCGCCCTGATGTACGCCGCGTTGCTGCCCCAGTTCCTGGACCCGCAGGCCGGTCCGGCCTGGGGACAGTTGCTTCAGCTCGGGGCGGTGCAGATCGTCGTGGGAATCTCGGTGAACGCCCTGATCATGCTGGGCGCGGCCCGTATGTCGGCGTTCCTGGCCACCCGGCCCCGCATCCTGACCGCCCAACGCTTCACGGCAGGCGGTCTGCTCGGTGCTTTCGCCCTGCAGACCGCACTGTCCCGCAACGTCGCGTCCACCTGAGTCAGACCCCCGCGCTCGGCGAAACGCCGGGCGCGAAGCGCGACTTGGCGTCGCCGACGAAGGAGCCGGTGCCGACCGGTGCCGTGCGCACGCGGTCGTCCCGGCCCAGGCGGGTCCAGGCCCTGGGCGGCGTCGCGGTGCGCGACCCGAGGTGCGGCGCCGAGATCCCCGCGCACCTGGTGGGACGCCCCGCTGGTGTGCGCCTGGCGGGCGGCTGCCCGATGGCTACTCGATGACGAGCTCGACGGGGATGTTGCCGCGGGTGGCCTTGGAGTAGGGGCAGTACGCGTGGGTCTTCTCCAGGAGCGTGCGGCCCGTCTCACCCTCCAGGTGCTCGGGCAGCTCGACCCGCATGACCACGGCGAGCCCGAAGCCGCCGTCGGTGTCCTTGCCGATGCTGACCTCGGCGGTCACCGACACGTCCGCGACGTCGAGCTTCTCCTGACGGGCGATGGAACCCATCGCGCTGGCGAAACAGGCGGCGTATCCGGCGGCGAAGAGCTGCTCGGGGTTGGTGCCACGGCCATTGCCGCCGAGGGCGACGGGGAAGCCGAGCGGCAGGTCGATCTGGCCGTCGGAGCTGACGGCACGGCCCTCGCGGCCGTTGGCGGTGGCGACAGCGGTGTACAGCGCGTCCATGGGGTCCATCTCTCTTCGGTCGTCGGTCGGGGGAAGCTCCCCGCCGCCACTAGAGCACGAAAGTAAGTTGTGCACAACTCAATGCTGCACAACCTGGTTGTGCACAAGTTAATCGTGCGCGGTACTCTGCCTCCATGGCGAAGGAACGGACGAGGGAACGGACGAACGCGATGCCTGCACGGGACGAGAGGGCCGACCGGACCGACGGACTCGACGGCGACGTGCGGGCCGAGGACTTCCTGCGCCTCGACCACCAGATCTGCTTCTCGCTGCACGCGGCCACCCGCGCCCTGAACGGCGTCTACCGCACGGTGCTCAAGGACCTCGACCTCACCTACCCGCAGTACCTGGTGATGCTGGTGCTCTGGGAGGACCGTGAACTCCCGGTCAAGAAGATCGGCGAACGCCTGCGGCTGGACTCGGGCACCCTCTCCCCCCTGCTCAAGCGCCTGGAGGCGGCGGGCCACGTGGAGCGCCGCCGCAGTCCCGACGACGAGCGCTCCGTCACCGTCAGGCCCACCGCCCAGGGCGTCGCCCTTCGCGCGCGGGCCCTGGCCGTACCCCGCGCCATCGCCTCGTCCACCGGTCTCACCCTGGACGAGGTCAGAGAGCTGCGCGCCCGGCTGAACGCCCTGACGGCAGCCCTGGACGGCACCGACCCCACCACGTCCGCCGCGAGCTGCGCGGTGGACGCGAAAGAAGAGGCGTAACCCCATGACACCCACCGAACACCGCAAGGCCGTGGCCGCCGAGAGCGCCGCCCTCGTCGCGCTCACCCGGCACGCGGACCTGGCGGCGCCGGTGCCCGGCTGCCCCGGCTGGACCCTGCTCGACCTGGTCAGGCACACCGGAAGCGTGCAGCGCTGGTTCGCCGCCCTGCTCCGCCGCGGCGCCCAGACCCCGCCCGCGAGCCGCGAGGTGGAACTGCGGCTGCCGGAGCACGCCGACGGCTACCCCGACTGGCTGGCCCGGAGCGCGGAGGAGGCCGCCGCGGCCTTCGCCACCGTCGACCCGGACGCCCCGATGTGGGCGTGGGGCGCCGACGGGCACGCCAGGTTCTGGATCCGCCGGATGCTCTTCGAGACCCTGGTGCACCGGACCGACGCCGAACTCGCCCTCGGGAAGCGGCCCGTGATCGACCCCGCCCTGGCGACCGACGGCGTGGACGAGTTCCTGGTCAACCTCCCCTTCGCGGCCTCCTTCGCACCCGGGACCACCCAGCTGCGGGGCGCCGACGAGACCCTTCTCTTCCGTACCACGGACACGGGAACCGACTGGGTGGTGCGCCTGCGCCCCGAAGGCTTCGGCCTCGACCCGCAGAGCCCTGCGGCAGCTCCGGGAGGTTCCGCCGACGCCACCGTGGCGGGCACCGCCGCCGATCTCCTGCTGCTCGTGTACGGCAGGCTGCGCTACGACACGGACGCCTTCACGGCGTCGGGGAACGAAGAGCTGCTGAAGCGGTGGTTCGCCCACTCCGCCTTCTAGTACGGTCCGGCCGATCATGTGACTGCCCGATGCCCGCCCGCAGCAGCATCGGCGACACCGAGAAGTTGCGGCCGGCGCTCGTCAGAAAGATGGTTCTCCAGTGACATCCACACCCTCCCCGGGCCCGGGCCCGGCTCCCGGAACCGAGGGCGATTCCGTGCGCCCCTCCGTCGGCCCCGGGGGACCCGCGAGCCTCCTGGCGTTCGCCGTACAACTGCGCCGCATGAACGGTGAGATCAACCGGCTCGTCCACGGCTTCGCCGCCCGGCAGGGCCTGCACGCGACGGACGTCCAGGCGCTGGCCGCGATCCTGGACTCCGAGACCCCGCTCACTCCGGGCCTGCTCCGGGATCACCTGGGGCTGACCTCGGGCGCGGTGACCGCGTGCCTGGACCGGCTGGAGAGCGCCGGACACATCCGGCGCTCGCGGGAGAGCTCGGACCGCCGGGTGGTGCACGTGCACTACGAACCGAGCGCCCGGGCGGTGGCCCGCAGCCACTTCCTGCCGCTCGCCGAGGCCACCGAGAACACCCGGTCCCGCTTCGACGAGGACGAACTGGCCCTCGTCCTGCGCTTCCTGACGGACCTCAACGCCGAACTGGGCGAAGTGCGCGCGCCGCGCCGCTGAGGACCCAGCGGTCCCCCCGGCCCTCCGTGAAATATACTTCAACCATTAAGATAGTTTCTGCTTGAGATATTCGGAGACAAGGGTGGGGCAAGGGGCGGCAAGCCTCTGGTCAGAAGCCCTGACGACTCGGTACCGGGAGCACGATGTCCACCTCCGTCCGTTCCGCCCGCTGGCTGGTTCCGCTGGTCCTGCTGATCGCCTGGCTGGGCATCGGCGGTGTCCTCGGCCCGTACGCCGGGAAGCTCGGCCAGGTCGCGACCATCGACCAGGCGGCGTTCCTTCCGCAGGACGCGGAATCGACCCGGGCTATTGAGGCCCAGAAGGCGTTCCGTCAGGACGAGACGCTGCCGGCGATCGTCGTGTGGACCCAACAGGGCGGCGGCAAAGGGAAGTTGACCCCGGAGCAGCAGGGAGCCGCCACCCGTGCGCTGGCCTCGCTCAACGGTTCCCCCGGCCTCGTCGGCCGGGCCTCGCCCGCACTGCCGTCGAAGGACGGCGAGGCACTCCAGGGCGTTGTGCAACTGCGCCCGGACCTCGGTGAGGGACTCGTCCCCACGCTCGATCGTGTCAGGAAGGCGGCGGGTGAAGTTCCGGGCGCACAGGCCCAGTTGGCCGGCCCCGCCGCGAGTCAGGCGGACCTGAAGGACGCCTTCGCCGGGATCGACGGGCTGCTGCTCGGGGTCGCGCTGGCGGCCGTCCTGCTGATCCTGCTGCTGGTGTACCGCAGCGTGCTGCTGCCGTTCGTCATCATCGTCGGCGCGGTCTTCGCGCTCGGTCTGGCGAGCGCCGTGGTGTACGTCCTCGCGGACCACGGCGTGGTGCGGGTGGACGGGCAGGTGCAGGGCATCCTGTCGATCCTCGTGATCGGTGCGGCGACCGACTACGCCCTGCTGCTCACTGCCCGCTTCCGCGAAGAACTCGCGGGCGGAGGCGACCGGTTCACCGCCGTGCGGGTGGCCTGGCGGCAGTCGGTGGGGCCGGTGACGGCCAGTGCGGGGACCGTGGCGCTGGGCCTGCTCGCACTGCTGCTCAGCGACCTCACCAACAACCGCGCGCTGGGGCCGGTCGGGGCGATCGGCATCGTGTGCGCGGTCCTGAGCGCGCTGACCTTCCTGCCCGCCGCGCTGGCGCTGCTCGGCCGGGCCGCGTACTGGCCCGCCCGGCCCAAGCCCGCGGGCGGCAAGGGCGGGAGCTCGGGTCTGTGGCAGCGGGTGGCGGCGCTGGTGGACCGGGCTCCGCGCCGGGTCTGGGCCCTCTGCCTGGCCGGGCTGCTGGTCTGCGCGGCGTTCGCGCCGATGCTGACCTCGCGGGGCGTGCCGCTCGACGAGATCTTCGTGAACGACGCCCCTTCGGTCGCCGCCCAGCGCACCCTGGGCGCGCACTTCCCCGGGGGGTCCGGCAACCCGGCCGTGATCATCACGGGTGCCGGGCAGGCCGAGGCCGTGCGGGCCGCCGCCGAGGACACCGAGGGCGTCGCCGAGGCCGCCCCCGTGACCGCCTCCGGCCGACCCGGCGGCGGTGCGCCGTTGGTCGTGGACGGCCGGGTACGCATCGATGCCACCTTCGAGGACGCGGCCGACAGCGACGCCGCGAAGGAGGCGGTAGCCGCCCTGCGGGAGGCCGTGCACGGCCTCCCGGGGGCGCAGGACACGCTCGTCGGGGGATACACGGCGCAGCAGTACGACATCCAGCAGACCGCCGCCCACGACCGCGTCCTGATCGTGCCGGTCGTCCTCGCGATCATCCTCGTCATCCTGGCACTCCTGCTGCGCTCGCTGCTGATGCCGCTGCTCCTGGTCGCCACGGTCGCCCTCAACTTCCTGGCGACACTGGGGGTTTCGGCCCTGGTGTTCCGTCACGTCTTCGGGATGAGCGGCACGGACGCGTCCGTGCCGCTGTACGGTTTCGTGTTCCTGGTGGCCCTGGGCGTGGACTACAACATCTTCCTGATGTCCCGGGTCCGGGAGGAGTCCCTCGTGCACGGCGTCCGCGAGGGCGTCCGCAGGGGCCTCACCGCGACCGGCGGGGTCATCACCTCGGCGGGTGTCGTGCTGGCGGCGACGTTCGCGGCGCTCGGGGTGATCCCGCTGGCGTTCCTGCTGCAGATCGCGTTCATCGTCGCCTTCGGCGTACTGCTCGACACTCTGGTCGTACGGTCCCTGCTCGTACCGGCGCTGGTGCGGGACATCGGGCCTACGGCGTGGTGGCCGGGCCGCCTCAGCAAGCAACCGGCGGTGGGCGCCGACGGCCACAACGGTTGAGATCGCCGGGGGCTGCCGCAGGCACGCCCTGCACTCCCGGCCCTGCCCCGCGACCCCCATGGCCCCAACCCCGCAGACGCCAGAGCCCGAAGGGGACCAGACCCTGCTTCCCGAGCCTGCGCCGCCTGGCATGACCGGGCAGCAACTGGGCGACCTCACCCAGAACCGGGCGGCGCTGAACCAGGCCCGCCCGCAGAGGCCCGCAGAGGCCGGGCTGGTTTCTCAGGGTTCGGTGCCGTCCCCGCCCTGGTCCCCGTCCCAGTCCCGCAGTTGGCGCAGCGCGAGGCCGGTTGCCGACTTGCACAGGAACTCGGCGCGCTCGTAGGACAGCCGCCCTCGGCCGGTCTGCGGGCAGACGTCGGCCGCACCCAGAATGCCCGTCCGCGCCGGGCCAGGGCGTCGGTCGGTGAGGAACACCGGGCCCTGGGTCCGGCCGTCCAGGAGTTCGGACAGGAGCGCGGCCGTTTTCGATCGCCAGGTGATCCACCCGCCGGGCCGGTCCGGCCGCCGGTCCGCGCGGCGCGCTCGTCGCTCCGGCAGGTCCAGGTCCTGGACGTTGAGGGCCAGCAGGGCCGTGACGGTCGAGCCCGACTCGTGCAGCAGCGTCCACAGGGTGCGCTCCCGCAACGAGGCTTCCACCTCTCCCGGCCACGCGGTTCCCGGCGGGACCGGTGCGGGCACGGGCGCCGGTGCGCGGTGACGCCGGGGCGTCCGCTGGGGGATGGCCGCGTCGAGGGCCGGGGTGTGCGCCCACGCCCCGAACGCCCGTACGGCGGCGCGGTGCCGGTTCCAGGTGGACGCCGCCACGCCGCCCCACGAGAGGCGGAAGGCACCGGAGACCTGATCGGCTGTCAGCGAGGTGAGCGGCATCCCCACTCCCAGAGCCAGCCGCAGCCGCCACAAGGTCTGTCCGTAGGAGCGGGCCGTCGCCGGTGCGAGCCGGTCCTGGGCCAGGAACGCGTCGATGGCCTCTCCGAACGTCGGCGTGGACGTGTCCCCGGCCGGGATCGCCTCGGCACGACGCGTCAGGTACGCGCGTTCGGCGGCGTTGCGGGTCAGCAGCGCCGCGCGCTCGAACTCGCGGCGGGCCTCTTCGCCGCGCCCCAGGCGCAGCAGCAGATCGCCGCGTACGCCGGGGAGCAGGTGGTAGTCGCGGAGCGAGGGGTCCGAGGTGAGCGTGTCGACGAGGGCGAGGCCGGCTGCGGGGCCGTCCGCCATGCCCACCGCGACCGCCTGGTTGAGCCGCACCACGGCGGTGGGCAGGAGGCGGGCGAGGGCGGCGTACAGTCCGCAGATCCGTGCCCAGTCGGTCTCCTCGGCGGTGCGCGCCTGGGCGTGGCAGACGGCGATCGCGGCTTGCAGTACGTAGGGGCCCGGCTGGCCGGGCGTACCGGCGGCGCGCGCCCGCAGCATCGCCGCGAAGCCGCGACGGATGAGCAGGGGGTCCCAGCGTCCCCGGTTCTGCAGGTGCAACGGGACCGGTTCGCCGGCGGGGCCGGTGCGGGCCGCCGTACGGGATGCCTGCACCTCCATGAGCGCCACCAGGCCGTGTACTTCCGCCTCGTCGGGTACTGACCGGGCGAGCAGGCGTCCCAGCCGCAGCGCCTCCAGGCACAGGCCGGGCCGCATCAGGTCGTCGCCCGAGGTCGCCGAGTAACCCTCGTTGAAGATGAGGTAGACGACCTCCAGGACGGAGGCGAGGCGTTCGGTCAGCTCGGCGCCGTCCGGGATTTCGAACGGCACCCGCTCCTCGGCGAGAGTGCGTTTCGCCGTGGCGATGCGGCGGGCGATCAGCGGCTCGGCGGTGAGGAACGCGCGGGCGATCTCGGACGCGGTGAGTCCGCCGAGCAGCCGCAGGGTCAGGGCGACGCGTGCCTGGGTCGGTAGGACCGAGTGGCAGGAGACGAACATCAGCCGTAGGACGTCGTCCTGCTCGGAGGCGGGCTCGGTGGGATCTGCGGACCCGGCGGACCCGGCGGACTCAAGATCGTGGTCGACGCCGCCGTCACCGTCACCGTCGAGCCGCTGCCGCTCGGCCAGTTCGTGCGCGAGCGTCTCGCCGTGCTCGGCCGAGCGCCGGTCGCGGCGGATGTGGTCGACGGCGCGGCGCTTGGCGACGGTGGTGAGCCAGGCCCCCGGATTGTCCGGGATTCCCGACTCGGGCCACCGTTCCAGCGCCGCGACCAGCGCGTCCTGTGCCAACTCCTCGGCCACGCCGACGTCGCGCACCATGCGGGTGAGCGCGGCGACGATACGGGCCGACTCCATCTTCCAGATCGCGTCGACCGTGCGGTGGACGTCCGTCACGGACCGAAGACCTGCTGGATCACGCTCTCGCCGTCACCGACGATCTTCCGGAACCGGCGGCCCAGTTCCACCGCCTCCTCCTTGGAGCGGACCTCGATGAGGGCGAAGCCGACGACGGCTTCCTTGGACTCGGCGAACGGGCCGTCCGTGACGGTGATGTCGCCGCCCTCGGAGACCAGCCGGACACCGCCCGGTTCGAGCCCGCCGGTGGCCAGCAGCGCACCTGCGGCGCTCAGTTCCTCGATGAAGGCGCCCATCTCGGCGAAGAGCTTCTCGTCGGGGGCCTTCGCCGTCTCCGATGCCTTGGTCGTCATCAGGTAGCGCATGGTGTCTCTCCGGTTTCGTCCCGCCCGGCCGGATCGCCGGGGCGTACTGATACGTCGTACCGACGATGTGACAGGGAATTCGCTGATTCCCCGTTGTATCAGCGGATCGACGTTGGTGCGAGCCCCACGGAAGAAGTCCGAGGCCCGCCCGTCCTTCGAAGGAGCCCGTCGTGACCACCAGCACCCACATCCCGCAGGCCACAGCCACCACCACAGCGGCAGCCGCCGCCGACCAGGCTCGCCCCGCTGCCCGGCGCGGCTCGGTCGGCACCCGTCGGCTGCTCGCCTGCGCTGCCGTCGCCGGTCCCCTGTGGGTGGCCGTGTCGGTCGCCCAGGTACTCACCCGCGAGGGATTCGAGCCGACCCGGCACGCGCTCAGCCAACTGGCCACCGGATCGCTCGGCTGGCTGCAGATCACCAACTTCGTGATCGCCGGGATCCTGGCCACGGTGGGCGCGGCCGGACTGCGCCGGGTCATGCAGGGGACGGCCGGTGGTGTCGCGGTGCCCCGGCTGGTCCGGGTGGTCGGGGTCGGCATGGTCGCTGCCGGGCTGCTGACGATGGACCCGGCGGACGCCTTCCCGGTGGGCACGCCGGCGGGCATCCCGCAGTCGATGAGCTGGCACGCGTACGGACACATGGCCGCCGGGTCGATCACCTTCGCCTCGCTGATCGCCGCGGGCTACCTGTTCGGCCGGCATTTCTCCCGGCTGGGGAACCGGCGGCTCGCGGTGGTCTCCCGTGTCGCCGCCACGGTGATGCTGGCCGGTGACGCGTGGTCGATGAGCGGCGGCAAGGCGGGCGCGCTGACCATGGCCATCGGCACGAGCGTCATGTTCACGCTGCTCGCGTACGTGGCAGTCCACTACCGGCGCACTGTCTGAGGGCCACCGCCAGAAGTCTTCCTGACCAACAACCGAATGGCCAACAACCAAATGGCCAACAACCAAATGGCCGACAACCGAATGCCCGACAACCGAATGCCCGGCAACCCACGAGGAAGCGAGACAGTTCGATGCGCATAGTGATAGGTGAATTCGTCAGCCTGGACGGCGTCATGCAGGCCCCTGGCGGCCCCGACGAGGACACCGACGGAGGGTTCGCCCACGGCGGCTGGACGCACCCGTTCTTCGACCCGCAGGTGATGGGTGGTGCCCTCGCCGAGTGGGCCGCCGACACCGACGGGCTGCTCTTCGGACGCCGCACGTGGCAGGGCATGGCCGGGGCGTGGCCCGAGCGGGCCGGTGACCCCTTCGCCGACCACATGAACTCGGTAGCCAAGTACGTCGTCTCCCACACCCTGGGTGAAGCCGACCTGACCTGGAACAACACGACCCGCATACCGGGCGACCAGGCACTCGACCAGATCCGGAAGCTGCGTGACACCGAGGGCCGGGACCTGGTGGTGATGGGCAGCCTGTCGCTCGCCCGCACCCTCCTGACCGAAGGGCTGGTCGACGAACTGCGGCTCATGATCATGCCGGTGCTGCTCGGCGGCGGAAAGACGATCTACCCGCCCGACGGTGCGCTGCGCACGCTTGAGCTGATCTCGACCGTGGTCAGCAGCACGGGCGTGCACGTGTGCACCTACCGACCGGTGGCCGCGGGCTAGCCCGCGCACGGGACGGGGTTCTCACAGCGCGGCCGGGAACGCACCCGGCCGCGCTGTGGCGCACCCGAGCGGCCCGGTGGGCATCAACTCTCTTCACCGAAACGGCCGTGAGACACCGCTGGCCAGGGGAATCGTGGGCGTGCCGCACATCGCCTGCCGGTCGAACTCGCGACCTGCGTGCCCGTGCGACACCGTCACCAAGGACCGCTCGTCCAGCTCGCCTCGCGGAACACCGGCGTGCGCATCGCCCGCAACCGCGTCGAGTCCGGCGAGCGCCTCGGCCGACGCAGTCTGGTGATCGAGTGCACGCTGTCCTGGCCGACCGTCTTCGGAACGTGGGATTGATGCCGTGGAGCGCTTGCGCCCGCCGGGGCGAGTCAGTGGCACAGTCGGCCGTCGACGCGGGGCTCTCACCTCTGCGGTGTGATGCCCAAGGACCGGACGAGCTGGTCGAGTTCCTCGCGGAAGAGCTTCTCCGGGCTGAGGGCCTGGGTCTGCAGATGGCCGTAGATCTCCAGTGACACCAGACCGTGCAGATGGCTCCAGATGCGCAGGGCGAGGGCCACTGCGGCCGGAGGCAGCTCGGGGAAGGCCGGGCGGACCTTGTCCAGGAGGCCGGGGTCGAAGTCGGACCACGCGAAGTCGCTGTCCGCGTAGCGGGGTTCGGCGTACGGCCAGGCGGCGGCGGCGAGTGCGGTGATGCCGGTGCAGACGCGGTGGGCGGCTTCCGGGGCGGCGCCGCCCTCGGGGGGCCGGTAGCCGGGGACGGGGTCGCCGTAGATGAGGCGGAAGCCCTCGGGGTTGGCCAGCGCCCAGTTCCTGAAGGCGCGGGCCCATGCCTGGATGCGGGCGGCCGGGTCCAGGGCGGGGGCGGCGTCCCAGGCGGCGTCCACGGTGTCGGCCAGTGAGGTGTAGACGTTCCTGATCAGCGTGGTGACCAGGTCGTCGCGGGTGGCGAAGTAGCCGTAGATGGCGTTGGCCGTCATCCCCATCTCGCGTGCGATGGCCCGCAGCGTGATCGCGTCAGGCCCACCCGAGGCCATCAACTCCAGTGCGACCTTCTTGATTTCGGCGGTCGTCTCGGCCCTCAGTCGCTCGCGGCGCCCCTTGGTGTTTCCCACGCTTCCCATGGATTTCACTCTACAGCGTCACAGTTCTGTGCGCTGTTTCGATACTGCACGCCGTATAGTCTCCGTACGTCGTGAAGGATTGCGGCGGCGGAAGCAGCTAACAGGGGAGAGTCATGCACATCGGAGTCATCGGAGCCACGGGCGGCATCGGCAGTCGCGTCGTCACCGAAGCCCTCGACCGTGGACACCACGTCACAGCCTTCAGCCGCGACGCCACGCGGATCGACGAGGACCGGAAGAACCTCGTCTGGAAGAGCGTCGACGTCCTCGACGCCGACAGCGTCGCCGCCGTCATACCCGGCCTCGACGTACTGATCAGCGGATTCCAGCCCGGAAACGCAGCCAAGGACATCGCCGACACCGTGGCCCTCTCGATCGCCGATCCCACGGTGTACGCCACCGCCGCGCGTGCACTCCTGAAGGCGCTGGAGAGCCATCCGAGGACTCGGCTCATCGTCATCGGAGGCGCCGGCAGCCTGGAGATCGAGCCCGGAGTCGTCCGGGCCGACTCCGACGAGCTGCTGCACGAGACCCTCGACGCGGTCGGCCTGCCGAGGGAGTACTCCGCCGCCGTGCGCGGCCACCGGGACGCCCTGAACGTCCTGCGCACCTCGAACCGGCTGTGGACCTACTTCAGCCCCGCCGAGGACATCGCACCCGGTGAACGTACGGGCCGGTTCCGGATCGGCGGCGACCAGCCGGTCCTCGACGCGGACGGACGCAGCCGCATCTCCATGGAGGACGCCGCCGTCGCACTCGTCGAAGAGGCGGAGCTGCCGCGTTTCGTCCAACGCCGCTTCACCATCGGCTACTGACCGACACCCCTACTGACCGACACCAACGGACGAAGCTGCTGGCGGCTTGGCCGCAACACCGACGCTCAGCCACGGCAGCGGCGTACCGCCCAGCGTGCCGACGGGCCGCCGCCTCGCGTGGATCGAGGCGGCGCATGCCTCCCCGGCACACCACCGGTTCGCGATCCAAGGCTGTGAGGTCCGCTCAGAGGGGCACCCGTACCGGTGCAGCATCAGCCTTCGCTGGTGGACAGTCGGGCGGAAGAGGAGAGCACGCGCATGCGGACTCGCAGTATCGGCGACACACAGGTCAGCGCGGTAGGACTCGGCGGGATGGCGCTGTCCGTCGAGGGCAGGCCGGACGAGCGACAGGCTGTCGCCACGGTCCACGCGGCGCTGGACGCGGGCGTCACCCTCATCGACACGGCGGACGCGTACTGTCTGGACAGCGGCGACTTCGGGCACAACGAGTCGTTGATCGCGCGCGCCATCGCCTCGTACGGTGGGGACACGTCCGACGTGCTGATCGCGACCAAGGGCGGACACGTGCGCACAGCGGACGGTGGCTGGCCGCTCAACGGTTCCCCCGCGTACCTCAAGCGGGCGTGTGAGGCGTCGCTGAAGCGGCTCGGTGCCGAGACGATCGGGTTGTACCAGTTCCACCGCCCGGACCCGGGTGTGCCGATCGTCGACTCGGTGGGTGCGCTCCGCGATCTGCTGGACGAGGGCAAGATCCGCCACGCGGGCGTGTCGAACTTCAGCCCGGCGCAGATCAAGCAGGCCAACGAGATCCTCGGGGGCAGGCTGGCGGCGGTGCAGAACCAGTTCTCGCCCGCCTTCCGGTCGAGCGAGCCGGAGCTGAGGCTGTGCCACGAACTGGACATCGCGTTCCTGCCGTGGAGTCCGCTCGGCGGGATCGGCAAGGCGGGCGACCTCGGTTCGCGGTACTCCGCGTTCGCCGAGATCGGTGCCGCACGCGGAACGAGCCCGCAGCGCGTGTGCCTGGCGTGGATGCTCGCCACGTCACCGGTGGTCATCCCGATCCCCGGCGCGTCGCGGCCCGCGAGCATCCGGGACTCGGCCGAGGCCGCCGATCTCGACCTGAGCGATGAGGAGCTCCGCAGGCTGGACATGTCCTGACGCACTGCCGCACTCGCGGACGGAGCGGACCGGCTGTTCAGTACCGCACGAGCAGCCGTCCGTCCGTGGACGCGGCCCGTACGCCGCGCAGGTCCGCGACGCGATCGAGGCCCTCGGTGGCGCGTACGGCACACGCGCCGACGATCACGGTGAGGGCGCCGGAGGCGCGGGCGGCGAGCACGCCTGCTTCGGCGTCCTCGAAGACGATGGTCTCGTGCGGCGGGACCCCGAGCCGGCCGGCGGCTGCCAGGTAGCCCTCCGGGCTGGGCTTTCCGGCCGTCACGTCATCCGCGCTGACCACCACGGGTGGGACGGGCAGTCCGGCCGCGCCCATCCTGGCCTCGGCGAGTTCACGCCCGGCGGAGGTCACCAGGGCCCAGCTCTCCCGAGGCAGGGACGCCAGGAGCTCGGCCGCACCGGGCACGGCGACGATCCCTTCGGTGTCCACCACCTCCTGGGCGACCAGGCGCGCGGCCTCGGCGGCGATGTCGACACCGGCCGGGGCGAACGCGGCGACGGTCTCCTCGGTACGACGTCCGTGGGAGTACGCGAGGACCCGCTCGGCGTCCAGGCCGTGCTTGCCCGCGAACGCGTGCCAGGTGCGCTCGATGACCGCCGTCGAGTCGATGAGCGTGCCGTCCATGTCGAACAGCAGGGCCGCCACGGAGACGGTGGTGGGGACGGGGCGCGCCATCATCTTCCTCTTCCTGCCTCTGTCGAAAGATCGGGAGGGTCGGGGGAGCGGTGCACCGATGACATCCGTAACTCTGGGCCGTGCCGGGCTGCGCGTCGGTACGCGCCGCACCCGCCGACGGGGCCGTCGCCGTTCGGTTCCTTTCCCGACCGGTCGGCTGAACGAGCCCACGCGGCCCGGTGGTCGTCTCAGGCGAGCCGTGCGACCAGGTTCTCGTAGTCCTCGGCGAGCCGTCGCATCGAGTAGCGCTCCAGCACCCCGGCCCGCGCCCGCTCGCCGAGTTCCTCGCGCAGAGCCGGGTCGTCGAGCAGTCTGGCGAGCGCCGCGCGTACGCCGTCGAGGTCGGTGGGGTCGACGAGCAGGCCGTTGTGGCCGTCCCTGATCTGCAGGCGCAGGCCACCGATCGAGGACGCGACCACCGCGCGGCCCTTGACCATCGCCTCGGTCGCGGTGAGCCCGAAGCCCTCCTCCAGGCTCTTCTGCAGCACGACATCCGCCCGGCGCTGCAGCGCGTTCACCACGAGCGCGTTGTGTTCCGGCTGTTGGAGGGAGATGTTCACCACATGCACCCGTGTGCGGTCCGCTTCCGGCAGCCCGGCCAGGGTCTCGTGCACCTCGGCGAGGACGGCCAGCCCTTCCGGGTCGTCGGGGATCTCCGTGGGGTCGGTGCCGGCGAGCACGAGATGCACGTCTTGGGGGAGGCCGACGATGCAGCGCGCCACGCCGGGCATGTCCTTGAGCCGGTCCCACCGCGACACCTGGAGCACGACCCGCGCGTCGTGCGGCAGCGGCTTCTCCTGGGTGACCGTCACACCGGCCGGGACACGGTCGGTGGTGAGACCGGTCTCGGCCAGCACCGAGGTGACCTCGTCCCGCGTGAGGTCCCGGTTCTTCGTCGCCGTGGGATCGACCGCAGGAGGGATCACGAACGCGTTGCGGACGCCGGGCGGAGCGAACGCGGGCATGGTGGTGACCACGGCGTCCAGCGTGGCGAGTTCGGTGGCGAATTCCCGCCAGAACGCGCCGGGCCCGCGTTCGGGCGGGACGTCGGCACCGATGTGGCAGTGCCACACCACCCGGGCGCCGGTGGCCTTGACCGCGGGCGCCAGACCGAGCGTCTGGGGGTCGTGCAGGACCACGACGTCCCCGTGTGCGACCCGCCGCGCGAACCACTCGCTCTGGGGCGCGAGCGTGGCCCGGTAGGGGCGCAGCAGCGCCGGATCGTCGAGCAGACCGGGGTCGGCCCGCCCGTGCAGCAGGTGGTGCAGGTACTTGGTCAGCGCGTAGAAGTCAGCGGTTCCGGCGATCACGGCCCACCCCGCGTGCTGATGACGTACGAGTCCGCGCAGCAGTTCGGAGACACCTCCGCCGGTCGCTGTCGAGTTGACGTGCACGAGCAGGGGTTTCTCAAAACCGGGTTGGGTCTCCCAGACCGGTGTCAGCATCACAGTGCCTTTCCAGGTGGGGGAACGCGCCCCACCACGCAGCGCGTACCGGCGCCGATGATCCGGGCCGGCGGACGGCCGGTCACGAGGGCGTGCCTTCGGCGCCGATCAGGCGGGCCCCGGCGGACAGGACGTCGACGGGGGAGAGGCCGTCGAGTTCGGCGAGCCCCGGGGCCCGCTCACTGTGCAGACAGGCGTTCCGTGGTCGGCAGGCGTAGTCGCCGACGTTACGGGGCACCGGCTGGACCAGGTGAGGATCCGCCCCGCACAGCTCGGCGAGGTGGCGGGCCCACTCCGCTCGGCTGAGCCGGCGAGGACCGCCCAGGTGGAGGATTCCGGTGTGACCGGAGCCGAGCAGCGCCGCAGACCAGGCCGCCACGTCGTCGACCAGCACGGGGGTGTTCCAGTGGTCGTCCGGCACCGGGACCGGCTGTCCGGCCCGCAGGCGCTGCAAGCAGGTGGTGAAGAAGTTCGGGCGCAGGCCGACCGGATCCCAGCCGTAGACCAGGCTGACCCGCAGCGCCAACGCGTCGCCCATGGCCAGCAATTCCTTCTCGGCGGCCAGCTTGGCACGCCCGTAGGCGTTGGCCGGCGCCGGAGGCTCCGATTCGGCATGGCTGTCCTTGTGCCCCGCGAACACGTTGTCGGTGGAGATCAGCAGGGTACGTCGGCCGCCGAGCGCGGAGGCGAGGTGCGCCGCTCCGCCCGCGTGCGCCGCGTACGCCTGCTCGGGATGGTGTTCGCACCAGGTGACGTCGGACGGCCCGTGCACGACGACCGCCGCGTCCGGGCGGGCCTCGTCCACCAGTTCACGCACCCGCGCCGGGGCGCCGATGTCGACCGGGGACCACGCCAGGCCCTTCGCCTCGGGCGTCCCGGGCGGACGGCGTGAACTCAGCGTCGGGTGGTGGCCGTCCGCCCGCAACCGGCGTCCGATGTGCACGGCGAGGTAACCGGCTCCCACCACCAACACCCTTGACTTGTCGCCCACTGTCTTCTCCTCCAGGGTCACCTGGTGACGTTCCGTGGCCGTACTGGTTCGCTGTATTCACCTTGGCCGGGAGGGCGGTGTTTTGCAGACCTGAGATCCGGTTCCGGCCATGCGCGGAGCGCCTGTGTGCCGGGTGGGGCGCTGAGGCGGTTCGTCCGGTGAACGCGTCGAGGGCAGCTGATTCGCGTTGTCCCGGGTGTCCGGCCCGGTGCGTGACCGTACCCCCGCAAAGGTGTCCGGATCTGACCGATAACCGTGGTGTCCGCATCGGTAGCCTGGCCGTCGAACCGCGACACGGAGGTGCGTCGACCCGCGCGACACGGAGGTGCTGGGAGTGACTTGCTGGGCTGTTGACGCCGGTGGCAGCAGTACGACGATCATGATCGCGGACGGCAGCCGATGGCAGTACGGCTCGGTCAATCCGGCCTCGGTCGGCGCGGCGACCGCCCAACGGCAACTGGGCGAGGTCTTCGGCGCGTTGGCGGACCGGATCGGCTCCCGGCCCGTGTTCGGCTGGTTCGCGACCGCCACCGTGGACGCCGGTACGCCCGAGCCGGAGCTGGACCGGCTGACCGCCCTGGCCGCCGCGGCGGGACTCGCCGGGACGCTGGTGATTTCCCGTGACATCGTGCCGCTCCTGGCCGCACAACCGCTGGGCGGCCGGGGCGTGGCCGTGGTGTGCGGCACCGGGTCGGGCTTCCTGGCCGGTGACGGACGCACCACCCCGGTGGCCGTCGGCGGATGCGAGTACCTCGGCAGCGACGAGGGCAGTGCGTTCGGCATCGGCCTGGCCGGGCTCCGGGCAGCGGTGCGCGGGGCGGACGGCCGGGGCCGGCCCACCGTGCTCGGCCGGGAACTGGCCCTGGCGTTCGCATCGTTCAGCGGGACGATCACCGAACTGGCCAGGGAGCTCGCGGGACGACCGTTTCCGAAGGCGGCCGTCGCCGCGCTGGCGCCCGCCGTGTGCCGGTGCTGGCTCGACGGCGACCAGGCGGCCGGTGAGGTGATCGGCGCGGCCCTGGACGAACTGGTGACCGGGGTGCGCGCGGCGCGCGACCGCGCCGGGCTCACGGACGGGCCGTGGTCCGCGGTGCTGTCCGGAGGCGTCCTGCGCGGCTGTCCGGAGTTCGCCACCGCGCTGGCCGACCGGATCACCGCCGAGCTGGGCGCGACATCCCGCCCCACCGTGGTCGACGACCCCGCGGGGGCGGTGCTCTCCGCGGCCGTCACGCACCGGGGCCGCTTCCCCGAGACCCTGGCGGGTCACTGGGCCTGGCCCCGTCGACTGGAGACAGTGACATGAGCGATCTCGCCGCTGGACCGTCGGGCTCGCACGAGCCCGTACAGGTCGGCCTGTGCCTGGCCGCGCTGTCCCCGTGGGGACTGGCCAAGGCGGCGGCGACCGCCGCCGAGACCGGTGCTGGCGTCGTGGACCTGCCCGTGGACCGCTGCTTCGAACTGGTGGACGCCGACCGGCTGGCCGACCCGGCGCATCACCGCGAGGTGGCGGCCGTGCTGCGCAGGGCCGGTGTCCGGGCCGGCTGTGTCAGCAACAGCCGTGACACCCAGCTCGCGTTGGGCCCGCACGGGCCGCACACCGATCCGGTCCTTCCCGGATCGGCGGCGGACAAGCGGGCGTACGGCCTGCGCGCCGCTCTGGGCACCGTCGCGCTGGCCGCCGGTGTCGGGGCACCGCTGGCCAGGCTGATGCTCGGGGTGCCGGACCTGGGCAGGTGGCTGTCCTGGTGGGGCAGCGAGGTGTCCTGGCGGGACAACGTCTCCGCATGGCTGGAGGCGGCCGCCCCCGCGCTCGCGCTCGCCCGCGAGTCGGGCGTCCAGGTCGTGGTGGAACCGCACCCCAAACAGGTGGTCTACGACCCGGCCAGCGCCCGGGCGTTGCTGGCCGCCGCGCCGGAGGTGGGGCTCTGCCTCGACGTGGCCAATATCGCGGCGGTCGGGCACGACCCGGTGCTCGCCGCGCGGGGCTGGGGCGACCGACTGGCCGCCGTACACGCCAAGGACCTCCAGGTGTGGCGCCACCCGGAGGACCCGCACGGAGCCGGTTGGTCGCGCTACGGGCCGGGGCCGCCGATCCGGTTCCGGGCGCTCGGCTGCGGCGAACTGCCGTGGGCGGAGACCGTCGCCACCCTGCTGGACGAGGAGTACCGGGGAGTCGTCTACGTGGAGCACGAAGACGCGCTGCTGCCGACCGAACAGGGCATCGCCACGTCCGTGTCCGTACTGCGCGCGCTGCTGCCGACCGGGACGCCGCAGGGCCGTACCTGGTGAAGGTGGCTGCGGAGAATACCGTGGGTGGCCCGCCGAGGGGCGGCCTCGTGTGTGGTTGACCCAAAAATCCCCCCGCCCGCGCCCGATCCGGGCATTCGATCAAGGGTGACGGCAGATCACGTGAGGCGTCCTGGGGAGACGCCGCACCCACCTCCCGTGGCCGGACGACGACGCTTACCTGCGCGGACGCGACCGGACTCCCCTCCGACTCGCGCCCGGCCCCCGATCGGGGGCGGACCGCACGGTGATCAGCTTCGCCGAAAGGAAAGAGCCGAACAGCATCCGGGCTGTTTTCCTCTCGGGCGAGTGGCTATTCGCTCCCCATGGAAATCAACACAGACCTCATTTCTCCACCCAGGACAGGCTCGGGATCCTCGGAAACCGGACGGGCGACCAGCCAGATCCGGTTACGCGACCGGCTTCCGTTACCCCGCTCCCCGGAAGGGGAGGTGACAGCGACCGCCGACCGGCACGACGGGTACACGGTGTCCGTCTGCCGGGACGAGCGGACCGCGGTGGCACGGCTCCGCGAGGAGATAGACGGCCGACGGGTGGCTCTGATCACCGACCGGACCGTGGCAGGGCTGCACGCCAGCCGCCTGGCGGACACACTCGCCGAGGGCGGTCTCGACGTCGCCACCACCGCGTTCCCCGCCGGCGAGGCCAACAAGAGTCTGGCGACGGCCACCTCGTTGCTGGACTGGCTGGCCGGCACCTCGCTGGCCCGGCGCGACATCGTGCTGGCCGTCGGCGGAGGCGTGGTCATCGACACCGTGGGCTGGGTGGCCAGCGCGTACATGCGCGGCGTCCCGTACATCAACGTGCCGACCACACTCCTCGCTCACGTGGACGCGGCGCTCGGCGGCAAGGTCGCGGTCGACCATCCCACCGCGAAGAACCTCGTGGGCGCCTTCTACCAGCCGAAGGGCGTCGTCTCCAACGTCGGCTACCTGCGGACGCTCGATGCCCGACAGCTCCGTGCCGGACTCGCCGAAGTGATCAAGAAGGGCGTCATCGCCGCACCCGAGCTGTTCGAGTTCATCGAGCGTCGTTACGACGACATCCTGGCCGTCGACCCGGAGACCACGGCCTTCCTCGTGCACGGCGCGACCGCCGTCAAGTGCCGCCTGGTGGCCAGGGACCCGTACGAGCGGGACCTTCGGCGGCCACTGAACTTCGGGCACACCGTCGGACACGCCGTGGAGACGGTCACCGGGTACGGCCCCGTCCTGCACGGTGAGGCGGTCGCGTTCGGCATGGCGTGCGCCGCGCGCATCGCCGAGCGGCGGGGACTGCTGGACGGGCGGACCAGGACGCGGCTCACCGACCTGCTGACGGCGGTGGGACTGCCCGTCGTACTCGACGACCTGCCCGTGCGCATCGACGTGCCGGACACCGTGGGCGCGCTGCGGCAGATCCGGAAGATCCGCGACGGCGGGCTGCGCTTCGTCCTGCCGGTCGCCCTCGGCGAGACGGTGATCGCCGACGACGTCACCGACCGGGAGATCCGTGCCGCGATCACGGCCGAGGCCGACAGGCCGTGGCTGCGCACCGGCTGAGCCGACCTCGGAAGGAGGCGGAAGGAGATGGCGATGCCCTCACAGGGACTGCGGGCCGACGTCGTCGTCGTCGGGGGCGGCGCCGCCGGCTGCGCGCTGGCCGCCCGGCTCAGCGAGGACGACCGCCGCTCGGTGCTGTTGCTGGAGGCCGGTCCGGACTACGGGCCCTACGGGGAGAGCCGGTGGCCCGCCGATCTGCTGGACTGCCGCTCTCCCGCGCGCAGCCACGACTGGGATCCCGACGAGCCGCCGTACTGTGCGCGGGGCCGCGTGATCGGCGGTTCCTCGGTCAGCAACGCCTGCTGGACCACGGTCGGCGCCCCGCCCGACCACGACGCCTGGCGTGCGTACTCCGGCGGTGTGTGGGACCACGCCACGCTCGCCCCGTATCTCAGCGAGGCCGTGCGCCGCCTGCGGGTGCGTGACGTTCCGGAGGCGGACCGGGGTCCCTGGCCCCGGGCGGTGGTGGCGGGAGCCGCACAGATCGGCCTGCCACCGCTGGCGGACGTCAACGGCGACGACGCGAAGGAGGGCGTCGGGTGGGTGCCGCTCAACGCGGTCGGCCACATCCGGTGGAACGCCGCGTTCGCCTACCTCGACCCGGCCAGGAACCGGCCGAATCTGCGGGTGGTGGCCGAGGCCCCGGCCGTACGACTGGTGATGCGGGGTGAGCGCGCCACCGGGGTGGAGATCGTGCGGGACGGCCGCACCGAGACCGTCATGGCGGACACGGTGGTGCTCGCCGGGGGCGCCTACGGCAACCCGCCGCTGCTGATGCGCAGCGGCATCGGACCGGAGCCGGTGCTGCGCGGCCTGGGCGCACCGGTCGCGTTGCCGCTGGCCGGGGTGGGCGAGAACCTGATCGACCATCCCAAGGTCCACCTGCCGCTGACCCCGACCGACGCACTCGACATGCCGGTGCGCGACGTGTACATGGCCCAAGCGGTGATCAAGGCCAGGTCCGGCATGGCTGCCGACGACTACTGGGACCTGCACATCGTGCCGACCGCCGGTGCGGGCGAGGACGAACTCGGCCGCTACGTCGGCCCGTTGGCGGCCAACCTGTACGTGTTCGTGCTGAGGCCCCGCTCCAGGGGCGTCGTGCGGGCACGCTCACTGGATCCGCTCGCCGCGCCCGTCATCGATCCCGGCTACTTCACCGACCCGGAGGGCCACGACCGGCGGGTGGCCCTGGACGGCGTCGAACTGGCCCACAAGGTGGCCGAGACGGCCCCGGTGAGCGAGTTGGCCACGCTCGCTCCGTGGACACCGGCCCACCGTGAGGCGATCGGCGAAGCGGCGGGCGGGTACTGGCATCCGGTCGGCACCTGCGCGATGGGGCCGGCCGACGACCCCGCTGCTGTGGCGGGCGCGGACGGGCGGGTGCACGGTCTGTCCAACGTGTACGTGGGGGACGCCTCGCTGATGCCGGTCATCCCCCGGGCCAACACGCACCTGACCACGGTCGCGGTCGCGGCGCGGCTGGCGGAGTCGATCCGGTGAGGTACGGGGCGACCTTGCCGCCGCGGCCGTGGCAGAGTGCGACGCCGCAGCCGCAGCCGCAGCCGCAGCCGCAGCCGCAGCCGTGGCCGGGTTCGGGTTCGGGAGATGCCCCGGGCACGCCCGGGCCCGGGGCGAGGGCGCGGCCCACCCATACGGCTGTGGGCGCACCCAGCGGGTCACCGTCCCGGCGGACGGGGCGTCGGCGTGCCGGGAGCGCCACCATCCATGCCCGCCCCCCAGTGGCGCGGGCCGACAGCGTTCAGGGAAAGGTCACCAGGTGCGTTCGGGGCGGGTCTCCGTGTTCATCGTCTTCGTGCTCAACGGCGTCATCGCCGGTTCGTGGGCGCCGCGCATGCCGGCGATCGCCGAGCAGATCGGCGCGAGCCCCGGGGCGCTCGGCCTCTCACTGCTGGGCGCCAACCTCGGCCTGGCCATGGCGGCGACGGTCGCGGGGCGATTGTGTGCCCGCTGGGGCGCCCCGGCCATCGTGTTCGTGTCGGCCCTCTTGGCGGCCTGCGTGCTGCCCGTCCTGGCGGCCGTCGGGTCACCCCTGCAACTCGGTCTCGTTCTGGTGCTGCTCGGCGCGTCCTTCGGGCTGTTCGACGTGTCGATGAACGTCGCCGCAGTGACCGTCGTCCGTCGCGTGAAGCGGCCGATGATGCCGCTCTTTCACGCCGGGTTCAGCTTCGGGGCGCTGGCCAGCTCGCTCGGTGCCGCGTTCGCCTCCGGCCGAGGTGTCGATCTGTTCCCGTACTTCGCCACGGTCGCCGCCGCCTCGCTGGCCGTCACCGCCGGCGTCATCCGGTACGTGCCACGGGAGCAGCCGACCGCCGACACCGACGGGCGGGGCGGCCAGGGCGGACTCGGCCGGGGCATGCTGCGTCGCCCGGTCCTGTGGCTGCTCGGAGGCGTCGCGTTCCTCGCCGCCATCGTCGAGGGCTCCAACTACGACTGGGCGGCGTTGTTCGCGGTCCGCGAGCGCGGCATGTCCGAGGCGGGCGGCGCCGCCATGTTCTCCGTCTTCTGCCTCTCGATGGCGATGGTCCGGCTGTTCGGCGAACGGATCCAACGCCGCTTCGGCGCGGTCAGGATCCTGGCCGCCGGGTCGATGATCACTGGAGTGGGCCTGCTGACGACGGCGAGCGTGCCGGACGCCTGGTTCACCCCCCTCGGTTACGTGCTGGCGGGCACCGGGGTCGCGCTGGTGTTTCCGGTCGTCCTCGACCTCGCCGGCGAGGTCGGCCGACGCGGCGACGGCACCGGCGGTGAACGAGAGATCGGGTTCGTCACGGGCATCGCGTACACGGGCTTCCTTCTCGGACCTCCCATGATCGGCGGTGTGGCGCAGTGGACGACCCTGTCGCTCGCCATCGGTTTCGTCGGCATGGTCGCCATGCTGATCGTGCCGGTCGTTCTCGCCGCGAACGCCGCCCGCCGCCGCGAGGAGCAGGCCGTTCACGACGTCCCGAGCACCACCGAGCCCTCTTCCCGGTGAGGCCCCCACCGGCCCGCTGACGGCAGCACCCGACTCTCCGTCACCGTATACACCGCATACACCGCATACACCGCATACACCGCATACACCGCATACACCGCATACAATGCATCGCTCAGCGCCGGTGGACGTCGACAGCCAGGCTGAGAACGGCGGCTCCACCACAGCCCGGGCTGCACCGGGCGTGCTCCGTACGCCCGGGGCAGCCCGGAAGCGACCGCGCACCGTTGCCCGCCGTGCTCTGCCCGCCGAGGGCATACAGTGTGGCGCCGGGTGACGCGCACGGCCGGGTGCGCCGGTTCGCTGCCCCGCGGCTTCGCTCCCAGCCGCGCGCCGCGACGCGCGAGCGCCGTTCTGTTCCGGTTAGGCGAGCAGGGCCGCCACGCCGTCCATGATCCGCTCCATGCCGAAGTCCAGCGGGTCCCCGTCTTGTGGCAGGAAGGCACCCTCTGCGACCGCCGACGTGAGCGCGGGGAAGCGGTCCGCGTGCTGCTTCAGGACGTCGGCCGTGAGGTGGGCCCACTCCTCGTTCGCCGCTTCGTCGTGTTCGACGGTCTGCTGGGCGATGTTGCGGATGTGGCCCACGAGCAGCAGGAACGTGTCATGCCGCTGCGGGGCCGACAGGCCGGTTCCGGCCAGCACGGCCAGCGCGGTGTCCAGCCAGCCGAGTTGATGGGGGCCCATGATCTGGCGACGCATGCCGGTGGCCGTCAGGATCCACGGGTGGCGGCGGTACACGGCCGAGCACTGGCGCGCCCACTCGGTCAACTGCGGGCGCCAGCCGCCGGGGAGGTGAGCGACGGGGACCGGTGGGCCGATCGCGAGGTCGACCATCAGGTCGACGAGTTCCGTCTTACCGGGGACGTACCGGTAGAGCGCCATCGCGGTGACGTCGATTCCCTTGGCGACCCGCGCCATCGAGACCGCGTCCAGGCCCTCCTTGTCGGCGATCCCGATCGCCACCTCGGCGATCCGGTCTGCGGTCAGCGAGGGCTTCGGGCCGCGGCTCGGCTGCCCCTTCTCGCCCCACAACAGCGTGAAGCTCGCTTGCGCGCCGCCCTGTTTCCCCGTCGCCTTCCGGGGCTCCTTCGCGCTCATCCTGAATCCCTCACCGTTACCTGTTGACGCCTCACACTTACTGTTTATATCGTATAGCCAACTGCTTACGGCATACACAGTTCGTGAACACGGATCTCAGGGAGTCGTCATGATCGCCGCCATCGTCGCCACCTCCGCCGCCGCATTCCTCGCCGCGCCGACGGCCGGAATCCTCGGCCACCGCGCCCTGAAGCGCTCCCGCAACGCCTCCCTCATGAAGATCGACAGCCCGAACGGCATCGACGAGCGAGGCTTCGTCCGCATCGGCGGCATCGACCAGTGGATCTCTGTCCGCGGCGAGGACCTGGCCAACCCGGTCGTCCTTGAGCTGCACGGCGGGCCCGGCGGCTCGACCGCGATCTTCGGGCCGCGCACCAGATCCTGGGAGAAGCACTTCACGATCGTCCGCTGGGACATGCGCGGCACCCTCAAGACCCTTGGCCGCAACGGCGCCGACGGCCAGGGAGAGATGACCTTCGACCGGATCTACGCGGACGCGATCGAGGTCACCGACCACATCCGCACCCGCCTCGGCGTCGACAAGGTCGTCCTGCTCGGCCACTCCTACGGCAGCGCCTTCGGCCTGCGGCTCGCCCGCGCGTTCCCCGAGCGCTACTCCGCGTACGTCGGCACCGACCAGAACATCCACGACTCCGGCCGCGACAACTCCGTACACCAGGCACTCCTTGCCCGACTGCGGGCGACCGGAAAGCACAAGGAACTCGCGGCGGTGGAGGCCCTGGACGCCGACAAGCACCGCTGGACCCCCCGCGAGCGCGCCATGCACGCCAAGCTGCTGGCGACCAGCGATCCGCTGACCCTGGACACGATGAAGAAGGTCGTCATGGGGTCCCTGTGGCTCTCGCCGCTGCACTCGCTGCGCGAGCTGGGGCACTTCGTCAAGGGCATGAGCTTCTCGGAACAGGTCACCGCAGGCACGTCAGGCTTCGACGACTGGGAGGACGGCACCGCATTCGAGATCCCGTTCTTCCTCTTCCAGGGCGAGAAGGACGTCCTGACGTCGCCCGACCTCGCCCGCCGCTTCTTCGACGACGTCCAGGCCCCGGCCAAGGACTTCGCACTGATCGACGACTGCAGCCACTTCGCGGCGTTCCGTCGGCCGGAGCGGTTCCTCGAACTGCTGCTGGCTCACGTACGGCCGGTGGTTGTCACCGACGAGTCAGCTGCTGCAGCAGCCAACTGAGCAGGTTCGGCCACTCCATGAGCACCGCCTTTGATCGTCAGTCCCACGCGTTGAAGAGCAGTCCGCCCAACGTGGTGACGCCGTAGGAGCGAATGTGGCGCCACTCGTTCTTGGAAAGCACCGAGGTGTCCAGGTCGGAGAGGGACGTGGCGAGCTGTTCGCTACTCAGCACCACGAAGCCTGCTTCGGCGAAGGGAGAGGCCCACGGCGGAGGGGAGAGAAACTCCTCTGCGTACCAGTTCCGGCGCTCTTGTGCGAAGGCAATCCAGGGGTGATGGGCGTGACACAGGATGACGCTCTCACCAGTGCGATGGACGACTGACGCGGTATGGAAGGACAGAGGAGACTCCTGGCCCTCGATCTCCCCCACTTGGCCTTCGGCGACTCGGGCAGCGGCATACAAAGCGGCCCGGAACGCACGCAGGTCGGTTGCCGGAAGAGGGCCGTCCTTCGGCGCGAAGAAGCCCGTCGCGCCCCTCGGCAGTATGAAGCCCGTGTTCCCCACATCGGTCATGTCGCTCATCTTGCCTGGTGCGAGAGCCAATTGGTCCGCAGGGTGACACGGGAGCCGACGGCCCTCAGGGCGACGCGGGTGCTGTCGGCGCTGTGGGTGCCGCAGACCCGGAGGCGACAAGAACGACACCGGAGCCGTTGGTCCCGCAGGGGCAGCCGACGCGAAAGGCGACGCAGGAGCTGTCGGCCCCGCCGGTCCGACCGGACCGACCGAACGGCGAGAACCACAGAGGACACCGCCTTAGCTTCGTGTGGTGAGTCGTGTGAGTGCCGTGTCGTAGCGTGCTTGGACTGTCGCGTTCGGTGTTGCCCGCAGGAGCGCGCCGAGGGCTCGTACCGCTCCGTCGTCGTAGCCCGCGGATTCCGCTTCGCGGGCTGCGAGGTCGAGTTGAGCGATGCCCTCCGCGCGGTTGCCGAGTCCCAGCAGTGCTTCCCCCTTGATGGTGAGGAGCAGGATGTGGGGGATGTCGGTGGTGTCCGGCCGGTAGTTGAAGGCCAGGGCGTGGGTCGCGGTGGTGAGGGCCTGGCGCCAGTGTCCGGCGTCGGCTTGGTGGCGGGCGAGGTGCTGCATGGCGAGGCGTTCGATCCTCCGGTCGTTGCTCGCGCGTGCCAGCTCGGCCGCGCGTTCGCAGCTCTTCGCGGCGTCGTCCAGGCCGCCGAGGGCGGCTTGAGCCATGGCCAGCACGATCAGGGCGTTGGCCTCGGCGAACGCGTCAGCGGCTTCGGCGGCGAGCGCGGTGGCCGCTTCCAGATGGACGAGCGCCTCCGGGGTGCGTCCTTCCTCGGTCAGGACCCAGCCGAGGACGTTGAGCACCCGTGCTTCGCCGTGCGGGTCGGCGTCGGTACGTGCCGCCGCGAGGGCGGTCTCCAGGAGCGGCACCCAGCCGTCCCGCACGCGCCACACGATCAGCGGCCACATCGTCATGACGATCCGCCACGTCCTGCCGTGCAGCGCGGCGGCGTGCGCCGCGGCGACCGCCCGTACGAGGGTGTTGCGTTCGGCGGAGTACCAGGCCACGGCGGCGGACCGGTCGGCGAACTCGCGTACGGCGGAGGGCGGCGAGAAGTCCGCCAGCAGCGGGAAGCAGTCCTCCGAGCCGGGTTCAGCCGCCGCGACGGCACCGGTGGCGGCGGTGATGTAGTAGTCGAGCACGCGCTTGAGCGTGTCCGGGTGGGCGTCCAGGCCACGCGCGTAGAGCCGCACGAGGTCGTGCATCGTCCACCGGCCGGGTGTGGTCTCGGTGAGCAGGTGCGCGACGGCCAGACGCTCCAGGGCCGCATCGGCGGCCGTGGGGTCCGTGCTCGCCAGGGCGGCGGCCGCGTAGCGGTCGACGTGCGTGCCGGGGTGGCGGCCGAGGGCGGCGAACAGAGGGGAGACGTGTGCGGGCAGCTGTCGTACGGTCAGGCGCAGTGCGGCCCTGACGCCGGTGTCCTCCAGGTCCAGCAGGCTCAGCCGGCGTGTCTCGTCCGACAGCTCGGCGGCCATTTCGGCCAGGGTCCAGTCGGGCCGCCCGGCCAGGCGGGCGGCGGTCACCCCGAGGGCCAGTGGCAGCCCGCCGCACAGCTCGCCGAGCCGGAGCGCGGCGGCGGGCTCGGCGTGCACCCGGTCGGTGCCGAGGATCCGGGCCAGGAGCGTGGTGGCGTCCTGGGGTGTGAGGACGTCGACGGCGACGGGCCGTGCGGCGTCGGTGATGATCAGTCCGGGGAGGCGGTGTCTGCTGGTGACGACCGTGACGCAGCGGTCTCCGCCGGGCAGGAGGGGCCGGACCTGTTCGGAGTCGCGTGCGTTGTCGAGTACGACGAGGAGCTGGCGGTCGGCGGCCAGCGACCGGAACAGTGCGGACGCGCCGTTCTCGGACTCCGGTATCCGGCCGTGGGGCACGTCGAGGACCAGCAGGAACTCGCGCAGCACTTCGATGGCGGCCACCTCGCCGGTGTCGCTGAAGCCGCGCAGGTCGGCGTAGAGGCGTCCGCCGGTGAGTCCGGCAGGATTGTGGTGGGCCCAGTGCAGGACGAGGGCTGTCTTCCCGACCCCGGCAGGCCCGATGACCAGGCAGACGGGCGCCTCGCCCGCAGTGGCCCGGGACAGAGCGGCGAGCTCCGCCGTCCGGCCGTGAAAGCCGCGCGGGGCACGCGGCAGCAGATCGGGCGTGCACCTGGGTGCCGCGGCGTCGGGCCTGCGTACCGCGGCGTCCGGTGCGGCGGCAGGCGGCGGGGCGTCCGCCTGCCGGGCCGGGCGGGGACGGCCCAGGCTCGCGACCCGTTCCAGCTCCCGGGCACCGGTGGCGTCGAGCTTCAACGCGGTGGCCAGGGCCTCCACGGTACGGCGCTGTGGTCCCCGGGCGCGCCCGCGCTCCAGGTCCGACAGGGCCCGAACGCTCACTCCCGCCGCGTGTGCCAGGTCCTCCTGGCTGAGCCCGGCTCTCGTCCGTAGACCGTGCAGGTGCTCACCGAACCCGCCGGTGGCCGGTGTACCGGTGCTCATTCTCGACATATCCCCTGATCCGTGTGGTCCGGCAGAACACCGGAACCATCCGGCAGAAGTATGACAAAGACATTACTTCTGCCGGTGAAACTGCCTGGGCCGCCCCGTTCCCCTCCGTTTGACTGAAGGTGCTTCGGACGGAGAGCCAGCTCCACCGCCCCCGGTCCGTCGCCCTGTGCACGGACCCCCGCACTCGCGGGAGATCTCCGTCGCACGACTCCCCGCTCGTTTTCCCCAGGAGTACCTTCCGCATGAGGCTTTCCCTGTCCGCTCGTAGGCTCATGAGCCGCGTACTGATCCTCACCCTGGCTCTGCTGGCCGCTCTCGGCCTGACCCAAGGGCTGTCCCCGAAGGCGCACGCCGACCCGGAAAGACGTTGGACCCGCATCGACTGGGACATCACCAATCTGCGGCCGGGCACCAGCAGCTTCTCGGCCGGCAACGCCTACGACTCCATGCTGGAGAGCCTGCGTCGTACCGTCAGCCACGCGGTGCACCCCAACTTCCCGCACAGTGCCACCACCCGGCAGACGGGCTACTACGTCGAGGTCGCGCTGATCGACCACACGGAGACCAACAGCCACCGCCTCTCCCTGATCGTCGAGGCGAGCAACCTGTACGTGGTGGGTTACTTCACTCCTCAGGGCAGGTACATGTTCCGCGACCTGGACTCGGCGCCGGTCCGCGCCGCCTACAACGCCGTGTTCCCCGGCAACCGCCTTGAGCCGCGCCACTTCCAGTCGCTTCCGTTCGGGGAGAACTACAACAGTTTCTCCAGGGACGAGTGGCGGATGAACGACTCCTTCCTGGGGCTTCGCGGCGACATCAACCACCTGGCCAACATGCCCGAACGCGCTCCGGGGCAGAACACCCCGCCTGCACTCGCAGCCGGTCGGGCACTCACCTCGGTTGTCGCGGCGGTTTCCGAGGCAGCTCGCTTCCGGTGGATCCACAACCGCATCGGCAACACGATCCGGACCGGCTACGACATGGATGAGAACGGCAGGCAGGACACTCTCGGCCGTTTTGGCCTGGAACTCGAAACCAGATGGAGCAGGCTCTCCGCGATACTGTCGGCCAACCTCCGCAACCGTCCCGCTGAACCCGTCACGATCGACGGCCGGGTGTACCGCAACAGCACCGACATCGAACTCGGCAACGGCCGCCGTGTGCCGGCCCTCGGCCTGGCGGTCGCGCTGGGCTCCCAGTTCTGACGAAACCTTCGTTACCTTCGCTGGCGTTCGGTTCCGGGCGCCGCTGACAGGTGTGACGTCGCCGGGTGTTCAGGGCTGGATCGAAGCAAAGCGGAAGGCCGCCTCGACGGAAGGCCGCCTCGACGACAGAAGTCGAGGCGGCCTTCCGCCTTGTCAGCAGACAGGAAAGGATGAGACCGGTCTGGGCGAAGCAGCCGTTGATGAGATCGGGCCGGTACTGGACCTGTCTCAGTCCGCGTCGGATCACCTGGATCAGGTGGTCGAGCCCTGCGGCGGCGCCAAGCAGCTCACACTCTTCGCGCTGGGTTCCGTACGTCAGAGGTCGCTTCTCCACCGATCACGGTGGGCGTGAGTCCGCGGGTGACTGCCCGGCCGGGTGATCTTTCGGTGGTCTGGGTATCAAGCCGGGGGTGATCGGCGAGCGAGGGGGGCGGACTTCGAATGAGGCCAGCGGACGAGCAGGGCCTTGAGGACGGGGCAGGCTGGCTGACGAAGGCCGAAGTCCGCGAGATCTGGCCGCAGATCAGGCCGAGCAGCATCAGGGCCGTGGCGCGGGCCAACAGCGTCCGTACCTCGGCTGCGCCCTCCCCGGACCTGACCCGCGAGCCGACCTACCACGCGGCCGACATACGTCACGTGGCCGCGCGCATCGCCAGGGGTGAGGCCGAGGTCGCGCCCTGGCAGCGCGCCGACTCCGACTCTGCACGCGACGACGCCACACCCGGCCCACCGGTCCGGCAGCCCGTCAGCTGGGGGCCCGAGAACGTGCCGGGGCTGATCCTGCTGGCTATCGTCGTGGTGCTGATCCTCTGGGGCCTGACCTCTCCCGACAACCACGGCACGGTAACGGACTTCGTGCGCTGAGGGCGCTCACTAGCGGTCGTTCTATCGATCTTGGTGACCGCGAGTTCGAGTCTTCCGGGTCGGTCGGGCGACCTCTCACCACGGCCGAAGTCGAGGCCCGGGTGGCCAAGACGTCGACGACGGGGCACGCAAAGACGGCTGCTCAGGCCGCACACCTCGCTGCGGAGACCGCCCTGCGCACTGCGCAACGCGGAAGGTGAAACACTGCGCCGCCGGTGAGGAAGAAGCCGAGGCGGAGGGCCGCAGGGAGGCAGCCGTCCTCGCGGCGGAAGCCGCCGGTATGGAGAAGGAAGCGGCGGAAAGGGCGAGTACGGCTGCGGAGCAACCTGCCGCTGCCGAAGCGGAGGGCACGCGAGACGAAGGCGCCGGAGCCGAGAGCGCCGACGCCGTACGCCGTGCCGCGCAGGCCCGGGAGGAAGCGGTGCGCGCGGAGCTCGCAGGCCGAGGCCCCCGCGAGCACGCCTCTCGATGCGTGAGTCTCAACTGCCGTTCTGTGTACAGAGATACACCTTTTGCTGTGAATTATCGTGGTATTTTCGATGGGTTATACGCCCATTCAGTGCAGCCGATCAAAGAGGGAACTCATGATCCACGCATCTCAGGAAGTCCGGACGGCGTCAACGGTTCGGCGACGCCTGGCGGTAACAGCGGCAGGTCTCGCCGGGATCCTGGCCGCAGGGCTGGTCACCGCGGCACCGGCGAGCGCCGCGGTGAAGTCCACGTGTGGCAAGTACATCTGTGTGGCAACTGCCTACCAGGGCACCCGCTACGTCCAGGACATCACCGTCTGGACCAGGGACGGATTTCCGGGAACGCTGCGGGCTTTCGCGGGCAGCTACAGGAATCAGAAGCCGAACGACGACCTCCACCGGTTCGTAGTCAACCTCGAACTCGGGAAGCCGGGGACCGGGCGTCTGGCCGTCTGCGGCGGATTGGACCGCAGTGGCAGGGTCATCGAGAACCATTGCGTTCTGATCCCCTGACCTGGCAGCCTTTTTGTGTACGCCGATAAGAGGCTGTTGCCCTGTCGATCCGCTGCCTCACCGGCATGGGGGCGGGACCGCCCGCGCGTCAGCGGGAGAGGGCTCAGCCGCAGGCGCTCTTGGTGAGAGAACTGAAGCGGTTGTTCCACTGGGGGTAGCGCCCCTCCAGGTTGGACGGTTCGTGGGTGAAGACCGACCAGCAGCTTCCGCCGTAGTTGTATCCGTCGTACAGAGCGAACGCGTCATTGGTGCGGTTCCAGTACGACGAGGTCCGGTTGTCCATCGACTGGCCCCGCAGGTCGGGCGAGCCGGTACGGAACCAGGCGATGGTGCCGGTCCCGTTGGCCCCGTCGAAAATGCAGAAGGACCCCGCGGGGCAGCGGTCATAGCCTGCCGCCGGGGCTGCCTCCGCCGCTTGGGCCGAAGTCGTCGCCAGTGTCAGGACGAGGGCGGCGGCAGAGCCAAGCGTCGCGAAGAGCTTGCGCATGCGTTTCCTCCGAAGGTTCAGCGCTGGTTCAGCGAAGAGGGTGGTTCAGCAAAGAGTGGGTCTGCGGGCGACGACGGCGTTACGGCTTGCAGCCCACCCCGCCCGCGTACTTGGAGCTGCTGATGAACCAGGTCGGCCCCAAGTAGTACCGGGAATGGGCGGCGACGCACTGGAAGCTCTGGCTCGCGCCCAGCGCCCACGTCTCGATCAGGTGGTTGAAGTTTCCGCAGTTGATCCACACGGCTTGCCCGCCGAGGTTGTCGTTGTACCCGCAGATCTCGGCGGGTGCCGCTGCCGCGCGCGGGGACGCCTGAGCCTGGCCCGGCAGCATCAGCGGGCCCGCGAGTGCGAGCCCCAGTACGGCCGCGGTGGTCGAGAGTTTCCGGAACATCGCTGTTCCTCCCATGAGTTCGACGTCGAGCTGACCCTCGGCAAATTAGCCAGACTGCGTTGTCCGGCATCGGAAGCAAGGCACGGAACAAACGGATGAGAAACAATCACGGGAGAGAAGGCGCAGGCGGAGAGGGGCGACGGTGCCACGCAGCGAACGGCCGTTGGAGGACGGGAACAGCCCGGAGCTGAGGTGGGCGGCGGCCCTGCGACGGCTGCGGCAGAAGGCGGGCAGCCCCACCTACCGGGTGCTGTCGCAGCGCTCCCACTACTCCGTCACCACGCTGTCCAACGCCGCGGCGGGCCGCGGTCTGCCCTCGCTCCCTGTCGCCCTCGCCTACGTCCGCGCCTGCGACGGCGACGTGGAGGAGTGGGAGCGGCTGTGGCACAGCACCGCCGCCGAACTCGCCGCGGGCGCCGCTCCGGTGGAGAGTGACCGCGCCGACGGCAGCGCCTCCCGCGCGCCGTACCCGGGACTCGCCGCGTTCCAACCCGAGGACAGCGAGCGGTTCTTCGGCCGTGAGCAGGTGACGAGCTCCCTGGTCGGCAGCCTGTCGAGGCGACGGTTCGTGGCGGTCTTCGGAGCTTCGGGTTCGGGCAAGTCCTCCCTGCTGAGAGCCGGGCTGTTGCCCCGGCTGCACGCGGAGGCGGAGGCGGAGCAGGGGGCCGTCGTGCTCCTCACTCCGGGGCCGCACCCTCTCGAAGAGTGCGCGGTCGCGCTGGCGGGGCAGCTCGGGACCACCGCCGGGACACTGCACGCCGAGCTGACGGACGATCCGGCGAACCTGCACCGGCTCGTACGGCAGCTGCTCGCCGGGCGGCCCGCCACGGCCGAGGCGGTCCTCGTCGTCGATCAGTTCGAGGAGGTCTTCACCCTGTGCCGGAGCGAGAAGGAGCGGCACTCCTTCATCACCGCGCTCTGCACTGCGACACAGACCCCCAACAGCCGGTGCCGCGTCGTACTCGGCGTACGCGCCGACTTCTACGCGCACTGCACGCACTACGCGGAACTGGTCGCCGCACTGGCCGACAGCCAGATCACCCTCGGCCCCATGACCGGGGAGCAGCTGCGCCAGGCCATCGTCCAGCCCGCCGTGCGCGCGGGGCTGAGCGTCGAGGGCCCCCTCATGGCGTCGCTCATCGCCGAGTGCCACGGCAGGCCCGGAGTGCTCCCGCTGCTCTCGCACGCCCTGCTGGAGACCTGGCACCGGCGCCGGGGCAACGCGCTCACACTCGCCGGACACCAGGCCGCAGGCGGGGTGGAAGGCGCCCTCGCACGGACCGCGGAGTCCTTCTACGCCTCACTCACCCCGGGCGAGCAGCAACTGGCCCGCCAGCTGTTCCTGCGTCTGACCGCACTGGGCGAAGGCACCGAGGACACCAAGAGACGCCTGCCCCGCGACGAATTCGACCACGGCGGTGATGCCGCCGCCGTCCTGGAGCAAGCCGCCCACGCCCGGCTGCTCACCCTCGACGACCTCCATGTGGAGATCACACACGAGGCGCTGATCCGGTGCTGGCCACGGCTGCACCAGTGGCTGACCGAGGACCGCGAAAGCCTCCGCCGCCACCGCAGGCTCACCGAGGCGACACTGCTCTGGGACTCCCTGGACGAGGACCAGGACGCCCTCTACCGCGGTGCGCGCCTCGCGATGGCCAGGGAGTTCCTCGACGAACCGTCGCACCGCAGCGTTCTCAGCGCCCGCGAACGGGCCTTCCTCGACGCCAGCGCGTCGGCCGAGGAGAACAGGAAACGGCAGACCGCCCTGCACACCCGACGGCTGCGCCGGCTGGTCGCCCTGCTGACCGCCGTGACTCTCCTCGCCACCTGTGCGGCTGCGTACGCCCTGCACGTCCAGCGGGAGGTCACCCAGCAGCGCAACGACGTCCTCTCCCGCAACGTGGTGGCCGAGGCGGAGCCGCTGCGCGACACCCAACCCGCGCTGCACACCCAGCTGATGGCGGCGGCCTACCGTCTCTCGCCCACCGCGGAGGCCCGCGACGGCCTGCTCGGCGCGGCCGCCACGGCGCTCCCGGGCCGCAATCGCAACGTCTCCGCGGTCGCGTTCGACCCGGCGGGGCGGGGGCTGGCGACGGGCGGTGACACCGTACGGCTGTGGGACGTACCCGAAGCCGGTCCGCCGGTGAGGACGGGAGAGGCGACGGGCACCGGTCCGGTGGCGTCCGTGGCGTTCGCTCCGGACGGCCACACCCTGGCCGTGGGCGGTTTCGGCCACAGGGTGCAGCTGTGGGACGTGTCCGACCGTCGGCGCCCCGCTCTGGCCACCACTCTCACCGGGCACACCGGCGTGGTCTTCGCTGTCGCTTTCAGTCCCGACGGGCGGACCCTGGCCACCGGCAGCTACGACCACACCGTTCGGCTGTGGGACCTCACCACGCGCTCCCGGCCCGTGGCAAGGGCCGTACTGACCGGGCACCGCCTCAACGTCAAGGCCGTCGCATTCAGCCGCGACGGAAGGTACTTGGCGACCGGGGGCGACGACCGCACGGTACAACTGTGGGACGTGACCCGGCCTCGTACTCCTGCCAGGTTGTCGGTCCTCACCGGCCATCGCCACTTCGTCACGTCCCTGGCCTTCGCCCCCGATGGTCACACCCTGGTGTCCGGCAGCGACGATCACACCGTACGTCTCTGGGACGTCACCCGGCCCCGGAGCCCGGCCGCACTGTCCGTGCTCACCGGCCACACCGAAGTGGTGATCTCCGTGGCGCTCAGCGGGGACGGCCGGTTCCTGGCCTCGGGGGGTTACGACGGCGTCGCCCGGCTCTGGGACATCACCGACCCGCGCCGCCCCCGGGCCGCAGGAGTACTCAGCGGCCCGGGAGGCGCCCTCAACGACGTGGCGCTGTCTCCAGACGGAAGGACCCTGCTCACGGGCAGCGAGGACAGCGACGCCCGTCTCTGGCCGACCGACCCGGAGGACGCCGTCTCCCAGGTCTGCGCCCGACAACCCACCGCCCTCACCCGTGCGCAGTGGGACCGCTACTTCCCCGACGTGGACTACGGACCGCCCTGCACGGCCCCGGAATGAGGGCGGCGTCGGCGGGGCATCGGCCACACGATCCCTGAGCGTGCCGACCAGGTCCGCAACCGGCTCAGGCGCGGCAGCCGGGGCGGACGCCCGCCCGCCTTCGACAAGCAGCTCTGCAAACGGCGCAACGTCGTGGAACGCAGCTCCAACCGTCTCAGGCAACGGCGCGGCATCGCGACCCGCTACGACAACGCCGCCGAGTCCCAGCAAGCCGCCATCGCCCTGGCATCCCTACTGATGTGGGCGTGACATCTGACGACAACTCCTAGCGGCCCACAGTGCTTTCCGGCACGGCGCCGCTGTCGGTGGAGAGCACGCATTGTGCGTCCGAACGAGCGCGTCACCCCGCCGCCGCACTCTGCTTCCACCGGCGCGGTGTGCGGTGCGGGTTCAGGTCGCGGTGCGGTTGCCCTGCTGGTCGCAGGGGAAGTCGGCTGCTGTGTGGTGGGAGAGGAAGTCGCGGTCGGCCTGGCGTTCCACCTCTGTGATGGCGGTGGGTTTGACGTCGATGATGCCCCCGAAGGGCCGGTCGACGTCGCGGATGATGCACAGGGTGGTGGTGAGGAGCGTGGTGATGACGGTGAGGGTGATGAGCTGTCCGCGGTTCTTGCGGCGGGGGATGCAGGTGGCGAGGGCCATGACGGTGATGACGAGGGTCGCGAGCAGGAACCAGAAGATCGCGGTGGGGATGCTGGCGGTGGCCTGGGTGAGGCGCTCCTCGCGTTCCTCCGAGCGCTTGCTGTCGGCGGAGACCAGCATGCCGAAGACGGGTTTGCCCTCCACCTCGCGGAATACGCGGCGCAGGTCGGTGGACCAGACGCTCGGTGCCGGGGAACCGTTGCCGTCGGCCATGGCGGGCCATTCCTGGGCGCGGACGGCGCGGGCGTAGCACACGGCGTCGGCCTGGATCCTGGCCCTCTGTGCCGCGGGCGCGTATTCGGCGGTTTCGACGAGCTGGTCGACGGCCCGGGCCTCACTGCGTGCGGCGACCTCGGCCTTTCCGTACGAGCCGTTGGCCGTGACCAGCACGAAGGCCAGCAGCAGCACGGTCAGTGTCAGGAGTGGGCCGACCAGGTCCTTCACGGCCATGCCGGTGTCGTCGTCCTCGCTCAGGAGTCTGGGGCGCAGGAAGCGGTTGGCGGCCAGACCCGCCAGGAGGGCCAGCACAGCGACGACGATGACGAGAACCACGGAGGGACACCTTCACTGGATATGGGGAAACCCCGGAGCGGGGGGCCTCGTTCCTCTCCCGCGCCGCATGCGGCCCCGAACAGCAAGAACGTTCCTCTGCCTTCGAACGGGCGGACCTTTTGGTCCGGTCGGCCCTACCGCCACCAGCACGGGCGGGCCGCCTGACCAGAGAGAACGGGGTCGGCCAGGGAATCCTGGACCTGCCTCTCCATCGAACCCCCAGAGCACCTCCCGTCACAGACACAACGGCCGCCGGGCCGGAAGCGCCCGGTGCGCAGGTCGGCGACGAAGGCCCCCGGGATAGCGGCGAAGCGGGGCGTGGCCGCGAAGGTCGGCGCGTCGAACTTCCTCCCCTCGTGCAGCAGAGATTCAGCAACGCCCAGGCAAGCCGACTCGTCGGCATTGACGTACAGAGCCGGTCTTGCGGGGGCTTCGTCATGCCTCGGTTCCGCCGTCGCCGGTGAGGTGGCGGGCGGCGGGTAAGCGGGTGGCGGGTAGCGATGCGGAGCAGCGGGTGGCGATGCGCGGGCTGCCGGGGCGGACGACCGCGACGTAGAAAGGTATTTTGACATAGGTATCTGGCGATACCTATCCTGCTGTCATGCCCCCGCACAGCGCGTCCGCACAGGACATCGACCACGTGGCCGCAGGTCTCGTGGCGTGCCTGCCCGCGCTGTCCCGCGCTCTCGACCGGCGCGTCGGCCAGGACTTCCCGCACCCCAAGCCGCCCGAGGGGCAGCTCGCGCTGCTCCGGCACGTCCAGGCCAACGAGGGCGTCACCGTCCGCGAGACGGCCAAGGCGCTGCTGATGAAGCCGAACAACGTCAGCGCACTGGTCTCGCAGCTGACCGAGCGCGGACTGCTCGAACGCCGGCAGGACCCCTCCGACAAGCGCGTCGCGCGCCTGTACGTCACCGCGACGGCCCAGCAGCGGGTCGCCGAGGCCGACCGCCTGATGTGCGCCTACGTCACCCAGGCGCTGGCGACCATGACCGACGGGGAATGGGGCGCTCTCGGCTCCGCCCTGGGCGCGCTGGAAGCCCTCACTCTCCACCTTCACCACCCCGCCGAATAACCGCGCCACCGGGCCCGCACGGGCCCGGTGGCGTGCCGCGGGGTCGGGTTCCCGCGCACTTGATCCGGTCGACCGTGTCCCGGACCGTGCGTTCCCCCTCTTGGTGGACGGCCGATGCCGTCCACGTTCTCCGCGCTCTCTGCGCTGCACGAAGGAATGGCCCTCTCATGCCCGTCGGCACCATCAATCCGCATGCCCCCACGCCTCATTCGCCGCCCGCCGGCCGCCTCGGCGGTGTCCGGGCCAATCCGTGGCTGACGCTCGCCGCCGTCGCCTTCGGCCTGTTCATGGTCGGACTTGACGGCTCGGTCGTAGCGATCGCCAACCCGGCGATCGGCGAGGACCTGGGCGCCTCAACCTCCGACCTCCAGTGGGTCACCAACTCCTATCTGCTGGCCCTGGCCGGCGCCCTGATCCTCGGCGGCAAGCTGGGTGACAGGTTCGGCCGCCGCACCTTCTACCTGGTCGGCGTCGCCGGGTTCACCGTGGCGTCCGTCGCCATCGGGCTTGCAGGTTCCATCGAGGGCGTCATCGCCTTCCGCGCCCTCCAGGGCTTCTTCGGCGCCCTGTTGATGCCCAACACGCTCGGCATGCTGCGTGCCGTCTTCCCGCCGAAGAAGTTCGGCATGGCGGTCGGCATCTGGGCCATGGTGTCCTCGGTCTCCACCGCCCTGGGGCCCATCGTCGGCGGTCTGCTCGTCGAGCACGTCAACTGGGAGTCCGTCTTCTACATCAACGCTCCCATCGGCGTCCTCGCGCTGGTCTTCAGCGCCGTGGTTCTGCCGCAGAGCAAGAACACCTCCTCCGCGAAGGAGAAGTTCGACGTCGCCGGAGTCGTCCTGCTGGCCCTCGGTCTGCTCGCCGTCGTCTTCGGCGTCGTCAAAGGCGAGACCTGGGGCTGGACTTCGGCGGGCACGCTGAGTTCGATCGCCGCCGGTGTGGTGCTCCTGCTGGTCTTCGGATACGTGGAGACCCGCGTGGCCTCCCCGCTGCTGCCCATGCGGCTGTTCCGCAACACGGCTCTGACCGTCGGCACGTTCGTCACCGCACTCAATTTCTTCGTGCTGCTCGGCGTCATCTTCTTCACCATGATCTACCTCCAGAACGTCCGCGGCTTCACTCCCGTCGAAGCGGGCGTGCGCACCCTGCCGCTCAGCCTGGCGTCGGTCGTGGCGTCCCCGCTGGGCGCGGCGCTCACCGACAGGTTCGGGCCCCGGCTGACGATGCCGCTCGGCATGGCGTTGCAGGCAGTCGCCTGTTTCACCTTGCTCGGCTGGAGCCCGGAGTCCTCGTACGCCATGATGTGGCCGCCGTTCATCGCGCTGGGCCTCGGCGTGGGCATGGTGATGGCGTCCTCGTCCGACGCCATCGTCGGGAACGCCCCGGTCAAGGACGGCGGGGTGGCAGGCGGACTCCAGGCGACCGCTTTGCAGGTCGGCGGCGCCCTGGGCACCTCTGTCCTCGTCTCGCTCATCAGCAGCCGGGTCGGCTCCACCCTGACCGGCGAGCTGACCGCCGCCGGAGTGCCGACGGCCGCGGCCGCGGAGTTGCACGAGGCGAAGGATGCTGTGGCCATGGGCATCGCCCCGGTCTCCGGTGACATGTCCGCGCAGTTCAGGGCCGCCGTCGTGGAGGGCAGCCACCAGGCGTTCATGAACGGCGTGCACACCGCCGCGCTGGTCGCCGGGGCCCTGTGCGTCGTCGGTGCCGCGGTGGCCGCGCTCACCGTACGGCGCGCTCCCGGGGCAGCGCGTCACTGAGGGCGGACGGACCCGGCGGGGCGGGGCGGCCAAAGCCCTCTGGCTGTGAGGTCGTCTCGTTGGGTTCTCCAGGCACGTCGGCGGGCGCCTGTGACTGTCGTGGCGGCAGGGTTACCTGCCGCGGTCCGGCCCGCTCCACAGCTCTGGCCGTTCGTCGGTGGTCATCGGAAGACGGCGCAGCCGTACCGGGCCGGGGGAGAAGGCGGAGGTGTTGGGGCCCGCCATGCTTCGGTCAGGAGCCAGAGGGCCGTGGCGTTCGCAGCGACGAGGAAGATCGTCTCGCCTCGGCCGGTGCCCGCGATCGGCCACAGTCCGTCGCGGGTGCCGAAGCTCAACTCCGCGAGTCCGCACAGCGACCGAGGGCCCTCGTCCGGGTCGAGGCCGTCCCAGGACACCTCGGACCAGGCGCGGACCGTGTCCCGTATGTCCTGGCTCAGATTCCAGCGTTCGGTCGCGGGTGATGCAGGTACAGGTGATCGTTGAGCTGGAGGGGAGCGTATGCGTGCACGAGGGTCTGGTAGTCCGTCGGCAGCCGGATGCCGAGTTCTGCGTGGAGCTGCTCCCAGGCGGCGGGGTCCGCGTAGCGGTTCTGGGCAGGGCCGAGCAGCTCCATGGCGGCCGCCAGGTAGTCGGTCATGGCGCTCCTCGCTGGTGTGTGCCGTCTGCGCGGCAGTAAGCCCTTCGATGGGGGACTCGATTGGGGACATTCGGTTACGGGGTGGATCATCCCAGCTCGGAGGGCTCGCCGGTCAGGCTGTCAGCCTGCGGTAGCAGATCAGGGCGGCAGCGATGCCATCGAGGCCAGGAAGTGTTCGGCCTTCCACTCGTACCTTTTCAGCGCCCGCATGTTCACCGAGTCAATCGCATAACGCGACGAGTCCGGCCCGCCGCGTGCGCCGAGATCGTCAAGGACCAGACGATGGAGCTTGCCCCACACTCGGACCTGGCTCCACTCGGGGAAGCGGTGGTGCGCGGTCGGTACGGACGGAGTGATCAAGCCAGTTGAGACGCTCTCTCAGCAACTGCGGGAGGCGTTTGTTGACGCCGGACAGGTCGCCCGCAGGGCACGCAGGGCGCGCGGGGCACGATCGGCGCAGGCCGCCCACCAGCGATCGCCCGCCAGCGACCGCCCGTCGGCGTCGGCGCACCGACTTCCTACGCCACTCCGGTGTTCCTGGGCCCCGCCCGCTCGCGGCGACCACCCGGCCCCGCGTCCTGCTGTCATTGTCTGTCGTCAGCACGGCATGGAGGGCGACGCGAGGTGATCCGGTGGGCGCAGGGGATGCAACACCCAAGAGCGACCGGGAGAAGGACGACGCCGAAGTCCTCAAACGGCTCAAGCACACGGCCTATCACGGTGAAGTCGAGACCGGGGCAGGCCGGGACGCGCTGACGGCCGAACAGGCGCACCGGGTACTCGACTTCGGGCTCCGGCTCGGTAAAGAACTCACCCTCAGCGGCTTCGACACCCAGACCGTCGAATCCTCCGTGATCGCCGCGACGACCTCCCTCGGCCTCACCCACCTGGAGGTCGACATCGCGGCACAGACCATCCATCTCCAGTACGCGCCTCAGCGCGGTGTGCCCGTGTCGATGATGCGGGTGACGCGCGGCGCGGACACCCGGAACCTGCAGCGCATGGCCTCGCTGCACCGGCTCGTCGAGCGGATCGTCGAGGGGGGCCTCGACGTACGCCGGGCAGCCGACGCGCTGCGGCGGATCCAGAGCGCGCAGCCGAGGTGGCCGTGGTGGGTGCGCGTCGCGGGCGGCGGGGTCCTGGCCGCCTCGGTCACCCTGCAGGTGGGTGGTTCGCTGTGGGCCGCACTCACGGCGTTCGGTGTGCTGGCGGCGGCGGACCGCACGGGGTGGCTGCTGACCCGCATCGACATCCCGTACTTCTTCGTGATGGCCGCTCAGGCGGCGCTGATCGTGGTCGTCGGGGTCGTCCTGCTGGACACCGGCTACCTGTTCCCGTACGGCACCGCGGTGGTGGCCGCCAACCTGGTCGTCCTGCTGCCCATCGTCCCCCTGGTCGCCCTGCCCCAGGACGCCATCACCGGTTTCTCGCTCATGGCGGCGACCCGGGCCGTGAACGTGACGCTGGCCTTCGCCGGACTCATCACAGGTGTCGCGGTGGCCGTCTCCCTGATCGAGGAGGCGGGCAGCACCCTGTGGACGGTCGACATCGACCACTCGACGCTGCCCTTCGCGCTCGGTCTGCTCGTGTCCACCATCGCCGCCGGCGGCAACTGCGTCTCGATGGGCGGCACCCGCCGCCTCCTGCCCGCAGCACTGGCCGCCGGTTTGCTGGCGGGGGCGGTGAACATGCTCATGTCGCGGCTCTTCAGCCTGGCCGCCCTGTCCGTGCTGTGTGCGGCAGCGGTCCTCGGGCTGCTCGCCGTGGTGTGCGGACCGCGACTGCGTATGCCGCCCGCGGCCTTCATCGTGCCGGGGGTGACGGGTGCGCTGCTGCCGAGCCTGCAGGTCTACCAGAGCCTCAGCCAGCTGACAGCCGGACGCCAAGGCGCCATGAACGCCGTTCTCACGGCCCTGGTCGCCACCGCGGCGATCGGGGTCGGCCTCGTACTGGGCAAGGTGCTGGGCAACAACCTCGTCTACTACACCGCGCGCCTTCTGCCCGAGAACCGCACGGGGAGCACGGGGAGCAAGAACGGCGGGACCGCCCCGGCCGGGAAGGGCCGTACGAACAGAAGGGGCGGCAGAGGCCGTACGACAGCCGGAGCACGATGAGCGGAGCGCGGCGGAGGGGCCGGACCGCCGTGTCCCGTGACGTCGCCTCGGTGGCTGCGACGGGGTCTTCGGGCTCTGGTCCACCTTCCGGGCTCTGTCGCTGATGCGGGATGCTGTTGGTGATCTTGGCTCGTCCTGGTGAAGTCCCCTTGAGTTCCGCTCTGTTGATCAAGGCGTCGTGGCCTGCTGGTGGAGTGCGGGGTGGACCGAGCGGTCGGAGGTGGCCGCGATGGCAAGGGGTTCGGCTTAGGGGCAGATGGTCCCGCCACTGACGGTGCGGATGGTACGGGCGGGTAATCCGCGCGGCACCGTGGCGATGTCAAGTAGAGAGGGCCAGAAGCGGCTCGGCTCCCGTCGGAGGGGAGGAAGCGCGACGCGTACAGCAGGTGTACCGCGTGCGTCCGGCCGTGCGTACCCAGGTCCTTCAGCGTCCTGTACGCGTACGTAAGCGTCCTGTACGCGTACGTACGGGCCGTTGAGGCGGAGATCCCCAGCGCCTTGGCGGCGTCGAAGATGTCACCGCCGGCGGCCAGGATGCTCATGATGCGGAGCTTCCGGGCGGGCAGGACCGGGCGCTCACCGTCCGGCAGCGGCGGCAGTGGCAGCAGCCCGAGCCGGTAGGAGACGCCGACCACCGCCGGGCGGGGCCGGGCACCAGTCCGGTCCGGGACTCGGCGTAGATGCACCTTGACCCTGTACATGCTCGTGCCGAGCCGCCGGGCGATGGCGCGGTTCGTCAGGCCCAAGGCGGCCAGGCTAGGACGTCGACCTCACGAGAGGCCAGCACGGGCGTCGCGGACGGAACTGCCGGGCGTGCGGGGGCCCCGCCTTCGATGAGCTGGCTCATGCCGCGCTCCCGACCAGTTGTCCCGGGCGCACCGGCTCTTCGTCACCCGACGGATCGTCCCAGCCCGCCATGCCGCTCGGCGTGGGGAAGTAACCGGCGGCGTAGTGCGTCGTACGAACGCTCGGAACTGTCAGTGGCCATCGGATCTTCCCGGCTGGTGGCCAGCATGGTGCGGGCTCGTGGTCACAACGGCTCCAGGTAGATGGCCATCCGGTGACAGTGCGTGGTCAGCGTCGGTCGCCTCCAGGGCACTGGGACGGGGAACATTCGAGCCTCGTCGCCAGCCTCCGGCTTGTCGGACTCCGGAATCAGGTCGGTGCATCCGGGCTGGCCCAGGACCGTTACCGGCGCGGGTGGCAGTCGTTCTGGATCATGGCCGTCCGGCCGACACCTTGAGCGAAAGCGTGACCGTCCGATGCTGAAACCGCCGAAGACCAGCCGCTCGCCCCGCCCGTCCTTGGCCCAGCTGGAGTCCGGTGGCGGTACTGGGCCGTTGGCTGTGGACCTGAAGGTGTTCCGCGACGAACTGGCGGCCGCCGCGGACTGGGTTGCCGACTACCTGGGGCAGATCGCACGGCGTCCGGTGGCCCGCCCCATCCCATCGGCACACCGGCAGGCTCTGGCAGCCGGGGTGCTGCCGCAGGAGGGCCAGGACCTGGGGGCCCTGCTGGACTTCGTCGACCGGGAGATCGCGCCATTCCCGACCGGCAACGGTCATCCCGCCTTCTTCGCCTGGATCAACTCACCGCCGTCCCCAGCCGGGGTGATCGCCGAACTGCTGGCCACCGCCATCAACGCGACCTGCGGCATGGGCGAGCACGCCCTGATGGACCTCGAACGCGGCGTGGTGCGCGACCTGGCCTCGCTGGCGGGCATGGCACCGACCACCGGCGGAGTACTGACCAGCGGCGGTTCGATGGCCAACCTGCTCTGCCTGGGTGCCGCCCGCACCTGGTTCCTGCGCCACCACGGAGCCACCGACGGCCCCGCGTACGACCAGGTCCACGCGCGGCTGACCGCCTACCACAGCGACCAGGCCCACATGTCGGTCGCGAAGGCCGCCGCCGTAATCGGCCTGCCGCCGTGGCGCCTGCGCGCGGTGCCCAGCACGGCGGAGCAACGCATGGACGTCGAAGCCCTGCGGGCGATGGTCGACGCCGACCGTGCGAGCGGCCTGCTGCCGTTCTGCGTCGTGTCCAACCTCGGCAGCACCGCCAGCGGCGCCGTCGACCCGATCGAGGCGATCACCCGGGTATGCCGCACCCATGGCCTGTGGCACCACGCCGACGGCGCCTGGGGCGGGCTCGGCGCCCTCGTCCCCGAACTGGCCCCCCTTTACCGAGGCGTCGCCGACCTCGACTCCCTCACCGTCGACCCGCACAAGACCCTGTCCGTACCGGTCGGCTGCGGCGCCGCCCTGGTCACTGAGCCTTCCCGGCTGCGCGACGCGTTCGCCTTCCGCGCCTCCTACCTCGCAGGCGACCAGGACTGGCCCTGGATGTCCGATTACACGATCGAGCTCACCCGACCCGGCACGCGCGCCCTCACGCTCTGGGCCACCCTGCGCCACCTCGGCCGCTCCGGCGTGATCGCCCTCCTCCAGCACTACCAGGACCTCGCCCGGTACTTGCGCCGACGCGTCCAGGAGCACCCTGGACTGGAACTGTGCAACGACAGCACGCTGCCGGTGGTCTGCTTCCGTCTGGCCGCAGACACCGAAACAGGCCGCCCGGACGCGCGAGCGGACCTGCACACGGCGGTGGCCGCACGCGTCCAGGCCCGCGGCCACGCCTATCTCGCCACCGTCTGCCACGACGGCGAAACGGTCCTGCGCGCCTGTGTCTGCAACTACCTCACCACCACCGACGACGTGGACACCCTCCTCGAGGAGGTCCAGGCCGCAGCCGAACACCTCCGGACCACCTAACCCTCAGGCACCCTGTTCGAACCCAGGCCAGACACGCTGCGTACGCGGTTCTGGGAACCTTCCGTTGGCCACACGTCTGGACTTTTCCGATGGCCACCGACAGGAACCACCCGCCGCGGATGAGCGAGACGATCAGACTCGATGAACCGGCGCACACCACACCCAAATGTTCAGGTGTGGTCGTCAACCCCAACCGGAACGGTTCCGGTTGGCCACCCACCGGGGAACGATTCCCGGAGGGGTGGTGATGAGGGCTACTCGCGGAACGTGGTGAGCTCTGCCGGCCCGATGTGATCAGTGGGCCGCTCGGGTGTGGGCTCGCTGCGATACAGCCATTCCGGGAGTAGCTGGTGGACGACCGGCAGGCATCACCCGGGTGATGCCTGCCGCGACCGCCACGGCCACTGCCACACCGGCGGTGGACTGCGGAATCCCGGACGCGTCGATGATCAGCGGCAGTGCAGCCGCGACACCCAGGAAGGGGTCTGAAGGCCCGTACGAAGGGTCCTCTGGTTGGCGTCGGACATGAGGGTGCCTCCTACTTCGCGGGAATCTTGAGGGCCTGACCCGGGTGGATGGTGAACGGCTTGACGATGTTGTTCTCGCGGGCGAGGGCCAGCCAGTTCACGCCGAGCCGTTCACCGATGCCGCAGAGGGTGTCGCCGCCGCGCACCGTGTACGTCGAGGAACCCGAAGCACCCTGCTTGCCCTTCAGCCGGGCGGCGACGCGCTGACGCAGCCCGCTCATCGTGAAGCCCTTCGGGTCGAACTTGCCGGGCTGCCACTCCAGATGACCGATCACGCTGGCCGCACTCCAGCCGTGGGCACGGCACAGGGCCGCCGAGACACGTTCGATCGCATCGAGCTGGGCTGCGGTCCACGGGTCCTGGCCGTCGCCGAGGTTCTCGCACTCCTACCCGTAGAAGTGGGGTTGCCGTCCTTGTCGGCCTTCGCCGCGCCGGGTAGTGCCTTCTCGGCGATGACCGCCTGGAGGACGGCGCTGTCGCCCTTGCCCGCATGGTTCGCCCTGCCATGGCCGATCAGGTAGACCGTGCCGTCCTTCGCGATAACCCCATGGCACAGCGGGCCCGGCAAGCCCGAGTAGCCGTTCTCGCAGATGCTGACTGTGCTGTTCGTATCCGAGGTAACCGTGTGGTGGATCATCACCCCGTGCGTCGGCCGGCCCCCACGGGCCCTTCACATTGCGGTTGTGAGTTCGCCAGCCGGGCCGCTCAACCACCCCGACACCTTCCGCATGTAGTGCTGCGACCCATCGGTCACCAGCAAGTGGTGTCACCACTTTCGTACTCGAATCTCCCCGCGCCCCAACTTGCCCCATGCACCTGCTGGCAGCGCCTACTTCGCGGTGCCCGCGAGAGCAGCCACAACTGCAACGCCATCAACAGCAACGGCGCGACGAATGAACTGATCACCAGACGACGTATCGCCGCAGCCACAGCCTGATCCTCGCGCCGCTGCCCCTCGCCGCGCTCGGTGATCTGGTCATGCTCGCTCCGCAGGCCGACGAGCCCGGCCTCGACCTGCCCGATGTGCTGCTCGGTCGCCCGCTGATCAGCTCGGTAGATGTCCTGCGTCACCACCTGGTCCAGGCGGGCAGCGAGCTGGGCGAGGTCGCCGCACAGGTCCTCGCGCAGGTCCCGCGCAGCTGTGAGACGGCGCGGTGCAACTCCCACAGAGTGGGCTCGGCGCTCGGCGGCACGGACACCGCAGTTCTCCAACAGCCCGACGCCTGCACGTCAGCCTACGAGTACCGAAAACAGAGGCCGGGCGAAGAAGCTGACGACGAATTGCGCCGCCGTCTTGACTGCCCAGTGGGAGGCAACCTGATTCGGTTCAGTCAGGCAGCGGGCTCTGGTCTTGGCGCGGGGAGTGGTGCGCGCGGACTGCCTCTTGCAGACTGCGTAGCTCTTCCGGGTCCAGCCTGGCCCGGGGAACGGTCATGCCCTCCGCGCGCATCTCCCGCAGAACGGCCAGAGCTTCCACCTGCCGCAGGAACTGCTCGCAGGCTGCGTCCAGCGCCTTCCGGCCTCCCGCGTTCAGCCGTACCTGACCATCCGCCTCCATAGCCGACAGCCAGGCAGGGACAGGGCCCAGGCGGCCCAGATCGACGCCCTCATCTTTGAGAGCTTCCCGGATGCGACTGGCACGTTCAACGACAACGGGGCCAGCGAAGCGCGCTTCCGGTTCGGGGCGGGCGAACCTTGAGGGAGCAGAGGGGCAAGGCTTGAAGCGACGTCAGAACATGGAGACCACTGGCTGATGATGCCACGGTGCCCCCGCCGGCTGGTTACCGTGCGGGGGCACCGGAGCGAAAGGTGTGCTCAGTTCTGGGCGGAGCGGCGTCGCGCGGCGAGGAGCAGGCCCGCGCCTGCGGCCAGGGCCACTACGGTGCCGCCGATGGCCCAGGGAATCGCGGGGCTGGTACCGGTTGTGGCCAGGTCTCCCTCGGCGGCGGTGACCTGCGTAGAGGCCGTGTCCTTCCCGCCGGGGCGGCTGCCCTCGCCGGTGGAACCTGCGGCGCGGCTACCTGCGTCGCCGGTGGTGTTCGGCTTGGCACCCGTGGTCGAGCCACCATTGGCGTTGGCCGCGGTTTCCTTGTCCTTCGCGGGGTCGGGCTTCGGCTGGGGCTTCTCCGAGTCCCTGCCGCCGGTGCTGCCGTTGCCGCCGGTGGTCTGGTCCTTCGAGTCGTCCTTAGTGGCCTCATCCAGCTTGCGGGCTTCGTACTGGCCCGTGGCAAGGAACTTCTCGACATCCTGCGGGGTGCCGAGCAGAGCCTTCTTTCCGGCTTCGCGCACGTGCGGGCCGCCGGTGCTCATGATCTGACCCACGCGCACCCTGTTGTCGGTGATACGTGCCTCGTGCTGGCCCTTGTCGAGGAATTCCTGGATGTCCTGGGCGGTGCCGTTCAGCGCCTTCCGCCCTGCTTCGCGCACACCGGGCCCGCCGGTGTGAATGATCTGGGCGACACGTACTCGGTTGTCTTCCTGCCGAGCTGTGAACTGGCCCTTCTCCAGGAACTGCCGGATCGCCTCCGGGCCGCCATCGAGGGCTGCGCGGGCTGCTTCCTTGACTCCCCGACCGGAGTCCTTGGCCCCGAGGATGCGGAAGACCTCGACCCGGTCGTCGTCTTCCTTCTGCTTGGTGCTCTTGGTCTCCGCGTCGGGTGCGGTGACCGCCGTGGTGTTCGCGTCGGCGGCGATCGCTTCGGGTGCGGCGAGCAGGACCGCCGGAGCGAGAGCGGCGGTGGCGATGAGCACAGGTATGCGAGCGAGCTTCTTCATGGGTCCCCGTTGATCAGCAGTATGTGGAATACTTCGATCCACATGTTAGGGAGGACCTTCACCTGACCCATACATCGGGTCCCTCTTGTGGAGTCCTCAGTCACCGTCAATCAGCCGCTCCGCGAGAAACGGCGAGAACGTTCCCGCGGGCACGTCCGGGGCGGTGCCGCACATGCTGTCGGAGTCTCCCGGCACCTTGATCCGCAGCAGGTACTCGGCCGCGCCGACGCCGATACCGCTCGGCACCCCGAGACGCCGTCCGGCAGGATGCAGTAGTCGACGTGCTGCCCGGCTCCGTCCATCGCACCGTTCCCGTGGCGGGACGTGTCGATCACGAACCGCACCCCCGGCACACCCAGCCCGGCCAGCGCCTGGGACACCTGCGTCCCGTATGTCGCCGAGATGTCGGTGACGTCGAAGTTCGACACCCCCACCGCGAAGCCCTTCGTCGCCGCGACCCCAGCGGCAGCGAGCCGTGCCGCCATCTCTCTGTTCCTGGCTGCACCGCCTCCAGGCTCGCGATCGTCGCGATCAGCGCGTCCAGGTCGGTGCGGGCAAGGTCGGTGGGGTCGGTGATCTGTACACGCCGGTCCTTGAGGTCCTGCACCTTGAACCCGAGCTTGTTCAAGTCCTCCTGGGCCGCGTTGCTCAGAGTGGCGATCGTGATGGTCTTCCGGTCCGGCCACGCTTTGAACGACTGCTGAACGGCCATGAGTTCGGCCACGGACTCGTCCATGTCGGCAGTCTGGAAGAGGATCGACACCTGTTCGGGGAACAGCCTGGCCGCGTCCGCGAGCCGCCCGGCCGCCTCGGCGCCCACCCGGTACCCATCAGCTGTGGAGATTGCTGCATCACGGGCGGTCTGCATTTGCGCCTGCGCGGCGGCCAACGCTTCGGGGAGAGTCTTTCCGTTCGCCTCCGCGTACTGGTAGGCGGCCAGAGCGGCGTCCGCCGAGTTCGTCGACAACCCCTGAAGGAGGTCGTACAGCTTCTGCCCGTTACGGGTAACCGTGGACAGTGAACCGTCCATGTTCAGCAGCGAATTGCCGTATCCGTCGGCGTGCTGCACCCCGCCCTTCAACGACTCTGCCGCATCGGATACCGACCGGTTCAACCGGGCTTCGGCAGCCGAAAGATTCACCGACCCACCGACCCACCGGCCAGCACCGTCAGCGCGTCGTGGAGGGCGCGGGCCCGGGTGTCGGCGTCGGCGGTGCTGTCGGACAGGGTGCGCATCGCATCCGAGAACTGCCCGAACGGGCCCACCGCGTCCGCCGCCGATCGGCCCCCGGAACCGGTGGCCTCGGCAAGATCCTTAGCATCCTTCACCGCCTGCGACATCTCGCCGAGCGCCTTCTTGGCACGCAGCGCAGCAACACCAGGCTCGTGGTATGCCCTGGCTGCACCGCCCATGGTGGCGATCACGCCCTCGTTCGCCTTGGCCGTCGCGTCCAGGCGCTGCTCCAACGTCTTCAGCCCGCCGTCTTGCCCGAGGTAGGCAGTGGTGAGATCCCGAACGGTGATGCCCGCCTTCGACATGGCGTCGACCATGCGTTCCTTACCGTCGAGGACCCTCGTGTCCATGATCGACTGAGCGGCAACCGCACGGACGCTCTCGTTGACGGCCCCGTTGGAATCCCTGAGCGCCTGGAAGAGAGAGTTGATGCGCGACTGGTGCTCCGCCGCAGCTTGGGCCGCTTTCTGCTGGTGGGAGGCGAGCAGCGACAACCGGGCACCGGCGGCGGTGATCGCCACACCCCAGGGGCCGCCGAGCGCGCCTATCAGGCCGCGTGCGGCACCGCCGAGCCCGGTTCCCATCGCGCGGGCGAGCCCGGTGACGGGCCCGTTCGCAGCGCGGAACGCCGCCGTCATCTGCCCCACGATCGGGATGCGGCTCTGAGATGGCCTTTATGCATGTTTAGCCCGAGAAGTAGCTTTTCTGGAGGGCCCAGTTTGCGGCCTATCTATGGAATCCATTGATACGTTCCGCCCGTCCCCGCGAACGGTGCCGCCCGTCTCATCCGGTTGTGAACCCTGGATTCCGTCTGACGTAAGAGTGCCCCGGAAACGCCGGATGCTGGTGGAACATGGCCCTCCGGACCGGAGTTGATCACGTGGGGCCGTGACCGCACGGAAGCCGTACCCCAGTGACCTGTCCGACGCCCGATGGGCCCTGATCGAACCGACCCTGACGGCATGGCGGAAAGCCCGGCTCGACCGCAGGCCCGCCGGGAAATCGGCCATGGTCGACCTCCGTGACGTGTTCAACGCGATTCTCTACGTGAATCGCACTGGAATACCGTGGAAATACGTTCCGCACGACTTCCCGAACTACGGCACCGTCTACTTCTACTATGCCGCCTGGCGCGACGAGGGAATCTTCGCCCAGCTCAACTACGACCTCACCGGCCTGGCCCGCGTGAAGGAGGGACGCAAGCCCGAACCGACCGGCTCCGTCATCGATACCCAGAGTGTCAAGACCTCCACTAACATGCCCGTGACCAGCCAAGGAACCGACGCCGCAAAAAAGATCGTCGGCCGGAAGCGTGGCACCCTCACCGACACGATCGGGCTGCTCCTTGCCGTGACCGTCACCACCGCGAGTCTCTCCGAGAACGCCGTGGGGATACGCCTCCTCGACCAAGCGAAGAAGATGTACCCGACCATATCCAAGAGCTGGGTTGACACCGGGTTCAAGAACGCCGTCGTCGAACACGGCGCCAGTCTCGGAATCGACGTCGAAGTCGTCAACAGGAACCCAGGAGTTCGCGGATTTCACGTCGTGAAAAGGCGCTGGGTAGTAGAGAGAAGTATCGGTTGGATCATGCTGCACCGTCGTCTCGCCCGCGACTACGAGACCCTCACCGCCAGCTCCGAGGCCATGATCCACATCGCGTCGATCGACAACCTCGCCAAGCGCATAACAGACGAGACCACCCCAACCTGGCGAGGCACTTACTAGGATAGAAAGGCTAATTCGCCTAAATCAAACGCCCTCTGATATCCCGACGACAGCACCTACGCCCTCATGCCCGGCTCCCACTGCGGCACCGTCACCACCCCGATCGGCGACACCGTCTCCTCCGGTGGCCCCGCGTCCCGGCCGGCAACCTGCTCATCAGCGGTTGCATCGTCGAGGATCTCCCGCACCACCCTCCGGGCCGCCTCGACCTGGGAGAACACCTCCTCGAACGCTTCCAACTGCTCACTCAGCTCCGCGACCTGGACCCGCAGTTCGGCCACCCGTTCCCGGATCACGGCCTCGCGTCGTTCCAACTCCTCGAGCAAGGACACCATCACTCCACCCCCTCACCGAAAAGGTAGAAGCAACCAGCACCCCCGACCAGACCGCTCAGGCAAACACCCAGGTCAACCAGTCACTCGAAACGAACCGGACCCTTCCGGTTTTCGTGCAGCGTGTTGTGCGGACGGATGCCTGTCAGCCGCACTGAGGGGTGCCGACCACGAGGCCAGCGGTGCTGTAGAAGACCCGGACCCGGAGTTCGTGGAAGTCGAGGGTGACCGGGGAGCCTTCGGGGATCTCTTCGACGGTGACGTCGGCGCGCTCGAGCCTGATGGTTCCCTTGGCGCTCCGTACCAGCATGCCCTCCAGCTCGGGCCAGGAGCACTTCGGTTCGTCACGCAGTGCTGTGGGTGAGGTGATCTGGGCCAGGGCGGCGGGCAGGCCCGAAGGCGCGGGCTGGGCCGTGGCCGTCGGCGCGGTGAACGCAGCCGCCACGAAAGACAGCGCGAGGACAGGACTCAGCACGAGCATCAACTTCTTCATGCCCCGACAACGACTCGGCAGCGCACAGGATGCGCGAAAGCGATAGATGGAGCAAGCAGGGAAGATTAGGGCAGATCGCAACATCCACCAGCGACGTCCACTCCAGCTCCTCACGGGGGGAGTTGGGACTAACCAACAACTCATAGCCAGCGAGAGACCGCAGTGCCTCTTCGAGGTCGGCGTCGTTGTAGACCCACCCGAGATCAGCGGCGATGCCGCCCTGCTGGACGGAGACCCGGCGGGCATCGTCGACCAGCCGGTGCACGGCGATCACGTTCATGCCTCCGGTCTGAACCGCATCCCCCCCTCCCGCACTCCGGCACCATCCCAGCGGACCACCGCTGTCCCGCAACGCCGGACCTGAGGGCCGGTTGCCGCTGACGGCCGAGGTCCGGAGGCAGGATGGAGCCATGGGGATCGAAGTGCCGTTGTCCGGGGGACGCCTCACTGCGGGCGTGGTCAGGTCGGCGAGACCGTCCGCAGGCCGACCACGGCGCCGTCCGCGTTCGTCCCGGAGCTGCTCGGTGACCTCCGGCACAAGGACTTCGGCGGCGCTCCGCGTCACCTGGGGGTCGACGGGGCCGGTCGGCAGGTCTTCACCTACCTTCCTGGCCGGGTGCCCGCCCGTTTCCAGCGGTGGACCGATCCTCAGGTGGCTGCCGCCATCTCCCGCGATCTGTGACGTTGCGTTGCTGTCCGGTCTCAACCGACCTGAGGCACCGACCGCTGTTGACCTGCGACGCCTCAACTTGAGCAAGACGTTCCGGCGTACGGTGTCTCAGCCAACCTCAGACATCTGGCCTGGGTGCCGCAGGTTGGCAGAGACTTGACGTCCTGAGGCTGTATCAGGGATCCGGACGGAACCGATCGCCTGTTCTCGGACGGCCCACCTCGCAGCTTCGTGCAGCGGAGGGCTTGCCGTTTCGGCGGCTATCAGCCCATCTTCTCCATCATCGAGGCCAAGGGCTTCACATCCGGGCAGACCACGGTCAAATCGTTGAACACCATCTTGGCGAACTCCATCACGTCGGTGTGTCTCCGTTCGCGGGCGTCGTCGAAGATCTTCTGGATCTCGGATTTCTTGCTCTTGTCCTCAAGGACGTTGAGGAGGTCCGTCTCCACTTGGTCCGGGGTGGCCTTGTCTCCGAGCTTCTTGTACTTCATCAGGAGCGGCATCAGCTTGCTCATCGTGAAGCAATTGCGTGCCGTTCCAGATGCTGCGGTGGACGCGGGTGTCCTGGCAGGTGCGTCCTGGGTGGCGTGAGCCGTACTCGTGCACGCGGATCCGACAAGCAAGGTCGCGGCGAGCCCGGTAGCCAGCCGTGTGAGCATTCCCGGCATCATGTGTCTCCGTTCGCAGCGGTGGGCGCGTGCGGTTGCGTACGCAACCACTGGGCGCCTTCCGGCGGCTGCCCGTCTGGCTGCCGCACTCAAGATCAAATTAGCTGGCCAGGTGTTCCGAGCGCAGACGACACACGCTGGCCACGCCGGTCTGCTGCAGGGCAGGTCCGGACGCTGGGAATCGCACTTGGCCGCACACCCCGTTGACCTGTGACCCTCGCTCAACCTGAAGCAATCGAGACGGATGCCTCAGGTTGAGCGGGACTGCCTCGACTTCTCCGAGACCGGACAGTTGCCGGGCGATCGCGTGTTCCGCCTAGCGCCCCCGTTCGGAGGTAGGTGAGGACGTGCTCGGCCGGTGCGCTTTCGGAGGCTTCGTTCGGGCGGCTCTCGTTCGCTGTCACGGAGCAAGTACGGCGTATGGGTGACTTCACCACCATGACCAGGGCTTTGCTGCCGTAGGTCCAGTGGACAGGTCGTCGCGTCGGCCACCTCCACGAGATGGCTCCCGGGCGCTCTGCCTGCCACGTCCTATCGAAGGGTTTGTCCATGCACCGTACGCAACGCCTCCTTGCTCCCGCTGTGATTGCCGCCATGAGTGCCACCATGCTGTCCGCAGGCCCGGCCGGTGCCAGGGCCGACGCGGAACCCGACTCCATCATCTGCCACGGCGGCGACCTGCGTGCGGCCTTCAGCCCCGGCGTCGGCTTCACGAAGCGGACGACGCAGGTTTCGGCGGACGGGTACCTGGGTGTGTGCAACTCTCCGAAGCACCCGAAGATCGCCACCGGCACCTTCCGCTTCAGCGGGTCCGGGACCGGTGCCTGCCCGGGGCCCTTCGTGGTCGGTTACGGCAAGCTGACCATCACCTGGAGCAACGGAACCACCTCCGTCCTGCCGCAGATGGCCATCCGCGCTGATGCGCACACCGTCTCCCTGGACGGCGGCGCCGTCTCGGAAGGCCCGTTCCGGGACGAGACCGGCCGCCTGCACGGCCGCGTTACCACCTCCACGATCGACATGGGCCAGCAGTGCCTCTCGTCCGGTCTCACTGGGGTCGCGGCGAGCGTCGACACCATGGCACTGAGCACGAGCTGACAGCGGCGGGCCCGCCGACAGGAGAGCCCCGCCTCCTCGTCACCACCTGGCGCACCCGAAAGCTCCCTGCGATGCCCCTTTGAAGAGCGGGTTCTGTGTGCACCCAGCGCTCCATCGGAGCTTGTGTACGAGACGCTCGTCACGAATGCCGTCGCGTCACAGATCACCAGCTCTGACACAGCTTCTCGCGCTGGCTGCTACAGCCGGGATGAGAACAGAAACTGGTCGGTATCCGCAGGTAAGACCCGGATATTGGCCGCCGTGACAGTCCCGGGTAGTCGGCGTAGTGGCCAGCCGAGTCGAACAGGCCGTACTCGTGCTGCGTCCAGCACATCAGCGGCCGGTGCAGCAGGGCGAGCGCTTCGGCCGCCAGGCCCGTCGCGGACAGCCACGGCATCACGCCCTCCGTGCCCGCCTTCAGCTCTTTCGCGTCCAGGCCCACGCTCATCCGCATGGGCGCGAGTATCCACCGCCACCAGCACCGGATTCAGGCTGTTGCCCGGACTGCCACCCCCATGCGCGACCCGTCCGGCAGCCGCCGCCGACCACACGTTCCTCACACCCCGCGCTCCGCTTCTCCTCTTGTAGTTGCCGCCCGACAGGAAGCAGACGGCCACCGCAAGCGCTGCCGTGAACGGGGGGACGAAGAGCAGTGCTGTACCGGGATCCGGTCGACCTGACGGTCGATCGGGTGGTCAATCCGGTCAGGGGCCTGCACCGGGGCCGGGCCCGGCTCGCCCCCCATCTTGTGCAGGGCCGCACTCATCCGCTCGGTCATCGCGGACTCAACCGCCTCCCGGCACTCCTCGGGAATGTCGCGGGTGTCCTGGACGGCCACCAGGGTGCCGCGCGCAGCGCCGATCATCCCGACGGTGGCGGTCTTCCAGCCGAGCTGACGGGCCGCCTTGCGCACTGCGGCCCGGACCAGCTCCACCCCACCGAACCCGACGGCCTCCTCGTCATCCAGGTTTACCTGGTACGAACCGCCATACTCGCCGCCGTTCTCAGGGCAGTTGCGGGACAGCAGCGGGATCAGAGCCTTGGCCACCGCGGCACAACGGGGGGCTTTCGCGTACGAAGCCACCGCGCATCGTAGTGCGGCACCCGCCCTCCACCAGCAGTGCCGAACGTTCGTCGGGTGTGGTTCAGCGCAGCCGGGGGTTGAGGGCCAGAAGGAGGGCGCGGAAGGTGGGGTCGGGCTCGTTGTCGTACGTACGGCCCGTCTCGGGGTCCCGGTAGCCCCAGGCGCCTTGCCGTTTGTCGAGCTGCTGCCGGATGACGTCGAGACCGTCCGGACCTGCCGCCCTGTCCAGTAGACCTTCTCGCCGGTCAGCAGGGGGCGTCGGCCGGGCCCTCGCAGGCAGCGGCCGACGCGTTCCAGGCCCCCGCCGTGTCCCGAATCCGCTGCTTCTTGCCCCTGCTCGCCTTCCCCACCTGTGACCACCCCCATGGCCTGTGCTCTTTCTGGAAGGGAAGCCGTACCTAACCGTCAGCCCCAGCAAGCCCGTTCAGCTCGCACGGTCGCCTGGGGCCATCGTGATGAGGCCCCGGAGCTGGTCGACCAGGTGGGCGAGAGACCGGTCGACACCCGCCAACTGCCCCGCCGTACCGGCGGCCGCGAAATCCCCGATGCGCTGGATGGGTAGGCCCGGCTTCCCGTGGGGGCGCACTCGTCGGCTCCTCCCACGCCGGGGCGCGCACAATCACGGAACGTATCCAGGGCGTTACAGATGGGCATGTGTACTGCTGAAAGCCCAAACGGAATAGGAGCTTCCTGTGTTTCGTCTTCCCTCGCTCGCCCTGGCTTCGGTCGCCGCAGCCCTCACCCTCGGGCTCGCCCCGACCGCCAACGCCGGAGTCGCACCGCCCGTAAATGCCTACAACTGCTCGCCGGGGTACTTCTGCATCTACAGCGAATGGAACGGCGGCGGGACCCGCTGTCAGTGGTCCCAGGAGCGCAAAGCCAATACGGCCGACGACTGCTCGTTCATCCAGCAGGGACACAACGTCCGCTCGGTCCGGAACAGCACCGGCCACCGCGTCCAGTACTACACCGGGACCAACTACAACTCCCGGGTCGGTTCCACCCCGGCCGGGCAAGAGGGGAACCTCCAGGGCAGCTACCAGATCCGTTCCTTTAAGCCCCAGTAGAGCGGAATTCGAGGCCGCCGGAATAGACCAGGCGATACACGCACACCCGGCAGCGGCCAATGCGCACCCGATGCACCCCACCACCGCGTAGAACGCACCAGGGACCGCGGCGGTGCGCGCCACCGCCCCGCGGCGCGGTGCACCACGCACCGCGCCGCGCGCATCGGATCCGCGCCACTCCCAGGCAGTGCGCGCGCCGTGCGCACCGGGTGCATCCGGGCGCGCACCCCCTCGTCTCGCGCGCGCACCGCGATGTTCGGCCCGCACACGATGCGCACCACTCGGATCGGGTGCACCGGCCGCCCAACCAACCCCTTGTCCAGGTCCGGCCGAGCGCACGCTTCTCCTTGACCAACCTCGCAACCGGGTAAGTTTCTCCTTGACCACGTTCTCCGCAGCCGCCGATCAGACCGCGGTCAAGACATCCGATGCAGTTGATCTGTCAAGCGGCTACGGGTAGTTCGGCCGTTTCGGGTGGTGGGAACGCGGTGGTTTCGTCGTAGGGCACTCGCTTGGTGAGGCAGTGGTGGAGGCAGCCGAGCATTCGGTTGAACAGGTGGCGTTGGGCGGCTGTGTGGCGGTCTCCAGCCGCTCGTCGGCGGTCATAGTGAGCTCGGGCCCCGGGTGAGGACAGGGCGGAGAAAGCCCAGACATAGCCGACGGCGGCGAGTCGCTGCTTCTTGACCCGGCGGGCCATGACGGCAAGGCTTTTGCCGGACGCCCGGGTGACCGATGCGGCCCCGGCGAAGGTTTCGAGTCCTTTTGCGTGGGTGAAGCGGGATCGGTCGTCTCCGGCAAGGGGTGGTGCCCGAACGTCTTCTTCCAGGTCGCCGTGGCGTCCTGCTTCTCGGAGTGCGCCAGCACGAGCACTCCGTCGATGTCCACGATGACCTGCCCACCCGCGTCTGGGGCCGCCGTGCCTGCCAACTTCCAGACCTGCTCGCGGACTTGCGCCCGCGCGGTGCGGATCGCCGCCAGGGCCTTCGGCCCGGCCGAGGCCAGGGTGTCGACCAGACGGGAGACCGTCGGGTCGGAGGCCACCGCACCGAACACGGCTGGCTCGGCCCGCAGCAGGCCCACGTTCGCCAGGCAGTCACCGCCAAGGGCTACCGCCAGGGCCACATCCAGCAGGATCTTCCCCGGATCGTGCACCGCCCGCGGCTTGCGCCACGGTGTCAGAGCCGCCGATATCACCCGATCTAGCCCGGTCTTGCGGATGGTCTCGACCAGCAGGACACCGCCCGCCTGCGACACCACCGCCCGACCGCCGCCCCCGACGCGAACACGTGGGTAGGAACAGATACGCTTCTTCACCTGGGAAGTGCCTCCGGCAATGGCAGGAACAAGGACCTCGACAATCCTCATTCTTGCTGGTCAGAGGCACTTTTCGTTTGCCCGACCACCCATCGGACACCGGGATTCATGAAAGCGCGAGGCTAAGCCCTCCAAACCGCACAGGAGGTGGTCGAGCGGGCGACGAACGCGGGAGCGGTTCTTCGAGGCTGCTCAGCGCGTCTGCTCCCCTCGGGTCGCAGGTGGGTGCGGGGCTGGAGCCTTGCCGTGCCTCAAGCCCACATCCCCGCGTCGCTGGCCGACCTGGTCCACTACCACCGCAACCCGCGCCCCGGTGACCTCGGCGCGATCTGCTCAAGCCTGTCTACGAACGGGCAGTACCGGCCCATCGTGGTCAACAAGGGCACCCTGACCGGCCGGGCGAATGAGGTCCTGGCCGGTAAACACACCCTGAAGGCGGCCCGCCATCTGGGCTGGGAGCAGATAGCCGTCACCTGGCTCGACGTCGACCTCACACAGCACTGCCTGAAGGCGTTCGCCGAGTGCGACCGCCACAACGTCACCCATCGCCGCCGCACGCAGACCCTTCTGCTGCCGGCAGACAACCCGCCCGCCGCCTGGTACCTGTGCGCCCTGCCCACCCCCTGGGACTGGGGCCGCAATGCACACCTCGCGTTCGAGCACGCACCCGGCGACACCTGGGAGGGAGATGCCACCGTCCCGGGGCTGAGGGTCAAGCTGACCAACGCCCGTCCCATCACCGGGTGGGGCGAGCACAGCATCCCCCTGGACGTACCGCTGCGGTCGGGGCACCGCTACCGGACCTGCCGCAACTAGCAGTTCGGTTGGTGGCTCAAGGCCCACCGGAAGGTTCCCGACGCCGAACCACGACCGCCGAAGGCCGAACCGGAGAGCCAGGGAGAACAACTGGCCTTCTGAGGAGGTGGTGCGCCTTCAACTGGCAGGACCCGTAACCCCCTTGTGAACACTGTCGACGGCCAGGTAATCTTTCCGGGCCGTCGACAGTGACACGACGGCCCCACCGACGAGGACCCCATACGGGCTCCAGGAGGCACATATGAGGGAGCGGCGT